>NZ_JBHXHX010000006.1:19776-184471 GCF_042723915.1 Streptomyces sp. NPDC058335 | reverse complement strand
CTGTTGCGTGGGGTGGTTTTTTTTTTTAATGCGCCTGCGGGCGGGCCGCGGCCTTGCTCCGGGGGGGGGGGGGGGCGGGTCCCCCCCCCCCCCCTCCCGCCCGCCTCTCGGCGGTGCATCCTCGCGGGCTACTCCCCGAGTACCCCCAGCTGCTCCAGCAGACCCGCCCGGTCGTACTGCCACCAGCCCTCGCAGATCCTTCCGTCCCGGAAGCACTGCCAGGTCATGCCGGTCATGGTGACGTTCTGCCCGGTGGCCGGGATGCCGAGGAAGTCGCCCTTGTGGCGGGCGGTCCAGGTCCAGCGGGTGCACACCCGGTCCTCCTGGGCGATCTGGTCGTCGACCCGGAACGAGAAGTCGAAGGCGCGCCGCCAGCCCGCGAACTCCTCGCGCGCCGCACGCAGCCCGGTGCCCTGCGAACCGGAGGGATCGTGGTCCACGTAGTCGTCGGTCACTCGATCGAACATGCGATCAATTTCGATCGTCCCGGCCTGCTCGAACCACTCCCGCGCCGTCGCGCAGTTCAGCTGCTCGTCGCGCACCACCTCCAGATCGGTGAAGGTCGGCATCTCGTCACAGAGCGCGACCATGTCCTGGAAGATCTTGTCGGTCTCCGGAAGGTTCGAGTTCCGCATCGCTTCCTCGTACGACGGAAACTCCACGATCTCGACGAAGTGCGACGCGTCCGACCGGTCCTTTCCGACCAGCGCGTGCGTCGCCGTCCGCTTCCCCTTGGTCTGTTCGACCCACGTGTCCATCAGCCGGTTCATCTCGTCGAACCGGCTCGTCCTGCAATCGATGAGCTGTACGAACGTCATCGCGCCGCCTCCGGCCCCCCTGGGTCCGGCCCTGTCACGCCCATCCTCCCACCGGAGCCCCGCCGTCGCCGTTCGCTACTGCGGCCCGTACTTCCGCCCGGTCCGCGAGCTGACCCCGCCCAGCAGCGACCGGGGCATCACCTTCACCAGGCCCATCAACGCCTTGTACCGCGGGTCGGGAATCGACACCGACTTCCCGCGCGCCAGGTCCGCCAGCGCCGCCGCGACCAGCTTGTCCGCGTCCAGCCACATCCAGCCGGGGATGTTGTCCGTGCCCATCCCGGCCCGCTCGTGGAACTCGGTGCGCACGAACCCCGGGCACAGCGCCATCAGCCGCACCCCGCTGCCCGCCAGATCCTTCGCCGCCCCCTGCGTGAACTGCACGACCCACGCCTTGGACGCGCCGTACGTCCCGCGCGGCACGAAGGCCGCAACCGAGGCCACGTTGACGACACCCCCGCGCCCCCGCTCCCGCATCGCCTCGGCCGCCGCCGACGTCAGCCGCAGCACCGCCTCGCAGTGCACCTTGAGCATCTTCAGCTCGTCGGCCATCGATACGTCGAGGTAGCGGCCCTTGTTGCCGAAGCCGGCGTTGTTGACCAGCAGGTCGACGGGGTTCCTGCGGTCGCCGAGCCGGGCGGCCACCGCCTCGATGCCCTCGTCCGTGGCCAGGTCGGCCGTCAGCACCTCCGCCTCGATGCCGTGCCGGTCGTGCAACTCGGTCGCCTGCTCGCGCAGCCGCTCGGTGTCCCGGGCGACGAGGACGAGGTCGTGCCCGTCCGCCGCGAGCCGCCGCGCGAACGCGGCACCGATACCCGCGGTCGAACCCGTAATCAGAGCCGTTGTCATGGCAGAAGGTTAGTGACCCGGAGTCCGGGCGTCCGCTCTCTGCACGCGGCCTGCGGAAAGTGAAGAAGCCGTGGGTCCCACCGCCCGTGACGGCGGCTCAGCCACCGTACTTCTCGACGTACTTGCGGGCCGCCGCCCGTGCCTCGGGGTGCAGCGCGTCGCCGGCCGCCAGCAGCCGGGGCAGCAGCTCCCGGTGTGTGGTGGTGGCCTGGAACTCCATCCGGGCCGTCACCTCGTGCTCCGGCAGGTGGACGATCTCTATGGGATCCCCCGCGCGGATCTCCCCCGGCACGATCACCCGCAGGTAGGCACCTGTCGCGGCCTTCCGCGTGAACCGCCTCACCCAGCCCTTCTCACCCACATGGCCCTGGAAGGTGAGACAGGGAATCCGCCCGGACGTCACCTCCAGCACCACCTCCGACCCGATCAGCCAGCGCTCACCGATTCGCGCCCCGGACACGTCCAGCCCGGTGGTGGTGAGGTTCTCGCCGAACGAGCCGTCGGCGAACGCGCGCCCCAGCTCACGCTCCCAGTCGTCCAGGTCCTCGCGCGCGACGGCGTACACCGCCTGGTCGTCGCCGCCGTGATGACGCAGGTGGCACACCGCGTCCCCGGCCAGGCCGCTTCCCGCGACCCCCTTCGGACCGGGCGCGGCCACCCGCACCGGCCCCTCCACCGGCCGCTTGTCGATACCGGTCAGACCCTCCGGCTGCTCGGTGTACGGAACGGCCTTCGGACGGCCCACGTTGACGGACAGAAGCCTCATGACGGCACGCTAAGCGACCAGCGGTCAAAGTGTCGACGCATTATTCGCCGCCGTACCCAAGACTCACTTATGCTCGAAGGATGATCGAGGCCCGTCATCTCCGCGTGCTGCGCGCCGTCGCCGCCACCGGGTCCTTCTCGGCGGCGGGCCGCGAGCTGGGCTGCACCCAGCCCGCGGTCAGCCAGCAGATGAAGGCACTGGAGGCGTCCGTCGGCACGCCCCTGCTGGTGCGCAGCGGCCGCGAGATGCGGCTGACCCAGGCGGGCGACGCCCTCGTGCGGCACGCCGCCGGGATCCTCGCCGGACTCACCGCAGCCGAGGAGGAGGTCGCCGCGATCGCCGGCCTGCGTGCCGGCCGGGTCCGCCTCGTCTCCTTCCCCAGCGGCAGCTCCACGCTCGTCCCGACCGCGCTGGCCGCCCTGCGCGCCGCCCACCCCGGCACCCGCGTCTCCCTGGAGGAGGCCGAGCCGCCCGAGTCGGTCGACAAGCTGCGCGCCGGCGACTGCGACGTCGCCCTCGCCTTCCGCTACGAGGACGCGCCTGGCGCCGAGGAGTGGCCCGACCTGGTCGTCCGCCCCCTGCTGACGGACCGGCTCGTCGCCCTCCTGCCGGAACGGCACCGGCTCGCGCGCGCGGAGTCCCTCGCCATCGGCGAACTGGCCGGCGAGCCGTGGATCGCCGGCTGCCCGCGCTGCCGTGGCCGGCTGGTGGAGGTGTGCGAAGCCGCGGGCTTCACCCCCCGCATCGACTTCGCGACCGACGACTACCCGGCGGTGGCCGGCCTGGTGGGCGCGGGCCTCGGCGTCGCCGTCCTCCCCCAGCTCGCGATCGAGTCCGTACGGCCGCGCGGAGCCCGTGCGGTGACCCTGGAACCGGCGGTACGGCGGGAGGTCGTCGCGCTCACCCTTCCCGACCTGGCGCAGGTACCGGCGGTGGCTGCCACGCTCGAGCAACTGGGACGGGCGGCGGCACGGTAGTCGTACCGGTCGGCAGAGGTCGCACAAGCACGTAGGACATGCACGTAGGACATGCACGTAGGGCGGCACGTAGGACAAGGACGTCGCACAAGCAATGAGGGCACCCGCATCGGCGTGTGCCCTCAACTATGTGGAGAAACGTTCCTTCAGGTGTTCGAAACACCGCCCGCGCCGGCCGACGCCGACACCAGGCGGTTGCGCGCCCGCCCCATGAGCTCCTCGCGCTCGTCCTCGGTCAGCCCGCCCCACACGCCGTACGGCTCTCTCACCGCCAGCGCGTGCGCCGCGCACTGCGCGCGCACAGGGCACCTCATGCAGACCTCCTTGGCCGAGTTCTCGCGAGCGCTCCGCGCCGCCCCGCGCTCGCCCTCGGGATGAAAGAAGAGCGAGCTGTCCACCCCGCGGCAGGCAGCCAGGAGCTGCCAGTCCCACAGGTCCGCGTTCGGTCCGGGAAGGCGGGAGAAATCTGCCATTGCGTGACCCCTTGCAGCCGTGCTGAGCGGATACGGTGCCCACGACCGTACAACTACGATCTAAGGAGATGAAAATATGACTCATTGCGAATCTAGCCTCAGACACCAGTAAATGGGAAGAAATAGGGCTAAACGGGGCATGGGTTGTGGTGAAAGCTTGAGGGTCCGCGCGGGTCTCTCCACCGTGTCCGCCTCCTCACGTAGAGTGCCGAAGAATGCACGCGGCCCCGTAACTCTTTCGAGTGACCATCGTTGAGAGTGCGGTGGCGGTTGAAAACACAAACGCTCGGGCAAGCGTCCGAGACGGTCGACCGCACAGGTGACGATACGTACCAGCCTGGAGGCACAAGGTGACGCGCATCAGCTGCGGAGGGCGGCCATGACTTCCGTCCTCGTCTGCGACGACTCCCCGCTTGCCCGAGAGGCGCTCCGCCGCGCGGTCGCGACCGTGCCCGGCGTCGAGCGCGTGACGACGGCGGCCAACGGCGAGGAAGTCCTCCGCCGCTGGGGTGCCGACCGCTCGGACCTGATTCTGATGGACGTGCGCATGCCCGGACTGGGCGGTGTCGAAACCGTCCGGCGGCTGCTGTCCGCCGACCCGGGCGCACGCATCATCATGCTGACCGTCGCCGAGGATCTCGACGGCGTCGCACTCGCGGTCGCCGCCGGCGCCCGCGGCTATCTGCACAAGGACGCTTCTCGCGCCGAACTGCGCGCGACGGTCACCCAGGCCCTCGCGGACCCCACATGGCGGCTCGCCCCGCGGCGGCTGCGCTCGGCCGAGATGGGCGCGGCGCCCACGCTCACCGCGCGCGAGATCCAGGTCCTGGAAGGCATGAGCCACGGCCGCTCCAACGCCGAGATCGGCCGCGAGCTGTTCCTCTCCGAGGACACCGTCAAGACCCACGCCCGCCGGCTGTTCAAGAAGCTCGGCGCCTCGGACCGCGCGCACGCCGTGGCACTGGGCTTCCGGTGGGGACTGGTCCGCTAGGGCCTGCCCGGCGGACCGCTCCCTCCCGGTGAGCGGCGGCACGTGCTGGGCACCGATGAGCGGGGTCCAGCGCGTGAGTTCGCCGACATTGCCGACGGGGGCGCGCGTGCCGGTGCCGGGGTCCGGCGCCTTCGGTCAGGCCTTTCGGTCCGGCGTCCTCAGCGCCACGGCCGTACGGCCTGTGCGGCGGACTTCTTCGGTCGGCAGCAGCGCCGGACAGGCTGCGACGACGGACTTTTCGAGCAAGCCGATCCCAGTGGACAGGAGCGGGGGAATGGATGAACCTCCCTGCTCGCGCGGGGTTCTGGGCTTGCGGGAACCCCCCGTCGGCCGGGCGTCGGACGGGGGTGGAGCAGGGCCTCGCCGGGTGCCCGCTGCTCGTTTCGCCGCTGATGCCGCATCCTTGAGGGGTGGAGTTCCTCGGGGACAAGTCGGTCGAGCGGGAGGGGAGGGCGCAGGGGATGAGTTCCGGCGCACCTGCTCATAACGCTTCGGTGCACAACGAAGGGCACGGTGCCGCGGCCGGTCCGGCCGCAGTGCACCATGGACCGATGCGCGAAGACGAGGCGGTCCGTGCCCCCGGGGCGATCGGCGGACTCGTGCATCGCGCGGTCGACGGAGACGAGCAGGCCACACACGACCTTCTCGCCCATGTCCACCCCCTCGCCCTGCGGTACTGCCGCACCCGGCTGTCCCGGCTCCCCGGCGACGCACGCCACTTCGTGGAGGACCTCGCGCAGGAGGTCTGCGTGGCGGTCCTCCTCGCCCTCCCGCGCTACAAGGACACGGGCCGCCCCTTCGAGGCCTTCGTCTTCGCCATCGCCGCACACAAGGTCGCCGACCTCCAGCGCGCGGCGATGCGCCACCCCGGCTCCACGGCGGTCCCATCCGACGAAATGCCGGAACGTCCCGACGACTCCCTCGGTCCGGAGGAGCGGGCCCTGCTGAGCAGCGACGCCGAGTGGGCGAAGAAGCTGCTCGCCAACCTGCCCGAGAACCAGCGGGAACTGCTCCTGCTGCGCATCGCGGTCGGCCTCACGGCGGAGGAGACCGGCCAGATGTTGGGAATGTCACCCGGGGCCGTGCGCGTGGCCCAGCACCGCGCGCTGAGCAGGCTGCGCGCCCTCGCCGAGCAGTAGTCCCTCCGCGGTCCCGCCGCACCTCCTCCGCCAACGAAGCAACGGGCCCAACGCCGGACCGGCCGAGACGCCTACGCTGAACAGGTCGGCGGCCCCTTCGGTGAACAGGCCGCCCGCCGCCGCCGTACGAACATGCGGAGCCCGGAGTCACATCGGACCGTGGAATTCGGGAGGTGTGCTTCCCGTTAGCATGGACATCCGCACCGATCAAGGCCATTTGGGGAAGGTGTCATGACTGCCAACGTCGACGGAGTGCCCGGAAAATTCGCGACGCTCGGGCTGACCTACGACGACGTGCTGCTGCTGCCGGGCCCGTCGGACATGGCTCCCGACGAGATCGACACCGCCTCGTACGTCTCCAGGAACGTGCGGGTGAACATCCCGCTCCTGTCCGCCGCCATGGACAAGGTCACCGAATCGCGCATGGCGATCTCGATGGCCCGCCAGGGCGGCGTCGGTGTACTGCACCGCAACCTCTCCATCGCGGACCAGGCCAACCAGGTCGACCTCGTGAAGCGCTCCGAGTCCGGCATGGTGGCCGACCCGATCACCATCCATCCGGACGCCACGCTCGGCGAGGCCGACGCGATCTGCGCCAAGTTCCGCATCAGCGGCGTCCCGGTGACCGACGGAAACAAGAAGCTGCTCGGCATCGTCACCAACCGCGACATGGCCTTCGAGACCGACCGCACACGCCGCGTCCGCGAGGTCATGACGCCGATGCCGCTGGTCACCGGCAAGGTCGGCATCTCCGGCGTGGAGGCCATGGAGCTGCTGCGCCGCCACAAGATCGAGAAGCTGCCGCTCGTCGACGACCAGGGCGTCCTCAAGGGCCTGATCACGGTCAAGGACTTCGTCAAGGCGGAGAAGTACCCGCTCGCGGCGAAGGACGCCGAGGGCCGCCTCCTCGTCGGTGCCGCGGTCGGCGTCGCCGGTGACGCCTTCGAGCGCGCCCAGGCCCTGATCGAGGCCGGCGCCGACTTCATCGTCGTCGACACCGCGCACGGCCACTCCCGCCTGGTCGGCGACATGATCGCCAAGATCAAGTCCAACCACACGCGCGTGGACGTCATCGGCGGCAACGTCGCCACCCGCGACGGCGCGCAGTCCCTCGTCGACGCCGGCGCGGACGCCATCAAGGTCGGTGTCGGCCCCGGCTCCATCTGTACGACCCGTGTCGTCGCCGGCATCGGCGTCCCGCAGGTCACCGCCATCTACGAGGCCGCGCTGGCCGCCAAGGAAGCGGGTGTCCCGGTCATCGGCGACGGCGGCCTCCAGTACTCCGGTGACATCGCCAAGGCCCTCGTCGCGGGCGCCGACACCGTGATGCTGGGCTCGCTGCTCGCGGGTTGCGAGGAGTCGCCCGGCGAGCTGCTGTTCATCAACGGCAAGCAGTTCAAGTCGTACCGCGGCATGGGTTCCCTGGGTGCCATGCAGACCCGCGGCGAGCGCAAGTCGTTCTCCAAGGACCGGTACTTCCAGGAGGGCGTCGCCTCCGACGAGCAGCTGATCCCCGAGGGCATCGAGGGCCAGGTGCCGTACCGCGGCCCGCTGTCCTCCGTCGTCCACCAGCTGGTCGGCGGCCTGCGCCAGTCGATGTTCTACGTCGGCGGCCGTACCGTCCCGGAGCTTCAGGACAACGGCAGGTTCGTCCGGATCACCTCGGCGGGCCTCAAGGAGAGCCACCCGCACGACATCCAGATGACGGTCGAGGCGCCGAACTACAGCGGCAAGAAGTAGCGGCACACGCGCGTGCCGTCCGTTTCACACGTCTGAGGGCGGCCCCGGGAGCATCCGGGGCCGCCCTCGCCGTGCCCGTCGGCGATACTGGTAGACGCTGCAACGCATCAGGGAAAGGCCACACACGTGACTGAGATCGAGATCGGGCGCGGCAAGCGCGGCCGCCGGGCGTACGCCTTCGACGACATCGCCGTCGTCCCCAGCCGCCGTACGCGGGACCCGAAGGAGGTCTCGATCGCCTGGCAGATCGACGCCTACCGTTTCGAGCTGCCGTTCCTGGCCGCCCCCATGGACTCCGTCGTCTCCCCCGCCACCGCGATCCGCATCGGCGAACTGGGCGGCCTGGGCGTGCTCAACCTCGAGGGCCTGTGGACCCGGTACGAGGACCCGCAGCCGCTGCTGGACGAGATCGCCGAGCTGCCCGTCGGCGAGGCGACCCGCAGGCTCCAGGAGATCTACTCCGCGCCGATCAAGGAGGAGCTGATCGGGCAGCGCATCAAGGAGGTGCGCGACTCGGGCGTGGTCACCGCCGCCGCACTCTCCCCGCAGCGCACGGCCCAGTTCTCCAAGGCCGTCGTCGACGCGGGCGTGGACATCTTCGTCATCCGCGGTACGACGGTCTCCGCGGAGCACGTCTCCGGCTCGCACGAGCCGCTGAACCTGAAGCAGTTCATCTACGAACTCGACGTCCCGGTGATCGTCGGCGGCTGCGCCACCTACACGGCGGCCCTGCACCTGATGCGTACCGGTGCGGCGGGCGTCCTCGTCGGCTTCGGCGGCGGCGCGGCGCACACGACGCGCAACGTGCTCGGCATCCAGGTCCCGATGGCGACGGCGGTGGCCGATGTCGCCGCCGCCCGCCGCGACTACATGGACGAGTCCGGCGGCCGGTACGTGCACGTGATCGCGGACGGCGGTGTCGGCTGGTCCGGCGACCTGCCCAAGGCCGTCGCCTGCGGCGCCGACGCGGTGATGATGGGCTCCCCGCTCGCGCGCGCGACCGACGCGCCCGGCCGCGGCCACCACTGGGGCATGGAGGCCGTCAACGAGGAGCTGCCGCGCGGCCAGAAGGTCGACCTCGGCACGGTCGGCACCATCGAGGAGGTCCTCACCGGCCCGTCCCACACGCCGGACGGCTCGATGAACTTCTTCGGCGCCCTGCGCCGCGCCATGTCCACCACCGGATACAGCGAACTCAAGGAGTTCCAGCGCGTCGAGGTGACGGTGGCGGACTCGGTGCACCGGCGCTAGCCCGACGGTAGTTCGCAGGCCTTCGGCAGGGGCCGGTCAGCTCACTCAGGTGAGGTGACCGGCCCCTTTCGCATGCCCGGGACGGGCGTGGGGGCGTGGGGGCGTGTGACGCGGAGCAGGGGCGCACGGTTGCCTTCGGGGCGAATGCGCGCTGGTCAGGGGGGTCTTGGACGGTAGCGTCCGGGTCGGCGCCCCAGTTGTGAGGGGTGCCCCCTTCCAAGGACATGGTTCCGGACCCGAGCCCTCGGGGCCCGGCCCGAGTTCCTGAACGAGCCGTCCACCGGGCCACTGGGCGGCGTCGTGGAAGGGGGCTCCCATGGGACGCCACCGCAAGCCCACCCGCTGGGACCGACTCCGTCTTCGGACGGTGCAGTGCCGGAGGAGGTGGATCTTGCGGCTTTTCGAGCGGCCGCCCCTACAACAACTAGGGGCGGACACTCCGTGAACCATCAGGTGCCTGCCGCAGTGGCCTCTGCGGTGGGCACCATCCATTTTTACGTTACCGGCGAGCCGTGCCGTACGCCACCAGCCTCCGGAGCCCAGGACGGTCTCGTGCGCCCCGTCTCACAACCGGTGCGCCGCCCCCGTAGGCGTAGCCCCCCGCGTGTCGAGCAGCAGCTGTGCCTTCACCGAGAGGCCCTGGAGGTCGTACGTGCGGTGCTGCTGGAGGAGGATCGTCAGGTCGGCGTCGGCGGCGGCCTCGTACAGGGAGTCGGCGCGGGGGACCGGGCGGTCGAGGACGCTCCAGGACGGTACGTGCGGGTCGTGGTAGCTGACGGCCGCGCCGAGTTCCATCAGGCGGATCGCGACCTCCTGGGCGGGGGCGCCCTGCTGATCGGCGAGGTCGGCCTTGTAGGTGACCCCGAGCAGCAGCACGCGCGCGCCCCGCGCCGACTTGCCGTGCTCGTTGAGGAGGGTGGCGGCGCGCTGGACGACGTAGCGGGGCATGCGGCTGTTGACCTGCTGGGCGAGTTCCACCATGCGCAGGGGGCTGCCGGCGTGGCCGGTGCGGTCCAGTGGCACGGAGTGGCCGCCGACGCCGGGACCGGGGCGGAAGGCCTGGAAGCCGAACGGCTTGGTCTCGGCGCACCGGATGACGTCCCAGAGGTCCACGCCGAGGTCGTTGCAGAGGACGGCCATCTCGTTGACGAGGGCCATGTTGACGTGCCGGAAATTGGTCTCCAGAAGCGTCACGGTCTCGGCTTCCCTGAGGCCACGCGCGCGTACCACCTTGTCGGTGAGGCGGCCGTAGAAGGCGGCGGCCGACTCGGTGCAGGCGGGGGTGAGTCCGCCGATGACCTTCGGCGTATTGGCGGGCGTGAAGTCTCGGCGGCCGGGGTCGGCCCGGCTGGGGGAGTACGCGAGGTGGAAGTCGCGGCCCGCGCGCAGACCGGACATCTCCTCCAGGAGCGGCCGCAGGAACTCCTCGGTCGTCCCGGGGGGCACGGGCGACTCCAGGATGACGGTGGTGTGCGGGCGCAGGTGCCCGGCCAGGGTGCGGGCGGCGGCCTCCACCTGGCTCAGGTCGAGCCCGCCGCCCGCGTCGCGCGGGGTGGGGGCGCAGATGACGGCGGTGCGCACCCGGCCCAGCTCGGCAGGGTTGGTGGCGGGCCGGAACCCCCCCGAGAGCATCCGGCGCAACTCGGCGGGGCTGAGGGAGCCCGGCTCGGGTCCGGTGCGGTAGCCGAGCGTGGGGATGCCGGCGGCCACGGCGGCCTGGGCCAGGGGCAGGCCGAGCGGGCCGAGTCCGATGACGGCGAGATCTGCGGGCATGGCGGTGGGCCGTCCTTCCCAGTAACCGAAGCGGGACAGGTACGCAAGCCCTGTGGACAGGACGGGCGAGCGCAATGTCAGACTAGGAGTAAATATGACCGATTTGCGGGATTGATCGGTTGTGTTTTCCCGGTCGGCTCGGTGGGGGCCGGGTGCGGTTTCGTGAGGGTTGTCCACAGGCTGGGGGTGCGTGGTGGCTGAACTCGGGCAAGACGGTCACCATTGGGGCATGGGGGATACGGGCCGGGCCTCGTTCTGAAGGGCGCGGCCGGCGCGACCGACAGCGGGAGGCAGCGGTGAGGACAGCGACACTGGGGCCGGCGCAGCGAGCCGAGTCACTTGCGGCCATGGCCGAGCGCGAGCTGGACGTGCTGGTCGTGGGAGGCGGGGTGGTCGGCGCGGGAACCGCCCTCGACGCCGTCACCCGCGGCCTGTCCACGGGTCTGGTCGAGGCACGGGACTGGGCGTCGGGCACATCGAGCAGGTCCAGCAAGCTGATCCACGGCGGCCTGCGCTACCTGGAGATGCTCGACTTCGTCCTCGTCCGCGAGGCGCTGAAGGAGCGTGGACTGCTGCTGGAGCGGCTGGCACCGCACCTGGTCAAGCCCGTGCCGTTCCTGTATCCGCTTCAGCACAAGGGCTGGGAGCGGCTGTACGCCGGTTCGGGCGTCGCGCTCTACGACGCGATGTCGATGGCCCGCGGGCACGGCCGGGGCCTGCCGGCCCACCGTCACCTGAGCCGCCGTCACGCCCTGCGTGTCGCCCCCGCCTTGAAGAGAGACGCGCTTGTCGGCGCGCTCCAGTACTACGACGCCCAGATGGACGACGCCCGCTATGTCGCCACGCTGGTGCGCACGGCGGCGGCATACGGCGCGAAGGTCGCCAACCGCGCGCGTGTCACGAGCTTCCTGCGCGAGGGTGAACGGGTCGTGGGCGCACGCGTGCGGGACGCCGAAGGGGGCGGGGAGTACGAGATCCGCGCCCGCCAGGTCGTCAACGCCACGGGCGTGTGGACCGACGACACACAGGCGATGGTGGGGGAGCGGGGACAGTTCCACGTCCGCGCGTCCAAGGGCATCCACCTCGTCGTGCCGAAGGACCGCATCCACTCCTCCACCGGCCTGATCCTGCGCACCGAGAAGTCCGTGCTGTTCGTCATCCCCTGGGGCCGGCACTGGATCGTCGGCACCACCGACACCGACTGGGACCTCGACAAGGCCCACCCCGCCGCGTCCAGCGCCGACATCGACTATCTGCTGGAGCACGTGAACTCCGTCCTCTCGGTGCCGCTCACCCGCGACGACGTGGAGGGTGTCTATGCCGGTCTGCGTCCGCTGCTCGCCGGCGAGTCGGACGCCACCAGCAAGCTGTCCCGGGAGCACACCGTCGCCCACCCCGTACCCGGGCTGGTCGTCGTCGCGGGCGGCAAGTACACGACGTACCGGGTGATGGCCAAGGACGCCGTCGACGCGGCCGTACACGGGCTCGACCTGCGGGTCGCCGAGTGCGTCACCGAGGAGGTGCCGCTGCTGGGCGCGGAGGGCTACCGGGCGCTGTGGAACGCGCGAGCGCGCATCGCCACCCGGACCGGGCTGCATGTGGTGCGCGTCGAGCACCTGCTGAACCGGTACGGCTCGATGGCCGAGGAACTCCTCGACCTCATCGCCGGCGACCCGACACTCGGCGAGCCGCTCGGGGCCGCCGACGACTATCTGCGCGCCGAGATCGTCTACGCCGCCTCGCACGAGGGGGCGCGGCACCTGGACGACGTGCTGACCCGGCGCACCCGCATCTCCATCGAGACCTTCGACCGGGGCACCCGCAGCGCCCGCGAGGCGGCGGAACTGATGGCGCCCGTCCTGGGATGGGACAAGGACCAGATCGAGCGCGAGGTACAGCACTACGAGAAGCGGGTGGAGGCCGAGCGGGAATCGCAACGGCAGCCCGACGACCTGACGGCGGACGCGGCACGGCTGGGGGCGCCGGACATAGTGCCGCAGTGAGGCCCAGGCCCAGGCAGAGGCCGAGGCCGAGGCAGAGGCCGAGGCCGGGAACGTGAGGCTGCGGTGGTGAGACGGCGGTGGTGAGACGGCGGTCGTCGGGCCGTAGTGGGCGCCGCGGTTCTGAGCGTGAGGCCAACCGGGATCGGGCTGCCTCGGCGGGACCGCCCGCACGCTTCACTCGAACGAGTGTCGTGGACCGGGATCTCAGTTCGGAACCGGCTCGTTTCAAGAGGTGCGAGGGCAGAACTCGGCGGCGAGCAGGGCCGGTTCGAGGCCGGGATCCGCCATCGCCGTCGTGTTCACGCGGAAGGTGAGGACATGACGGCCGTCGACGGTGGCCGCGGTGCGCACGTAGCTGCCCGAGATCCGGCCGTTGTGCCCCCACACGGTCACTCCGCAGGGCAGCCGCGCCGGAATCAGCCCCAGGCCGTACGAGCCGTGTGCGGTGCGGGTGTCGAGCATCTCGTGCAGCCAGTGCGAGGGGAGCAGTTCGCCGCTCAGGAGGGCTGAGTAGAAGCGGTTCAGGTCGGCGAGGGTCGTCACCAGCTCGCCCGCGGCCCCGGCCACCCGTGGGTCGAGTTCGGTGACGTCGGTTCCGTCCGTGCCGTAGGCACGGCCGTGCGGGGAGGGCAGAGAGGTGCGGGAACCGGGGAAGGAGGTGCCGTCCAGACCCAGCGGATCGAGGATGCGGCGCTCGGCCTCCGTGGCGTACGAGCGGCCGGTGGCCTGTTCGACGACCAGGCCGAGCAGGACGTAGTTGGTGTTGGAGTAGGCGTAGCGGCCGCGGTCGGCCGGAGGGTGGGTGAGCGCGAGACGGATGGCCTGAAGAGGGGTGACGGGGCGGGTGCCGCCGGTGTCCCGGGCGAAGTCGTACAGGCCGCTGGTGTGGGTCAGCAGGGAACGCACGGTCAGCGCGCGCCCGTCGTTGCCGGCTCCCCGCACCAGGCCGGGCAGATACCGCTCCACCGGGTCGGACAGTGACAGCCGTTGTTCGGAGGCCAGTTGGAGTACGACGGTCGCGAGGAAGGTCTTGGTGATGCTGCCGGCCCGGAAGTGGTCGGACCGGGAGATGCCCGAGCCTGACCCGGCAAAGCGGGTGCCGCTCTCCTCGCGGGCCAGCAGGGCGGCGGCGGGAGCCTTGCCCAGGGTGCGAAGCAGGGGGAGGAGCGCGTCGGTGGCGTCAACGGTGTCGGTGACGTCGGCGACGTCGGCGCGGGGGATGGGAGCCGGGTGGGAGTCGGCTGTGGTGGGACCGAGGAGGGCCACGGCCACGGGCATGACCAGGAGCGCGCGCAACGGTCGTGTCACGGAGTTCCCTCCCCTCCCCTCCCCTCGACTTCCTGTCCCCGCTGTGGCCCATCATGCAGGGAGGGCGGGGAGGCGCCGCACCGGGTCCGTGGGTGGGCTTTCGGTGGGTGGGGGGGGCGAGGTGAGGCCCCCCGGAAGGGCTTTTCGCGCACCGGGCGGGGCTCGTTCCGCTTGTTGGCCGGACTGTGCTGTACCTTCTGGCCGGAATGCGCCGGTCCTGAGGGGCGGTGAAGGGCCCCCTGGGCGTCGGGCACTTGTCGGGTGAGAGACAATGAAGGCTCTGTCAGGGCGGGTTGCATGAGGGGACGCATGTCGGAGGCGGAGCGGGCGGGAGCATCCCGTCAGGACAAGAGCGCACGTCTCCTCGCCGGGCGGTACCGGCTGGGAGACGTACTCGGCCGCGGCGGCATGGGGACGGTGTGGCGCGCCGAGGACGAGACCCTCGGACGCACGGTCGCCGTCAAGGAGCTGCGGTTCCCGGGAAACATCGACGACGAGGAGAAGCGCCGGCTGATCACTCGGACGCTGCGCGAGGCCAAAGCCATCGCGCGGATCCGCAACAACAGCGCGGTGACGGTCTTCGACGTGGTCGAGGAGGACGACCGGCCGTGGATCGTGATGGAGCTCGTCGAGGGCAAGTCGCTCGCCGAGGTCATCCGTGAGGACGGCGTGCTGGAGCCGAGGCGCGCGGCGGAGGTCGGGCTCGCGATCCTCGACGTGCTGCGGTCGGCCCACCGCGAGGGCATCCTGCACCGCGACGTGAAGCCGTCGAACGTGCTGATCGCCGAGGACGGCCGGGTGGTGCTCACCGACTTCGGCATCGCCCAGGTCGAGGGCGACCCGTCCATCACCTCGACCGGCATGCTCGTCGGCGCGCCCTCCTACATCTCCCCGGAGCGCGCCCGCGGCCACAAGCCCGGACCGGCGGCCGACCTGTGGTCGCTCGGCGGCCTGCTGTACGCGGCGGTCGAAGGGACACCCCCGTACGACAAGGGCTCCGCGATCGCGACGCTCACCGCGGTGATGACCGAACCGCTGGAGGAGCCGAGGAACGCGGGTCCGCTGCGGGACGTCATCTACGGCCTGCTCACCAAGGATCCCGTGCGGCGGCTCGACGACGCCGGAGCGCGGGCGAAGCTGAACGCGGTGATCCACGCGCCGGACCGCCGGGAGGCCGAGGCGGCGGATGCGACGAAGGTCGTGCCGTTGCCCTTGCCGATGCAGCCGGGCAGCCCGGAGGGCAAGGGGAGTTCGTCCTCCGGCTCGTCCGGTGGAGAGGCGGCCGAGAAGCTGCGCGGGGCCATGCGGTCCGTGCGGAAGGCCGCCGTCGCGGCCGGGGTGGCCACCTCGGCCGCCGCCGGTCGAGCCAAGTCGTCCAACGGGCCGGGAGCTTCGGGGGCCCCGGGGGCATCGAGGTCCTTGGGTACGCAGGAGGAGACGCGGGGTGGCGCGGCCACCGGCGCCGTGACCTCGGCGGCGGCTGTGGCCGCCACCAAGGCCGAAGGCACCACCACCGCGAAGGTGACGACCGCCGCGGCCTCCGCCTCCGTGCCGGTGTCCCGCACCCCGTCGGGTGCGGTCCCTGGTCAGGAGGTTCGCGGGGCGAACGGGCGGACGCCGCAGCGCAGTTCCGGGTGGCCCGTGATGACGCCGCCGGATCTGCCGCCGCGGTCCGTGCCCAGGGCGCCGCTGACAGACGTGGTGCCGAAGCGGACGCTCGTGATCATCGCCGTCGTGGTGGCGCTCGCCGTGCTCGGCACCGTGCTGGCCCTCACCCTCGGTGGTGGCGACGACAAGGCGGACGGCTCGAAGAGCGGCGGCGGCTCCCAGGCCGTCGCCAGTGACAGCGCCGCCGCCGACACCAAGGACGACGAGGACAGCGGGACGCGGACGGACGGCTCGGCGTCCCAGTCCGCGACGTCCGGATCGGCCTCCGGCAGCAGTTCGCCCAGCAGCACCGCCGCGGCCGGCGGCTCCGGTTCGGGCACCTCCGCCGGTGGAGCGGGAGCGGCTGTGACGACGCACGGGGGCCAGCAGGGCTACACGATCGGGCTGCCCACCGGTTGGAAGTACCAGTCCACGAGTGGCGCGGGGGACCGTTTCACCGGACCCGACGGGCAGAAGCTGCTGATCGGGTGGACGACCACGCCCAAGGACGACCCGGTCGCGGACTGGGAGAACCAGGAGCGCTACATGAAGCGCTCCCAGTACAAGAAGGTCCACATAGTGAAGGTGGACTACCGCGGCTGGAACACGGCTGACTGGGAGTTCACCTACTCGGAGAGCGGGACCGCGTACCGGACGATCGACCGGGGATTCGTGGTCGACGCCCACCTCGGGTATGCCCTGATGTACACGGCGAAGTCCGCCGCGTGGGACGGCGATCTGCGGGTGAGCACCTGGGAGACACTCACGAAGACGTTCACGCCGAAGAAGTAGCGCGGGACGGCAACCCGCGCTCGGCACGCCCCTCGCAGGCGTCCGGTTGGGGTTCGGTGCGTCCAGATCTCGCATCCCCTCTTTGCGGGTTGCCTCCGGCACGTATCGTGAGTGGCTGCGGACCGTACGCATCCGGCTGTCCGGCTGGATCCGGCAGGAACGGTCCGTGTGGCGAACGGATTTGACCGACCGGGCGGCCGGGGGAGGCAACGTGGACGACTATGCGGGACGGGTACTCGCCGACCGCTACCGCCTGCCGCTGCCGCCGTCCGACGAGTACGAACTCGCCGAGACCCGGGCCTTCGACACCTACAGCGGGCAGGAAGTCCTGGTCCGGCAGGTTCCGTTGCCGGAGGTCGTCGAGGCCGAGGTGCTCGACGCGGAGGGCCTGCCCGAGGGGTTCACGGCGAGGGAGCGCGGCGCGCGCCGGCCCCCTAGGGGCACCGGCGTGGGCGCGAGTACGCGACGCCCCGCCGATCCCGTCGTACGGCGGGCCGTGGAGGCCGCGCAGGCCGCCGCGAGCATCCCCGACCACCCGCGGCTCGACCAGGTCTTCGACGTGTTCGCCGAAGGCGGTTCCCTGTGGGTCGTCAGCGAACTGGTGTCCGCCAGGCCGCTGGCGGCTCTGCTCGCCGAGAAGCCCCTGACGCCGTACCGGGCGGCGGAGGTCGCCTCCGACGTGCTCATGGCGCTGCGGGTGCTGCACGCGCACGGCTGGGTGCACCGGAACATCACCGCGCGCACGGTGCTCGTCTGCGACGACGGCCGGGTCATGCTGACCGGGCTGGCGGTCGGCGCGGCGGAAGAGGCGCTGTGCGGGTACGACCCGGTGCCGGTGGACGAGGAACAGGTACAGGTACAGGCGCACGAGCAGCAGGAGCAGCAGCCGCACGGCGGCCGGGGAGGTGCCGGGACCGGTGGGCCCGGTGTTCCGGGACCGGGGCGAGGTGCCGACGGGACCGTTGCTGTCGGCGGCGTCGGCGGCGTGGATCCCGAGGCCGCCCGACGGGCGGCGATCGAGGCGCGGGCCGCCGGTGGGCTGCCCGCCGCGGCAGCCGAGCCGGCGCACGGCGCCTCCGGGGCGATGGTCCGCAGACCCGTGGAGACGGGCGGGGACATCCGTGCCGCGCGGGCCGGGGCCATCGCCGCCTACCGCGCGGGCGCACGGGCCGCGGCGCGGGTCCACGAGGCGCAGCAGGGCGGCCGGACGGCGTTGCCGGGTGCCCGCACTCCCGTCGAGGGCGACACCGGGACCGGTATCGCGGGCGCGTCGCCGTCGCCGTACGTCCTCGGGAGTGGTCGGGAGCAGGGGCCGGGTGGCGTGGGGGGTATGCCTCCTGGGCAGATCGCCGATCCCTACCGCGTGGCCGGCGCACCCGCCCCGATGGGGCTCGGGACCGGCGCGGTGCCCGTGCCGGCGCAGGCCGGCGGGGCACCTGCCGGGACGCGGTGGGACGAGTCCGCCGCCGGGGCCGCCGTGCGGCGCGGTCCGGCCACGGCGCTGGCCGCCGAGCGGGCGCGCCAGGCGCGGATGGCCGTCGTCGGGCCCGTCACGGAGCGGTGGGCGCCGGAGCAGGCCGGTCCCGTGCACGAGAACTGGCAACTGGCCGCGCCCATCGGGCCCGCGACCGACCTGTGGGGGCTCGGCGCGCTGCTGTTCCGCGCCGTGCAGGGGCACGCCCCCTATCCGGAGGAGTCGACGGCCGAGCTGGTGCAGCTGGTCTGCGCCGAGCCGCCCGCCTTCGCCGAGGAGTGCGGCCCGCTCCGGCCGGTCGTGGAGTCGCTGCTGCGTCAGGACCCCACCGAGCGGCTGGGCTTCGAGGAGCTGCGCGGCTGGCTGCGTTCACTGGTGCGCTCGGCGCCCGAACCCGAGGCGGGCACCTACGTCGTCGCCGCACCGCCCACCGACCCGCGCCGGCTGCCGATCGTGCGACGCAAGGGCGAGCTGGTGCGCAGACGGCGCGCCGGGCTGCCCGCGGCGCACGGGCGGCACAAGCGGGGCCGGGCGGAGACGGGACGTTCGCCGCGCAGCCTGGGCCGGACACTGGTCGTGGTGGTGCTGCTCGTGCTGGCGGCGGCGGTCGCGTACGCCGTGATGTTCATGCCCAAGGCCGACGAGGAGGGCACCGGCAGCGCGGGCGGCGCGGAGCGGACCGGTGCCGCGGGCCAGGTGAACCCGGCGCCCGACGCGAGCAGCGAGCCCCGGCCCGACGACGGAAGCCCCCCGGCATCGGGCAACAGCCCCTCCGAGTCGGCCTCCGGGGCCACCGAGACGCAGTCCGGCGGTCTGCCCGGCGGCTTCACCCTGCGCAAGGACGCCGAGGGCTTCCAGCTCGCCGTCGCCGACGGCTGGGACCGTACCCCGAAGAACGGCCGCGGCCAGGTCGTCTACACGCACGCCGGCTTCGAGCTGATCGTGGTGCCGGGGCGGGACACCGCCGCTCAGTACGGCAGCGACCCGATGGTGTACCAGCGGGAGAAGGAGAGCGAGTTGCAGCCGTACCGCGACTCCAGCTGGGCCACCGCCTCCGGGCTGCGGACCATCGAGGTGGGCGGACGGATCTCGGCCGAGGGGCAATTCACCTGGACCGGTGGTGACGGGCGCGAGCTGTTCGTGCGTAATGTGGCGCTGCTCCTCGACGGGCGGTATCACGTCGTGCAGCTGCGCGGCCCGGAGGCCGAGCGGGACGAGGTCACGCGGCTGTTCGAGCAGGCGTCGGCCAGCTACCGCTACACGGGCTGAGCGACCGGTCAGTAACGCCTCCGGTTGCCCGGCCGACTCGCGGAGGCAGAAGCGACAACCGTCACAGTGCGGTTTCCTTGGCCCCCCGCTGGTTCCCCGGACGCGGACCGGTCTTTACGCTGACCCTGTCAAGAGCATTGCGGGGCAACGTGAATCAGATGCAGGGCCTGCTCGTCGCGGGCCGTTACCGGCTCGTGGACGCCATCGGCAGCGGCGGCATGGGCCGCGTATGGCGGGCGCACGACGAGCTGCTGCACCGGGCCGTCGCCCTCAAGGAGCTGACCGCCGCGCTCTACGTGTCGGAGAGCGACCGTACGGTCCTGCTGGCGCGCACCAGGGCCGAGGCCCGTGCGGCCGCGCGGATCAACCACTCCGCCGTCGTCACCGTGCACGACGTCCTCGAACACGACGGCCGCCCCTGGATCGTGATGGAGCTGGTCGAGGGCCGCTCGCTGGCCGACGCCGTCAAGGAGGACGGGCGCGTCGAGCCGACCGAGGCCGCCCGGATCGGCCTGTGGGTGCTGCGTGCCCTGCGCGCCGCGCACTCCGCGGGCGTCCTGCACCGTGACGTCAAGCCCGGCAACGTGCTCCTCTCCGACGACGGCCGGGTCCTGCTCACCGACTTCGGCATCGCCCAGATCGACGGCGACACCACCATCACCCGCACCGGAGAGGTCGTCGGGTCCGTCGACTTCCTCGCCCCCGAGCGGGTCCGCGGCCACGACCCGGGCCAGTCCTCCGACCTGTGGGCGCTCGGCGCCACGCTGTACACGGCGGTGGAGGGCCGCTCGCCGTTCCGCCGCACCTCGCCGCTGTCCACGATGCAGGCGGTCGTCGAGGAGGAGCCCGCCGAGCCCCGGTACGCCGGCCCGCTCGCGCCCGTCATCGCGGCGCTGCTGCGCAAGGACCCGGCCGCCCGGCCCGACACGGCCGGTACGGAACGGCTGCTCGCGGAGGCGGCGGAGGGCCGCCGGCCCGACGAGGCGCAGGCATACATACCGACGCAGTACGCGGGGCGGACGGGGCACGGCACGCAGGGCGGCGGCACGACCGGCGGGGCTCCCCACGTCACGAACGGCGGCGGCACGCCGTACCCGTCCGGATCCACGCACCCCGGAGCCGCTCATACCGTCGGCACGCCGTACCCGCCCTCCGGTCCGTACGCTGGGGCGGCTACTCCCGTCGTCGCCGCCTCGGGCACGCACGCCCAGCCCGTCGCCGTCGGCCCGACCGCCATCGGCCCGACAGGGCTGGGATCCGGCCGGTCGGCGCCGCCCCCGAAGCCGCCCCGGCGTCGCCGGCTGCGTACCCTCGCGCTCGTGGTCGTCGTCGCCGCGCTGGTCGGGGGCGGTACGGCGGTGGCGCTGCGGACGTGGGGCGACGACGGTACGGCGCAGGGGTCCGGCTCGCCGAGCCCCACCGCGAGCCCCAGCCAGACCCCCAACGGCAAGGCGTCGGGGCAGGGCACCGGCTCCGATTCCTGGGAGGACATCGACGACCCCCTCGGTTTCGGGCTCTCGCTGCCCCGGGGCTGGGAGCGGTCGGTGTACCAGGACGACGGCGATCTCCAGCAGATCGACTACTCGCCCGACGGCGGCAAGCACTTCGTCCGCATCGCCATCGACGCCTCCCCGGACTTCGACGACCCCTACGCCCATCAGATCGACCTCGAACAGCAGCTCCAGGGGCTGGCCGACTACGAGCGGGTCACCCTGGAGCGGAACACCTACCGCGACCGCGAGGGCGCCGAGTGGGAGTACACCTGGACCGCGCTCGCCAAGGACACGGACTTCCCCGGTCCGCGGCGCGCGATCGAGGAGACGTACATCTCCCGGGACGGCACCGAGTACGTCATCTACATGTCCTCGCCCGCGAAGGACTGGGCGCGCACCGCCCGGCAGTTCACCTCGGTGCTCCAGAGCTGGCGGGAGCCGCCGAGCACCTCCTGAACCCGGTCCCTGCTCCGGCGGGGTCGGCCCCGTCCGGGAGTTGGCCAATCGGCGCCCCGGAGGCGCGGCGTCCGGTGGGGCATGATGGGCGCATGGGGACCGAGGGGGACGACGTCCGGGTCATCGCGGGCCGCTACCGGCTGGAGGCGAGGCTCGGGCGCGGCGGCATGGGGATCGTCTGGCGGGCCACGGACCGCCTGCTGGGACGGCGTGTCGCGGTGAAGGAGCTGGTCCAGGACGACTCCCTGTCCACCGACCAGGCCCGCGCGCGCCGCGACCGGACCCTGCGCGAGGCCCGTGCGGTCGCCCAGCTCAGCCACCCGCACATCATCGTGGTGCACGACGTCGTCGAGGAGGACGAACGGCCGTACATCGTCATGGAGTTGATCGAGGGCGGCTCGCTGGCCGACCGGATCGCCGAGCGTGGTCCCATCGACCCGCGCGAGGCCGCCCGGATCGGCGCCGACCTGCTCGGCGCCCTGCGTGCCGCGCACGCCGCCGGGGTGCTGCACCGGGACATCAAGCCCGCGAACGTCCTGGTCGACTCGGCCACCGGCCGCGCCGTCCTCACGGACTTCGGCATCGCGCAGGTCGCGGGCGCCACCACCCTCACCGAGACGGGCTCCTTCGTCGGCTCGCCCGAGTACACCGCGCCGGAGCGCATGTCCGGGGAGCGGACCGGTCCCGCGTCCGACCTGTGGTCGCTGGGCGCGCTGCTGTGCACGGCGCTGAGCGGCGAGTCGCCGTTCCGCCGCGACTCGCTCGGCGGCATCCTGCACGCCGTCGTCTTCGCCGACATCCGTACGCCGCCGCAGGCCGAGCCGCTCCTGCCGGTCGTACGGGGGCTGCTGGAGCGGGATCCGGACCGGCGGCTGGACGCGGAGGAGGCCGAGCGGATGCTGCGCGCCTTCCTGGACACCGGGCGTACACCGTCGGGCCGGACCGGGTACACGCCCACGCAGGCCGACCTTCCGCGTCAGCGGCCCGCACGCCTCGCCTCGGACCCACCGCTCCGCGAACGGTCCACGAGGGGCGTGCTGGTGGCCGCGCTGCTGGTCGCCGCGCTGGCGGGCGCGGGCGTGTCCGCGGCGGCACTGCTGCTCGACCGCGACGGCAACGGGGGCGACACGCCGTCGACCTCGGCACCGGGAGGGCCGAGCGGGTCGACGGGTACGGCTGGTACGGCGGGTACGGCTGGTACGACGTCCAGCGGCACTGCCAGCGGCATGCCCAGGCCCACTCCCTCCCCGGAGCACCCCACCGCCCCCTCCGGATATCGCGTCGTCGACGACCCGGCCGGGTTCGCGCTCGCCGTACCCGAGGGGTTCACCCGTGACCCGCAGGGCGAGCGGATCTTCTACGTCTCCCCGGGGCAGGTCTTCCGGCTCGGCGTGAAGATCACCGTGCCCCAACCCGGCGGCCCCCTGGGCGTGATGGAGCGGGCCGCGGCCAAGGGCCCGGAGACCAACCCCGGTTACCGCGACGGCCACGTCACCGAGACCACCCGCGCCGGACGGCCGGCCGCTCTCTGGGAGTTCACCTGGAACGGCTTCGACGCGGCGGAGGGCGCCCGGCACACGTACGACCTGTGCTGGGAGGACGGCGGGCGGCTGTACGACGTGTGGGTGTCGGCGCCGGTCGGGAAGGCGCGCGAGGCACGGGAGTACTTCGACGTGGCGGTCGACACGCTCGTACCGGAATAAAGAGGAGATAAAGGGCGGCCTGAGTCACGGGTCTGTGACCGGTGAGCGCCGCTGGTGGATATCGGCCCGCGTGGCGCGATATTGATGGACGCATGAGCCACAACGGGGGACCGGGCCACGGGGCCGACGAGACGACGAGTTTTGTTCTGCAACCACCTCGGCAGGCGGATGCGCACCGTCCTCCGCAATCGCCTCAGGTCCCGCACTCCGACAACCCCTACGCGCTGCCCACCCAGGTCGCCTCCGCCCCGCAGGAACCCGGTGTCGGGCGGCTCATCGCGGGCCGCTACCGGCTCCTCGCCAAGCTCGGGCACGGCGGCATGGGCACCGTGTGGCGGGCCAAGGACGAGACGGTGGACCGGGAGGTCGCGGTCAAGGAGCCGCGCGTACCGGACCATCTTCCCGAACGTGAACGGGCCAACGCGTTCGAGCGCATGCGGCGTGAGGCGCGGGCCGCGGCCCGGCTCGACCATCCGTCCGTCGTGAACGTCCATGACGTCGCGGTCGTCGACGGGCAGCCGTGGATCGTGATGGAGCTGGTCAACGGGTGGTCGCTCGGCGCGGCCCTGGAGGAGGGCACCCTGGGCGTGCGCGAGGCCGCCCGGATCGGCCTGGAGGTGCTCGGCGCGCTGGAGGCCGCTCACGCGGCGGGCATCCTGCACCGGGACGTGAAGCCGGACAACGTGCTGCTCGGGCGGCACGACCGGGTCGTCCTCACCGACTTCGGCATCGCCCAGATCGAGGGCGAGACCAACCTCACCGACACCGGCGGCTTCGTCGGCTCGCCCGAGTTCATCGCGCCCGAGCGGGTGCTGGGCCAGCGCCCCGGCCCGGCGTCCGACCTGTGGTCGCTGGGCGTGGTGCTGTACGCGGCCACGGAGGGCGTCTCGCCGTTCCGCCGCAGCAACACCCCGGCGACCCTCCAGTCCGTCCTCAACGCCGCGCCCGCGCCGCCCGCCGCCGCGCAGGGCCCGCTCGCCGAGGCCATCAACGGCCTGCTGGAGAAGGACCCGGCCCGCCGCCCGCAGGCCGCGCAGGTCCGCGCCCTCCTGGAACGCGCCGCGAACCCGCCCGCCCCGGCACCCACCCAGGTGGTGACCGCGCCCGTGGCCCTGGCCGGAGACACACAGGGCCCGATCGGCGGCTGGGCCGTCAAGGCCAGTGCCGGGCGCTCCGGCTGGGGCCTGCGGGTCGGCACCCGGCTGTTCTGGACCGGGCTCGGTGCGACGGTCGTCGCCGCGACGGTCGCGGTCTGGCTGGTCGTCGCCGACCCCTCCACCGGCGGCGGGCTGCCCGCCGACTGGAAGACGAGCGCCGAGAAGGACGTCACCGCGACGCTGGCGGTGCCGGAGGACTACGTGCTCGGCAAGCCGGACCGGACGTCGGACGACGATCACTGGGTCAGCTTCACCGACCCGAGCGGGGCCATCTCGATCGTCCTGACCGTCGAGCGCAAGGCGGAGGACACCGCCGGCGCAATCAAGGACTCCGCGGCCGCCGAGATGTACGAGGACAACGACGACTTCAAGACCAACGGCAGCTACGACTTCGACATGCCGAAGGGGCCGAAGACCGCGCCGGTCGCCAACGCCGAGTACCAGGGCAGGCCGGCCGCCGAGAACACGGTCGTCTACACCACCGACGACAGCCAGAACCCCCGTCCCCGCGAGATGCGGACGCTCTACTACAAGTCCACCGCGGGCGACATGTACAAGCTCACCATCGCCTACCCCGGCAAGGGTGACTTCACGGAGCGGGGCCAGGAGGTCGCGGCTACGGCGATCGCCCACCTCGAGGTGGACAAGCTCTGACGCGCCGCTCGTGGTAGGCATGTGCCATGAGTGACGACGGGGACCGCGGAGGCGCCAACGGCCGTACCGTCGGCGGGCGTTACCGGCTGCTCGAACGCATCGGCTCCGGCGGCATGGGCACCGTGTGGCGGGCCCGCGACCTGCTCATGGAGCGTGAAGTGGCCGTCAAGGAACCCCGGTTGCCGGGGGACCCCGAGGACGAGTCCCACCGCCGGGCCGCCCACCGGCTCTACCGGGAGGCCCGCGCCGCCGCCCGCGTCGACCATCCCTCCGCGGTCTCCATCCACGACGTCGTCGTCGAGGAGGGCGAGGGCCTGCGGGACGGACTGCCGTGGATCGTCATGGAGTTGGTGCGCGGCGAGTCCCTGCACGAGGTGCTGCGACGCGGCCCGCTGGACGCGGTCGAGGCCGCCCGGATCGGCCTCGCCGTCCTGGGCGCGCTGCGCGCCGCGCACGCCGTCGGCATCGTCCACCGGGACGTGAAACCCGCCAACGTGCTGCTCGGCCCGCACGGCCGTGTCGTCCTCACCGACTTCGGCATCGCGCACATCCAGGGCGAGGAGTCCCTCACCCTCAGCGGCGAGTTCGTCGGCTCCCTGGAGTTCATCGCCCCCGAGCGGATGTCCGGCCGGGGCGCCGGCCCCGCCTCGGACCTGTGGTCCCTCGGCGTCCTGCTGTACGCCGCAGTCGAGGGCTGGTCCCCCTTCCGCCGTACGACGGTGGAGTCCACGCTCGCCGCGATCCTCGCCGCCGACCTGCCCGAGCCGAAGCAGGCCGGTCCCCTCGCCCCTCTCCTCGTACGCCTCCTCGCCCGTGACCCCGGCCGACGGCCGCACCCGGCGGAGGTGGCGGAGGCGCTGGAGGCGGCGACCCTGAACGGCTGGCCGACACCGTCCGCCACCGCCGAGCCGACGGAGCCGCAGGACACGGCCCGGCTGCGGGAGTTCGGGGACGACGTGGGGACGATACGGATCGGCGCGGAGGCGGAACCGCAGCCCGCGGAACCTCCGGGGGAGCCCGAGGAGCCCGAGGAGTCCACCGACCCACAGCCCGCGCCCGAGCCCTCGGCCGACCAACCCGCGCAGTCGGCCCCCGCCCCAACCCTCGACTCCGCCCCCGGACCGGCCTCCCTCCTCCGGCGCCGCGCCCCCCTCACCCTCCTCGCCGTCCTCGTCCTCGCCGGTGCGGGCCTGGGCGCCCCCCTTCTCCTGGACGCCGACAGCGGGGCGGCCACCGAGCCGACCGCCACCCGCAGCTCCAGCCCCGCGCCCTCTGCGAGCGCCACCTCCGTCCCCACCCCGGCCGCGTGGACGGCCCACCCCGAGCCCGGGATGGGTGCCGTCCTCTCCCTCCCCGCCGAGTACCGCGAGTTCGCCCGGCAGGGCGGCGCCGACGAGCAGCCGCGGCTCGTCGTCTACTCGGCCGGCTCCGTCGACGTACGCCTCACGCAGTGGGACAGGGCGCCGGGGTCGCCGCTCGGGCGGGCGGCCGAGGCGCATGAGACCTGGGACGGTTACGAGGGCGACGCGCGCACGCAGACGACCCGGACCACCTTCCAGGGGCACGAGGCCGTGCTCGCCGACACCGCCTACGGCCGGGACACCTCGCCGACCCGTGTGATGGAGCTGTTCGTGCTCACCGACGACAGTCGGATGTACGAGCTGCGGGTCGACATGCCGAAGGGCACTCCGGAGGAGAAACAGGGCGCGGCGGTCTTCAAGGCGGCCCGCGACCGGCTGCGTATCGACGTTCCGTAGACGTTCCGTAGACGTCCCACAGAACGTCCCACAGAACGTCCCGTCGAACGTCCCGGGGAACATTTCGTAGAACAGTGAACCTTCCCGCACAACCGGCTGATCAGCTGGTTCGTTGCCAGTGACCACTGGCGTCATGTGTGCGGTCGGTGAATCCCCATTACCGACGGGTACCAAAAGCCTTCCCCACGTCATACTCTGCGGCTCATGACGGACTCGCAGGCGCCGGAGAAGACCGGTACCAACCCCCTCGCCCCCACCCCCGCCGGCGCCCGCACCGCCGCCGACGTGGTCACCCCCCAGCTCGTCGCCCAGCTGACCAAGGGCGTCGTCGGTTCCGGGCGTACGGCGAACCACACGCCGTTCACCGGCGAGAAGCTCGCCGACCTGCCCGAGTCCACCCCCGAGGACGTACAGCGGGCGTTCACCGCGGCCCGTGCAGCGCAGGCGGTGTGGGAACAGGTGCCGGTGCGGGAACGGGCCGCGGTCCTGCTGCGCTTCCACGACCTGGTGCTCCAGCGTCAGGGCGAGGTCCTCGACCTGATCCAGCTGGAGACCGGCAAGGCGCGCCTGCACGCCCACGAGGAGGTGCAGGCGGTCGCGGTCGCCGCCCGCCACTACGGCCGCAAGGCCCCCTCCTACCTGCGGCCGAAGCGGCACGCGGGCGCGATGCCGACGCTGACGAAGGTCACCGAACTGCGCCACGCGCGCGGTGTCGTCGGCCAGATAGCCCCCTGGAACTACCCGCTCGAACTCTCCGTCGGCGACGCGCTGCCCGCGTTCGTCGCGGGCAACGCGGTCGTCATGAAGCCCGACACCGAGACCTGCCTCACCGCGCTGTGGGCCCGTGACCTGCTCATCGAGGCCGGGCTGCCCGCCGAGGTCTTCCAGGTCGTCATCGGCGAGGGCCCGGTCGTCGGCCCCGAGGTCGTCCGGCACGCCGACTATGTCTCCTTCACGGGCTCCACCCGCACCGGCCGTGAGGTCGCGCAGGGCGCCGCCGCCCGCCTGGTCGGCGTCTCCCTCGAACTCGGCGGCAAGAACGCCATGCTGATCCTGGCGGACGCCGACGTGGAGAAGGCCGCCGCCGGTGCGGTCCGCGCCTGCTTCTCCTCCGCCGGCCAGCTCTGCATCTCCATCGAGCGGTTGTACGTCCACGAGTCGATCGCCGACGCCTTCCTGGAGCGCTTCGCCGCCCGCACGAAGGCCATGCGCCTCGGCACCTCCCTCGCGTACGGCGCCGACATGGGCTCCCTCGTCGGCGAACGCCAGCTGGAGACCGTGTCCCGGCATGTGGAGGAGGCCGTCGCCAAGGGCGCCAAGGTCGTCGCCGGCGGGGTCGCCCGCCCCGACATCGGCCCGTACTTCTTCGAGCCGACGATCCTCGACGGCGTGACGGAACCCATGTCCGTCTGCGGCGAGGAGACCTTCGGCCCGGTCGTCTCGATCTACCGCTTCACGACGGAGGACGAGGCCGTCGACCTCGCCAACTCCACGCCGTACGGCCTGAACTCCTCGGTCTGGACGAAGGACGGCCGCCGCGGCCGCGCGGTCGCCGCCCGCCTGCGCACCGGCACCGTCAACGTCAACGAGGGCTACGCGCCCGCCTACGGCAGCGTCCAGTCGCCCATGGGCGGCATGAAGGAGTCCGGCCTCGGCCGCCGCCACGGTTCCGAGGGCATCCTGAAGTACACGGAGGCCCAGACGGTGGCCCAGCAGCGGCTGCTGCCGATGGCGCCGTCCCTGGGGATGGACGACGAGAAGTACGCGGAGTTCATGAGCCGCAGCCTGCGCCTGATGAAGGCGTTCCGCTTCCGCTAGACAGCACCCGTTCTCAACGAGGAGAGCACGTGTCACAGGAGAACTCCGCCCAGATCCAGGACGAGGACGGACCGGGCCGCCAGGACGCCGACGCCCACGTCACTGCCGTGGACGACGCCATGGACGACGCCATCGACGCCGCCTACGACTACGACGTCATCGTCGTGGGATCCGGCTTCGGCGGTTCGGTCACCGCGCTCCGCCTCACGGAGAAGGGGTACCGGGTCGGCGTCCTCGAGGCCGGCCGCCGGTTCACCCGCGAGTCGCTCCCGAAGAACTCCTGGGACCTGAAGAACTACCTCTGGGCCCCCAAGCTCGGTATGTACGGCATCCAGCGCATCCATCTGCTGGGCAACGTCATGGTGCTGGCCGGCGCGGGCGTAGGCGGTGGCTCCCTCAACTACGCCAACACCCTGTACGTCCCGCTGAAGCCCTTCTTCGACGACCCGCAGTGGCGGCACATCACGGACTGGCAGGAGGAGCTGGCCCCCTACTACGACCAGGCCAAACGCATGCTCGGCGTGCGCCTCAACCCGACGATGACCCCGTCCGACGTGCACCTGAAGGCGGCGGCCGAGCGGATGGGCGTGGGCGACACCTTCCACATGGCGCCGGTGGGCGTGTTCTTCGGGGACGGTCAGGACGCCGACGGGTCGGTCACGGCACGGCCGGGCGAGCAGGTGGCGGACCCCTACTTCGGCGGCGCGGGCCCCGCCCGCAATGCCTGCAACGAGTGCGGCGAGTGCATGACCGGCTGCCGGCGCGGCGCGAAGAACACCCTCAACGAGAACTACCTCTACCTCGCCGAGAAGGCGGGCGCCGTCGTCCACCCCCTCACCACGGTCGTGTCGGTCACCGACGACTCACGCGGCGGGTACGCGGTGGCGACCCTCCCGACCGACGGCCGCCGCAGGGCGAGCGGGCGCACCTTCACGGCCCGCCGGGTCGTCCTCGCCGCCGGCACCTACGGCACCCAGACCCTGCTGCACCGCATGAAGGCGGGCCACCAACTGCCGTACCTCTCCGACAAGCTCGGTGAGCTGACCCGCACCAACTCGGAGGCGCTGGTCGGCGCCCAGACCGACGACCGCCGCTACCGCAGGGCGACCGGACAGGCGAAGGCCGACTTCACGCGCGGGGTCGCCATCACGTCCTCGATCCACCCGGACCCCGTCACCCACATCGAGCCGGTCCGCTACGGCAAGGGCTCCAACTCGATGGGCAGCCTGTCGATCCTCCAGGTGCCGTACGCGGAAGGCTCGTCGCGGGTGGCCGGCTGGCTGGCGAACGCCGCCCGCCATCCCGTTCTCGTGCTGCGCTCCCTCTCCAACCGCCGCTGGTCGGAGAAGACCATCATCGGCCTGGTCATGCAGTCCCTGGACAACTCGCTGACGACGTATCTGAAACCCTCGGGCGTGGGCAGGGGGCTGCTCACCGCGCGCCAGGGACACGGCAGCCCCAATCCCAAGCAGATCAAGGCGGCCTCGGAGGCGGCCACCGCGATCGCCGCCGACATCAACGGCTTCGCCGGCTCCAACGTGGGCGAGCTGATGGGCACCCCGCTCACCGCGCACTTCCTCGGCGGCTGCCCCATCGGTGACTCGCGCGAGACCGGCGTCATCGACCCGTACCACCGCCTCTACGGCCACCCGGGCATCTCGGTCGTGGACGGCGCGGCCGTCTCGGCGAACCTTGGTGTGAACCCGTCCCTGACGATCACGGCCCAGGCCGAGCGCGCGATGTCGTACTGGCCGAACAAGGGCGAGCAGGACCCGCGCCCCGCGCAGGGAGCGGCGTACGAGCGTCTGAAGCCGGTGGAGCCGCGTGACCCGGTGGTCCCGGCGGAGGCGTTCGCGGCGCTGCGGCTGCCGTTCCTGGGCATGCCGACGGTGCCGCCGAAGAAGTAGCGGGACATGAAAAAGGGACCTGCGCCCCCCTCCGAGCGCAGGTCCCTCTTCCCGGTGGCCCTAAGGCCGGTTCAGGCCTACGCCTGTGTCCTGCGGCGGCGCGCGGTGAACACCGCGCCCGCACCGGCGACGACCGCGACCCCGCCGACGAGCCCGATCATCGGCAGAGCCGATCCGGAGCCGGTCTCGGCGAGGCTGCCGGTCGCGGGGATCTCCTTGGCGCCACCCTGCGGCTGCTTGCCGCCCGCGGGAGCCTTGCCGTCGCCCGGCTTTGCCTCACCCGGGTCGTCGTTGCCGCTGCCGGGCTTGAGCACGGTGAACTCGTAGAGCGCGAAGGAGCTGTGTACGCAGTTCTTCTCCGAGTCGACGTAGCCGCCGAGGCCCAGGGTGAAGCCGTCACCGGCCGGGGCCTTCGCGGTGATGTCGACGCGCAGCTTGATGTCGACGGTCTCCTTGGGGCCGAGTTCCGTCTGGCCGAAGTAGAAGCCGTTGCCGAACTCGTCCGCGATCGAGTCCCAGGCCTTGGTCGCCGGGTCGTAGTACTCGATCTTGGCGTAGGTGCTCAGCCAGGTCCGCTCGTCGTCGCTCATCGAGTCGTTGTCGACTGCCGCGAGCCACTGCACGGTGCCCAGAGCCTTGTCGCTGTGGTTGGCGGCGGTGAGAGTGAAGGGGTGGCGGCCGCTGCCCGCCACGATCTTGCCGGGCAGGCCGGACACGGACAGCTCCAGCTGGGAGTCCACGTCGACGCCGTCCTCGTCGACCGGACAGTCGTCGGGGAACTCCGACGGCTCCCCGGTGGGCGACGAGGACGCGGACGACGACGCGGAAGCCGACGCCGTCCCCTGTGAGGCGGACGCGGAGGCCGAGCCCGACGCGGACTCGGAGGCGGACGCGGACTCGGACGCGGAGGCGGATTCCGAGGAACTCGCCGAGTCGGACGGCGAGGCGGAGGTGCTCTCGGACGACGACGCGCTCGGCGAGGCGCTCTCCTCCGCGAAGGCGCCCGGCGCCGACAGCAGGGCCAGCGGCGCGAGAACGGCGGTCGCGGCCATGGTGACCATGGCCCGGCGGAGCTTCATGAAAAGACCTCGATGATTCCGGTGCGTCGCGACAGCAAGGCCGCGACGCGGTTGAGGAGGCCTTCCGCATGGGGGAGCGGCTTATGGCCCTGAGTTCGCTACGTGTGACTGGCGAAGCCTGTGAAGAGTTGCCCTCTCTTCACAGACTCTTTATGTGGCATACGTCACAGGGTGCGGGCCCGTGCGAGCGTCCGTCGCGCCCACCGGGCGGCCCCGTGACCCCGGGCACGACGAAGGGCCCCGCGGGACGGATCCGCGAGGCCCTTCTTTATCGTCAGCACCGGCGTCAGGGCAGCGCCGGTGCCTGTGGAGCGGCGCCGGGGGGTCGCGCCGCTGGCTTGTCGAGCGCCCGTGTCCGCGCCGGGTGGCCGCCGGGGCGCACGCGGGGCGTGCGACTGGTCTGAACCTTTGGCGGTCGGTGGGGGCGTAACGCCGCACAGCAGGTCAAAGCAGGTCAAGGTGGTGCAATGCCATTGTCCCCGGCGGGACTTGGGGCTTTCTACGCATCGTGCTGGATGAACGCGGCGCCCGCAACCGTTTGACCCAGCCCTTACGTTTTTTGACTTTTCCGCCGGCCGGCCCCGAGCGTCCCCGGGGCCGGCCGTTCTCATGGGTGACCGGGCTGCTGTCCCCTGCCGTCCGGTCACATCCCCGGAGCGAGGTCCCACGGCGCACGGCACGATCCGTACGCCTCATCGCTCCAGTGAGCCACGCGTGGTTCTTCCGGGCCCGCCCCTGGCTGGAACGGACATCGGGACCAACGAAGCCGTCAGCGGCCGGTCACGCGCCGTACGAGTGAGAGGAGCACCGAACTCAGATGCGACCCCGGCAGAGTTCGAGGAGCGTCATGGCGAGGGACGTACCGGGCTTGCCGAGAGCCTGCCGGTAGTGGTCGAGGATCTCCATCTCGCGGGACAGGTTCACGCGCCGGCCGCCGGAGGTGATCCGGGCCTCCTGGATCACTGCGGACACGGCGACCCGTTCCTGGATGAGACCGATGATCCGGTCGTCGAGCGCGTCGATGCGGTCACGCGCGCCGGTGATCACGCCGGCCGCCTCGGGGGTACGGGCGCCGGTCACGTCGGTGGCGGTCATGGGGGCTCCTGTGTGGTGGGTGCGGATGCCCCGGAGCGACCTGGCCCGGAGGGAAACGACAGGCGCCCCGGGCCTTGTCGGCCCGGGGCGCCTGGGAAGTCGCTGCGTCAGCTCAAGCAGCACGACCATGGCAGCCGGCGGGCCGGTACCCACCTCGGTAGAAGTGACGGGACCGGTCCCACGCCCACCTCGGTAGAATTGGACAGCACAGAGACCCCGCCCAAACCGCCGGAAGGCCCCCGTGTCATCAGCGACTCCTACTGCCGCCGCCCCCGACACCGTCCTGGTCGTCGACTTCGGCGCGCAGTACGCCCAGCTCATCGCCCGTCGAGTCCGCGAGGCCCGGGTCTACAGCGAGATCGTGCCGAGCACCACGCCGGTCGCCGAGATGCTCGCCAAGAACCCGGCGGCGATCATCCTCTCCGGCGGTCCCTCGTCCGTCTACGAGGAGGGCGCCCCCCGCCTCGACCGTGAGCTGTTCGAGGCCGGCGTCCCCGTCTTCGGCATGTGCTACGGCTTCCAGCTGATGGCGCAGACCCTCGGCGGCACCGTCGACAACACCGGCGCCCGCGAGTACGGCCGTACCGAACTGCACGTCTCCCGCTCGTCCTCCACCCTCTTCGAGGGCACCCCGGGCGAGCAGGCCGTGTGGATGTCGCACGGCGACGCCTGCTCCGCCGCCCCCGAGGGCTTCTCCGTCACGGCCTCCACGGACGTCGTCCCGGTCGCCGCCTTCGAGAACGACGACAAGAAGCTCTACGGCGTCCAGTACCACCCCGAGGTCATGCACTCCACGCACGGCCAGCAGGTCCTGGAGCACTTCCTCTACCGCGGCGCGGGTCTCAGCCCGGACTGGACCACGGGCAACGTCATCGAGGAGCAGGTCGCCGCCATCCGCGAGCAGGTCGGCGACCGACGCGCCATCTGCGGCCTCTCCGGCGGCGTCGACTCCGCCGTGGCCGCCGCCCTGGTGCAGAAGGCCATCGGATCCCAGCTGACCTGCGTCTACGTCGACCACGGCCTCATGCGCAAGGGCGAGACCGAGCAGGTCGAGAAGGACTTCGTGGCCGCCACCGGCGTCCAGCTGAAGGTCGTCGACGCGGAGGAGCGCTTCCTCAACGCCCTCAAGGGGGTCTCCGACCCCGAGGAGAAGCGGAAGATCATCGGCCGCGAGTTCATCCGCGTCTTCGAGCAGGCCCAGGCGGAGATCATCGCCGACGAGGGCCCCGAGGTCGCGTTCCTGGTCCAGGGCACCCTGTACCCGGACGTCGTCGAGTCCGGCGGCGGCACCGGCACCGCCAACATCAAGTCCCACCACAACGTGGGCGGGCTGCCCGAGGACCTCGAGTTCCAGCTGATCGAGCCGCTGCGCAAGCTGTTCAAGGACGAGGTCCGCATGGTCGGCCAGGAACTCGGCCTGCCGGAGGAGATCGTCCAGCGCCAGCCGTTCCCCGGCCCCGGCCTGGGCATCCGGATCGTCGGCGAGGTCACCAAGGACCGCCTCGACCTGCTCCGCGACGCCGACGCGATCGCGCGCGAGGAACTGACGGCGGCCGGCCTGGACCGCGAGATCTGGCAGTGCCCGGTGGTCCTGCTCGCCGACGTCCGCAGCGTGGGCGTCCAGGGCGACGGCCGCACCTACGGCCACCCGATCGTCCTGCGCCCGGTCTCCTCCGAGGACGCCATGACGGCCGACTGGTCGCGCCTGCCGTACGACGTCCTCGCGAAGATCTCCACCCGGATCACCAACGAGGTGCGGGACGTCAACCGGGTCGTCGTCGACGTGACCTCGAAGCCGCCGGGCACCATCGAGTGGGAGTAGGCCCCTCCAGCGGGGTCAGGTCCGCTTGAGAGTCCGCACCGGCTCTCCGGGCTTCCAGACCTGGGCGACGAGATACGTGTCGTCCTCGACGTAGGTCCGCACGACCTCCGTCAACTCGGTGCGGAAGAGGTGGAACGGCTGCGGCGGTTCCACCTCTTTCACGTATCCGCCCCTCGCCTCCCCGTCCTCGACCTCTACGGCCCGCCCGCTGATCCGGACGTCCCCGCCGCCCATCCCGGTGCCCTCGCCCGGGTTGGCCTGGAGCGAGAAACGGCCGTCGCGGCGCAGGTCCAGGACCTTGAGCGAGCCCGGCATCATGCCGAGCCACAGCTCACCGTCCAGGAAACGGACCTCCAGGCCGCTGGTGCGCGGGGAACCGTCCTTGCGCAGGGTCGCGAGAACGTGGTGGGTGAAGGCCCCGAAACGGTCCTCGACGATCCGCGCGAAATCCGGCTCCGCCCCGGCGAACGCCGCCCAGTTCACTGCTGTCGTACGACTTGCTGTCATACGGCGAGTGTGGCGCCGATACCCGACATCTCATGTCCGGTATCACAGGGTCTTCTGCGTGACGGCTCTGCCCTTTTCCGCCGACCGGAGGTAACTTCCGCCCGTAACGCATCCCAGTGCTGGAGGACCGATGCACGGGCCCACGTCACCCGCCCCGCTGCCCACCGACCGGCTGCGGTTCGTCATGCCGCCGACACACGAATCGGTCGAGGACGAGCGCCGGCATCGCAAGGAACGGCTCGCGGGCGCCGTGCGGATCTTCGGCCGGCACGGCTTCGAGGACGGGGTCTCCGGGCACATCACCGCCCGCGACCCCGAGTACAGCGACTGCTTCTGGGTCAACCCGTTCGGCATGCCCTTCAAACACGTCACCGTGAGCGACCTCGTCCTCGTCAACGCCGACGGGCAGGTCGTCGAGGGCCGCTATCACGTCAACCAGGCCGCGTTCACCGTGCACGCGCAGGTGCACGCCGCCCGCCCGGACGTCGTAGCCGTCGCCCACTGCCACTCCGTCCACGGCCGCGCACTCGCCGCCCTCGGCGAACTGATCGACCCGATCACCCAGGAGAGCTGCGCCTTCTACGAGGACATCGCGCTGTACGACGCCTACACGGGCGTCGCCGTCGACGCCGAGGAGGGCCGGCGCATCGCCGCCGCGCTCGGCAGCCGCAAGGCACTGGTGCTGCGCAACCACGGCCCGCTGACCGTGGGCGACTCGGTGGACGCGGCGGCCTGGTGGTTCCTGTCGATGGAACGCTCCAGCCAGGTCCAGCTCACCGCCCGCGCCGCCGGCCGGCCCGTCCTGATCGAGCACAAGGCGGCGGTGGCGACCCGGGAACAGCTCGGCGGCGACCTGGTGGCGTGGATCAACTACCAGCCCCTGTGGCAGGACATCAGCCGCAGCGAACCGGACCTGCTCAGCTAGCCGCGTCAACACGGCAACCTCGGATTCACCCGCTCTGACCAGACCTGCCGGAGCACGACGGTGTGCCGTAGGGCACAATTCGCTGTCGTCGCAGGGCAGTTGTTCACAAGATCGGTGGGCCGGTTTCACGGGGGTCACCGGCCGTACGGGTAGCGGGGAAGGCAGGCGTCGGCAGTGGCGGTGCAGGAGGCGAGACAAGGCCCGGAGCCGGGTGCGCACGACGGTGGCTGCGCCTGCGGGGACTGCCCGCACGGGGCGCGAGAGGGGCACCGGCGGGCGGTCGCCGCCTTCCTGGTGAAGCGGGACGAGTTCGCCGCCGGACAGGGACTTCCCGCCGCCGTCGCCCACTCCGCCTCGGCCTCCCGCCAATGGGTCTCGGAGGAACTCACCCAGTCCGCCGAACTCGTCGCCGAACGCGGCCGCGCCGAGGGGGAGTCCTGGCTGAGCCGTGTGTGGCAGCGCACGGCCTGCACGATGGGGGCCGCCGTCGTCGCCCTGCTGCTCGTGCAGTCCCTGACCGCGATCGGCGCCGGCTGGACCACGGCCCGCACCGCCGGACTGCTCGCCGCGCTCCTCGTCGGCGGCGCCCTGACCGCCGCCTCCTGGCTCCACCGGGCGCGCGGCGGGGCGCTGGCCCCCGTGATCGGCGAGGACAACCGCCTCTCCACCTCCCGCGTGGTCGCCGCCGCCTGGGTACTGTTCGTGGCGTACGCGGTGCTGGTCCTGGTGGGCCGGCTGGCGGCCGCCTCCGGACCCGCCGAGCGGGACGCCCTGATCTCCGGGCTCGACCTCGCACGCGGTGCCGGCGCGGTCACCGTCCTCGCCGTGGTCTGCGCGATCGCCGTGCTGGTGCGGCGCGTGGTCGGTCTGCGCGTCCTCGGCCAGCGGCTCCAGAAGGTCCGCGCGCACCGGCCCCGGGCGGCCGACCTCCTCACCGACGACGCCGGCCGCGGCACCTTCGCCGACATCCAGTACGTCGTGATCAGCGCCGTCGCCCTGGCCTTCGCCGCCGTACGCCTCGCCCGCCGCCCCGACCAGCTCCCCGATCTGCCCTGGGGCCTCGCCGTGGTCGTCCTGGTGTCGGCCGCGACCTACCTCGCCGGAAAGTACGCCGAGGGCGGGCGGCCCGTGATCCTCTCCGTCGTCCGCTCCCGCGAGGCGGGCGACCTGGACGGCCCGATCCGCACCGGCGACGACATCGAGATCCGCGGCGCCGGATTCGTGCCGCCCGGCGCGCAGACCGCCGACCGCCTCTCCCGCATGGTCGTCCGCATCGGCGCCGTCCATGTCCACGTCCCCCTCGTTCCGGTCGCGGGCGGCTTCAGCAACCCCACCGACGCGGTCCTCACCGTCCCGGTCCCGGCGGAGGTCGAGCCCGGCCGAGTGGAGGTACAGGTGATCACCGCGGCCGGCGTGGAGACGAACCGCTACGCGATCGACGTGACGGACTGAGACGCGCGGGACCGGACAGCGCGGGAATGGGACGCGCGGTGCGGGAAAGAGATGTCCCCAGACCTGACCGGCCATTGAGCGCACCGCTCCTTTCGTACGTATGGTCTGTCGAGGGGTCCACCGATGCGGGCGAGAGGCGGCTACGGGCGATGACTCACGGCATGCGAACGGACACGCATTCCCCCTATCTCGACGGCGACCGCGGCAACTGGCGGGACACCGCCACCCGCTACGCCCTCCTCCCGCTCCGCGTGTTCCTCGGCATCACCTTCATCTACGCCGGCCTGGACAAGCTCACCGACGGCGCCTTCCTCAAGGACAGCGGCGCCGGCTCGATCGGCGACACCATGCGGGCCGTGCGGGACTCCTCGGCCATCCCCGCCCTGGTCGACCTCTCCCTGAAGAGCCCCACCGGCTTCGGCTACGCCATGGCCTTCGGTGAACTCGCCGTCGGCATCGGCACCCTGCTGGGTGTCCTCACCCGCCTCGCCGCCCTCGGCGGCGCGCTGATCTCCCTCAGCCTGTGGCTGACCGTGAGCTGGGCCTCCGACCCGTACTACTACGGCAACGACCTCGCCTACCTCATGGCCTGGCTGCCGCTCGTCCTCGCCGGTGCCCCTGTGCTCTCCCTGGACGCCGCCTGGCGCTCCAGGAGGCGACAGCGGTCCGGAGGCTTCCGGTAGGGGCCGTGCGGGTCACGACACGGCCCACCCCTGGAGTCACGCCCCCGCCCCCGCTGCTGTCTCCGCGGGGGCGCCCGGCTTTCCGGCCCGGCGTCTGCGGACCGCGCGGGTCACGAGGCCGGTGACGGCCGCCAGGAAGAGGCCGGCCACGACCACCGGTATGACGGCGAACCAGGGCGTCTCCCAGAGGCCGCCCGCGTCGCCCGCGTAGATCACGCCCGCGAGGACGAAGGCGGCGCCGGCGATCAGCCGGCCCGGCCGGAACTCATGACGCAGCACGGGCCACCTCCGCCTGTCCCGCCCCGACCTGGAGGTCGAGGTCGATCGTCCCGGTGTCCTTGCCGCCGGACACGGGGGACAAGGTCACCTCCTTGTGCTTGCCCGGCTCCACGTCCACGTCCTTCTGGTTCTCGCCCGGCAGCTGGATGTCGCCCAGGCCCACGTCGATCCGGACGTTCACCGTCACGTCCCGCGGCACGATCACCCGCAGCCGGCCGAGCCCGACCTCGGCGTTGGTGCTCACCGTCTGGCCCTTGGCAGGCTTGAGCCCGGACAGGTCCAGGGTGGCGTCGCCCGTGCCGAGGTCATAGCTCTCCCGGACGTCGGCGACCGCCGTGGGTCTCCACGTCGTGTCGATCCAGCGCGTGCCGACGTCCTTGGGGACCAAGGTCGAGCCGGCGAGCAGGCCTGCCGTGACGAGCGCCAGCAACACCGACCCGGCTCCCGTACGCCCCAGCAGCGAGCTGACCGCGATGCCCACGCCGAGCACGATCAGCACGGCGGACAGACCGGCCTGGAGGCTGGTGCCCAGCGGATGCCCGTCCCAGGTGAGCCGGGTCGCCAGGCCGCCCGCGACCAGGGCGAGCAGGAAGGACCAGCCGCCGATCCAGCGCGGGCCGCGCGGCCGGGGTGCCCGGCTGTACGGGGTGCGTATGTCCTCGCGGTGGTCCGTGTGCCCGATGAGGTCGACGTTGATGGAGGACACGAAGTCCGGGGCGTGGGAATCGCCGGGGCCCCACAGATATCCCGTGCCGCCGTCGTGGGTGCCGTCCTTGACGATGGGGTCGCGCCACCAGGACGGGTAGGCGGCCGGGACCGGTGGCGCCTGGGCCTCCGGCGGAGCGTCGGCGACGGCCTGGGCGGCGAGCGGGTCGGCGTCGGAGGCCTCCCGGTGCCGCGACCAGTAGCCGGCGCCGGCCAGCAGGAGGGAGAGGACGACGGCGAAGGTGAGGACACCGCCGTTCCTGAGCATCGACAGGAACACCCCGCAGCCGACCAGCGCGAACAGCACGGCCGCGAGGGCCTGGCCGTCGACCCGGCCGGTCAGCAGCTTGCGCACCTCGTTCTGGCCGTCGTCGGTGTAGGGGACCAGCAGCCAGGCGAAGCCGTAGAAGATGAGGCCGATGCCGCCGGTCGCGGAGAGCACGGCGAGCGTGATCCGGAAGATCACCGGGTCCATGTCGCACTGCCGCCCGAGCCCCGAGCACACGCCGGCGAGCATCTTGTGCTCGCGGTCGCGGCGGAACCGGTGCGGCGGGTGCTCGCCGGCGGGCGGGACGGCCGCGTCGGGTGCGGTGCTCCCGCCCGGTCCGGTGTCCGCGGCGTGCTGGTGATCCGTCATGGCTCCATGGTGGCGGGCGGAAGGCCCCGGCGGCAGTCGGAACGACCCTGGTCGGACCCTGATATCGGCCCTGAGCCGACGCCCGGGAGGCGTTCGAGCTGTGGGGCCGTCGAAGATCAGGGGCGTCTCGGGGGCAAACCCTGATGCCCCTGGCGTGGGGCCGTGTGACCATCGTTGGCATGCCGGAAGCCGCAACAGCGCCACTCGCCGAACCGCGGCCGCCGCGCAAGCTCTACCGCAGCGGTGACGGACGCTGGCTGGGTGGTGTGGCGCGGGGGCTCGCCGGACATCTCGGGCTGCCCGTGATCTGGGTGCGGCTCGTCTTCGTCGGCCTGTTCATGGCGGACGGCCTCGGCGCTCTGCTCTACGCGGCCTTCTGGTTCTTCGTCCCGCTCGGCATCGGTGGAGTCGGCGGCCAGCGGCCCCCCTCCCTCGCCGCCACCGCGACCGGGCCCGACGGGCGCCGCAGACTCGTCACCCGCAAGCCCGACAAGGGCCAGATCGTCGCCCTGCTCCTCATGGTCGTCGTCGCCATGGTCTTCGTCGGCAATGTGAACCTGGGCAGTGGAGCCAAGGCGTATCTCCTGCCCGCCGTGCTCGTCGGTGCGGGCGTCGCCCTCGTCTGGCGTCAGGCGGACAACGCCCGGCGGGCCCGCTGGGTCGAGGCCGGCCGCAGACGCCGCACGCTCACGCTGCTGCGCGCGGGCGCCGGGGTCCTGCTGGTCACCGCCGGCGTCTCCGGCATCTTCGTCCTCCAGGGCTCCGCCGCCCACCTCGGCTCGGTCCTCCAGGCGGCCCTCGCCGTCCTGGTCGGCATCACCCTGCTCGCCGGGCCATATCTGGTGCGCATGACGCAGGACCTGTCGGAGGAGCGTCTGATGCGTATCCGCGCCCAGGAGCGCGCGGAGGTCGCCGCCCATGTGCACGACTCGGTGCTGCACACCCTGACCCTGATCCAGCGCAACGCGGAGAACGCGAGCGAGGTGCGCCGCCTCGCCCGCGCCCAGGAGCGCGACCTGCGCACCTGGCTGTACAAGCCGGAGGGCACCGGCAAGGAAGAGGCGGACGAGCCCACCACCCTCGCCGACGCGGTCCGGCGCAATGCCGCCGAGGTGGAGGACAAGCACGGCGTCCCCCTGGAGGTCGTGGTCGTCGGCGACTGCCCGCTCGACGAGCGGCTGACGGCACAGATGCAGGCCGCGCGCGAAGCGATGGTGAACGCCGCCAAGTACGGTGGCGAGGGCGGCGCCGTACAGGTCTACGCCGAGGTCGAGGGCAGGACGGTCTTCGTGTCCGTCCGGGACCGCGGTCCCGGCTTCGACCTCGACTCGATACCCGCCGACCGGATGGGCGTCAGAGAATCGATCATCGGCCGCATGGAGCGCAACGGCGGCACGGCGCGGCTGCGGGCGGTCCCGGGCGGCGGCACGGAGGTCGAGCTGGAGATGGAGAGGGCGGAGAAGTGATGAGCGACCCGACCGAGACGAACGGCACGGCAGGGGCGGCCCCCGCGGCGGACCCGGGGCACGGCGAGGGCGGCGCCGGACGGCACGTGCGCGTGGTCCTCGTCGACGACCACCGCATGTTCCGCACCGGGGTGCAGGCCGAGATCGGCCGGACCGAGGAGACCGGTGTGGAGGTCGTCGGCGAGGCCGCCGACGTCGACCAGGCGGTCACCGTCATCACCGCGACCCGGCCCGAGGTCGTCCTCCTCGACGTCCATCTGCCGGGCGGCGGAGGCGTCGAAGTGCTGCGCCGCTGTGCCCCGCTGATGAGCGACCCCGAGCGGCCCGTGCGCTTCCTCGCCCTGTCCGTCTCGGACGCCGCGGAGGACGTGATCGGCGTGATCCGCGGCGGCGCCCGCGGCTATGTCACCAAGACGATCACCGGCACCGACCTGGTCGACTCCGTCTTCCGGGTCCAGGACGGCGACGCGGTGTTCTCGCCGCGGCTCGCCGGGTTCGTCCTGGACGCCTTCGCCTCCACCGACGCCCCGCCGGTCGACGAGGACCTCGACCGCCTCACTCAGCGCGAGCGCGAGGTGCTGCGCCTCATCGCCCGCGGTTACGCCTACAAGGAGATCGCCAAGCAGCTGTTCATCTCCGTGAAGACGGTCGAGTCCCATGTCTCGGCGGTCCTGCGCAAGCTCCAGCTGTCCAACCGCCACGAGCTGACCCGCTGGGCGACGGCACGCCGGCTGGTGTGACAGGGGCGTCCTCAGACCACCCGGCTCGCCCCCGCGTACGGCATCTCGTCGAGCGGTGCGACACGCACCGGGGCCGAGGGGTTGGGGGCGTGGATCATCTTGCCGCCGCCGATGTAGATCCCGACGTGCGTGATGCCCGAGTAGAAGAACACCAGGTCCCCCGGCTGGAGTTCGGAGCGCGAGACGCGGCGCCCGGCGTCGATCTGCGCGTACGTCGTGCGGGGCAGGGAGACGCCCGCCGAGCGGTACGCGGCCTGGACGAGGCCCGAGCAGTCGAAGGCGTTCGGGCCGGTCGCCCCCCACACATAGGGGCTGCCCAGCTTTGCGTAGGCGTAGGAGACGGCCGCCGCCGCACGGGAGTTGGGGGCCGTCGCGGTGGCCGAGCCGGGGACGGGCAGGCTGTCGCGGGCGCCCGTCGAGGTCCGCGAGGCACGGGAGTCCGCCCGGCCTGCGTTACCCGTGGTGATCCGCGCCCGCTCCTCCGCCGTGAGCCGGTTCAGCAGGCCGCGCGCCGCGTCCAGCTTGTCGGTGATGGTCTTCTTGTGCCGCTTCAGCTCGGCCTTGCGCGTCTTGAGCGAGGTCAGTTCGACGCGGGCGGCGCCCCGCAACTGCTCGACCTCCCGCAGCTGCTTGCGGACCCGGGTGACGGCGGCGGACTGGCGGTCGCCGGCCCGTTCGGCGAAGGCGGCGTTGTCGAGGTACCGGTCGGGGTCGTCGGAGAGCGCCAGTCGCATCGCCTGGTCGAGGCCGCCGCTGCGGTACTGGGCCGCCGCCATCGTCCCCAGCGCCTCGCGGGCGGCGTTGAGGCGTGCCTCCTTGCGCGCGGCCTCGTCCTGCAGGGTCTCCAGCCGTCGCTCGGCGGCCGTCGCCTTCTCCTGCGCGCCGTTGTACTTCTCGGTGGCCGCCTCGGCCTCCTGGTACAGCTTGTCCACCTTGGCCTTGACCTGGGCGGGGGTGACGTTCGGCTCGGCGTGCCCGGTCCCGTCGAAGGCGGTCGCGCCGGCCACTCCGGCGAGGGCGATGGTGGCTGCCGTGCGGGCCGTATGGCCGCCGGCCGAACGCTGACGGGGCTTGCGGTGCGCTGGCACGTGGTACTGCACGTCCTTTCGTCGACCGCCTCGTCGATACGGCCGCCAGGCGGGCCAGGTCCGTGGGGACGGGCCTCGGCCGCCAGGGGAAGCGGCGTACTGCCGCGGGGTGCGGCTGACGCGTCCGGCGACGCCCGTACGGGGAGCGGGGCGTCGCCGGACCTTCTCGGCGGTGGTGTCCGACTGCCGCCCTGGGCCGGGCGGCGGTGGGGAGCCGGTCACCTGGGGGAGGACGCTAGGCCCGTTCGTGTCGGTCGGGTAACGCGATGTGCGGAAGTGACGCGAGCGGACTGCCGGGTGACCGGAAGTGGTCGTACCGCCGGTCCCAAGTCGTCGACTTCACGGGGCGGGCCGACCGATCCGGTGAATCCGGGACACCCCGGAGCGGCACGCTGGTATGAGGCGCATATATGCGAGCGCGGTGGCACCGAGTGGGCCGGTGTCGGGAGGAGTCCGGCCGCTGATTAGCATCCGGCCTCATGGACGTACTCATCCACCTCTTCGTCGGCCTGCACATCATCGGCATCGCCGCGCTGCTCGGCGGCTTCCTCACCCAGATGAAGGCGATGGGGCAGGGCACGGCCCGCTTCGTCCCCGCGATGCTGCACGGCGCCGCGACGATGCTGGTCACCGGCGTGATCCTGGTCGGCCTCAACCAGGCCGACGACCAGGAGGTCGACAACATCAAGATCGGCGTGAAGCTGGCCCTGCTGATCGTGATCCTCGGCCTCGTCTATGTGAAGCGGGACGACGAGAAGGTGGAGAAGCCCCTGTTCGGCCTGGTCGGCCTGCTGACCGTGGCCAACATCTTCATCGCGGTGCTCTGGACCTGAGCGACCTCGTGCGACCTGTACGGCCCGGGGTGCGCCCTGAGCGTCGCCCACGCGTTTCGGCTGCCCCGCGCGCGGCGCTCACGGTCAGGCCGGGCGCACCACACTGTGGATCGACGACTCCCCGTCGTAGTAGACCGACTCCTCGCGCACGTACGCGCCGGGCTTCGGGGCGTGGATCATCATGCCGTTGCCTATGTAGATGCCCACATGGGTGACGTCGGAGTAGAAGAACACCAGGTCACCGGGTTGCGCGGCGGAGAGTGGGACCGTCGTGCCGGCATTCACCTGGTCGTAGGTGACGCGCGGCAGGGTGACGCCGGCGGCCTTCCAGGCGGCCTGGGTGAGGCCGGAGCAGTCGTAGGAGTCCGGGCCGGTGGCGCCCCACACGTACGGCTTGCCGATCTGCGCGCGGGCGAACGCCAGCGCCTTCTCCGCCTTGGTCGCGTACGAGGAGTCCGTGGGCGGGGAGGTGGACGGTGAGGACGACGACGTGTCGGTGCCCGTGGACCCCGTCGAACCCGAGGAGCCGCTGCTCTCCTGCCGGGCGGCCGCCGCCTCTGCCGCCGCCTGCTGCTGCTCGGCCAGCTCGGCGGCCTTGCGGGCGGCCTCCTGCCGCCTCTGCTCCTCGATCGCCGCCAGCCGCGCCTTCTCCTCGGCCGTCAGCTGAGACAGCAGCGCGCGGGCGGAGCCGAGCTTCTTCTGGACGGTGGCCTTGGCGGTCTTCAGGTCGTTCTGCGAGTCGGTGAGCGTCCGGAGGCTCTGGGAGGCCTCCTGGCGCTTCTTCATCGTCTCCGCCTGGTCGGCGAAGTAGTCGTCGACCGCGCCCTTCTGCCGCTCGGTCACCCGGCCCATCAGCTGCGTCTGGTCGAAGTAGTCCTGCGGGGAGTCCGCCAGCAGGAAGGTCGCCGTGTCGGGGGCGGAGGCGCCCGTGCGGTACTGGGCGGCGGCGTACGAACCCAGCTCCTCACGCGCATCGTTGAGCTTCTGGGCGCGCTGGGCGACATCGTCGAGGAGGGTGTCGACCTGCTTGCGCTGCTTGGTCGTCTTCTCCTTGGCGGCGTTGTACTTCTCGGTGGCCGACTCCGCCTGGCGGTAGAGATCGTCGACCTTCTTCTCGACCTCCTCGACACTCGGCTTGTCGTCGGTGGAGGGGGCCGCGGTCGCCGTCTGCGAGAGCAGGGCCACCGAGGTGAGGGCGGCGGTGGCCAGAGCGGGCGTACGGATCCCTGCCACGCGGGTGCCCGCGGGGCGGGGCTTGCGGTGCTGCGACGCCAAGGGAGGCGACTCCTTCCCGTTTCCGCCTACCGGGCTAGCGGTGGGGGTGTACCCCCAGGCCGTTCCGGCACTGGAGGAGGGTTCGGGCGGGTGTGTCGGAAGGGTTGCCCTACGGCTCGTTCCTCCCCGGAGGGGAGTGAGCCGATTCACCCCAAGGTCTCGGTGGGTCCCAGGCTTGCCGCGAGGGGCGCGCCGGACTCGGCGGAGGCCGCGCGGCCGGCGAGGTTCGCCGGAAGGGGTCGTACGGCCTGCCCGGCACCGTAGCCAACTGGTGTGGCTCCTGTGAAGGTTGGTGGGTGATATGCCCGATACATTTTCGTTACCTCGGGCCAGGTCGTCGTCCGTGGTCACCGACGGTGCCAGGGGCGCGCCGGAAGGTGAGGGGCGCGGGATGTTTCCGGGACGGCCGCGGGCTGTCAGTGGGGCAGCCTAGACTCGGAGAGCGATGAGCAGCCTCTTTGACGACAGCTTCCTGGCGGACCTCCAGGCCCCCCGCGGCCACCACGAGGAACCCCCGCCGCCGCCCGAGGACGATCACTCTCCGGAACCGGTTCCGGACGATCTGTTCGGCGGGAAGTTCGACGCGCCGCCGGACCGGGACAGCTACTACCGCGACGGCGCCCCGCGTCCGCCGCTCGACGCGGCGGCCCTGCTGGAAGGGCTCAACGAGAACCAGCGCGCGGCCGTGGTCCACTCCGGCACCCCGCTGCTCATCGTCGCCGGTGCCGGCTCCGGCAAGACGCGCGTGCTGACCCACCGCATCGCCCACCTGCTCGCAGAGCGGCATGTCCATCCGGGCCAGATCCTCGCGATCACCTTCACCAACAAGGCCGCGGGTGAGATGAAGGAGCGCGTCGAGCAGCTCGTCGGCCCGCGGGCGAACGCGATGTGGGTGATGACCTTCCACAGCGCGTGCGTGCGCATCCTGCGCCGCGAGAGCAAGCGGCTCGGCTTCACCTCGTCGTTCTCGATCTACGACGCCGCCGACTCCAAGCGTCTGATGGCCCTGGTCTGCCGCGACCTGGACCTCGACCCCAAGCGCTTCCCGCCGAAGTCCTTCAGCGCCAAGATCAGCAACCTGAAGAACGAGCTGATCGACGAGGAGGACTTCGCCGCCCAGGCCACCGACGGTTTCGAGAAGACCCTCGCCCAGGCCTACGCCATGTACCAGTCGCGGCTGCGCGAGGCCAACGCCCTCGACTTCGACGACCTGATCATGACGACGGTCAACCTGCTGCGCGCGTTCCCCGACGTCGCCGAGCACTACCGCCGCCGCTTCCGGCACGTCCTCGTCGACGAGTACCAGGACACCAACCACGCCCAGTACGCCCTGGTCAGGGAACTCGTCGGCTCCTCCGAGCACCCGGTGGACGTGCCGCCGAGCGTGGACGACCTGCCGCCCGCCGAACTGTGCGTGGTGGGTGACGCCGACCAGTCGATCTACGCCTTCCGCGGCGCGACCATCCGCAACATCCTCCAGTTCGAGGAGGACTACGCGGACGCCACGACGATCCTGCTGGAGCAGAACTACCGCTCCACCCAGACGATCCTCACCGCCGCCAACGCCGTCATCGAGCGCAACGAGTCGCGCCGCCCCAAGAACCTGTGGACCAACGCGGGCGAGGGCGCGCGCATCACCGGCTACGTCGCCGACACCGAGCACGACGAGGCACAGTTCGTCGCCGACGAGATAGACCGCCTCACGGACGCGGGCGAGGCCAAGGCCGGTGACGTCGCCGTCTTCTACCGCACCAACGCCCAGTCCCGGGTCTTCGAAGAGATCTTCATCCGCGTCGGCCTGCCCTACAAGGTCGTCGGCGGCGTCCGCTTCTACGAGCGCAAGGAGGTCCGGGACGTCCTGGCCTACCTGCGCGTCCTCGCCAACCCGGAGGACTCGGTACCGCTGCGCCGCATCCTCAACGTGCCCAAGCGCGGCATCGGCGAGCGCGCCGAGGCGATGATCGACGCCCTCTCCCAGCGCGAGAAGATCAGCTTCGCGCAGGCGCTCAAGCGCGTCGACGAGGCCTACGGCATGGCCGCGCGCTCCACGAACGCCGTCCAGCGGTTCAACACGCTGATGGAGGAGCTGCGCACGATCGTCGAGTCGGGCGCGGGGCCGGCCACGGTCCTGGAGGCGGTCCTCAACCAGACCGGTTACCTCTCCGAGCTGCAGAACTCCACCGACCCGCAGGACGAGACCCGCGTCGAGAACCTCCAGGAACTCGCCTCCGTGGCCCTGGAGTTCGAGCAGGAGTCCGGTGAGGGTGAGACGACCGGCTCGCTCTCCGACTTCCTGGAGCGGGTCGCGCTGGTCGCCGACTCCGACCAGATCCCCGACGAGAGCGAGGACGGCTCGGGCGTCATCACGCTCATGACCCTCCACACGGCCAAGGGCCTGGAGTTCCCGGTGGTCTTCCTCACCGGCATGGAGGACGGCGTCTTCCCGCACATGCGCGCCCTGGGCCAGACCAAGGAGCTGGAGGAGGAGCGCCGCCTCGCCTACGTCGGCATCACGCGCGCGCGGGAGCGGCTGTACCTGACGCGCTCCGCGCTGCGCAGCGCCTGGGGGCAGCCGTCGTACAACCCGCCCTCGCGGTTCCTGGAGGAGATCCCGGCCGCGCATGTCGACTGGAAGCGGACGGGGGCGACCTCGCCGGTGTCCTCCGGTCCGGTGTCCGGGGTGGCGGCCTCGCTGTCGTCGTCCCGTTCGCGTTCCTCGGCGGCAGGCGGGTCCGGCTTCGCCACGCGGCGCACCTCGGAGAAGCCGGTGGTGGCCCTGGCCGTCGGCGACCGGGTCACCCACGACCAGTTCGGCCTCGGCACGGTCGTCGGCGTGAAGGGCACGGGCGCCAACGCGGAGGCGACCGTCGACTTCGGCGAGGCCAAGCCGAAGCGGCTGCTGCTGCGGTACGCGCCGGTGGAGAAGCTGTAGCGCGCACGCGATGAGCCCCCGGCGTCAAGTGGACGGCGGGGGCTCATCGGTGAGTCGAGCGGTCTTACGTCGGGTCGAGTCCGTGGCTGCGCAGCCACGGCAGCGGGTCGATGGCGGAGGCGCCGCTCGGCCGGACCTCGAAGTGCAGGTGCGGCCCGGTGGAGTTGCCGGAGTTCCCGGAGTACGCGATCGGGTCGCCGGCCTTCACCGTCGTACCGGAGGCGACGCGGTAGCTGGAGAGGTGGCAGTACCAGGTCTCCGTGCCGTCCTTCGCCGTCACGATCATCATGTTGCCGTAGGCGCTGTTCCACTGGGTGCGGACGGTGCCGTCGGTCGCCGCCATCACCGTGGTGCCGTAGGACACCGGGAAGTCGATGCCGGTGTGCTGGGACATCCAGTTGATGCCGGCCTGGCCGTAGTAGGCGCTCAGGCCGTGGTTCGCGACCGGCAGCGCGTACTTGGGGCGCAGCCGCTCCTTGCGGGCCGCCTCCGCCGCCGCCTTCTTCTTCTCGGCTTCCTGCTGCGCCTTGAGGTCGATGCGTTCCTGCGTACGGCTGGCCCGGTCGGCGAAGTCGCCGGCCTCGGCGGTGAGGGTCTGGAGCTGGGTGTCCAGCTTGTTGTTCGCGGTGGACGGTTGCACCGCCTGCGCGTCCGAGGCGGAGGCCGTGGTGTCGTGGTCGTCGCCACCGGTCAGCGTGCCGACCGAGGCCGCCGCGATACCGGCCACGCCCATGACACACGCCGAGGGCACGGCCACGGTCAGCAGCGCGGAACGTTTCGCGGGCGCACGGCGCCGGGACCGGTTCGCGTTACGGGTCGCCGCCCGCCCGAGCGGGGCCGGGACGGCCTCCTCCTGCTCGTCGAGGAGGAGCGCGGCGCCGTCGGCCGACTCACCGTCGGCGGGGGCGGGTTCGTCGCCGCCGACCTGTTCGAAGGTGGCGGTGGCCAGCTGGTCGAAGGGGACCTCGGCCTGCTGCTCGTACTCGTCGCCGCTCTCCGTGGCGTCGGCGCCGCCGCCGTCGGAATTCCACTGCGTCGCGTCGTAGGCGCCGGTGTCGAAGGCCTGCGTGCCCCATTCCCACTGCTGGGTCCCGTCGGCCGGGGTGCAGGACCCGTCGGGCTGGAGCCAGGCGCTCGCGTCCCACTGACCGCTGGCGTCGGCCGCGGTGGCCTGCGGCGGGATGCCCGACAGCTGCTGCGGATCCGTGGGCCAGGCCGTCGTGTCGTAGGCACCCGTGTCATAGGCGGCGTGGTGCTGGGCCGCGTACGGGTCGTAGTTCAGGGTCTGGTGGCTGCCCGTGGCCCACTGCGTGGTGTCGTACGCCCCGGTCGGGGCGGCCGATGCGTCGCCCGGCATGTCGCCGAAGAGGGGGTCGGCCGCGAACTGACCCGTGCCATGGGCACCGGTGTCGTACGTGCCGGAGTCGTAGCCGTTGTACGTGGTGAAGTCGCCGTACTGGGCTTCCGGGGAGCCGTACGACGCCTGGTGCGCCGTGTCGGCGTCGGAAGCCGGAGCCGGGGTGGTCATGGTCCCCGACGGGTGACGATCGTTCACCAACTTCTCTCTCGCCTCGACAACAGGGGCTGCCAGAGCAGTGCGGTGACTGTACCCGCCGGTATGCGGGCACGACAATCTTCCGCAGGTTTCGTGCCCGCGGGAAAGGGGCATTCGGCCCCGTTTCGGGGGACGGCGGGCGCGGGTTTGGCCCTACGTTCGAAGAGTGTTCGATGTCGAACGGCTGTCGGGGTGCTGTGGAGGCGGTGTAAGTCGGCTGTGCCGCACGGCTGTTATGTCGCCGTGTGTCTCTTTGTGGCCGGAAATGGCAATCGGACGTCTCGTCGGAGGCGTCTTGTGGCGCCTCTTGGCCGTGCTGCCGGGTGTCCTCAGGCGACCGTCAGATCGCCGGTGTGCGAGGTGTGCGGGGTGGGCGTGCCGGGCGTGGCGTCGGCCGCAGTCCCGTCGCCGTCGAGGGCCTGCCGAACGCCGGTCGCGACGGCCGGATGCACCGGGAGGGCGAGATGGCCGATGCCGCTCACCTGCACGTTCACCGTCAGGAGGTCGGGGTGGTCGAGGCGGGCGGTCTCCAACGGCGCCATCAGGTGGTCGAGGTCGCTCCAGAAGCTGACGAATCGCGTCCGGCAGCCGGGCGCGGGCCGGGACAGCTCCTCGATGACCTCCGAGCCGGGGCGCATCTGGCGCACGATCGGGTGGGCGTTCGCCAGGGGTGCCACGCGGGTCCCGGAGTGCGGGGTGCCCAGCATGACCAGCGTCCGCACGCGCGTGTCGCCGCCCAGCCGCTGCACGTAATAACGGGCGATCAGCCCGCCGAGGCTGTGCCCCACGACATCCACCTGGCTGCTGCCGGTGCGCTGGCAGATCTCCTCGATGTGCCGGCCCAGCAGCTCGGCCGCGATGCGGATGTCACAGGTCAGCGGGGAGTAGTTGAGCGACTCCACCCGGTGCCTGCCGTGCTGGGCGAGGCTGCGGCGCAGCAGGACGAAAACGGAACGGTTGTCGATGAAGCCGTGCAGCAGGACGACCGGGGGCGGGGCCTGCGTCGGCAGCCGCGCCGGGTCCTCGGCGCCTTCGACGGTGCCACCGGCCGGGGGAAGCGCGGGCCTGGCGCCGCCGCGGCGCTCCTGGGCGATGCCGGACGGATACAGGAGGAGATGGCCCGTGAGGATCGCGATCTCCAGGGCGGTCGCCTTGAGGAGCGTCACGGAGAGTCCCATCAGCCCGCTCGGCAGCAGACGGCGGCAGAGACGGAGCGGAAGAAGGGGCTCCAGGGCCCGGGTGACCTGCATGGCCGACCTCCTGTCGGCACGCTGAGGACGGCTCTGTCCCCCGTGTGCCCTCGTGGGAGTCGCGGCGGAGGCGGTCGGCGGTGCGCGAAGGGCGTGCCCGGTGGGGGTGAGCGGTGTGCTCTCGGCCCTCCTGACGTCGACGACCCGGTCCTGCCTGCCCATCGAGCCTGCGCCGATGCGCCGTACCGCCACGGTGCGCGGCCTGCGACGCGGCGGTGCGGCGACCTCGTTGCGGCTCCCGTTGCGCGGTTTTCCTCGGGTTCCCCGTCCGGGGAGAGGAAACCGCGTTTGGTGAACGTGTCCCATTGTGTGATTTCCCCCTCGGTGCGCACCGTAAAACCGCCGGTTGCGGGATGCTGGCGATAACGTGCGTTCACTTCCCCGGCCGGTGTGGTGGTACCTCTCGGTACGCAGGGAATCGGTACGGATGGATGTAGTCGCTTCATGGAGGCAGTGATGGGTGTGGCAGCCGGTCCGATCCGCGTGGTGGTGGCCAAGCCGGGGCTCGACGGCCACGATCGCGGGGCCAAGGTGATCGCGCGTGCGCTGCGCGACGCCGGTATGGAGGTCATCTACACAGGCCTCCACCAGACCCCCGAACAGATCGTCGACACCGCGATCCAGGAGGACGCCGACGCGATCGGTCTGTCCATCCTGTCGGGGGCGCACAACACGCTCTTCGCCGCCGTGATCGAGCTCCTCAAGGAGCGGGACGCGGCGGACATCCTGGTCTTCGGCGGGGGGATCATCCCCGAGGCGGACATCGCTCCGCTGAAGGAGAAGGGCGTCGCGGAGATCTTCACGCCCGGCGCGACCACGGCGTCGATCGTGAACTGGGTGCGAGCGAACGTACGGCAGCCCGCGGGAGCGTAGAGCGGTCCCGGGGCGGGAGTGGTCCGGTGCGGTCGTGCCTGACGGCGGCGGCCCGGACCCCCGCACGGCCCCTGGCGGGCCGGGTGTCATCGGGCGGCGTGGCTCACCGCGCCCAGTTCCTCGCTCATCACCGCCCGCAGCCGCAGCGTCGTGCCCAGCCGCTGGAAGGCCTCCGCCCAGTAGCCGCCCGCGCCGGGCGACGCGTCCTCCGGCTCCTCCGGGACCGCCAGCAGGCCGTCCAGACGGGCCGCCTCCGCCGGGTCGAGACAGCGTTCCGCCAGGCCCATCACTCCGCTGAAACTCCATGGGTAACTCCCCGCGTCCCGCGCGATGTTGAGCGCGTCGAGAACCGCCCGGCCGAGCGGGGAGGCCCACGGCACCGCGCACACCCCGAGCAGCTGGAACGCCTCCGACAGGCCGTGCGTCGCGATGAAACCGGCCACCCAGTCGGCCCGTTCGCCCGCCGGCAGGGTGCCCAGCAGCTTGGCCCGCTCGGCGAGGGAGACCGCGCCCGGCCCGCCCGCCTCCGGCGCCGACGGCGCACCGAGCAGTGCCCGCGACCAGACGGCGTCCCGCTGCCGTACGGCCGCCCGGCACCAGGCCGCGTGCAGCTCGCCCGCCCAGTCGTCGGCCACCGGCAGGGCGAGGATCTCCTCCGGCGTACGGCCGCCCAGCCGCGCCGGCCAGGAGGCGAGCGGAGCCGAATCCACCAACTGGCCCAGCCACCAGGACCGTTCGCCTCGGCCGGGCGGCGCCTTGGACACCACGCCGTCGCGCTCCATGCCCGCGTCGCACTCGTGCGGCGCCTCCACGACGATCGTCGGCGCATCGCGCGTGTGGTCGACGGCCACGCACGCGGCGGCCCGCACCGCCATCCGCGCGGCCAGCGCCGAACCCGGCAGCGCCGACAGCAGCTCGGCGGCCGTGGAACGGACGTTGCGGCTGCGGTCGGCCAGGGACTGCTCCAGGAACGGCTCGTCCCGGGGACCGAGGCCGGTGCGCAGCGAGTCGAGGAACATCAGGCGGTCCTCGGCGCGCTCCGTCTGCCAGGTCGACTCCAGCAGCGCGCGGGCGCCGTCCGGGTCGCGGGACCGGATCCCCGCGAGGAGGGCGACCCGCTCGGCGAACAGGCCCTCCTGCCACAGCTTCTCGATCCGGCCGGTCTCCTCCGGGCCCGGCAGGGACGCCCCACCGCCCGGCGTCGAGCGCAGGGCGAACCGCCAGTCCGGATTGAACCGGGCCAGCCACAGCGCACGCGGGCCCGCGAACTCCAGCGCCGCCGGACGCAGATCGGTCCGGCCGCGGGCCGCGTCCAGCAGGGCGGGCAGCGTCGCGGCGGGCGCGGCGAACCCACGGGCGTTCGCGGCCGCCAGCCACTGGGGCAGCAACTCCATGAGGTCCGGTGCCGTGCCCCTGCGGCCGCCTCCGCCGGTGCCGGGCCGGTCGGCCAGCAGACGGGCCAGTCTGCGGGCCGCCGCGGCGGGCAGCGCCGGGCGTGGGTCCTCGGGCGCCGGCTCAGGACGCGGCGCCGCCCGCCCCGGCCGCAGCCCGGCCCGGCGGCGCACGGTCTCCGCGGCCGCCCTGTCCAGCAGCGCCGAGGACGCGGACCGGCCGGGCGCCACTCCTGACGGCGTACGCCGGTCCGTCCCCAGCAGAGCCATGGCGACGAGGTCCTCCCAGGACGCCGACGGGCTTCCGGTGGCGGTCATGCGGGTTCCCTTCTGGTGCGCGGGGTGAGTCGTGTCGACGTGGGCTTCTTGGCTGACCGAACGGGGTGGTGGGTGGGTGCAGGGGCGGGGGTTCAGGGGGCGGGGCCACCTGGCGGGGCTGGGGCGGATCCCCAGGGGGTCAGCACAGGGGGACCGCCTCTCCGGAGGTCGGCGGCCAGGCCGTCAGGGGAGTGAAGCCGCGGTGGCCGCACTCGCCGAAGACCTTGACGGGCGTGCCCCCCGAGAGGGCGACCAGACGCCACAACCCGGGCCGGGCCGTCGCCGAAGGCGTGAGCGGCAATGCCGTGTCCCCGTCGGCATCCGCCAGCTGCCAGGTGGCCCCGTCCGGCGTGGGGACGACGCCGTCCAGGGTCACCGGCACGGACTCCAGCCAAGGATCGTCACGCAGGGCCGAGCCATAGCGGGCGGCGGCCTCCGCCGTGGTCACACCGGCCGGCCGGACCGCCGTAGGCACGGGCGGAGCGAACTGCTCGCCCAGAGCAGCCCGCCGCTGCCCGGCACCGGGATACGCCGACACCTCCGCGTCCAGGGCCAGGCCGACCGGCAGGTTCAGTTCGGGAGCGCGGCCCGCGGCGCCGTAGGAGAGGACGAGCGCGGTGCGGCCCGAGGCGACACCGTGCAGCCAGATGCGGCGGGTCGTCAGTTTGGGGTCGACGACGTCGTACTGGGCGAGGACCAGCCAGTCGTCGCGCAGCGGCGGTCCGTCCGGGGGCCGGGTGAGGCCGACACGGGTGCGGACCGTCGCCGCCAGCGCCTCCGGCAGTTGCTCGCGGTGCAGCCAGCCCTGGTCGAGGAGGTGGAGCAGCGAGCACTCCTCCAGCAGCCGCACCGGCCAGCCGGGCCCCGAACCGGGGATCGCCCCCAACTCCCGCACCCGTGCCGCGAGTCCGGGTGCCTGGGCGTCGACCATGCGGGCCGCCGTCTCCTCCCACAGCCCGTACCCCGCCTGCTCTGCGGTGGCCAGGCCGGAGCGCAGGAGGTCGGCGAGCCGCTGCTCCAACTCCGTGGCCCCCGCGGTGATCCGCTCCGCGCGGCGCTCCGCTCTGCGCCGGGCCGCCTCCGGATCGGCGGAGCCCGCTCCGGAACCCCGCGCACCCGCCCCCCGTTCCTCCTGCGTGCGCCCGCGCCGCACAGCGAGCCACCGGTCCGCCCAGTCCGGCGCCTGCCCCTCCGCTCTCGCCGGCACCGACCCCTCCCCGCCCGACCACAGCAGCAGCAGCCCGAGCGCGTGCTTGCAGGGGGACCTCCGGCTCGGACAACTGCATGTGTACGCAGGGCCGGACGCGTCCGCGACATCGATGATCGTCCGATACGGCCCGCTCCCGCTGCCCCGGCACAGCCCCCACACCGCCCCCTCGTCGGAACTTCCCGTCTCGGACCACGGCCCGGCCGCGCCGAGTTTGCTCCCCGCTTTGCGTGACGCGACGTCAGGCGCCAGCGCCAGCACCTGGTCCGCGGTCCAGCGCACCCCCAGCTGTGTCATGTCATCGAAGGTAGATCCCCCCACTGACAATCGGTCCCGAGACCGCCCTCGCCGAGGTGTTTGTGCAGGTCAGATCGCATTGTCAGTGGGGTGGTGCAAGGTGGACACCAGATCCGAACCGGCCGAGCTGGAGGGGGCCTCAGCCATGTCAGTCACCGCTGAACCGACGTCCGCCGAACCACGCCACGACCACTCCGCGCCCGCGAACGGCACAGCCGCGCCGGAGGTGCTGAGGCCGCACGCCGAGCACGCCTTCGCCCATGAACTCGCGGCGCTGGCCGCGCAGGACGACCGCCCGCGCCCCGCCCGCTGGAAGCTCTCGCCGTGGGCCGTCGCCACCTACCTCCTCGGCGGCACCCTGCCGGACGGCACCGTGATCACACCGAAGTACGTGGGTCCGCGCCGCATCGTCGAGGTCGCGGTCACCACGCTCGCCACCGACCGAGCCCTCCTCCTGCTCGGCGTGCCCGGCACCGCCAAGACCTGGGTCTCCGAGCATCTGGCCGCCGCCGTCAGCGGTGACTCGACCCTGCTGGTCCAGGGCACGGCGGGCACCCCGGAGGAGGCGATCCGCTACGGCTGGAACTACGCGCAGTTGCTCGCCCATGGCCCGAGCCGGGCGGCGCTGGTGCCCAGCCCCGTCATGCGGGCCATGGCGGAGGGCATGACGGCGCGGGTGGAGGAACTGACCCGCATCCCGGCCGACGTGCAGGACAGCCTCATCACCATCCTGTCGGAGAAGACGCTGCCGATACCGGAGTTGGGGCAGGAGACGCAGGCGGTGCGGGGCTTCAGCCTGATCGCCACGGCCAACGACCGCGACCGGGGGGTCAACGAGCTGTCCAGCGCCCTGCGCCGCCGCTTCAACACGGTGGTGCTGCCGCTGCCGGAGAGCGTCGAGGCCGAGGTCGACATCGTCGCGCGGCGCGTCGACCAGATCGGCCGCTCCCTCGACCTGCCGGCCGGACCCGACGGCATCGACGAGATCCGCCGTGTGGTGACCGTCTTCCGCGAGCTGCGCGCCGGGGTCACCTCCGACGGCCGGACGAAGGTGAAGTCGCCGAGCGGCACTCTGTCGCCCGCGGAGGCGATCTCCGTGGTGACCAACGGCCTCGCCCTGGCCACCCACTTCGGCGACGGCGTACTGCGGCCGGCCGACATCGCCGCGGGTCTCCTCGGTGCCGTCGTCCGTGACCCGGCCGCCGACCGGGTGGTGTGGCAGGAGTACCTGGAGGCGGTGGTCCGCGAGCGGGTCGGCTGGACGGACTTCTACCGGGCGTGCCGCGAGGTGAGCGCGTGAGCGCGGACGAGGACACGACCTGGGGCTGCGTACCGGCGGGACGCGGGTGGGCACGGGCCCGGGGACGACGGCCGCACGGGGAGCCACGGGGGAGGAGCCGGGATGCCGGACGGTGACGGCGAGAGGACCGACAGCGGCCGGGCGGCCGGTGCGGAGGCGGTCGGGGGGCCGGGATTCCGGGCTTCGGGGGAAGAGGCGGACGGGCGGTCCCGGTCCGGCCCGGGGGAGGCCCTGCTGCTCGGGGTACGGCATCACGGGCCGGGGTCGGCGCGGGCCGTGCGCAGGGCGCTGGACGCCGCCCGGCCGCGGACCGTGCTCATCGAGGGCCCGCCGGAGGCCGACGCGCTGATCCCGCTGGCCGCCGACGAGGACCTGCGGCCCCCGGTCGCGCTCCTCGCGCACGCCGTGGACGAGCCCGGACGGTCGGCGTTCTGGCCGATGGCCGCGTTCTCCCCGGAATGGGTCGCGATCCGCTGGGCCCTGGAGCACGGCGTCCCGGCCCGCTTCATCGACCTGCCGGCCGCGCACACCCTGGCCTGGCAGCGGAAGGCCGGCGAGGACGCGGAGCCAGCGGGACCACCACCGGGCGACGACCTCCGAGTCGACCCGCTCGCCACCCTCGCCGGCGCCGCAGGTCACGACGACCCCGAGCGCTGGTGGGAGGACGTCGTCGAGCACCGGGGCGCGGGCCGGCGCGACCCGTTCGCACCTTTCACCGCGATCGAGGAGGCCATGACGGCACTGCGCGAAACGTACGGCGCCGCGGGCGGCGAGCGGGACCCCCTGCGGGAGGCGTACATGCGGCTCCAGCTGCGGGCGGCGCAGCGGGAGTTCGGGGACGGGGCCGTGGCCGTCGTGTGCGGGGCATGGCATGTGCCCGCGCTCCGGCAGAGGACGGCGCTCACCGCCGACCGGGCGCTGCTGAAGGGGCTGCCCAGGATCAAGGCCGACCTGACGTGGGTGCCGTGGACCCACCGCAGACTGGCACGGGCCGGGGGATACGGCGCCGGCATCGACTCGCCGGGCTGGTACGCGCATCTGTTCACCGCGCCCGACCGGCCGGTGGAGCGGTGGCTGACCAGGGTGGCGGGCCTGCTGCGGGAGGAGGACCGCATCGTCTCCCCGGCGCACGTCATCGAGGCGGTACGGCTGGCCGAGACGCTCGCCGCGCTGCGCGGCCGCCCGCTGCCCGGCCTGAGCGAGGCGACCGACGCCGTGCGGGCGGTGCTGTGCGAGGGCTCGGACGTGCCGCTCGCGCTGGTACACGACCGGCTGGTCGTCGGGGACGTCATGGGGGAGGTGCCCGCCACCGCGCCCGCGGTGCCCTTGCAGCGTGACCTCGACCGGCTCCAGCGCCGGCTGCGGCTCAAACCGGAGGCCGGGGAACGGGAGTTGGAGCTGGACCTGCGCAAGGAGACCGACGCCGAGCGCGGCAGGCTGTTGCACCGGCTGCGGCTGCTGCGGGTGGAGTGGGGAGAGCCGGCGGTCTCGCGGGGGAGTACGGGCACGTTCCGGGAGACGTGGCGGCTGCGCTGGGAACCCGAGCTGTCCGTGCGGGTCGCCGAGGCGGGCGTATGGGGCACGACCGTACTGGCAGCCGCCACCGCCAAGGCGGAGGCGGACGCCGTCGCCGCGCGGGGCCTCGCCGAGGTGACCGCCCTCGCGGAGCGCTGCCTGCTGGCCGGGCTGCCGGACGCCCTGCCGACGGTGATGCGGGTCCTCGCCGACCGGGCGGCACTGGACACCGACGTCGGCCATCTCGCCCAGGCGCTGCCCGCCCTCGTCCGTTCCCTGCGCTACGGCGACGTCCGCGGCACCCACACCGGCGCGCTGGCCGACGTCGCCGCGGGCCTCGCCGAGCGGATATTCGTCGGCCTGCCCCCGGCGTGCGCCGCACTGGACGCCGACGCGGCCGAGGAGATGCGCCGCCACGTGGACGCCGTCCACGGCGCGGTCGCGCTGCTGGAGGAGGCGGCGGTCGGACCGGACCGAGGCACCCCGCTCCACAGTCGGCTGCGGGACCGCTGGCGGGCGGTGCTGCGGGTGCTGTCCGGACGGGACAGCGTGGCGGCGGTCGTGCGGGGGCGGGCCGTACGGCTGTTGCTGGACGGCGGGGAGGTGGAGCGGGACGAGGCGGCGCGGCTGATGGGGCTGGCGTTGTCGCGCGGGACGCCGCCGGCGGACGCGGCCGCCTGGATCGAGGGCTTCGTCGGGGGCGGGGCAGGCGGCGGGCTGCTCCTCGTGCACGACGAGCGGCTGCTCGGCCTGGTCGACGGGTGGCTGACGGGGGTGTCGGCGGAGGCGTTCACGGACGTACTGCCGTTGTTGCGGCGCACGTTCTCGGCGTACGAGGCGGGGGTGCGCCGGACCCTCGGCGAACTGGTGCGGAGGGGGCCCGGGGAGAGAGGCGGCGTGGTGGGGGCGGGCTCCGGGACCGCCGGATTCGCGGACGACCTCGACGCCGGGCGGGCGGACGCCGTCGTCCCCGTGGTGCGACTGCTGCTGGGGCTGGACGGCGAACAGCGGGACGGCGGACAGCGGGACGGCGAACGGCGGGACGGCAATGACAGCCAACTGACCATGACGACGATCTGACGGGGGCGAGGACATGACGATCGGGGCGACGGAGGCCGACCCCGCGCGGGAGCGGCTGCGGCGCTGGCGGCTCGTGCTCGGGGGTGGCGAGGCGGACGGCACCGAACACGAACTGACCGGCCGGGACGCGGCCATGGACGGCACGCTCGCCGCGCTCTACGGGAAGGCGGACAGAGCGCGGACCGGGCGGGACCGTTCGGCGGGACTCGGGGCGTCGGCACCGTCCGTGGCGCGCTGGCTCGGGGACATCCGGACGTACTTCCCCGCCTCCGTCGTCCAGGTCATGCAGCGCGACGCCATCGACCGGCTCGGCCTGGCCACCCTGCTGCTGGAGCCGGAGATGCTGGAGGCGGTGGAGGCCGACGTGCACCTCGTCGGCACACTCCTCTCCCTCGACAAGGCGATGCCGGAGACCACGAAGGAGACGGCACGGGCCGTCGTGCGCAAGGTCGTCGAGGACCTGGAGAAGCGGCTCGCCACCCGCGCCCGCGCCACCCTGACCGGCGCCCTCGACCGCAGCGCCCGAGTCGCCCGGCCCCGCCACCACGACATCGACTGGCACCGCACGATCGCCGCCAACCTCAAGCACTACCTGCCCGAGTACGGGACGGTCGTGCCCCAGCGGCTCATCGGGTACGGGCGGGCCTCGCAGTCCGTGAAGAAGGAGGTGATCCTCTGCGTCGACCAGTCGGGGTCGATGGCGGCCTCGGTCGTGTTCGCCTCCGTGTTCGGGGCGGTGCTGGCGTCGATGCGGTCGATCAGCACCCGGCTCGTCGTCTTCGACACGGCGGTCGTCGACCTCACCGACCAGCTCGACGATCCCGTGGACGTCCTGTTCGGCACCCGGCTCGGCGGCGGCACGGACATCAACCGGGCGCTCGCCTACTGCCAGTCCCAGATCACCCGGCCCGCAGAGACCGTGGTGGTGCTCATCAGCGACCTCTACGAGGGAGGCATACGTGACGAGATGCTGAAGCGGGTCGCGGCGATGAAGGCGTCGGGGGTGCAGTTCGTCGCCCTGCTCGCGCTCTCCGACGAAGGAGCGCCCGCCTACGACCGGGAGCACGCCGCCGCCCTGGCGGCGCTGGGCGCACCCGCCTTCGCCTGTACACCCGACCTGTTCCCGGACGTGATGGCGGCGGCGATCGAGAAACGCCCGCTTCCCGTGCCGGACCCGGACACCGCGGCGGTAAACGGGACATGAGTACCCATCGGTAACAGGGGGCTTGCGCAACCTCGGGACTCCCGTGCGAGGATCGAACGCCTTGTTTCGTCGCACGGGAGGTTCCTCCCCCTTGTCCCGCCCCGCCCTCCTGCCCGCCGCCGCCCTGCGCCTCGCGCTGCGCGGTGTGGTGCTGCTGGGCGGGTTGTTCGCGCTGGGGTTCCTCTTCGGCGGGCAGGCACAGGCGGCGGACGGGACGTCGGCCCTCACGGAGACGGTCTCTGCGGCCACGACCTCCACGACCTCCACGTCTTCCACGTCTTCGACGACCAAGGCGGTCACCGCCTCGCCGCAGGGCGCCTCGACGAACCCGGTGACGCCTGTCCGGGAGCGGGTCGTGAAGCCCGTCGGTGAGGTGCTGGAGGGCGTGAGCGAGAAGTTGGCGGAGGCGGAGACGGAGGTGACGCCTGTGGCGTCGCTGCCGAGCTTCTCCCGACTGCCGACGCTTCCCCCGCTCGGCTCCCTGCCCGAGCTGCCGGACGCTCCCTCGCTGCCGAGCCTGCCCACCCTGCCGTCTCTGCGCTCCCTGCCGACGCTCCCCGTGCCGCAGCCGGGACCGGCGCTTCCGGCGCCCGTGGCGTCTGGCCCGGGGCAGGACTCCGGCTTCGGGACCGTGGAAGCGGCGGCGGCGCCGCAGCCGTCGTACGGGCCCCGGGGTGTTGTGCGCGAGGCCCCGGTGGGGCCGGTGGCGCACGGCGGTGGGCAGCATCGTGGCGGGCATGCCGCGACCGGCGGTCACACAGCCGTGCAGGTGACGCCTGCCGGGGTGCCCGACGGGGCGCTGGGCAGCGCGTCGCTGCTCGACAGCGGTGGTCCGCGCCATGCCGACGCGCACGCGGTGACGCCGTGTCACCGGGTGCCGCTGCTGCTGGTGCCCGGCAGTGCCGTGCGTATGGACGCGGCCGGGATCAGGGACAGGTACCGGGACATCCCCGTCTTCCCCGGCTAGGGCAGGTCTCTCTCCGCCCGCCGTGGACCTGCCGCGCGGGTGGAGACACGCCGCCCGCCGGCCCGGAGCCTGTGTCTGGTCGCTCCGGCGCCGGGATGTCTTCAAGTCTCAAGGATCTGACGTACGCATGAACAAGAACATCCGCCGTTCCATCGTCATAGCCGCCGGTGTCACGGGCGCGTGGGCGCTCGGCTCCGCCACCGCCGGAGCGGACGAACTGCCCGCCTCCGCCCTCACCCTCCCGGACGTGACCAGCACGGTCGACGACACCCTCGAAGCCGCCACCACCACTACCTCCGCCGCGACCACCGAGGTCACGGGAACGGTCACCGGAACGGCCGTCGACGCGGAGGCCACCGTCCCGCGGGCCGAGGCGGCCAAGGTCCGTGGCGCGCAGGCCATCCAGGGCGCGCGGGCGGCACGGGCCGCGACCGCCGCGACCGCCGCGACCGCCGCGACCGCCGAGGTCGCCGCCACGCACGCGACCGCCGCCAGGCACGCCGTCGACACCACGCACGCCGCCGCCCGCATCCAGGCCGTCGACACCACCAAGGTCACCGACACCGTGCTCCCCGTCGCCTCCGGCCTCCCGACGGCCCCGGCGGACGGCATCGACAGCGACGTCGACAGCGACTACCTCTTCGGACCCCTCGCCGCCTTCGCGCCGGAGGTGGAGCAGGCGCTGGCCGCCGCGCAGACGAAGCTCGCTCCGGTCGCGGGAGAGACCGCCGACGGGGTCGTCCCGCCGGTGGCCGCCTCCGCCGTCGACGGGGCGCGGCACGTCACCACCGGCGCGGTGCACGGGACGGTCCCGGTCGCCGGGCGGACGGCGCACGGCGTCGCCCCCGTCGCCGCGCACACGGCCGGCGCCGCGACCGCACTGGCCCACGGGGTCGTGGCGGACGTCCAGCCGGTCGCCGGCGGAGCGGTGCACGGCCTGCGGCCGGTCGTCGGGGGTGCCCTCGCGGACGTCCCGCCGTACGTCACCGGGCTCGTCGGCGAGGTCACCCATGACGCGACCGGCGCCGTCCTGCCGCCCGTCGCGCACACCGCCGTGCGGGCCGTCGTACCGGTCGCGGGGCAGGCGGTCGCGGACGCGGCCACGCTGGCGTACGGCGTCGGCGGCGAGGCCGGTTCCTTCGCCCAGGGCGTGACCGGCACCGCCGACGACTTCACCGCGGCCGTGGCGGCGCCGGTAGCCCCGCTGGTCACGGACCTGACGGCCCCCGTCGCCCCACTCGCCGGGAACGTGACGGCGCCCGTCGCCCCCTTCACCCAGCAGGTGACGGGCCCCGTCGTGCCGTTCGCCGGGGAGACGACGGCCCCGGTCGTGCCGTTCGCCCACGAGGTGTCGGCCCCCGCCGTCGCCCTCGCGTACGAGGTGGCCGCCCCGGTGGTCGGGTTCGCCCAGGACGTCTCCGCCCCCGTCGCCCCGTTCGCGGGGGACGCGACGGCCCCGGTCGCCCCCTTCGCCCACGCCGTCACCGGCCCGGCCGGCCCCTTCGCCCACGACGTCACCGCCCCGGTCGCCTCCTTCACGCAGACCGTCACCCGTACGGCTCACGGGTTCGGCCAGGATGTGACGGCTCCCGTCGCCCCCTTCGCGTACGACGTGAGCGGTGACGCCGGTTCGCTGGCGCACGGCCTGGCCGGTACCGCCGGTTCCGCCGCCCAGGCGCCTGCCGGGCACGCCCTCACGGGTGCCGAGGCGGCTGCCGGGGCGATCGCCCCCGCCTCCGTGCGGCACGCCGTCGACACCTACCGCGTCTGATCCACCGGCCCGCGCACGCGACGCGTGCACCCGCGTGCACCGCGCCGCGCGGGCCCCGCAGATCCCCGTCGGCCACGCGCCGACGGGTACCGGCTCCGTGGGAGGAAGGACCCGGACGGCCGAAAGCCGTCGGTCGTGTCCGGCCGTACCCCGCGGACAGGGCCGGGCGTCCCCATTGGGGTGGGGGCGGCCCCGGTCCTGAGCCCTCCGGGGCTGTTCACGGGGCCTCACCGGGTCAACCCCAGCCCGGTGAGGCCCCTTTCCGGTGCCTCTCGTCCCCTCCCCGGCACCTCACAAGCGGCACCGCGTGCCAGTGATCTCGGCATCATGTGACAGGTATCACCGCTCAGGTGTGACCCGCGATTTAGAGGCCCCCGGCAAGCAGGGATAACCTGCGAGGCGGACATGCCGCGCGCTCGGACACCGTGTGCGCCTCCCTTGTGACTGACAGACGGCGGACGTCACGTTGCCCTCGCGGCACGCCCACGCAGACAACGAACCGCGAGATCACTGATAGGGACGGAAGCGCGTGGACCTGTTCGAGTACCAGGCGAGGGACCTCTTCGCCAAGCACGATGTACCGGTGCTGGCCGGTGAAGTCATCGACACGCCTGAGGCGGCCCGCGCAGCCACTGAGCGTCTCGGTGGCAAGTCCGTAGTCAAGGCCCAGGTGAAGGTCGGCGGCCGTGGCAAGGCCGGTGGCGTGAAGCTCGCCGCCACCCCGGACGAGGCCGTCGCCCGCGCGACGGACATCCTCGGCATGGACATCAAGGGCCACACGGTCCACAAGGTGATGATCGCCGAGACGGCCCCGGAGATCCTGGAGGAGTACTACGTCTCCTTCCTCCTCGACCGCACCAACCGCACCTTCCTCTCCATCGCCTCCGTCGAGGGCGGCATGGAGATCGAGGAGGTGGCGGCCAACCGCCCCGAGGCCGTCGCCAAGACGCCGATCGACGCCAACGAGGGTGTGACCCCCGAGAAGGCCCGCGAGATCGTCGAAGCCGCGAAGTTCCCGGCCGAGGTCGCCGACAAGGTCGTCAACGTCCTTGTCACGCTGTGGAAGACCTTCATCGAGGAGGACGCCCTCCTCGTCGAGGTCAACCCGCTGGCGAAGGTCGCCTCCGGCGATGTCATCGCCCTCGACGGCAAGGTCTCCCTGGACGAGAACGCGGACTTCCGCCACCCCGACCACGAGGCACTCGTCGACCACGCGGCGGCCAACCCCCTCGAGGCCGCGGCCAAGGAGAAGAACCTCAACTACGTCAAGCTCGACGGTGAGGTCGGCATCATCGGCAACGGCGCGGGTCTCGTCATGAGCACCCTCGACGTCGTCGCGTACGCCGGTGAGGCGCACGGTGGGGTCAAGCCCGCCAACTTCCTCGACATCGGCGGCGGCGCCTCCGCCGCGGTCATGGCGAACGGCCTGGAGATCATCCTCGGCGACCCGGACGTCAAGTCCGTCTTCGTCAACGTCTTCGGTGGCATCACCGCCTGCGACGAGGTCGCCAACGGCATCGTGCAGGCTCTGCAGCTGCTCAAGGACAAGGGCGAGGAAGTCACCAAGCCCCTCGTCGTCCGCCTCGACGGCAACAACGCCGAGCTGGGTCGCAAGATCCTCTCCGACGCCAACCACCCGCTGGTGCAGCGCGTGGACACCATGGACGGCGCGGCCGACAAGGCCGCCGAGCTCGCGGCTGCGAAGTAAGGAAGAGGGACAGACACAGCCATGGCTATCTTCCTCAACAAGGACAGCAAGGTCATCGTCCAGGGCATGACCGGTGCCACGGGCATGAAGCACACCAAGCTCATGCTCGCGGACGGCACCAACATCGTCGGTGGCGTGAACCCCCGCAAGGCGGGCACGTCCGTCGACATCGACGGCACCGAGATCCCGGTCTTCGGCACGGTCGCCGAGGCGATCGAGAAGACGGGCGCCAACGTGTCCGTCCTCTTCGTCCCGCCGGCCTTCGCCAAGGCCGCCGTGGTCGAGGCGATCGACGCCGAGATCCCCCTCGCGGTCGTCATCACCGAGGGCATCGCGGTCCACGACTCGGCCGCGTTCTACGCGTACGCCGTGTCGAAGGGCAACAAGACGCGGATCATCGGCCCGAACTGCCCCGGTCTCATCACCCCGGGTCAGTCGAACGCCGGCATCATCCCGGGCGACATCACGAAGCCGGGCCGTATCGGCCTGGTCTCGAAGTCCGGCACGCTGACGTACCAGATGATGTACGAGCTGCGGGACATCGGCTTCTCGTCGGCCGTCGGCATCGGTGGCGACCCGGTCATCGGCACCACCCACATCGACGCGCTGGCCGCCTTCGAGGCCGACCCCGACACCGACCTGATCGTCATGATCGGTGAGATCGGTGGCGACGCGGAGGAGCGTGCCGCGGCCTTCATCAAGGACAACGTGAAGAAGCCGGTCGTCGGCTACGTCGCGGGCTTCACCGCACCCGAGGGCAAGACCATGGGCCACGCCGGCGCCATCGTCTCCGGCTCCTCCGGTACGGCCGCCGCGAAGAAGGAGGCCCTCGAGGCCGCCGGCGTCAAGGTCGGCAAGACGCCGACCGAGACGGCGAAGCTGGCGCGGGCCATTCTCGGCAGCTAAGCATCGCCTGGCCGGCTGAACCTCCGGCTGGACGTCGGTGGGCCCGTCCCCTTCGTGGGGGCGGGCCCACCGGTGTGTCCGGAGGTGCGCCGGGCGGAGCCGTCGCGTCAGCGGGGCTCCGGCAGGAGCTTCTCCGGGCCGTTCGCCGATTCCGCCCGGAGCTTCGCCCGGAGGGTCAGTTCCGCGGTCGAGAGGGTGCCGGGAGCCGCCCTCGGGGGGAGGCCGGGGACCGTTTCGCCGGCTGGGACCGGGGGCTCGTAGCGGGTGGGGGCCGAGTGCAGGGTCAGGGCCGTCGCGCCGATGATCGCCACCGTGACGGCGATCGCCGCCCTGGTCCAGAACCGTGCCCGGCGCTCGCTGCCGTTCCGTACCGTCGGGGGCTTGGCGGCGCGCAGCCGCTCCGTCGACGCCGTTTCGGCCAGGCGGCGGTGCAACACCTCCGGTTCCGCCAGATCCGGCAGCCGGGCGGCGATCGCCGAGCGGGCGTGCAGCAGCCGGTTCGCCGCCGCCGGTGTGCTCGCCTCCGTCTCCGCCGCGGTCTCGGGCAGCCCCAGGCCGACCCCGTCGTACAGCAGCAGGGTGCGGCGGTACGACGGCGGGAGCGTCAGGAGTACGTCGAGCAGGGCGCGGTCGGCGGCGTCGGCGGGCGGCGGTTCGGGGTGGCGGTAACGGGGGCGGAACCGGTGCCAGGGGGACAGCGCGTACTCGTACGCCGTCGCCCGGACCCAGCTCGCCGGGTCGGGGTCCACGGCCACCTCGGGCCAGCGCTGCCAGGCGACCTGGAAGGCCTGCTCGACCGACTCGCGGGCCAGCTCGCGGCGGCCGGTGAGGAGGTAGGTCTGGCGGACGAGGGCGGGCGCGCAGAAGGCGTACAGGGCGTCGAAGGCCTGAGCGGGGGTCAGGGGGGCGGAGGCGGGGGGCGGGGGAGTGAGGCCGGCGGTGGGGACGGGGGGTCTCGGTTTCCCGGTCCTCACCAGACTGACCGTCAGCTCCGGTGCGGGCTGCGGGTCCTGCGGGGCCGTCACGTCGGCCGACGGTCCGACCGCCAGTGAGGCCAGCAGCTTCCCGTACGACTCCCTCTTGCGGCCGCTCGGAGTCGAGCGGCCGGTCTCCCATGCGCGCACCGTCTCCCTGCTGACGCCCAGCTGTGCCGCCAGCTGAGCCTGTGTCAGCGAGGCCTTCTCGCGCAGGCGTCGGCGTTCCCCGGGCGGGGGGAGCGGGGTGTCGAAGCTCTGCGTCACAGGGCACCCCTTCGTACGAAAAAGTACATAAACGTATATTGAGCGACACAACGGAGGTTCGCCTGTTACGACGGGAAAGCGCGTGTCGTTGCGACCATGGCGGGCGTGATCCAGATGACCGCTCGCCGTTCGTCGTTGTCGCTCCTCCTCGCCCGGCTGCGTGACCGATCCCCGGGACTGGCCGCCGGACTGCTCGGCGGTGTCCTGGCGGCCGGGCTCGGGCTCGGCTCGTTCGTCGTGCTGGTGATGGTGCTGTGGATCAGCTCGCCCTACCCCGACAGCGGGCCCGGCGGTGCGTTGCATGTCGCCGCCGCGCTGTGGCTGCTGGCGCACGGGGTGGAACTGGTGCGTGCCGACACCCTGTCCGGGGTTCCCGCGCCCGTCGGCGTCACGCCCCTGCTGCTGCTCGCCGTGCCGGTGTGGCTGCTGCTCCGGGCCGCACGGGACGCGGTGGACGGGGGCGGGGCGGAAGACGCGCCTCTGGTGAGCGCCCGTACCGCGTGGGCCGGGGTCGTCGTGGGGTATCTCGCCGTCGCGGCGGCCGTCGCGGGATACGCGGCGGGAGGTCCCCTGCGGCCCTCGTGGGTGTGGGCAGCGGCGTGCCTGCCGGCGGTCGTGGTCGCCGCGGCGGGGGTGGGGGTGTGGACGGCGTACGGCCGTCCTCGTGGGCCGGTGGAGAAAGTGCTGGCGCTGTTGCCGCGCGGGGTGCGGCGGCTGGTGCTCGGGGTGGAGGGGCGCGAGCGGGTGGGGATGGCCGTGCGGGCGGCGGGGGCGGGGGCCGCGGTGCTGGTCGGCGGCGGAGCTTTTCTGGTGGCGGCCTCGTCGGTGTGGCACCTCGGGGCGGCGCGGGGGGCGTTTCTGGAGCTGACGGAGGGGTGGTCGGGGCGGTTCGCGGTGCTGCTGCTGTGCGTGGTGCTGGTGCCGAACGCGGCGGTGTGGGGGGCGGCGTATGCGGTGGGGCCCGGGTTCGCGCTGGGGGCCGGGCATGTGGTGGCGCCGCCGGCCTCCGACCCGGCTCCGCTGTTGCCGCCGTTTCCGCTGTTGGCGGCGGTGCCGGAGGCAGGGGTGGGTGGGGGGCTGAACTGGGCCGCGGTGGTGATCGCCCTGCTCGCCGGGGGTGTGGTGGGGGCGTTCGTCGCGCGGGGGGCCGTGGTGGGGGGTTGGTCGTGGAAGCGGGTTGTCGGGGTGGTGGGGTTGGCGGGGGTGATGTGTGCGGTCGGGTTCGCGGTGTTGGCGGGGATGGCCGGGGGGCCGTTGGGGGTGGGGGCACTGGCTTCGTTCGGGCCGGTGGGGTGGCAGGTGGGGGCCGCGGTGGCGGTCTGGGTGGTGGCGGTGGGGGTGCCGGTGGGGTTGGGGCTGCGGGGCTGGTGGGGGCGGGGTGCGGCTGCGGCCGTTGGCGTTGCGCCGGTCGCTGGGCCGGTGCCGGTGCCGGTGGCCGTGCCCGCGCCTGCGTCCGGCTCCGATGCCGAGCCGTACGACTTCGAGCGGGAGGGCGACGGGGCGCCGTGAGGCGTGTTTTCGCCCCCGCCGCCCCTTCCCGGCCCGAACCGGGGCTGCCGCCCCCGGATCCCCGCTTCGGCCCTGAACGGGCCTCGTCCTCAGACGCCGGACGGGCTGGATGGCCCGACGGCGTTTCCAGCGGCCCCTAGTTGTTCTCCCCCAGGACGTCTCTCAACGGCTCCGGCAGCAGGCTGTCGCAGGACTGCTTGGACTCGTTGGTCAGGGCGTCCTTCGTGCAGGTGTAGTAGTCGCTGTAGACCAACTGCGCCGTGAAGGTGAGGGCTACCAGGGCCAGGGCCAGGGACGCGGTCACCAGGCCGCTGATGGCTGCCGTGGTCTGGGGGCGGGCGGGCGGCTCGGGGTTGTCCGGGTCGGGCGTGCGCGGCTTGGCGCGGAGGGCGCTGATGCCCCAGTTGAGGGCGAGGGCGCCGAGGAGGAGAGCGACGTAGGGCCAGCCGAAGAGGGCGAAGAAGAAGGCCCACATGCCGCACAGGAGGGCGTAGCGCGCGCGGCGCTGGGACGGGTCCTTGGGGTCCCAGCGCGGGTTGGGCGCGGAGCCGGGGCTGCCGCCCTCGGGAGGGCCGCCGGGGCGGTCGCCGAAGCCGTCGCCGGAGCGGCCGGGCTGGCGGTCGCTCCACTGGCTGCCCCAGGGGGAGTACCCCGGGGGGGTGTCGCCGGCGGGAGGCTCGCCGCCGCCCTGAGCCGGGCGGCGGGGCTGCCAGGGGCGGTCGGGGGTGCCTTCCGGGGGCGGGGCGAAGGGGTTGTCGTCCTTCGACGAGGAATCCCTCGACGAGGAGTCCTCGTCGGGCGGGGAGGTTGGGCGCTCCCGCAGCAGCACGGCGCCGCGCTCCCCTCCCTGTGGTGACTGCGGGGGGAGCGTGAGGAGTCGCAGACTGCGGTCCGGCATCAAGAGAGCGTCTTCCCCTAAGTGATCACGACGGTGGTTGTTCGGTGTGAGCGGTCACCCGGGAAACGCTCCGCACGACGACCGCGTTCCCGAGCCCGTTCGCCCCAGACGCTACCTTCCGGCCACGCCCCCGTCCCGCGGGGGCCGCCGGGTGTGCCGGTATCGTTGCTGACGGTCGGCCGCTTCGTAGACTTCCCCGTATCCCGGGACGCGAAGCATTCGTATGAATGCACAAGCGCGGCGTCGTGAGTCGGCCGACGTACAGACGCTCCCCCGAGAAAGGGCCCCACAGTGGCCGCCAAGCCCGTGGCCAAGCGCCTCGTCGTGCTGGTCTCCGGTTCCGGTACGAATCTTCAGGCGCTGCTCGACGAGATCGCCGCGACCGGTGTCGAGTCCTACGGCGCCGAGATCGTGGCCGTCGGCGCCGACCGTGAGGGCATCGAGGGCCTCGCGCGGGCCGAGCGGGCCGGCATCCCCACCTTCGTGTGCAAGGTGAAGGACCACGGGACGCGGGAGGAGTGGGACGCCGCCCTCGCGGAGGCCGTCGCCGCCCATGAGCCCGACCTCGTCGTGTCCGCCGGGTTCATGAAGATCGTCGGCAAGGAGTTCCTGGCGCGGTTCGGTGGGCGGTTCGTCAACACCCATCCCGCCCTGCTCCCCAGTTTCCCGGGGGCCCACGGAGTGCGTGACGCGCTCGCGTACGGCGCCCGGGTCACCGGCTGCACCGTCCACTTCGTCGACGACGGCGTCGACACCGGCCCGATCATCGCGCAGGGCGTGGTGGAGGTCCGGGACGAGGACGACGAGAGCGCGCTGCACGAGCGCATCAAGGAAGTCGAGCGAAGGCTGCTCGTCGAGGTCGTGGGGCGCCTGGCCCGCAACGGCTATCGCATCGAGGGACGAAAGGTAGTTATCCAGTGACCGCCGAGAGCAACGAGAGCACCCAGCGGCCGATCCGTCGCGCGCTCGTCAGCGTCTACGACAAGACCGGCCTCGAGGAGCTGGCCCGCGGGCTGCACGAGGCCGGTGTCACCCTCGTCTCCACCGGGTCCACCGCCTCCCGCATCGCCGCCGCCGGCGTCCCCGTCACCAAGGTCGAGGAGCTGACCGGCTTCCCCGAGTGCCTGGACGGCCGCGTCAAGACCCTGCACCCCAGGGTGCATGCCGGCATCCTCGCCGACCTGCGGCTGGAGGATCATCGGCGGCAGCTCGCGGAGCTGGGCGTCGAGCCGTTCGACCTCGTCGTCGTGAACCTCTACCCGTTCCGCGAGACGGTCGCCTCCGGTGCCTCGCCCGACGAGTGCGTCGAGCAGATCGACATCGGCGGGCCGTCCATGGTGCGCGCCGCCGCCAAGAACCACCCGTCGGTCGCCGTGGTCACCAGCCCCGAGCGCTACGGCGACGTCCTCGCCGCCGTCAGCAGCGGCGGCTTCGACCTGGCCGGCCGCAAGCGGCTCGCGGCCGAGGCCTTCCGGCACACCGCCGAGTACGACATCGCGGTGTCCTCCTGGTTCGCCTCCTCCTACGCCCCCGCCGACGACTCGCCGTTCCCGTCGTTCCTCGCCACCAGCCTGGAGCGCGCGCACACCCTGCGCTACGGCGAGAACCCGCACCAGCCCGCCGCCCTCTACACCGCGGGCACGGGCGGCCTGGCGCAGGCCGAGCAGCTGCACGGCAAGGAGATGTCGTACAACAACTACGCGGACACGGACGCAGCCCGCCGTGCCGCGTACGACCACGCCGAGCCGGCCGTCGCGATCATCAAGCACGCCAACCCGTGCGGCATCGCGATCGGCACGGACGTCGCCGAGGCGCACCGCAAGGCGCACGCCTGCGACCCGCTGTCGGCGTTCGGCGGCGTGATCGCCGTCAACCGGCCGGTCAGCAAGGAGATGGCCGAGCAGGTCGCCGAGATCTTCACCGAGGTCATCGTCGCGCCCGGCTACGAGGACGGCGCGCTGGAGGCCCTGGCCAGGAAGAAGAACATCCGCGTCCTGCGCTGCGCCGACGGCCCCGCCCACCCCGTGGACGTCAAGCCGATCGACGGCGGTGCCCTCCTCCAGGTCGCCGACCGCCTCCAGGCCGAGGGCGACGACCCGGCCAACTGGACGCTGGCGACGGGCGAGGCGCTCACCGCCGAGGAGCTGGCCGAGCTGTCCTTCGCCTGGAAGGCGTGCCGGGCCGTGAAGTCCAACGCGATCCTGCTCGCCAAGGACGGCGCCTCGGTCGGTGTCGGCATGGGGCAGGTCAACCGGGTGGACTCCGCGAAGCTCGCCGTCGAGCGGGCCGGTGCCGAGCGCGCGCAGGGGTCGTACGCCGCCTCCGACGCGTTCTTCCCCTTCCCGGACGGGCTGGAGATCCTCGTCGAGGCCGGGGTGAAGGCCGTGGTCCAGCCGGGTGGTTCGGTCCGTGACGAGCTGGTCGTCGAGGCCGCGAAGAAGGCGGGCGTCACCATGTACTTCACGGGGACGCGGCACTTCTTCCACTGAGCGGCACGAGCACGCGGAGGGCCCGCCGGCGGACCGGCGGGCCCTCCGCCGTGGGTCAGTCGCAGTAGTTGGCGGTGTACGAGGCGTACACCGCGCCGCCCCCGGCCTGGGAGCCGGAGGTGTAGAGGATGTACCTGCCCTCGGCGGTACGGAGGAAGTCGAGGTCGCGGACCGCGCCGTCGTACCTCACCCGGAGCCACTCGCCCGACGCGCTGCTCCCCGAGTCGTACCTCAGCTTGCTGTCGGCGTAGCCGAACGTGTTGGTGCCGACCTTTCCGTCGGCGTCGTTGAACGAGTCGGCCAGTCCCCAGGTCACCTGGAGCCTCTTGGTGGCGTGCGCGGTGTTGGGCCCGAAGATGCCGTCGACGTCCGCGAGGTCGTAGTCCGTGCCGTCCGACTCGTTGGCGCCCTCGGCCCACAGGATCTGCTGCCACAGGCACGTGGCGGACGAGTTGCTGTAGGACGAGGTGGACAGCAGCCCCTCGTCGCCGAAGTCGTCCGTCCAGGTGGCGCCCCCGTTGATGTAGCCGCTGGAGGCCGATGCCGAGGCCGGCGAGGCGCTGACCGCCAGTGCGCAGGCGGCCGACGCCGCGACGATTGCGGCGCCGAGGCGGGTGCGCGTCATACGGAGGGTCATGGTGGTTCCTTCCCCGTTGGTGTGTACGTGCTGCTTTGCCAGGACCATGCTGGCCGGGGTCGGTGGCCGGGGGTACCTGCAACATTTCAGGGAATCAGGGCTCAGCCGGTGGTCACGTCCCCGCAGTGCCCGATGAGCTGGTGGGACCGGGGCGCGTAGGTGCCCGCCAGATTGCCCTGGGCGTGCTGACCGGTGCAGCCGGTGCGCATGCGGGCGTTGGGGCGGGTGATGTCCGCGCCGAGGGGGGTGTAGTCGCGGCCCCGGTAGTAGGCGACGCCGCCCAGGCCCGTCGACTCGTCCCCGTTGTAGAAGATCGACTTCACCGGGCGGTCGGCGGTCCACATGCAGGTCTCCCTGCCTGACAGCCAGTCGGGGTCGCTCTCCTCCCACGCGCACATCTCGCCGTTGCCGTTCTCCTCGCTGAAGAAGCAGACGGAGGGGAGCGGGCAGCGGTGATAGCCGTACGACGGTCCCTCGTCCCGCAGGGTCGCGTACGTCACCGTCCCGGCCGCCGCCAGGAGCGCCGCGGTCACGGCGGCCACCAGGGCGGGGCGGCGCCATCTGCGAGGGCGCAGCCGGGGCAGGCGGGCGGAGCGGGTGGTGCCCGCGGCCTCCTCCGCGCGGCGCAGCAGCGTGGGCGCGTCGTGGGCGGCCCGGCCCTGGTGGGTGCGGGAGAGGCAGTCGGCGATGATCTGCCGCCAGACGGCGGGGAGCCGGGGCGAGAGGCGGAGTTCCTCGGCGCCCCGGGCGTAGCGCATCGCCGCGTCGGTGCGGGCCTCGGTGGTGGCGCCCGGCAGCGGGTACGTGCCGGTGAGGACCACGTGCGCCAGGACCCCGAAGGCCCAGATGTCGGCGGTGGGGCGGATGCGGGTGCCGCGTTCGCTGACCTCGGGCCAGAGGAGTTCCGGCGGGGTGTAGTCGGGGGTGGTGAAGGCGGGCGAGTAGGCGTGGGTGCCTTCGAGTTCGGCGGCCGTGTTGAAGTCGGCCAGGCGTACCGAACCGTCCTTCAGCAGCAGGACGTTGCCGGGCTTGAGGTCGCCGTGCACCCAGCCGGCGTGGTGCAGCTGGCTCAGTCCCTCGCAGATCTGGGCGAGCAGCGCGGGACCGGAGGCGGGTGCCGGAGCCTGGTCGAGCAGGGTGTCCAGGGAGCCTTCGGCCCGCTCCAGGACGAGGACGGTGGCGCCGTCGAGTTCGGGGTGGTCCGGGTCCTCGACGGTGAGGGTCTCGTACATGCGGATCAGCCGGGGTGCGCGCAGCCGCTCCAGCAACTCGACCTCGCGCTCGGCCAGTTCCCGCAGGTGGTGCAGTTGGCGCGGGGTGCGGGTGCCGGTCGGCAGGAACTTCAGCGCCGCGGCCGGCGGCAGTCCGGTGCCGGGCAGCGTGTTCCGCGCCGCGTACACGGTCGCGAACGCGCCGGACGCTAGCGGCTCGCGCACCTCCCAGCGGCCGATCCGGTAGCCCTTGGGTACGGCGACGGCGTACGGCCGCCCGTGGGTGGACCCGGTCATGACGCCGCCTTTCCGGACATGGGGATGCCGAGCTTTCCGGTTGCGGGGGCGTCGAGCAGGAGCAGGTCCTCTTCGCGTACGAGGTCGAAGCGCAGGGCCAGCGAGACCAGGGACTCCTTCTTGCCGTTGAGGCGCTGGCCGGGCATCGCGGTGTCCGGGCCGGGCCGGAGACGGAGCTTGACGGCCAGGTAGTCGATGTTCCAGGCGACGGAGGAGCGGCCGGCCGCGGGCCAGGAGGGACGCAGCCGCTCGACCACCTCGTCGACGGTGGGCAGCGGGGCGTGCGGTGCGCCGCGCAGACGGGGTTCGCACAGGGCGGCCAGTACGGCGAAATAGCGTTTGGTGCGGTCGAGCGCGAACGCCGGGGCCGTGGTGGTGCCGGGAGTGCCGGGGCCGGCGGCGCGGGCGCGGAAGCCGTGGCACGGCGCCCATACGTCGAAGCTGAGCAGGTCGCCGGCGGCGGGCAGGACCACCCGGGAGAACTCGAACGGGATGGGCGAGTCCTGCCGGCCGGGAGCGACCTTGACGTGTTCGCCGGCCCCTTCGGGGTTCTCCACCACGTACGTCTGGTGGGCGCTGTGGTTGGTCAGCATCCAGAACGCGCGATGTGCGGTGATCTCCCCGGCCAGCCGGGACACTCCGTCGTGCGAGATCACCAGGTCGTTGCCCGTGGCCGCCCGGCCGAAGGCGAGTCGCTCGCCCGGCCCGATCCTCAGCTGTTCGGCGGTCCCGTCGCAGTGCGGTGGTACGACGATGATGGTGTACATACGTCGGCCTCCCCCTAGTCCGACGAGTCAGGGTAAGGGCTTGCTCCCATGACTCCCATGCCTTTCCCGGGCGCGTCGGACGGAGAGGGAGGCGTCAGGTTCAGTAGCGGGGGCGCTGGAACCAGGCCGCGCTCTCGCGCTTCGCGGACAGGACGATCGCCACGATGGAGACCGCCATGAGGAGGAGGCCGAGACCCCAGTACGCGAGCATGAAGATGCCGGTGACGATCGCGAAAGAGCTGTACACGATCGAGCACACGCGCACCGTGTTGCCGCCCTTGGCGTACTGGAGGAGCAGCACCAGGCCGAGGATCGCGAACACCGTGGCCAGAGCGAGGAAGAAGACGACGACCCCCTTGCCCAGGTCGGCGAACCTCTCCGCCTCCGCGTCGCCGGTGATGCCCGCCTCCGTCATCACCTCGTCCCACTGGGTCAGGAAGTAGACGTACGCACCGGCGATGATCGCGTGCGCCAGCGCGATCACGCCCACCAGGATCTGCGCGACGCGGGTCGGCCGCGGCATCTCCGCCGGGCCGCCGGGGTGGTAGCCGCCCGGGAACCGCGGGTCCCCGCCCGGGTACTGCGGCGGATACGGCTGCTGCGGGTAGGGCTGCTGCTGGTACGGCGGGGCCTGCGGGACGCCGTAGCCGGAGGCGGGCTGCTGCTGCGGCGGCTGGCCGTGGCCGGGGGCGGTCGGGGGCTGCTGGGGCGGCGGCCCGTAGGGGTTGTTCGGCTCGCCGAAACTCATGGCGGTCCTTCCTCCGTGTGCACTGACGTGCGGGGACGACGCGTGGCACATGCGGAGGAAGGTCGTACGGATGCGGTGCGTCCCCCCGGTACTGCCCGCGGCACTGGGCGTCAATCGTTCGTCAGCGGCCGGTTCGTTGTCCAGCCGGTTGCCCGGGACGTTGTGCAAGTGCAACCCCATGGATCACCGCCGGAGTGATCGTCGTACCGGCCGGGTCGGGGGCGCCGGGCCGGAGTCACCCGGATTGGAACCGGGAGGGCGTCATCCGGGAGGATGGGTCCATGACCGCCCAGATTCTCGATGGCAAGGCCACCGCGGCCGAGATCAAGTCGGACCTGACCGCCCGAGTGGCGGCGCTGAAGGCGAAGGGCGTCACGCCCGGCCTCGGCACGATCCTCGTCGGGGACGATCCCGGCAGCCAGAAGTACGTCGCCGGCAAGCACCGTGACTGCGCCCAGGTGGGCATCGCCTCCATCCAGCGCGAGCTGCCCGGCACGGCCACGCAGGAGGAGATCGAGGCGGTCGTCCGCGAGCTGAACGAGGACCCGGACTGCACCGGCTACATCGTGCAGCTCCCGCTGCCCAAGGGCATCGACGAGAACCGCGTCCTCGAACTGATGGACCCCGCCAAGGACGCCGACGGCCTGCACCCGACGAACCTCGGCCGCCTCGTGCTCAACGAACCCGCCCCGCTGCCCTGCACGCCCAACGGCGTGCTGACCCTGCTGCGCCGCCACGGCGTCGAGATCAAGGGCGCCGACGTCGTCGTCATCGGCCGCGGCGTGACCATCGGCCGCTCGATGCCGCTGCTGCTGACCCGGCGCAGCGAGAACGCCACGGTCACCCAGTGCCACACCGGCACCCGTGACCTCTCGGCACATCTCAGGCGCGCGGACATCATCGTCGCCGCCGCGGGCTCCGCACACCTGGTCCGCGCCGAGGACGTCAAGCCGGGCGCGGCCGTCCTCGACGTGGGCGTCTCCCGCAACGCGGAGGGCAAGATCGTGGGCGACGTCCACCCGGACGTCCGCGAGGTGGCCGGCTGGATCTCCCCGAACCCCGGCGGCGTCGGCCCGATGACCCGCGCCCAGCTGCTCGTCAACGTGGTCGAGGCGGCGGAGCGCAGTGTCGGCTGACCAGAGGAACCACCCCGACCGCGGCGACCGTACGGACGGCACCGACGCCGACGGTGACGCGAACACGTCCGCCTACGAGCGGGCGTTCACGGAGCCGGTCGTCCGCGACCCGGTCAGCGCACCCGACGCCGAGGGCGTCCCGCGCCGGACCACGCGCCGCTTCCCCCGGTTCACGCGGGACACCGCCCGCCCCGAGGGCGGTGGCCGGGCCGCACCCGGAGACGCCCCCGCCCCCGCCCGGCAGTGGCCGATGCTCGCCGTCCTCGGCCTGGTCGCGCTGGGCCTGCTGGTGACCGCCCTCGACCAGTTCCGCGTCGGCACGATCCTGATCGGCGCCGCCCTGCTCGGCGGCGCGGCCCTGCGCTGGCTCCTGCCCGGCGTCGGCATGCTCGCCGTCCGCTCCCGCTTCACCGACATCGCCACGTACGGCCTGCTGGGCGCGGCGATCGTCCTGCTGGCGCTGATGGCCCAGCCCGACCCGTTGCTGCAGATCCCCTTCCTGAAGGACACCCTGCACTTCACGGTCGACGGCTGACGGTCCGGTCCGGTCCCTGCGTACGACGGCCCGTCCTCTCCCCCGAGAAGGACGGGCCGCCGCGCCGTGTTCCACGCTGCCTCACCGTGAAGCTCCTGTTCAACGCCCGGCCGTGCGCTGTGGCACAGCGGTGACCGTTCCGCCACCGTGTGCGCGCCACGCCACAGTCGCCCCCGTTCCCGGAACCGATCCCGCCGGGGAAGCCGTGGTCGTCGGACGGGCGCTACGGTGACCGCAGGGGGACACGGCGGAGGAAGGGGGATCGATGCCTCGCTGGAAGGATCTGCCCGACGGACTGGATCCGCAGGTCGCGGAGTTCGTCGCGCAACTGCGCCGGATCGTGGACGGCGACGGTTCGAGCCTCGCCGCGCTCGCCGACCGCACCGGCTACGGCAGGACGTCCTGGGAGCGCTACCTCAACGGCCGGCTGCTCGCCCCCAAGGGCGCGGTCGTCGCCCTGGCCGAGGTCACCGGCACCGACCCGGTCCCGCTGATCACCCTGTGGGAACTGGCCGAGCGCGCCTGGAGCCGCTCGGAACTGCGCCACGACAACGCCACCGAGGCCGTACGCCTGTCCCGTGCCCGGCCGGTGACGGCCCCGGCGGCATCCGCGGCCGGGCCGCCTCCCGCCGCCGCCCGCCCCACGCGGCGCCCCACGATGTTCCTCGCCGGGGCGCTCGGGGTGGTGATCGTCGCCGTGGGCGCCTTCTTCCTGACCGACGGCGGACCCGCCGAGCGGAACCGGACCGCCGCCGGGACCCCCGCCCCGTCCGCCACCCCGACCCGCAGCCTGCCGCCCGGCGTGCTGTGCGCGGGTCCGGACTGCACCGGCAGGGACCCGGAGGAGACGGGGTGCGGCGACGAACACGTCACCACGGCCGCCAGCATCACCGTCGGCACGACCCTGGTGGAGGTCCGCTACAGCGATACCTGCGGTGCCGCCTGGGGCCGGATCGTCCGGGCGGTGCAGGGGGACACGGTCCGGGTGACGGTCGGCCGGGTGCAGCAGAGCGGCGGCATCACGACCGTCGGCGACACGCTCGCGTACACCCCGATGGTGGCGGTGGAGGAACCGGGCGAGATGCGCGCGTGCGCGGAACTGGCGTCGGGGGAGCGGGGCTGCACCTAGGCCGACACGCGGCGCCGGCAGGGGGCCGGGAAAACGGGTGGGAAAAACTCGCGTCCGCAGGAATACCCGGCTCCGCCCCGGGCACGCGAACCGTACCCCCACGGGAGTCCGGCACGACCCGGTACCCCCACCGGCGGCCGCTCGGTTCCCCCCTCTCCCGGACCGGCGGCCGCCTCTTCGTCTCCGGGGCCGTGCACCTGGACGCCGTACCGAACCGCAAGCCGATGTCACTCTGTGGGACGGGCCACACAACCCCGGACGTACGTCGTCCCGGATGCGCGATAGCCTGACCGCTGGATGGATCTCTTGATGCCAAGAGATCGATCAAACGTCCGGGGCAGGGACGCCCCACCGCCAGCTGTCATACGGAGAACGCCATGACCCGCACTCCCGTGAACGTCACCGTCACCGGCGCGGCCGGCCAGATCGGTTACGCACTGCTCTTCCGCATCGCCTCCGGCCAGCTGCTCGGCGCGGACGTGCCGGTCAAGCTGCGCCTCCTGGAGATCACGCCCGCTCTGAAGGCCGCCGAGGGCACCGCCATGGAGCTGGACGACTGCGCGTTCCCGCTGCTCCAGGGCATCGACATCACCGACGACCCCAACGTCGCCTTCGACGGCACCAACGTCGCGCTCCTCGTGGGCGCCCGCCCGCGCACCAAGGGCATGGAGCGCGGTGACCTCCTGGAGGCCAACGGCGGCATCTTCAAGCCGCAGGGCAAGGCCATCAACGACAACGCCGCGGACGACATCAAGGTCCTCGTCGTCGGCAACCCGGCCAACACCAACGCGCTGATCGCCCAGGCCGCCGCCCCGGACGTACCGGCCGAGCGCTTCACCGCGATGACCCGCCTGGACCACAACCGCGCGCTGACCCAGCTCGCGAAGAAGACGGGCTCCACGGTCGCCGACATCAAGCGCCTCACCATCTGGGGCAACCACTCGGCCACGCAGTACCCGGACATCTTCCACGCCACCGTCGCCGGCAAGAACGCCGCCGAGGTCGTCAACGACGAGAAGTGGCTGGCCGAGGACTTCATCCCGACCGTCGCCAAGCGCGGTGCGGCCATCATCGAGGCGCGTGGCGCGTCCTCCGCCGCCTCCGCCGCCAACGCGGCCGTCGACCACGTGTACACGTGGGTCAACGGCACCGCCGAGGGCGACTGGGCCTCCATGGGCATCCCGTCCGACGGCTCCTACGGTGTCCCGGAGGGCCTCATCTCCTCCTTCCCGGTCACCACGAAGAACGGCGCCTACGAGATCGTCCAGGGCCTGGACATCAACGAGTTCTCCCGCGCCCGCATCGACGCCTCCGTGCAGGAGCTGGCGGAGGAGCGCGAGGCGGTCCGCTCGCTCGGCCTCATCTGAGCCCTCCGGCTCCACCACGCGTCCGACTCCCCGATCCCCGGGCGGCACCGACCGCCCGGGGATCGGTGCGTCCGGCGCGTCCGTCGGCACCTAGGTGCCTGCCACGATCCGCTCCGCCAGGTCCAGGAACGCGTTCAGCGTCGGGGGCCGCAACCGGCTGAGCTGCCGGAACCGCGGCGAGCCGAGCGCCTTGTCGAAGGGGACGGGCACCACCTGGTTGACGCTGATCCCGAGGCGGCCCGCGAGCGCGGCCGGGACCCGGCGGGCCGAGGGCCCCTCGACCTCGGTGACGACGACGAGCGCCTCGTCGGCCAGCCGCCACCGCCGTGCCTCGCGCAGCCGGTCGAGCGTCTGCCGGGCGGCGCGAAGGAACCAGTCGGCGGTGCCGCAGCACAGGATCAGCCGGTCGGTCAGATCGAGGACGGTGTCGGCCGAGGCGTCCAGCCGTTGCGGTGCCCAGTCGGTGAGGACGAAGGAGTAGTACGGCTCGGTGCGGGCCAGGACGTGCTCGTAGGCCTGGGCGTGGACGAGGTTCGGGTTGGCGTGGCCGGACGGGTGCGCGGCCACTTCGAGGCCGGACGGGAGCCGGGTGGTGAGGGCGCGGACCTCCTCGTAGGAGGAGTCGGCGGGCAGGCCCGCGAGGTCGCGGACGGTGGCCGGGTTGCGATGGCTGAGGAAGCGGTCGAGGGCCCCTTCGTGGGCGGCCCCGTCGAGCGCGAGGACGGGTTCGCCCCGCACCGCGGCGAGCAGCGTGCCCAGCACCATCGTGGTCGTGGCCCGGCCGCTGTAGTGGTAGGCGCCGACGAGGGTGAGACGCCGGCTGTGGCGCAGCGGCGCGCGCAGCCGGGCCAGCCGGGCCTCCGCCTCGCGCCGGGCGGCGCCGAACGGGGACCGCCGCAGCGGCAGGTCGACCGGGTAGGACGAGACGGCGGCCGGTGACAGGGCGAGCGGGACGCGTTCCGTGGGCCGGGCGGTGACCGTGGACGACGGCGGAACGGTGCGTTCGACGCGGGACTGGGCGATGTACCGGGCGAGGACGTCCGCGACGTCGGCCGCGGCGGGGCGCCGCTCGGGGGCGGGGTCGAGGCAGCGCAGGACGAGCCGGCGCAGCCGGTTCCAGGTGTCGCCCTGCCACAGGTGCATGCCCTCGGGTCGGCCGGGCAGTTCCCAGCCCGCCTTGCTGCTGACGAGCTGGAGCAGTTCGCCCAGCGCCCGCACGTTGTCCTCGGGGGTCGGCGGGGTTCCGGCCCCCGCCCATACGCCGTCCACCGCGCAGTCGGACAGGTCGGCGAGGACCACCGACCGGCGCAGCACGAAGATGTTCTCCGCGTTGAGGCCCGCGGGCACGAGTCCGTGCAGATGGCACAGGGCGAGGGCGCCGGCCAGGTGCCAGCCGACGACCAGCGCGGTGATCTTGTCGAAGGGGGCGGTGCCGTCGGCGTGGGCCGCGTTGAAGATCTCCGACAGGCGTGGCGCGGCGTGCTGCCGGGAGCTGTCGTCGATCGGGGCGGCGGCCAGCCAGGGCGGGTCCTCCTCGGCTCCGGTGGCGAGCAGCGCGGGCGCGTACTGCCCGCCGAGCCGGCGCAGTGCTTCGGCCTCGACCTCGATCAGCCGGGCGTGACCGGCCGGGAGGTCGAGGCGCGGGGTGCGCACCAGGGCGGGCGTCCCCTCGTCGTCGACGCCGTAGTACTCCGTGAGCCGGCGCAGGCGGCGGCGGCGGGTCAGCCGGTAGGGGCCGAGGCGGCGCGGGTCGTCGTCGGTGAGCCGGCCCCAGCCGTCCTCCGCGGCGGCGGTCTGCGCCCGGCCCGGCCCGAGTCCCTCCGACTCCGGGTCGAACGACACCCCGAACCGGGTGAGCAGCCGCCGCTCGACGCTGGTGAACGGACGGCGGCTGCCGAACAGCCGGGCCGGGCCGTCCGGGTGGGCGAGCCAGGCCGGGAAGTCGGGGGAGCGGCCCGCGAGCAGCTCCAGACGGCGCCCGATGCTGCGGCTGGTGCGCAGGAGTTCGGCCTGCGGGACCGCGTCGAGGAGGACCAGCCGGGACGCTTCGGAGAAGTCGAAGACCTGGTGCTTGGCGGGGAGCGGTCCGGGCACGGGCGCGGGGTGCGGGCGCATGAGGCCGCCCAGGAAGACCTCGGCGAGGTGCGAGGTGCGCGCCCGCCAGGGAACCGCCGTCTGCACGAGCCGCATGACCGGCACCGTCAGCGGCGACACCGCCGCCAGATGGGCGGCGAGGCGGTACGCCTCCGGGGTCGCCGCGTCCCGGAACCGCTGGGCGTCGGCCCGGCCGTCGGCGGGGGCGAGTGCGGGCGGGCGGCCGGGCGGGGCCAGCAGGGGCAGGGAGACCGTCGCGCCGGGCGAGGCGAGGAGGTGCGCCCAGTTCCGCACGGAGGCCGCCGTCGGTTCCAGGACCGGGACCGGTACGCCGCCGAACTCGGCCAGCTCGGCCGGAAGCACCGGATCGGTGATGTCCCAGGAGGCGTTGGCGCCACCGATGCGCCGGGTGGTGGCCTGCCACCGCTCGGCCTGGATGCCGGAGCCCTCCCACAGGTCGGGCGGCAGGGTGTGCAGGACGGCGGTGGGTCCGCGGGACGCCCAGGACGCCAGCAGCCGGTGCAGGGTGCCGCTGCGCCAGGAGGCGCCCATGCCGTCGCTGACGACGAGGACGAGCGTGTGCCCCGACGGGTCGTTGACGGCGCTCAGCGGGACGGGGGTGCTGTCGTGCCGGAACGGGCGGGCGTGCAGCCGGGGTTCCTGGGCGGCCCGGGTGTCGAGGCCGAGGACACGGCTGGTGGCGAAGGCGCCCAACCGCTCCAGCAGGGTGCGAAGTTCGGCGCCGAGACGGTGCCACAGCAGCATCGACAGGCCGTCGTCGACGAGCAGGATCAGATGGAGCCAGCGCTCCTGCACGGGGCGCTGCACCACGTCGGGCAGCCGGGTCTCGGCGAGTTCCGTGGCGGTGCGTTCCTCGTCGATCTCCAGCCGGTGCGGGCTGGCGCGGCGCCGCCGCAACGGGCGCAGCGCCCGGCCCAGTTCCAGTTCGCCCGTCAGGGCCTTGTCCTCGGGGACGCGGACGGGCATCGCCCGGTCCGGCTCGGGACTCTGCCGCAGCCGGATGTCGGGGATCGACGGGGGTGGTGCGGCCGGGCGGGCCGAGCCGTAGAGGGAGGGCCCGGTGAGGTCGGGCAGGTCCGGCTCGCCCGGTTCCGGCGCGGGCCGGGCGGGCGTCGGCTCCCGCTCCTCGGGAGGCCGCGGCGGGACGGGGGCCGGGGGTTCCGCGGGGGCGGCCCTGTGCAGCGGGGCGGCCGCCCCGGCGGGCAGCCGCCGGGCCAGCCAGAGCACGTCGAGCACCTGGCCCGCGTCCAGCTCACGCCCGCCGGCCCGCAGCACCCGCAGCACCTCGGCGAGCCGCGCCCCGCCCCCCGACCCGCTCATGGCCTCACAACGCTCCGGTGAGCTGGTGCAGTACGGCGTCCAGCAGGCCGTCCGCGTCGAGGTCGACGCCGCTGGTGCGCAGGAACACGGCGTTGAGGAGCTGGTCGGTGGCGAGTTCGCCGGGGGCACGCCGGCTGAGGAACGCGGCGATCAGATCGTCCGCCTCGCGTAGCGCCTCCTCGCCGAGGTGGGCGGTGACGATCTCCCGCAGCCGCTCCTCGGTGGGAACTTCGAGGCCCAGCCGGACGCAGCGGCGCAGGAAGGCGGGCGGGAAGTCCCGCTCGCCGTTGCTGGTGATGACGACCACCGGGAACTCGGCGCACTGGACGCGGCCCTGATGGACGGTCACCGTGTCGCGGTGGTCGGCGGTCCGGACGTCGATGTCCGCCATGTCCTCGGGCAGCCGGGTCAGTTCGGGGATGTCGAAGTAGCCCTCCTCGAAGACGGTGAGGAGGTCGTTGGGCAGGTCGACGTCGCCCTTGTCCATCTCGTCGACGAGCAGGGCGCGCGGGGTGGCGGACGGCACGAGCGCGGTGCCGAGGGAGCCGAGCCGGATGAAGGTGCCGATGGACGGCTCGCGTTCACCCCGGTCGCGGCTGAGGGTCGTCTCGCGCAGCCGGCCGATCGCGTCGTACTGGTAGAGGGCCTCGCGGACGGTGGAGCGGCTGTTGATGGACCAGCGCAGCAGCTCACCCAGCCGCAGTTCGTGGGCGACGGCGCGGGCCAGGGAGGACTTGCCGGTGCCGGCCGGGCCGGTGACCAGGAGCGGCCGACGCAGATGGAGCGCGGCGTTGACGACGTCGGCGTGCTGCGGCTCGATCAGGTACGGCAGTTCCGGGCGGGCGTCCGGGGCCGGGCTGAAGCGGCGCCAGGGCGGAGCCGACGGCAGGGCGACGGCGCGCGGGACGCCGTCGCCGCGGAAGAGGCGCCAGTCGGCCTCGGGTGCGGAGGTCATGCGCTCTCCTGGGGTTCGGTCAGATGCAGGCGGGGCACGGTGCGGTCGGCGTCAGCCCAGGCGAGGACCGGGCGGCCGGGGAACTCGGGGGCGCGGGTCCCGCGGGCGTTGGCCCGGTAGACACGGACTCCGTCGGGCAGTTCACGGGTGGCGACCCGCGCCATGTGCCGGACCGCGTGGGACGGGGCCGGGACGTGTGGCGCGGCCGGTGCCTTGTCGTGCCCGCGGTCCCACACCACGACCGGTATGCCCACGGCGAGGCAGACCTGAACGATGGCGTCGCGGGGGCCCGGCGGAACGTCGACGGAGACCCGGACCGTCTCCAGACGGCCCATCAGCTCGTAGTACACCTGGTGCGGGTCCTGGGCCGCGTCCGACAGGACCAGCGTCTCGCCCGAGTCGAGCTGCCTCCACCGCTCGCGCCAGTCGGGGAGGAAACGCTCGTGCCGGTGCAGGAGTTCGGGACAGTGCACGACCAGCGGGAACTCCACGCCGAGGACACCGGGCACCACCTCGCCGGGTGCCTGCGCGGCCCACTCGTCGACCGGGAGGTTGAGGTCGGCGCGGTCCACCAGTACCTCCACGAGCGGCCGTCCGGCGTCCGTGGCAGCCGTGGGCGCCAGGGACTCCAGGACGCGCAGCAGCTCGCGCGCGGCCTCGGAGGCCGAGTAGGTGGCGGAGCTGTCCGTCGACACCTGGCGCGGACCGGTGCCCTCGTCGCACCACACGCGCAGCCGGTGCCGGCCCCGTCCGGCGCGGGTCACCCGGGCCAGGACGCGCACCCGCCGGACCCCGCCGCGCAGCATGCGGGCCCACTCCTCGGCGTCGGACCGGCGCTCGCGCAGCGCGGCGAGCGGAATGCCGAGCCGCCCCGCCACGCCGTCCGACCACAGCCGCAGGTCCGCCTGGCGGGGCGCCGGGCACAGCGCGGCCAGGTACTCCACGACGCGCAGCAGCACCGGTACGCGCGGCCCGCCGTCGTCGGAGTGGCCGTCCCCGGACAGGGTCTCCAGCTGGTCGAGCAGGACGTCGAGGGTGTCTCCGTCGGCCGGGGCGGCGACCCGTTTCGTCGCCTCCCGCACCGCCTCGGGCAGCCGGGTGAGCACCGGCCGTTCCACCCGGCGCAGCAGTTGGTGCAGGCGGCGGTGTTCGCGGGGCGAGAGCAGCAGGGGGCTGCCGGAGAACCGTCCGGCGACGAGGACCCGGTCCGCGGCCCGGGGGTCGCGCTGGCGGAGGATCTCGCTGAGGGCGGCCAGCGCCCGCGGCCGGGTGAGCAGGAACCGCGCGAACTCCTCGACCCCGGGCGGCGTCACCGGGCTGCCCGGCTCGACCCCGCACGCGTGGGCGAGCTGCCGGGCGGTGTCGCCGCGCGAGTACTGCGACGGCAGGGCGTCCCGGATCGCCGACACGAGCATGTCGTGGGCGGGCTCGTCGGCCTCGTCGCCCGGCCCGTTCTCCGTGTCCAGGACGCCCAGGGGCCGCAGTTCGGCCTCGACCCGCTGCCAGGGGATGCCCCAGCTGCGCCGGATCATGTGCTGGAAGCTGGGCGGCAGCGGGGTCCCGTCGGGGCCGCACGGCGGCATGAAGTGGGCGGCGACCAGGCCCACGACGGCGTTGTCCTGCTCCGACCACAACGGGCCGCCGCTGTAGCCGGGGCCCACGGCCATCCCGGTGCCCTTGCCGTCGAGGTAGCCGACCGGCCCGTCGAGGGCGGCGACCTCCAGATCGGCGAAGGTCGCGCCGTGCCCGCTGCCGTGCCAGGCGCGCACCTTCTGCCCCGGCGCCATGCCCGTACGGCGGGAAGGGGCGGGGACGGTGCCGGGCGGGGCGTCGACCCGCAGCACCGCGAGGTCGCCGAGCCACTCGCCGTCACCCTCGCGAACGGCCCCGCCGTCCCGTGCGCGGGGCGCTATCCAGTGCACCACGTGCGCGGGGACCCGCTCGCTCTTCCAGGGCCCCTGGACGTCGACGACCACCTCGTCGAGAGCCGGTACCCGGGTCTCGAACAGGGGCCTGCCCAGGGCGTCGTTGACGACGTGTGCGCACGTCAGCAGCGTGTCGACGCCCAGGACGACCGCGCCGCCCGCCGTCATGCCGTCCGCGGACCGGCGTACCGACGCGACGCACGAGGCCGCCTCGTCGCCGGACGCCGCCGCGACCTTGAACCAGCCCACCCCTCACCCCGTGCCGGGGGAGGGTTTCCAGCTGGCGGTGACGGTCAGATGCGCCTGTCCGCTCCCGCCCACGATCCCGAGCTTGAGGTCCTGCCCGACCTGCACGCCGAACGTCACGCTCAGTTCGTCCGGCGGGTCCGGTACGGCCGAGACGGCGTCGTGGACCTCCTGGAGCAGCGGTCCGAGCGGTCTGAGGGCCCCGCGCAGTGCCCCGGCCGCGAGGCCGGCGACGGCACCGCCGCCGGTGGCCACGGGGACGGCCCGGCCCATGCCCTCGGGGAGGTCGTCGGCCCTCGGCGCGGGCCCGCTCGGCGCGGGGCCGACGAGGAATCTGATCGGCGTGCCGTCGTCTAACTCGGCGTTCATCGCTGTGGACACCCCAGCATTGTGATCGACGGGACGAATGCGGACCAGACCCCCGGCAAGGTCCGGGCGGCCGGCGCCGATGACGGGGGAGGACCACCGAGCCCGTCATTTACCCGTTTTGTCCGCATTCTCAGTGACGCGGCGCACTTTCGGCCATGGATCGCGCATGCAACCGGGGCCGAAGGGCATGCGCTCACGGTCCCGGTGGGTGACGCGGATGTCACGCACGGGCACCGAACAGGAACGGAAGGCAATCCCGATCATGGCGGACACTACAGAACTCCAGGCGCGGAAGACCATCTGCGCGGGCGGCGAATGGCGCGAAGCCGTCTCCGGCGCCACGCGCGAGATCCTCGACCCCGCGGACGCCCTGCCGTTCGCCCTGGTCGCGGAGGGCGACGAGAAGGACACCGATCTCGCCGTGGCGGCGGCCCGGCAGGCCTTCGACCACGGCGACTGGCCGCGCACCCCCGTCACCGAGCGCGCCGCGCTGCTGCGCCGCGTCGCCGGACTGCTCGTACGCGACCGTGAGGAACTCGGCCTGCTGGAGAGCCGGGACGCGGGCAAGACCGTCGAGGAGGGCCGCGTCGACATCGACTGTGTCGCCGACGCCTTCCGCTACTTCGCCGACCTCGTCGCGGGGGAGGCCCCCGGCCGGGTCGTCGACGCGGGCTCGCCCGACATCCACAGCGTCGTCGTCCACGAACCGGTCGGCGTGTGCGCGCTGATCACCCCCTGGAACTACCCCCTCCTCCAGGCGAGTTGGAAGATCGCCCCGGCGCTCGCCGCCGGCAACACCTTCGTCGTCAAGCCCAGCGAGATCACCCCGCTGACGACGATCGCCCTCATCGACCTGCTCGCCGAGGCCGGACTGCCCGCCGGCGTCGCCAACATCGTCACCGGGCCGGGCCACACGGTCGGCGCCCGCCTCGCCGAGCACCCCGACGTCGACCTGGTCTCCTTCACCGGCGGCCTGGCCAGCGGCACCAAGGTCGCGCAGGCCGCCGCCCCGAGCGTCAAGAAGGTCGCCCTCGAACTCGGCGGCAAGAACCCCAACGTCGTCTTCGCCGACGCCTGCGCCACCGAGGACGGCTTCGACACCGCCGTCGACCAGGCACTCAACGCGGCCTTCGTCCACAGCGGCCAGGTCTGCTCGGCGGGTGCCCGCCTCATCGTCGAGGAGTCCGTCCGCGACCGCTTCGTCACCGAACTCGCCCGCCGGGCCGGGCGGATCCGCCTGGGCCGCGGCACCGAGGACGGCGTCGAATGCGGCCCCCTCGTCTCCGCGCAGCAGCGCGCCAAGGTCGAGGAGTACGTCGAATCGGCGCTCGCCGAGGGCGCGGTGCTGCGCTCCGGCGGCAAGCGCCCCGACCCCTCCCCGCAGCGGCCGGAGAACGGCTACTTCTACGAGCCGACCGTCCTCGACCACTGCCACCGCGAGATGCGCGTCGTCCGAGAGGAGGTCTTCGGCCCGGTCCTCACCGTGGAGACCTTCCGCACCGAGGACGAGGCGGTCGCCCTCGCCAACGACACCGAGTACGGCCTCGCGGGCGCCGTCTGGACCACCGACGCGGGCCGCGCCCGCCGGGTCGCCGGCCGGCTGCGGCACGGCACCGTCTGGATCAACGACTTCCACCCCTACCTCCCGCAGGCGGAGTGGGGCGGCTTCGGCAAGAGCGGAGTGGGCCGCGAGCTCGGCCCGGCCGGACTCGCCGAGTACCGCGAGACCAAGCACGTCTACCAGAACCTCGCGCCGAAGCCGGTCCGCTGGTTCGCGGGCTGACCCGCACACCGACCGGCGTCCCCCGCCCCCGGCCGCCCCCACCCCCGACCTCCCCCCACCCTGGAGTCCCTCATGCCCGAGTCCCCCCACGTCTACGACTACGTCGTGATCGGCGGTGGCACCGCCGGCTCCGTCATAGCCTCCCGCCTCACCGAGAACCCCGATGTCACCGTCGCCGTCATCGAGGGCGGCCCCAGCGACGTCGGCCGCGACGACGTCCTCACCCTGCGCCGCTGGATGGGCCTGCTCGGCGGCGAACTCGACTACGACTACCCCACCACCGAACAGCCGCGCGGCAACTCCCACATCCGGCACAGCCGCGCCCGCGTCCTGGGCGGCTGCTCCTCCCACAACACCCTCATCGCCTTCAAGCCGCTCCCCTCCGACTGGGACGAGTGGGAGGCGGCCGGCGCCCGCGGCTGGGGCGCGGTCTCCATGGAGGCCTACTACGACCGCCTGCTGAACAACATCGTCCCGGTCGACGAGAAGGACCGGAACGCCATCGCCCGCGACTTCGTCGACGCGGCCCTCGCGGCACTCGGGGTACCCCGCGTCGAGGGCTTCAACCGGCGGCCGTTCACCGACGGCGCCGGCTTCTTCGACCTGGCCTACCACCCCGAGGACAACAAGCGCTCCAGCGCCTCGGTGGCCTATCTGCACCCGGTCATGGACCAGCGCCCGAACCTCCACATCCTCCTGGAGACCTGGGCGTACCGGCTGGAGCTGGACGGCACCCGGGCCACGGGCGTGCAGGTACGCGCGCGGGACGGTGAGGAGTTCGTCGTACGGGCCCGCAACGAGGTCGTGCTGTGCGCGGGCGCCGTCGACACGCCCCGCCTGCTCCTGCACTCCGGCATCGGACCGAAGGCCGACCTGGACGCCCTCGGCATACCCGTCGCCCACGACCTGCCCGGCGTCGGCGAGAACCTCCTGGACCACCCCGAGTCGGTGATCGTGTGGGAGACGCACGGACCGATCCCGGAGAACTCGGCGATGGACTCCGACGCGGGCCTCTTCGTGCGCCGCGACCCCGAACACGCGGGCCCCGACCTGATGTTCCACTTCTACCAGATCCCCTTCACGGACAACCCGGAGCGCCTCGGCTACGAACGCCCCCCGCACGGCGTCTCGATGACCCCCAACATCCCCAAGCCCAAGAGCCGCGGCAGGCTGTACCTGACCAGCCCGGACCCCTCCGTCAAGCCCGCCCTGGACTTCCGCTACTTCACCGACGAGGACGACTACGACGGCCGCACCCTCGTCGACGGGATCAGGATCGCCCGCGAGATCGCGAAGACCGAGCCGCTCGCCGGCTGGCTCAAGCGCGAGGTGGCCCCCGGCCCGCACATCACGGGCGACGAGGAGCTGAGCGAGTACGCCCGCAAGGTCGCGCACACCGTGTACCACCCGGCGGGCACCTGCCGGATGGGCGCGGCCGACGACGAACTCGCCGTCGTCGACCCCCGGTTGCGCGTCCGTGGCCTGGAGGGCCTGCGCATCGCCGACGCCTCCGTGTTCCCGACCATGACCGCCGTGAACCCGATGATCGGCGTGCTGATGGTCGGGGAAAAAGCCGTCGACCTGATCGGGGGCGATGCGTGATGACCACGCTCCCCAACACCCCCGTGTTCTCCGTCGAAGGCCTCTGGAAGGTCTTCGGCCCCAAGTCCGAACGCGTCCCGCTCGACGCCGAGCTGGCCGCCCTCCCGGCCGCCGAGCTGCGCTCCCGCACCGGCTGCACGGCCGCCGTGCGGGACGTCTCCTTCGACGTGCGCAAGGGCGAGGTCTTCGTCGTGATGGGCCTGTCCGGCTCCGGCAAGTCAACCCTCGTGCGTTGTCTGACCCGGCTGATCGAACCGACGGCCGGCGCCATCGCCGTCGACGGCGAGGACGTCCGCGCGATGGACCGCACCCGCCTGCGCGAACTCCGCCGCCACCGCGCCGCGATGGTTTTCCAGCACTTCGGTCTCCTCCCGCACCGCACGGTCCTCGACAACGTGGCCTACGGCCTGGAGATCCAGGGAGTCGGCAAGGCCGAACGCCGCGAGCGGGCCCGTGAGGTGGTCGCCAAGGTCGGCCTGGAGGGCATGGAACACCGCAGGCCGGGCCAGCTCTCCGGCGGCCAGCGCCAACGGGTCGGCCTGGCACGGGCGTTGGCGGCGGACCCGGAGGTCCTCCTCTTCGACGAGCCGTTCAGCGCGCTCGACCCGCTGATCCGGCGGGACATGCAGGAGGAGGTGATCCGCCTGCACCGCGAGGAGGGCCGCACGATGGTCTTCATCACGCACGACCTGAGCGAGGCGCTCAAGCTCGGCGACCGCATCGCCCTGATGCGCGACGGCCGTGTCGTCCAGCTCGGCACCCCGGAGGAGATCGTCGGCTCGCCCGCCGACGACTACGTCCGCGAGTTCGTCCGCGACGTGCCCCGCGAGCAGGTCCTCACCGTCCGCACGGCCATGCGCGCCGCGACCCACGCGGAGGCCGGCAACGGCCCGGCCGTCGCCCCCGACGCCACGGTCTCCGAGGCCATCGAAGCCGTCGCCCGCACCGGCACCCCGGCCCGGGTGATGGACCGGGGCCGCTGCCTGGGAGTGGTCGACTCGGACGCCCTGCTGGGGGTCGTGGCGGGGGCGGCACCCGGTGCCGCCGCGGGGGCGGAACCCCGTGAGGAGGCGGTCTGATGGCGACGGTCACCGCCCCGGCCCTCCGGGGCACCCTCCCCGGCGTCCTGAAGCACCGAGCCCTCCGCAAACTCCTCCTCCTCGCCCTCGCGGCAGCGATCCTCGCCCCCCTCGCCCACGCCCGCTGGCACAGCGGCACCTGGCCCGCCGCCCTCACCGTCGACCTGACCGACCCGCTGACCCACGTCAGCGACTGGATCATCGACAACCGGGACAGCCACCCTCTGTTCCTCTACTTCTTCGGCCACATCAGCAACGGAGTCGTCCTCTCCGTACGCGCCGTCTACCTGTTCCTGCTGGCCGCGGGCTGGGCCGGCGTCACCGCGCTGGGCGCGTTCGTCGCCTGGCGCACGGCGGGCGTACGGCTGGCGCTCGGCACCGCCGCCGCGTTCCTGGCCTGCGGTCTGCTCGGCATGTGGGTGCCGACCATGCAGACCCTCGCCCTCATGGTGGTCGCGGTGCTCGCGTCCGTCGTCGTGGGCGCGCTGCTGGGCCTCGCCGCCGGTCTCTCCGACCGTATGGACCGCGCCCTGCGCCCGGTCCTGGACACCATGCAGGTGCTGCCTGCCTTCGCCTACCTGCTCCCCGTCGTCCTGGTCTTCGGCATCGGCGTCCCGGCGGCCGTCCTGGCCACCGTCGTGTACGCCGCCCCGCCGATGGCCCGCCTCACCTCGCTCGGTCTGCGCGGCGCCGACAAGGAGGTCCTGGAGGCGGTCGAGTCGCTCGGCGCCACCTCCCGCCAGCGCCTGCTGACGGCCCGTGTCCCGCTGGCCCGCAGGGAACTCCTCCTCGGCCTCAACCAGACGATCATGATGGCGCTGTCGATGGCGGTCATCGCGTCGGTGATCGGCGGCGGCGGTCTCGGCGACCGCGTCTACCAGGCGCTGGCCTCGGTCGACGTGGGCGCGGCCCTCGCCGCCGGCATCCCCATCGTGCTGCTCGCGGTCGTCCTGGACCGGGTGACGGCGGCCGCCGGACGCGGCACCGAGCCGGCCCACGGGCGCCGCACGACGTACGCGCTGCTCGCCGCCGTCGTGGCCGTCGCCGTCGCCGTACGGCTGGCCGGCCGGCTCGACTGGCCGGACGCGTGGACGGTCGCCGTCGCCGAGCCGGTCAACCGTGTCGTCGACTGGATGACCGACCACCTCTACTCGGGGGTGCCCGTCGTCGGCGGCACCGCCGACTGGGCGGGCCGGTTCACCACCTGGGTCCTGGACCCGGTCCGCGACGGCCTCCAGTGGCTGCCCTGGTGGTCGGTGCTGCTGCTGGTCGCCGCGCTCGCCTGGCTGATCGGCACCTGGCGCACCGCGCTGACCGCCGTCCTCGCCATGGCCGCGATCGGTGTGCTCGGCGTGTGGGAGCCGTCCCTGGACACGCTGTCGCAGGTCCTCGCGGCGGTCGCCGTCACCCTCGTGCTGGGTTTCGCGACCGGTGTCGCGGCGGCCCGCAGCGACCGTGTCGAACGGCTGCTGCGCCCCGTCCTGGACGTCTTCCAGACGATGCCGCAGTTCGTGTACCTGATCCCGGTCGTCGCCCTGTTCGGCGTCGGCCGCGCACCGGCGGTCGCCGCGGCCGTCGTGTACGCGCTGCCCGCCGTCGTCCGCATCACCACCCAGGGTCTGCGGCAGGTCGACCCGGCCGCCCTGGAGTCCGCCCGCTCGCTCGGCGCGACCGGCGGCCAGCAACTGCGCCAGGTCCAGCTCCCGCTGGCCCGGCCCGCGCTGCTGCTCGCCCTCAACCAGGGCGTCGTCCTGGTCCTCGCCGTCGTCATCATCGGCGGCCTGGTCGGCGGCGGCGCCCTCGGCTACGACGCCGTCTTCGGCCTCGCCCAGGGCGACCTCGCGACCGGTCTGGTGGCCGGCGCCGCGATCGTCTGCCTCGGCCTGATGCTCGACCGCGTGACCCAGCCGGCCGTCCGGCGCGCGAAGAAGGGAGCCTGACATGCGAGTCCGTACGACCACGACCGCCGCGGCGGCCGGTCTGCTGCTGCTGACCGGCTGCGGCGCCGCCGACATGACCGAGCAGGCCTCGCCCTTCGCCAACGCCCAGGGCGCCAGGACGGTGACGCTGTCCGTCCAGTCCTGGGTGGGCGCGCAGGCCAACGTGGCCGTCGCCCAGTACCTCCTGGAGCACGAACTCGGCTACCGCGTCGACACCGTCCAGGTCGACGAGGTGCCCGCCTGGGACGCCCTCAGCCAGGGCCGCGTCGACGCGCTCCTGGAGGACTGGGGCCACCCCGACCAGGAACAGCGCTACGTCGACGACAAGAAGACCATCGCGCGCGGCGGCGACCTCGGCGTCACCGGGCACATCGGCTGGTACGTCCCCACCTACTTCGCCAGGGCCCACCCGGACGTCACCGACTGGAAGAACCTCGACAAGTACGCCTCGCGGTTCCGCACCCCGGAGAGCGGCGGCAAGGGCCAGCTGATGGACGGCTCCCCGTCGTACGTCACCAACGACAAGGCCCTGGTGGAGAACCTGGACCTGGACTACCAGGTCGTCTTCGCCGGCTCCGAGGCCGCGCAGATCACCCAGATCCGCCGGTTCGCCCAGGAGAAGAAGCCCTTCCTGACCTACTGGTACTCCCCGCAGTGGCTGTTCGAGAAGGTCCCGATGACCGAGGTGAAGCTGCCCGCGTACAAGGACGGCTGCGACGCCGACCCGAAGAAGGTCGCCTGCGGCTATCCGCAGACCCCGTTGCAGAAGTACCTCAACGCGGACTTCGCGAGGACCGGTGGCAAGGCGGCGGCCTTCCTGAAGAAGTTCGAGTGGACCACCGAGGACCAGAACATGGTCTCCCTGCTGATCGCCGACCAGAAGCTCACCCCCGAGGAGGCGGCGAAGAAGTGGGTGGACAGCCACGAGTCCACCTGGCGCGCGTGGCTGTCCTGACGAGAGGCCTCTGACCCGGCCGGCGCATGCCACCCGGCTAGCGCATCCGCGCGGCGATCTCCGCGACCGCGGCCGTCGCCCGCCGCTGCAACCCCGGCCCGAACGTGACCCGAGTGGCCCCGAGTTCGCCGAGTTCGGCGGGCGAGGGGCCCTCGTCGATCCGTGCGAGCACATTGACCGGCGCCCGTATCCCGGACCGCAGCAGCGGCAGTACGGCGACGGGGGCGCCGATCGGATACACGCAGTCGGCGCCCGCCGCGACGTACAGCGCGGCCCGCTCCATGGCCCGAGCCGGGTCGGACTCGCCCCGGAGGAAGGTGTCGATCCGCGCGTTCACGAAGAGCTGGTCGGCGGCGGCCGACCGTACCTCGGCGAGCCAGTCGGCGTGCGCGTGCGCGTCCTTGAGGACACCCCCGTCGGAGTCCTCCAGGTTGCAGCCCACCGCCCCCGCCTCCAGCAGCCGTTCGACCAGCTCCTTCGGCGGCAGGCCGTAGCCGTCCTCGACGTCCGCGGACACCGGCACGTCCACGGCGCGGGCGATCCGGGCGACCGCCGCGAACATCTCCTCGGGCGGTGTCTCCCCGTCCGCGTGGCCGAGCGAGGCGGCGACCCCGGCGCTCGGGACGGCCAGCGCCGGGAAACCGGCGTCGGCGAGAGCGCGGGCGCTCGCCGCGTCCCACGGCCCCGGCAGGACCAGGGGGTCGTCGGGGAGCCGTCCGCGGTGCAGGGCGCGGAAGGTGTCGGCCTTGGTCACCATGTCGTGCTCCCCCGTAACGCGTCGCGGGCGCCGGCCGTGCGGCCGGTCACCGGTGCTGCCCCGGCTGGTAGTGCCCCGGCACCAGCCGGCAGGTCACGCCGAACCGGTTCCACGCGTTGATCACCGTGATCGCGGCGATCAGCTGCGCCAGCTCCGCCTCCTCGAAGTGCTTGGCGGCCCGCTCGTACACCGAGTCCGGCACGAACCCGTCCGTGAGGACGGTCACCGACTCCGTGAGTTCCAGCGCCGCCAGCTCCTTCTCCGTGTAGAAGTGCCCCGACTCCTCCCAGGCGCTGAGCTGCACGATCCGCTCCACGCTCTCCCCGGCCGCGAGGGCGTCCTTGCTGTGCATGTCCACGCAGAGCGCGCAGCGGTTGATCTGCGAGGCGCGGACCTTCACCAGCTCCAGCAGCTTCGCGTCCAGACCCTTCCGGGCGGCGGCGTCCAGCCGGACCATCGCCTTGTAGACCTCGGGGGCCAGCTCGGTCCAGGCCAGCCGGGGGGTGTGCTCGGGGGCGTACTCCACGGCCGTCGCGCTGTCGGTCCCGTGCGTGATGCCGTCGTTCGGGACGCCGTCGGTCGTCATCGCTTCGTTCGTCATGGCTCCGACCCTAGGAGCGAGGCTGCCCACGGGTATGGTCCATTTCCATGGCGAAACCGTGGGCCACTCTGGGCGTCGACCTGCACCTCGAACCGACCGGTCCCGGCGTACGCCGCGGCCTGACCGACGCCCTGCGCGAGGCCGTCCGCGGCGGCCGGCTGGCCCCCGGCACCCGGCTGCCCTCCTCCCGGACGCTCGCCGCCGACCTCGGCGTCGCCCGCAACACCGTCGCCGAGGCCTACGCCGACCTGGTCGCCGAGGGCTGGCTGACCGCGAGACAGGGCTCCGGCACGCGCGTGGCGGACCGCGCGGTGGTCCCGCCGGCCGGTGCGGCACGCGCGCCCAGGGAACGCCACCGCCCGGCGTACGACCTGCGCCCCGGCACCCCCGACCTCGCCTCCTTCCCGCGCGCCGAATGGCTCAAGGCAGCCCGCCGCGCCCTCACCGCCGCCCCCAACGACGCCCTCGGCTACGGCGATCCGCGCGGCCGCGTCGAACTGCGCACCGCCCTCGCCGGCTACCTCGCCCGCGCCCGCGGCGTCCGCACGGACCCCGGACACGTCCTCGTCGTCGCCGGGTTCATGCACGGACTCCAGGTGCTCGGCAAGGTCCTGCGCTCCCGCGGCGTCCACACGGTCGCCGTCGAGTCGTACGGCCTCGACCAGCACGAGAAGCAGCTCACGGCGGCCGGACTGCGGACCGTCCCGCTGCCCTTCGACCGCCTCGGCACCGACCCCGACGGGCTGAACGACGCCGGAGCCGTCCTCCTCACCCCCGCCCACCAGTTCCCGATGGGCGTCCCGCTGCACCGCGACCGGCGGGCGGCCGTCGTGGACTGGGCGCGCCGCACCGGCGGCCTGGTCCTGGAGGACGACTACGACGGCGAGTTCCGCTACGACCGCCAGCCCGTCGGCGCCCTCCAGGGCCTCGACCCCGACCACGTCATCTACCTGGGCACCGCCAGCAAGTCCCTCGCGCCCGCCCTGCGGCTCGGCTGGGCCGTACTCCCGCCCGGCCTCGCCGAGCAGGCCGCCGACGCCAAGGGCGGCATCGACACCTGCGGCGTACCGGACCAGCTGACCCTGGCCGAGTTCCTCACCTCCGGCGCCTACGACCGCCATGTCCGCTCGGCCCGCCTGCGCTACCGCCGCCGCCGCGACGCCCTGGTCACGGCCCTGGCCGAACACGCCCCGGACGCCCACGTGACCGGCATCGCGGCAGGCCTGCACGCCGTGGTCAGCCTCCCGCCCGGCACCGAACAGTCGGTGCTCCAGGCAGCGGCCTGGCAGGGCCTGGCCCTGCACGGCCTCTCCTACTTCCGCCACGAATCGGCCCGCGCGGCCCCCCTGGACGCGCTGGTCGTCGGCTACGGCACCCCACCGGACCACGCCTGGACAGGAGCCCTGAACGCGCTGTGCAGGGTGCTGCCGTAAGAGCCGACGCCCGAGTGGGCGCTGCCGCTCCGCGAAGCCCGCAGCCGCGTACTTCGCACCGGCGAGACGCCCTGTGCTCTGTGCTCTGTGCCCAGTGCCACCAGCCTCCCGGCCGCCGGCCCTCGAGGGCCGGCCTGCCGCAGCCTCCGGGTGAGGCCCCCGGACCGTCAGCCCCCCGCTCCCCGCTCCCCGCGGCCCTCCGGCGCGGCAGCCGCCCCCTCGGGGGCATCCTCCGGCGCCTCCCCGAAGCGGGCCAGTGCCAGAGCCCCCGCCACGGCCACCGTGAAGCCGGTCACCGCCGGCCAGCCCAGCCCGTCCCTCGTGCGGTCGCCGAGCCAGACCCCGCCCACCGTCGCCGGGCCGATGGTCTCGCCGATCACCATCGCCGCCGTGGCCGCCGTCACCGAGCCGCGCTGCAATGCCGAGGTCAGGGCCGGGAACGCCGCCGCTCCGCCCACCAGCAGCGCGTACGCCGCCGGGTTCGTGGCGAGGTCCGCCGGGTCGGGCGAGTCGATCAGCCGGACGGCCACCTCGACCACCCCGAACCCGAACCCGGCCCCAGTACCGCCGCACGCCCCCGCTCGGGGAGCCGTCCGGCCGCCGGACCGAGCAGCAGGACGCCACGGCGACCCCGAGCAGCGCGAACTTCAGCGCGGCCGGCCCACCGAGGTCTCCTTCCGCCCGGACGCGATCCCGAGCAGCGCGAGTCCACCGCACACCACTCCCACCGCCGTCCGCTCGGCCCTGCTCAGCCGCACCCCCGGCAGCCGTGCCGCGACCACCGCCGTCACCGCGAGGCTGGACGCGAGCGCCGCCCCGACGGCGGAAGACCGGGATCGACCGCAACGCGGCGACCTGCAACAGGAACCCCACCCCGTCCAGCGCGAGCCCCGCGACGAACCGCCACTGCCGCACCGCCCGCAGGAACAGCGCCGCCCCGCCGTCCGGACCCGGTGCCACCGCCCGCGCGGCCATCGCCTGCAACACCGCCGCCGCCCCGAAGCAGACGGCCGAACCGAGGGCACACACCGTTGCGAAGAGCACGAACAGAGACTCCAGGGGTGACGGACGCCCGCCCCTTCGGCCGTCGCTCGCATGGTGGACGCGGCACCTTCGGCGTCCGGTGACCCCGGTAGGCTGGCGGGCAGGCCGTGACTGGCGCGCTGGGATGGGACGGACCATCGGGGAGCGGCCTGGAGTGACCGAGTGCCGTGCGCCTGGGCCAGACCGAGACCGTGACCGCTTGCACGCCACGCCACCCGGAGGCCGACGTCATGTCAGAGCAGCAGCCCCTCTCCACCGAGTCCACCGCCTTCCGCGCCGCCCTCGACGTGATCCGCGCCGTCGAGCCGCGCGTCGCCGACGCGATCGGCCAGGAGGTCACCGACCAGCGAGAGATGCTCAAGCTGATCGCCTCCGAGAACTACGCCTCCCCGGCCACCCTCCTCGCGATGGGCAACTGGTTCAGCGACAAGTACGCCGAGGGCACCGTCGGCCGCCGCTTCTACGCCGGCTGCCGCAACGTCGACACCGTCGAGTCCCTCGCCGCCGAGCACGCCCGCGAACTCTTCGGCGCCCGCCACGCCTACGTCCAGCCGCACTCCGGCATCGACGCCAACCTGGTCGCCTTCTGGGCCGTCCTCGCCGACCGCGTCGAGGCACCCTTCCTGGAGAAGACCGGCGTCCGCCAGATCAACGACCTCTCCGACGCCGACTGGGCCGAACTCCGCCGGGCCTTCGGCAACCAGCGCATGCTCGGCATGTCCCTGGACGCCGGCGGCCACCTCACCCACGGCTTCCGCCCCAACATCTCCGGCAAGATGTTCGACCAGCGCTCCTACGGCACCGACCCGGCGACGGGCCTGATCGACTACGACGCCCTGCGCGTCTCGGCCCGCGAGTTCAAGCCGCTCATCATCGTGGCCGGCTACTCCGCCTACCCCCGCCTGGTGAACTTCCGGATCATGCGGGAGATCGCCGACGAGGTGGGCGCGACCCTGATGGTCGACATGGCGCACTTCGCCGGCCTGGTCGCGGGCAAGGTGCTGACCGGCGACTTCGACCCGGTCCCGCACGCCCAGATCGTCACGACGACCACCCACAAGTCGCTGCGCGGCCCGCGCGGCGGCATGGTCCTGTGCGACGACTCCCTCAAGGACCAGGTCGACCGCGGCTGCCCGATGGTCCTCGGCGGCCCGCTCCCGCATGTCATGGCCGCGAAGGCGGTGGCCCTGGCCGAGGCCCGGCAGCCCGCCTTCCAGGACTACGCCCAGCGCATCGTCGACAACTCCCGCGCGCTGGCGGACGGCCTGATGCGGCGCGGTGCCACCCTCGTCACCGGCGGCACCGACAACCACCTCAACCTGATCGACGTCGCCACGTCCTACGGCCTCACCGGCCGCCAGGCCGAGACGGCCCTCCTCGACTCGGGCATCGTCACCAACCGCAACGCCATCCCCGCCGACCCCAACGGCGCCTGGTACACCTCCGGCATCCGCATCGGCACCCCGGCGCTGACCACGCGCGGCCTCGGCACGGCCGAGATGGGCGAGGTCGCGGGCCTCATCGACCGCGTCCTGACCACCGCGGAGCCGGGCACGACCAAGTCGGGCGCCCCGTCGAAGGCCTCCCACGTCCTGGACGAGAAGGTCTCCGACGAGATCGCCCGGCGCGCGACCGACCTGGTCGCGGGCTTCCCGCTGTACCCGGAGATCGACCTCGGCTGATCGACGCCGTCAGGACAGCACGCCCGGGGGCGTGGGGAACCGCGCGACCGGCCACACACGGCCCGCAGTTCCCCACGCACCGAACCCCGCCGGCTCTCTGAGAGAATGGTGGGCATGGCGAATGACCGTCCCCGCGTGCTCTCCGGGATCCAGCCCACCGCAGGCTCGTTCCACCTCGGCAACTACCTCGGCGCCGTCCGTCAGTGGGTGGCGCTCCAGGAGTCCCACGACGCGTTCTACATGGTCGTCGACCTGCACGCGATCACGGTTCCGCAGGACCCGAAGGAACTGTCCGCCAACACCCGGCTGGCCGCCGCGCAGCTGCTCGCGGCGGGGCTCGACCCGGACCGGTGCACCCTCTTCGTGCAGAGCCATGTTCCCGAGCACGCCCAGCTCGCCTGGGTCATGAACTGCCTCACCGGCTTCGGCGAGGCCTCCCGCATGACCCAGTTCAAGGACAAGTCGGCCCGGCAGGGCGCCGACCGCGCCTCGGTCGGCCTGTTCACGTACCCGATCCTCCAGGTCGCGGACATCCTCCTGTACCAGGCCGACGAGGTGCCGGTCGGTGAGGACCAGCGTCAGCACATCGAGCTGACCCGTGACCTCGCCGAGCGCTTCAACGGCCGCTTCGGCGAGACCTTCACGATCCCGAAGCCGTACATCCTGAAGGAGACGGGCAAGATCTACGACCTTCAGGAGCCGTCGATCAAGATGAGCAAGTCGGCGTCCACGCCGAAGGGGCTCATCAATCTGCTCGACGAGCCGAAGGCCACCGCGAAGAAGGTCAAGAGCGCGGTCACGGACACCGACACGGTCATCCGCTACGACGCCGAGAACAAGCCGGGCGTGAGCAACCTCCTCGGCATCTACTCGACCCTCACCGGCACCAGCGTCGCGAAGCTGGAGCGGCAGTACGAGGGCAAGCTGTACGGCGCCCTCAAGACGGACCTCGCGGAGGTCGTCGTCGACTTCGTCACGCCGTTCCGGGACCGCACCCAGCAGTATCTGGACGACCCGGAGACGCTCGACTCGATCCTGGCCAAGGGCGCGGAGAAGGCCCGCGCCGTCGCCGCGGAGACGCTGTCCCGGACGTACGAGCGGGTGGGCTTCCTGCCCGCCAAGCACTGAGGGCGCACCACCGCACGCACGTTCCACCGGGCAGAGCGCTGCACATCACTTCCGCTTCGCCTGCCCCCAGCACGGCCGTGGCCGTACAGTCGATAGCCGTACGACTGAGTACGAAAGCCGTACGGCCGGGCACCAACCGGCACCGGGCCGGCGCCCGGCACATCCGACGCGACGAAGGAGACGACGTGGGGACCGTAACGATCGGTGTGTCGATCGCGGTCCCGGAGCCTCACGGCAGCCTGCTCCAGGAGCGGCGCGCGGGCTTCGGCGACGCCGCGGCCCATGGCATCCCCACGCACGTCACGCTGCTGCCGCCGACCGAGATCGACGACAGCGCCCTCCCGGCCGTCGAGGCGCACCTGTCCGCGGTGGCCGAGGCCGGCCGCCCGTTCCCGATGCGGCTGTCCGGCACCGGCACCTTCCGGCCCCTGTCACCGGTGGTGTACGTGCAGGTGGTCGAGGGCGCCTCGGCCTGCGCCTGGCTGCAGAAGCAGGTCCGTGACGCCTCCGGGCCGATCGCCCGCGACCTCCAGTTCCCCTACCACCCGCACGTCACGGTGGCGCACGGCATCGACGAGGCGGCGATGGACCGCGCGTACGAGGACCTCGCCGACTACCGGGCCGAGTGGTCCTGCACCGGCTTCGCCCTCTACGAGCAGGGCGCCGACGGCATCTGGCGCAAGCTCCACGAGTACGTCTTCGGCGGCCCGGTCGTGCCCCCGCAGGCGGCCCACATGGACCGCGGCTCCCTCCCCGCCCGCTGAGCCGAGCAGGAAGCTCGCCGCTAGACCGGCAGCCTGCGGAACAGCCCGCGCGGCAGATGCCGTAGCCCGGACATCACCACGCGCAGCACCCCCGGCACCCACACCGTCTCGGAGCGGCGCCGCAGCCCCAGTTCGAGGGCGGCCGCGACCTCCTCGGGGGTGGTGGCCAGCGGCGCCTCCTCCAGTCCGGCGGTCATCCTGGTCCGGACGAAGCCGGGGCGTACGACCATGACGTGGACGCCCGTCCCGTGCAGCGCGTCGCCCAGCCCCTGGGCGAAGGCGTCCAGGCCGGCCTTGCTGGAGCCGTAGATGAAGTTGGCGCGGCGGGCGCGCTCGGCGGCGACGGAGGACAGCACGACCAGGGAGCCGTGGCCCTGTGCCTGGAGCGCGCGGGCGGCGACCAGGCCCGCCGACACCGCGCCCGTGTAGTTGGTCTGCGCGACGCGCACGGCGGCCACCGGGTCGCGTTCGTCGCGGGCCTGGTCGCCGAGGACGCCGAAGGCGAGCAGCACCAGGTCGATGTCACCCTCCGCGAACACCTTGCCGAGCACGCTCTCGTGCGACTCGGGATCGAGGGCGTCGAAGGCGACGGTGCGCACGTCGGCGCCGAGGGCGCGCAGGTCCGCGGCGGCCGACTCCAGGGCGGGCGTGGGGCGTCCGGCCAGCCGGACCGTGCGGGTGCGGCGGGCGATCAGACGGCGCGCGGTGGCGAGCGCGATCTCGGACGTGCCTCCTAGGACGAGAAGGGACTGGGGGAGGCCGAAGGCGTCCTTCACGACTGCTCCTGGGGTTCTGGAGGGTGGTTCTAGAGGGTGAGTCGGCGTGCGAGGTCGGACACGAACACCCCGCGGGGGTCCAGCTCCGAGCGCAGTGCGCGGAAGTCGTCCAGCCGCGGGTACATCGCGGCGAGCAGGTCGGGGCGGAGCCGGGAGTCCTTGGCGAGGTAGACGCGTCCGCCCGCGGCGGCGACCTCCGCGTCGAGTTCGTCGAGGAAGGCGCCGAGGCCGGGCAGGTTCGCCGGGATGTCCAGGGCCAGCGTCCAGCCGGGCACGGGGAAGGAGAGCCAGCCGGGGTCGGCGTCCCCGAACCGTTTGAGGACGGCGAGGAAGGACGGGCAGCGGCGCCGCGCGATGCGGCCCACGATCCGGCGCAGGGTCTCCTCCCGGCCGTGGCCGACGACGAACTGGTACTGCACGAAGCCGCCGCGGCCGTAGACGCGGTTCCAGTGCGGGACGCCGTCGAGTGGGTGGAAGAAGGCGGACAGCCGCTGGAGTTCGCCGGTACGCGCGCGGGGGGCCCTGCGGTACCAGAGTTCGTTGAACAGGCCCACGGTCCGGCGGGTGAGCAGCCCCTCGGGGACGTACGCGGGCGCGGCCGGCAGCCGGGCGGGACGGAAGGACAGCGGGGCGCTGCGGGCGCGTGCGGGCAGCGCGGCGAGGGGGGCGTGGTCGCCGCGGGTGAGGACGGCGCGGCCGGTGGCGGCGCCGCGGGCGAGGAGGTCGATCCAGGCGACCGAGTAGCGGTAGCGGTGGTCGGTGGCGGTCAGCCGGGCCATCAGGTCGTCGAGGTCGGTCGCGCGCTCGGTGTCGACGGACATGAGGGTCGTCCCGACGGGCTGGAGCCGGACGGTCGCCGTGAGGATCACGCCGGTCAGGCCCATGCCGCCCGCGGTCGCGTCGAAGAGGGCGGTGCCGGGGCGGACCGTGCGGACCGTGCCGTCGGCGGTGAGCAGTTCCAGCGACACCACGTGCCGGGAGAAGGAGCCGGACACGTGGTGGTTCTTGCCGTGGATGTCGGCGCCGATCGCCCCGCCGACGGTCACATAGCGGGTGCCGGGGGTCACCGGCACGAACCAGCCCAGCGGCAGCAGGACTTCCATGAGGTGGTGCAGGGAGACGCCCGCGTCGCACAGGACGCTGCCGCCGGCCACGTCGATGGCGTGGATCTGGTCGAGGCCCGTCATGTCGAGGACCGCCCCGCCGGCGTTCTGCGCCGCGTCCCCGTACGCCCGCCCGAGGCCCCGGGGGATGCTCCCGCGCGCCCCCGAGTCCCGGACGGCGGTCACGGCCTCCTCGTACGTCCTGGGACGGATCAGACGGGCGGTGGAGGGAGCGGTGCGGCCCCACCCCGTGACGGAAACGGTCTCGGCAGGCATGTCGGTGACCGTATCGCCCCTTTGTAAGCGATTACTTTTGAAACATTCCACTCTCCCCGAAATGGGTGATTAATGGGATGTCGCCCAATATTGCCGGAGTTCCGGCGAGTCCGGCGTGAACAGTGAATCCACATGGACGACATGGAGACCGGCATGGACGACAGGGAGCCCGGCATCGACCACCGCATCCTCACGGCGGTCCGCGCCCGTGGCGCCGATCCGCGCGTGGCGGCCGCCGCACGCGCCCTGTCCGGGGCGGGCGAGCACGGCGCGCTGTGGATCGCGGCGGGGCTCGCGGGAGCCACCGTCGACGGCGCCCGGCGCGGTGCCTGGCTGCGCGCCACCGCGCTCACCGCGGGCGCGCACCTCGCCAGCATGGGCGTGAAACGGATCGTGCGACGCCCGCGTCCCTCGCATGTCGAGCCCCTGGTCCGCACCGCCGGACGGCACTCCTTCCCGAGTTCGCACGCGACCTCGGCCGCGGCCGCCGCCGTCGCCTACGGCGCCCTCGGGGCGTACGCCGTGCCCCCGCTCGCCGCCGCGATGTGCCTCTCACGCCTGGTCGTCGGCGTGCACTACCCCTCCGACGTGGCCGCGGGAGCCGCCCTCGGGGCACTCGCGGCGCGCGTCGGCGCCCGCTGGACGAGAGCAGGCGCGCACGGCGTCCGCGGAGGCGCTCATGACTGAGGCCGTGCCCCTCACCGAGACCCACCGCCTCACGGAGGCCCGCTCCCCGGAACCGGCCCTCCGCGGACAGCGCACCCGCCCCCACCGCCCCGACACCGGCGCCGACCCCGCCCCGCCGCCCCGCTCCCTCCTGGCCGGCCTCCTGCGCACCGCCCGCCCCAAGCAGTGGGTCAAGAACCTCCTCGTGGTCGCCGCCCCCGCCGCGGCCGGGCAGCTGTTCACCGTCCACGCCCTCACCGAACTCGCCCTCGTGCTCGCCCTGTTCACCGCCTGCGCCGCCGCCGTCTACCTGGTCAACGACGCCCGTGACGCCGAGGCCGACCGCGCCCACCCCACCAAACGGCACCGACCGGTCGCCGCCGGACAGGTCCCGGTGCCCGTCGCGTACGCCGTCGGAGGCGCCCTCGCGGTCCTCGCACCGGCCGCCGCGGCCTGGCTGACCGCACCCGCCGTCGCCGTACTCCTGACCGCCTACCTGGCCATGCAACTGGCGTACTGCGTCAGCCTGAAGCACGTCCTCGTCGTCGACCTCGTCGTCGTCACCACCGGGTTCCTGATGCGGGCCACGGTCGGCGGGCTCGCGCTCGGCATCCCGCTGTCGCGCTGGTTCCTGATCACCACCGGGTTCGGTGCGCTGTTCATGGTGTCGGCCAAGCGCTACTCCGAGGCCGTCCAGATGGCCGGGACGGCCGGCGCCACGCGCGCGTTGCTCACCGAGTACACCACCGGCTACCTGCGTTTCGTCTGGCAGCTCGCGGCCGGCGTCGCCGTGCTCGGCTACTGCCTGTGGGCCCTGGGGGAGGGCGGCGTCCCGCACACCAGCGTGCTGCCCTGGCGCCAACTGTCCGTGGTCGCCTTCATCCTGGCCGTCCTGCGCTACGCCGTCTTCGCCGACCGCGGCACCGCGGGCGAACCCGAGGAGGTCGTCCTCGGCGACCGCGCCCTCGCGCTCATCGGCCTGGCCTGGCTCGCCATGTACGGTCTGGCGGTCGCCAATTGGTGACCCGCGGTCCCGTCGTCGGTCACCCTCGTACGGTTCCGGGGTAGACGGTTCCTGGGCGCAACGTCCGTCGGCGGACGGACACGGGTGCTCGGCCGGAGTACCGCGCGGATCTAACAAGGGCAGAGTCGGATCATGGACTGGCTGAAAAAGCTCCCCGGGATCGGGCCGTGGATCGCGCGGCTGACGGCCACGCACGCGTGGCGGTCGTACGAGCGGCTGGACCGGGTGCAGTGGACGATGCTGGCCGCCGCGATGACGTTCACCAGCTTCGTCGCGCTCTTCCCACTGCTCACCGTGGCCGCCACGGTCGGCGCCGCCACGCTCAGCACCGAGCGACAGCAGGAACTCCAGGACAAGATCACCGATCAGGTGCCCGGCATCTCCGACCGGTTGAACATCGACAGCCTGGTGCAGAACGCCGGCACCGTCGGCCTCATCGCCGGTGCCGCCCTGCTGTTCACCGGCGTCGGCTGGGCCGGTTCGATGCGCGAGTGCCTGCGCGCGGTGTGGGAACTGCCCGTGGAGGAGGAGAACCCGGTCCTGCGCAAGGCCAAGGACCTGGGCATCCTCCTCGGCCTCGGCGGCGCCGTCCTCGCCACCCTCGCCATCTCCACCGTCGCCTCCGCGATGGTCGGCTGGATCATCGAGCAGGCGGGCATCGACGAGTCCGGCTGGGGCGGCATCCTGCTGCGCGTCGCCGCCTTCCTCGTCGCCGTCCTCGCGGACTTCCTGCTCCTGCTGTACGTCCTGACGCTGCTGCCGGGCGTCGAGCCGCCGCGCCGCCGCCTGATCGTGGCGGCGCTGACCGGCGCGGTCGGCTTCGAACTGCTGAAGCTGCTGCTCAGCGGCTATATGCAGGGCGTGGCCGCGAAGAGCATGTACGGCGCGTTCGGCGTGCCCATCGCCCTGCTGCTGTGGATCAACTTCACCGCGAAACTGATCCTGTTCTGCGCCGCGTGGACGGCGACGGGGACCGCCGACACCGACACCGACTCCGACACCGGCACCGATACCGGCACGGAAACCGCTGCCACCCCGGACGCGGTCAGCGGCGGCGGCGCACCAGGTCCGGCAGCGGCCAGCGCCGGTTGACCAGGAACGCGGCACCCGCGAGCAGCACCAGCACCCCGCCGGTGATCGCCATGGCGATCCCGATGCCACCGGAGCCGTTCTCGGCGACGGCGCCCGCCACCGGCTTCTCGGAGACGTTGCCGGCGCCGCCGGCCTCCCCGTCCTCACCGGACTTCGCGCCGGGCTGCGCGCTGGCCTGCGCGGCACCCTTCGGCGGGACCAGCTCGCCCACCGGGGTCACCTTGCCGGCCGCCTGGAAGCCCCAGTCGAAGAGGGCGGCGGTCTCCTTGTAGACCTCGTTGTGGTCGTCCTTCTCCGGGTTCATCACCGTGACGAGCAGCACCCGTCCGGCGCGCTCGGCGACGCCGGTGAAGGTGGCCCCCGCGTTGGTGGTGTTGCCGTTCTTGACGCCCGCGATGCCCTGGTACTGGCTTATGTCGTAGTCGCCGGTCAGCAGCCGGTTCGTGTTCTGGATCTCGAAGGTCTCGCGGACCGTCTTGCCCTTCTTGTTCTTCGTCGTGGCCCCCGGGAACTTCGCGGTCAGCGTCGAGCAGTACTCGCGGAAGTCCTTCTTCTGGAGCCCGGAGCGGGCGATCAGCGTCAGGTCGTACGCGGAGGAGACCTGGTGGGGAGCGTCGTAGCCGTCGGGGGAGACCACGGTGGTGTCGAGGGCCTGGAGCTCCTCGGCGTGCTCGTTCATCTGCTTGACCGTCTCCGCGACGCCGCCGTTCATCGACGACAGGACGTGCACGGCGTCGTTGCCCGAGCGCAGGAAGACGCCGAGCCACAGGTCGTGGACCGAGTAGGTCTCGCCCTCCTTTATCCCGACGAGGCTGGACCCGGAGCCCAGGTCCTCCAGGTCCTTCGGCTGGACCTTGTACTGCGTGGACCTGGGGAACTTCGGCAGGAGGGTGTCCGCGAAGAGCATCTTCATGGTGCTCGCCGGGGGCAGCCGCCAGTGCGCGTTGTGCGCGGCGAGCACCTCGCCGGACTGGGCGTCCGCGACGATCCAGGACCGTGCGGTGACGTCCTTCGGCAGCACCGGCGCGCCGCCGGCGAGCTGGACCTGCGTCCCGGCCTGTCCGAGGCGGGCCCCGCCCAGCGACGACATCTTCGCCGGGGGAGTGGCCGACGGACTGGTCGAAGCCGAAGCCGAAGCCGAAGCCGAAGCCGAGGCGTTCGGCGAACCGGAGGCGGACGGCGAACCGGAGACCGGGGCCGACGCCGACGGCGTCGGGGTCGGCGCCGCCAGGGACACGGGCGCGGTCAGCGCGAGGGACGCGAGGGTGGCGGAGGTGACCAGCAGGGTTCGCCTGGCGGTCTGCTTCAAGGGTGCGGGCACGACGGAGAAAGTACCTGGCAGACGACGGGAAGTCCCGCCCCCCTCCCCACCCCCGTCATGGAACCGGACACCGGGCGGCGATACTGAACGTATGAAGCTCAGCCGCCGGGTGTCCTGGTTCCTTCTCGCCTTCGGGGTGTGGAGCTGGATCATCTGGGTCACTTTCGTCAAAAACCTGATCAAGGACGGCAGCGGTCTCGCGTTCGACGACGGCGATCCCACGGCCTACTTCTGGGTCCATCTGACGCTCGCCGTCGTCTCCTTCGTACTGGGGACGGTCGTCGGGGGCATCGGGTTGCGCGGACTGCGCGCCCTGCGCCGAACCTCATAGCCCGACGCCGACAAACCACAGCGGGGATACGACAACCGTGGCCATCCTCTTCGTGCTGCTCGCCCTGGCCGTCCTGGTCGGGGCCAACTGGTACCTGTGGCGCCGCCTGTTCCGCGACACCACCCGCGCCGGCGGCTGGGTCCGGCGCGGCGGCGCGGTGCTGATCGCGGGCGGCTGGGCCCTCGCCGTGGGCACCCTGGTCGCCGAACGCGCGGGCGCCCCCTTCTGGCTCCAGCGCGTCCTGGCCTGGCCCGGCTTCCTGTGGCTGGCCCTGTCGATCTACCTGCTGCTCGCGGTCCTGGCGGGCGAGGCCGTACGGCCGCTGCTGCGGCGCTTTCTGGAGCGGCGGGCGTCCGCCGAGGTGCCGGTGGCGCGGCCGGTGGACGCGCGGCACGAGGAGACGGAGACCGTGCCGCCGTCCTCCCGGACGAGCGCGAAGCCCGCGCCGCCCGAGGAGCGCCCCGAGGCGCCCGAGGACACCGGCTCCACGCTCCTCGCCGCCCCCTCCCGCCGTCTGTTCGTCTCCCGGGTCATCGGCGGCGCCGCGGCCGTGGCCGCCGCCGGGACCGTCGGCTACGGCACCTACGGTGTGCTGCGCGGCCCTCAGGTGAAGCGGGTCACCGTCCCCCTGGCCAAGCTGCCGCGCGCGGCGCACGGCTACCGGATCGCCGTCGTCAGCGACGTCCACCTGGGCCCGGTCCTCGGCCGCGGTTTCGCGCAGCAGGTCGTCGACACGATCAACGGCACGCAGCCGGACCTGATCGCGGTCGTCGGCGACCTGGTCGACGGCAGCGTGAAGGACCTCGGCCCGGCGGCCGCGCCCCTCGCGCAGCTGAAGGCACGTCACGGCAGCTATTTCGTCACCGGCAACCACGAGTACTTCTCCGGCGCCGAGGAGTGGGTCGAGGAGGTACGGCGGCTCGGCCTGCTCCCCCTGGAGAACGCGCGGACCGAACTGCCGTGGTTCGACCTGGCCGGCGTCAACGACATCGCGGGCGAGAGCGAGGGCCAGGGGCCCGACTTCACGAAGGCGCTCGGCGGCCGGGACACGGCACGCGCGTGCGTGCTCCTCGCCCACCAGCCCGTGCAGATCGACGACGCCGTCGAGCACGGCGTCGACCTCCAGCTCTCCGGCCACACCCACGGCGGCCAGCTCTGGCCCGGCAACCTCCTAGCCGCCGCCGCGAACCCGACCGTCGCGGGCCTGGAGCGCTACGGCGACACCCAGCTGTACGTCTCGCGCGGCGCCGGCGCCTGGGGCCCGCCCACGCGCGTGGGCGCGCCCTCGGACATCACCGTCATCGAACTGGCGTCGAAAGAGGCCTGAGGAGCACCAGATCCGCACCCGCGGGGTGACCGGTGTACCGGACGCCCGGCGGGGCGCCTAGCCGCACTCCGCCGGGCGGGCCGGCAGCCGTACCGTCACCCCCAGGCCCTCGCCCGGGGCCGTGCGGACGCTCACCTCGCCGCCGTGGGCGTCCACCACGCCCTGCACGATCGCCAGGCCGAGACCGCTGCCCGCGCCGCCGCCCGCGCGGAAGAAGCGGTCGAAGACCCGCGCCGCGTCCTCCGCGGCCAGCCCCGGCCCCTTGTCCTGCACCGACAGCCGTACGACGTCGTCGGCGCGCTCCACGGCGAGCCGGACGGGCACGTCGGCGGGCGTGTGCGTGCGCACGTTGGCCAGGAGGTTGCCGAGGACCTGGCGGAGCCCCGACTCGTCGGCCCGCACCAGCACCGCGCCCTCCGCGTCGACCGTGACGGGCCGGTCCGGCTGCTGGGCGCGCAGATCCTCCGCCGCGTCCCGCACCAGGCGGCTCACGTCCACGTTGCGCAGCCGCAGCTCGGGCCGCTGGTCGAGGCGGGCGAGGGTGAGCAGTTCGTCGACGAGCCGGCCCATGCGGTCCACCTCGCCGTTCATCCGGTCCCAGGCGCGCCGCCGTTCCGCCGGGTCGCGCAGCATCCCCTGGTCGTACAGCTGGAGATAGCCGCGGATCGCGGACAGCGGGGTGCGCAGCTCGTGCGAGGCGTCGGCGACGAACCGGCGCAGCTGGGCCGCGCTGCGCTCGCGCGTGCGGTACGCCGTCTCCACCTGGTGGAGCATCGAGTTCAGCGCCAGCCGCAGTTGCTCGACCTCCTGGGTGGGGTCGTGGCGCGAGGGCACGCGCCGGGTCAGGTCGCCCTCGGCGATCGCCGAGGAGGTCTCCACCATGTCCTCCAGCGGCCGCATCCGCCGCCGCACGCTGAACAGCGTCAGGCAGGCGAGCAGCGCCAACAGCACGGTGCCCACGGCGAGGTCGAGCTTGAGCGCCTTGACCATGCCCTTGTGCAGGGCGTCGGTGGAGGTGGCCAGCAGGACGTAGGTGCCGTCGGGGAGCCGGGTCGCGGTCGCCCGGTAGGCGGCCCCGTGCACGGTGACGTCGTGCGGGTCCGCGTCGCGGGCGAGGGCGGCGGGGTCGTCGACCGCCTCCGCCAGCCCGGTCTGGGCGTCGGTGGGCTCGACGCCGAAGACGGCCACCGCCTGGCCGTCGCGGCCGACGGCGGCGAAGACGGTGTCCGGCGAGGGGAGTTCCTCGGACCGTTCGGACACCAGCCGGTCCCGGACGAATCCCAGCACGCTCAGCGAGTCGATCTGCCGCAGGGTGATCCCGGAACTGCTCAGCGAGGCCCGGGTCTTGGTCAGCTCGGAGTCGGCCTGGTCCAGCAGGTAGTGCCGCATGCCCATCAGGCTGACGGCGGTCGCGGCGACGATGCCGAGCGCGAGCAGCGCCACATTGGCCGCCGTCAGCTTCACGCGCAGGGAGTGCATGCCACGCCGGTGCAGCCGTTTCACGCCAGCCCGTATCCGACGCCCCGCCGCGTGGTGATCACGGGCGGTCCCAGCGCGTCCAGCTTGCGCCGCAGATAGCTGATGTAGGTCTCGACCACCGTCGACTCGGGCGGGGTGTGCTCGTACTGCCAGACGTGGCGCAGGAGTTGCTCCTTGGGCACGATCCGGCCGCCGTTGCGCACCAGGAAGCGCAGCAGGGCGTACTCGGTGGGGGTCAGCTCGACGGTGCGGCCCGCGCGGTGCACCGAGTAGGTGGCCTCGTCCAGTTCCAGGTCGCCGTAGCGCAGCGGTGGGCGTTGCGGGAGGACGTCGTCGGGCCGGGTGCGGCGCAGGACGGCCGTGATGCGGGCGACGACCACGTCGATGTCGAAGGGCTTGGTGATGTAGTCGTCACCGAAGCCGAGGGCGCCGACGATCTCCGCGGGCGCGTCCCGCGCGGTGAGGAAGACCAGGGCCAGATCCGGTCGCCGCTCGCGCAGTTCGCGCCCGAGGGCGCGTCCGTCGCCGTCCGGCAGCATCACGTCGAGCAGTGCCACATCGGGCCGCACGCGGCCGGCGAGGGCGAGGGCCTCGCGGACGGTGCCCGCGGTCATGACCTCGAAGCGGTGGAAGCGCAGGGCGATGGCGAGGACGTCCGCGATGCTCGGTTCGTCCTCCACGACCAGCACGGTGCCGGGAGCCGTCGTCATGCCCCCAGTATCGGCGGGGCCGCCGGGAACGGGGCCGGTTCCCGCTTTGGAGTTCCTTGAGAGTCGGGGCGGTTCGCCGCCACGCGCGGGTGACGGCCCCGATCCTGTTGCGCAGGACCTGGGGGACCGACCGACGACGAAGGAGCGAGCGTGGCGGCATTGGCGCGATGGTGCTATCGGCACCGGCTGGTGGTCCTGTTGCTGTGGGTGGGGGCATTGTTCGGACTGGGCTTCTCGGCCTCGTCCGCGGGCACGGACTACGCGAACGTCTTCTCCCTCCCCGACACGGATTCCAAGAAGGCGTACGACCTGATGGAGAAGGCGTTTCCCGCGCGCGCGGGCGACACCGACACGGTCGTCTGGAAGGTGGACGAGGGCTCGGTCCGGGACGAGGCGGTACGGTCCCGGATCCAGCCCGCGCTGGAGGAGATCGCCGGCATGAAGGGCGTCGGCGGCGTCACCAGCCCCTACGCGGGCGCCGAGGGCGCGGGCCAGGTCAGCGGGGACGGGCGGATCGCGTACGCCCAGGTCACCTTCACCGACCAGGCGAACGCGGTGCCCAAGGAACTCGTCGAGGACGTCGTCGACACCGCGCGGGGCGCCCGGCAGGACGGCCTGGACGTCGAACTGGGCGGCCAGGCCGTCCAACGGGTGCAGGAGCCGCCGACCGGCCTCGCCGAGATGGTCGGACTCGCGGCCGCGGCGGTCGTGCTGTTCCTCGCCTTCGGCTCGCTGTTCGCGATGCTGCTGCCGATCGGCGTGGCCGTCTTCGGCGTCGGCACCGGCATGTTCTCCACCCAGCTGCTCAGCCATGTCACCGACATCCCCGACCTGGCCCCGCTGCTGTCCACCCTGATCGGCCTGGGCGTCGGCATCGACTACGCCCTGTTCATCGTCACCCGGCACCGCAAGGGCGTCCTGCGCGGCATGGACCCGGAGGAATCGACGGTCACCGCCCTCAACACCTCCGGCCGGGCCGTGCTGTTCGCGGGCGGCACCGTGTGCATCGCGCTCGCCGGGATGCTGGTGACGAACCTGCGCTTCCTGGACGGCGTCGTCATCGGCACCTCCCTCACGGTCGTCCTCAGCGTCCTGGCCGCCACCACGCTGCTCCCGGCGCTGCTCGGCTTCCTCGGCCCGCGCGTGCTCAGCCGCAAGCAGCGGCGCATGCTCGCGACGACCGGCCCCGAGCCCGAGAAGGCGACGGGGCTCGCCCTGCGCTGGTCGGCGGGCGTGCAGCGGCGGCCGTGGCGGATCGCCGTGCTCGCGCTGGCGGTCATGGCCGTCCTCGCCCTGCCGGTGCTCTCGCTGCGCCTGGGCGCCACCGACCAGGGCAACGACGACACCACCACGACCACCCGGCAGGCCTACGACCTGCTGGCCGAGGGCTTCGGACCGGGCTTCAACGGCCCGCTCCAGGTGGTCGTGTCGGACGGCGACACCACCGCCCTCGTCAAGGACATCGAGGGCACCGAGGGGGTCGCCCAGGTCACCGCGCTGCCGCCCGCCCAGGGTGTCACCGTCGTCCAGGTGATCCCCACGACCTCACCGCAGTCGGAGGAGACGGACGCGCTCATCGACCGGCTGCGCGACGAGGTGATCCCGGGCGCCGGGGCCGAGGCGCACGTGGGCGGGGTCACCGCGGTCTCCAAGGACTTCGCGACCGTCACCGGGGACCGCCTGCCGCTGTTCGTGGCGACGATCATCGGCCTGGGCTTCCTGCTCCTGCTGGTGGCCTTCCGCTCCCTGGTCGTACCGCTGACGGCGGCCCTGATGAACCTGGTCGCGGCGGCGGCCTCCTTCGGCGTGCTCGTCGCGGTCTTCCAGTGGGGCTGGGGCCTGGAACTGCTCGGCCTCGGCAAGGAGGGCCCGATCAACGCCTTCCTGCCGGTGATCATGCTGTCCCTGCTGTTCGGCCTCTCGATGGACTACCAGGTGTTCCTGGTCAGCCGGATGCACGAGGAATGGGTGCACACGCGCGACAACGCCCGCGCGGTGCGCGTCGGCCTCGCCGAGACCAGCCGGGTCATCAACTCCGCGGCCCTGATCATGGTCTGTGTGTTCCTCGCGTTCGTCCTGAGCGGCGACGCGGGCGCCGCGATGGCGGGCGTGGGCCTCGCGGCGGCGGTCGCCCTGGACGCGTTCATCCTGCGTACGGCCCTGGTCCCGGCCGCGATGCATCTGCTCGGCACGTCCAACTGGTGGCTGCCCGCCTGGCTGGAGAAGCGGCTGCCGCACCTGGCGGTGGAACCGCGCGAGGAGGCCGGGGAAGCGGCACCGGTGGCCGACGGCCCCGCCTCGGCGGTGCACGGCTATGTGCGCGACCCGGCCGGCGATCCCGTCGAGGGCGCGGCGGTCACCCTGATGTCCAAGGGCGGACGCCAACTGGACCGGGTCACCTCCCTCGCCGACGGCTCCTACATCGTCTCGGTCCCGGCGCCGGGGACGTATCTGCTGGCGACGACGGCACACTCGTACGCCTCGCGCGCCCGGCAGGTGATGGTCGTGGCCGAACCGCTGGTCGTCGACGTGGAGCTGGAGCAGGGGGAGGTGGACGCGCCGCGCTGACGCGCGCTACTCGTCCCGGTCGGCCGGGCCCGGCGGCTGCTTCTTCGCCGGGTCCGGCAGGGCCTTCGTCATGCCGGGCAGGAAGTCCGTGAACAGCTCGTGCACCTCGTGGACGAGCGGCCGCAGCACCCGGAAGCGGGCCAGCGCCACACCGCGCGCGGTGAGCCGCGCGCCCCGCTCCGCGAGCCGGTAGCTGCGCTCGCGGCCCTCCGTGCGGTCGAAGATCCAGTACAGGACGAGTCCCATCTGGGAGAGCCACATCAACTCGGGCAGCACCTCCCGCAGTTCCTCCGGCACCTTCGCCCTCGACCCGGCCAGCACCTCCTTGTGGACGTTGATGGCCTCCACGCGCGCGTGCTCCGACTCCGGGGAGAAGGGGCTGAGCGGGCTGTCCGGGTCGGCGGCGTTCTTGAAGAACTGCACCGCGAACTCGTGGTACGGCGTGGCCACGTCCAGCCAGATCCGCAGCACGCCCGCCAGCCGTGCCTCCAGGCCGCTCTCCCGTTCCAGCAGCTCCGTGATCGCCGCCCGGTGTTCGGCGGCGAGCCGGTCGTAGAAGCCCTGGATCAGGTGCTCCTTGCCGGCGAAGTAGTAGTACGCGTTGCCGACCGAGACCCCGGCCTCCTTGGCGATGGCCCGCATCGTCGTCCTGTCGTAGCCGCGCTCCTGGAACAGCCGCATCGCCGTCTCCAGGATCAGCGCGCGGGTCTGCTCCGACTTGGTCGGAACGGAGGCCTCGGAGGACCGGGTCGGGGGAGCGGCCCCGTCGGGGCCGTCGTTGTTCGCGGGCACGGGAAGAGAGCCTAACCAGTGGGGCAGGCGCCGTCGTCACAGGCGGGGGACGTGTGGACCCAGCCCCGCGCCGGGTCGTACGCCCATCCGTCGGCCCGGCGGTTCACATCCTTCGGCCCAGTTCCGGCCGCTTGGAGTAGTCGGTGAAGCCCAGGACGTTCCCCCAGGGGTCGGCGATCTCCACGGTCCAGCCGGTGGCCTCCGGGAACGGCGCGTCCAGGGTTCCGATGCCGGCGTCCGCCAGCGCGCGGGCCGCCACACGCGCGTCCGGCACCTCCAGCCAGACGCGCGGGGAGGGCCACGGCGGCGGCCGGTGTCCGAGGGCCTCCTCCTCGCGCAGCAGGATGCCGGGCGTCTCGCCCCCGACCTTCAGCAACGCGATCCCGGCCTCGTCGAACCGGAACGCCACCGCGAACCCGGCCCGCTCGTAGAACCTCACGGCCTCATCGAGGTCACCGACGGGCAGCAGGACGTTGTCGAACCCGAGCAGTTCGTAGGACTCGTCATCTGACATACCGTCAGAATAGGTGTGCACCGGACCGAATCGGGTGATTGCCGACGGCCTAGCCACAGGAACCACCGGCCGGAGCACCGGGTCGCGCCCGGCCTTTGCCCGCTCTCGCCCGGACCTGGCTTCACCGGCGGCGGAATCTTCGTGCAAGATGACGTGAACTCACTTCGTCCGCTCACACCGAACCGCCTCGGGGGTCACCTTGTCCGAACAGCCGCAGCAGCCCCAGCAGCCGCCCCAGCCCGGCTACGGGTACCCCAACGCGGGCCAGCAGCAGCAGCCCTACCCCGGTCAGCCCGGCCCCTACGGGTACCCCCAGGGCGGACAGCAGCAGGCCGGCTACCAGCAGCAGGGCTACCCGCAGGGCGGCTACCCGCCCCCCGGCGCCGTCCCGCCCGGCGCCTACACCGGCGACCCCAACGCCCCCTACGGCTACGACCCCTACGGCCGGCCCCTCTCCGACAAGTCGAAGATCGTCGCCGGCATCCTCCAGCTGTTCCTCGGCACCTTCGGCGTCGGCCGCTTCTACATCGGCCACGTCGGCATGGGCCTCGCCCAGCTGTTCACCTGCGGCGGCCTCGGCATCTGGGCGCTGATCGACGGCATCATCCTGCTCACCAGCAACGACAAGACCGACGCCCAGGGCCGGATCCTGCGTGGCTGACGTGGTGGGCGGGGAGCGTGGCTCCCTCCTGCGACACCCGGCGGCGGCACCCCTCGCGGTGTTCGCCGCCGGTCTGGCCGGCTCGGCCTACCTGTACGGCACTGACCCGCACGAGAGTGGCCATCTGCTGCCCCAGTGCCCGTTCCGCTTCGTCACGGGCCTGCTGTGCCCCGCGTGCGGCGGCACCCGCATGACGTACGACCTGATGCACGGTCATCTCGGCGCCGCCTGGCTGGACAACCGCGCCCTGCTCCTCGCCTCGCCCTTCGCGCTCGCGCTGTTGGGCCGCTGGATGTGGGAAGGGCTGAACGGACGCCGCTGGCGGCCCACGCTCAGCAAGCGGTCCCAGGCCGTGATCCTGGGCCTCGCCGTGACCTGGACCGTTGTGCGCAACGTCTTCTGAGTCCGTCCGTCCGCCCAGGCGCCGATGCGCAACGCCTTCCGGGGCGACGGGGTTGGCGCGATTTGATCACGGAATAGGAACGATCGTTCGCTCCTACTCCCTTTTCTCCCGCCGATCTCTCTAGGCTCACGGCTCACAGGGGGGACGTCCCGCATGGCCGAAACGCGTGCGCGGACGTTGTGGACGCACGGCCCGCGCAAGCTCGGCATTTGTGGAACTCGCACCCTCCTGGACTCCCCATTCCGGAGCAACCAGCTTCGGAATCGCCGGAACTCGAAGCAATCCAGGAGCAGTTCTCATGACCGTCCCCACCCCCGAGGCCCCCTACGGTGTCGACCCGATGGGCCGTCCGTACTCCGACAAGTCGAAGATCGTCGCGGGCATCCTCCAGCTCTTCCTGGGCACCCTCGGCATCGGCCGCTTCTACGTCGGTTCCGTCGGCGTGGGTGTCGCCCAGCTCCTCACCTGCGGTGGCCTCGGCATCTGGGCGCTGATCGACGGCATCCTGTTCCTGACGAGCAACGACCGTACCGACGCCCAGGGCCGTGTCCTGCGCGGCTGATCCCGCTCGCCCAACGCCGAGGGCCCCGCTCCCTGCACTGCAGGAGCGGGGCCCTCGGCGTTGCGCCGGATCAGCCGCCGGGATCAGTAGCGGCGGGTGATGAGCGCCCGCTTCACTTCCTGGATCGCCTTGGTGATCTCGATGCCACGCGGGCACGCGTCCGTGCAGTTGAACGTCGTACGGCAACGCCACACGCCGTCACGGTCGTTCAGGATCTCCAGACGCTGCTCGCCGGCCTCGTCGCGCGAGTCGAAGATGAACCGGTGCGCGTTGACGATGGCCGCCGGGCCGAAGTACTGCCCGTCGTTCCAGAAGACCGGGCACGAGGACGTGCACGCGGCGCACAGGATGCACTTCGTGGTGTCGTCGAAGCGCTCGCGGTCCTCGGCCGTCTGGAGCCGCTCACGGGTCGGCTCGTTGGTGTCCTTGGTGATGAGGAAGGGCATGACGTCGCGGTACGCCTGGAAGAACGGGTCCATGTCGACCACGAGGTCCTTCAGGACCGTGAGGCCCTTTATGGCCTCGACCGTGATCGGCTTGGCGGGGTTGATGTCCTTGATCAGCGTCTTGCAGGCGAGGCGGTTCTTGCCGTTGATCCGCATCGCGTCGGAACCGCAGATGCCGTGGGCGCAGGAACGGCGGAAGGTCAGGCTGCCGTCCAGCTCCCACTTGATCTTGTGGAGGGCGTCGAGGACGCGCTCCTTGGGGTCGATCTCCACCTGGAAGTCGTCCCAGTACGCCTCCGCCGAGACCTCCGGGTTGAACCGGCGGATCCGGAAGGTGGCCGTGATGTAGGGGGAGTCGGCGAAACCGGGCTCGGGGGCCGAGTCAGCCTTGTCCAGAACAGGGGTAGCCATCAGTACTTACGCTCCATCGGCTGGTAGCGGGTCTGGACGACCGGCTTGTAGTCGAGACGGATGGACTCGGTGCCGTCGTCGCCCACCTCGCGGTACGCCATGGTGTGGCGCATGAAGTTGACGTCGTCGCGGTTCGGGTAGTCCTCGCGGTAGTGACCGCCGCGGGACTCCTTGCGGGCGAGGGCGGACACGGCCATGACCTCGGCCAGGTCGAGCAGGTTGCCCAGCTCGACGGCCTCCAGCAGGTCGGTGTTGAACCGCTTGCCCTTGTCCTGGATCGAGACGTTCAGGTAGCGCTCGCGCAGCTCGGCGATCTTCTCGACCGCCGTCTTGATCGTCTGCTCGGTGCGGAACACCATGACGTTGGCGTCCATGGTCTCCTGCAGCTCGCGACGGATCGTCGAGACCCGCTCGGTGCCCGTCGAGGTGCGCAGCCGCTCGATCTGCCCGACGACCAGGGACGCGGGGTCCTCCGGCAGGTCGACGTAGTCGGCCTTCTGCGAGTACTCGGCGGCGGCGATGCCCGCGCGCTTGCCGAACACGTTGATGTCCAGCAGCGAGTTCGTGCCCAGCCGGTTGGCGCCGTGCACGGACACACAGGCGACCTCGCCGGCGGCGTACAGACCGGGCACCACCGTCGTGTTGTCGGCGAGCACCTCACCCTGGACGTTCGTCGGGATGCCGCCCATGGCGTAGTGCGCGGTGGGCTGGATCGGGATCGGGTCCGTGTACGGCTCGATACCGAGGTAGGTGCGCGCGAACTCGGTGATGTCCGGCAGCTTGGCGTCGAGCTGCTCCGGCGGGAGGTGCGTGAGGTCGAGGTAGACGTGGTCGCCCTCGGGACCGCAGCCGCGGCCCTCACGGATCTCCGTGTAGATGGACCGGGACACGACGTCACGCGACGCCAGGTCCTTCATGACGGGCGCGTACTTCTCCATGAAGCGCTCGCCGTCCTTGTTGCGGAGGATGCCGCCCTCACCGCGGGCGCCCTCCGTCAGCAGGATGCCCATGCGCCAGATGCCGGTCGGGTGGAACTGGAAGAACTCCATGTCCTCCAGCGGGATGCCGCGACGGTAGACCGCCGCCTGCCCGTCACCCGTCAGCGTGTGCGCGTTGGACGTCACCTTGAAGAACTTGCCGGTGCCGCCCGAGGCGTAGATCACGGCCTTCGCCTGGAAGACGTGGATCTCGCCGGTGGCCAGCTCGTACGCCACGACGCCGGCCGACTTCTTGACGCCGTCGACCTCGGTGATCAGCTGGTCCAGGACGTAGAACTCGTTGAAGAACTCCACGCCCTCCTTCACGCAGTTCTGGTACAGCGTCTGGAGGATCATGTGGCCGGTGCGGTCGGCCGCGTAGCAGGACCGGCGGACCGGGGCCTCGCCGTGGTTGCGGCTGTGACCGCCGAAGCGTCGCTGGTCGATCGTGCCGTTCGGGGTCCGGTTGAACGGCAGGCCCATCTTCTCCAGGTCGAGGACCGAGTCGATGGCCTCCTTCGCCAGGATCTCGGCGGCGTCCTGGTCGACCAGGTAGTCACCGCCCTTGATCGTGTCGAAGGTGTGCCACTCCCAGTTGTCCTCCTCCACGTTGGCCAGCGCGGCGGCCATGCCGCCCTGCGCCGCACCCGTGTGGGAGCGGGTGGGGTAGAGCTTCGTCAGGACCGCGGTGCGGCTGCGCTTCGTCGACTCGATCGCGGCGCGCATACCGGCGCCGCCGGCGCCGACGATGACGGTGTCGTACTTGTGGATCTTCATGGGTGGATTACCTCAGCCCCGTGCCTAGCGGATGTTCGGGTCGAAGGTGAAGATCACCAGCGTGCCCAGCAGGATGGTGAACACCGTGGCGGTGTAGAGCAGGCCCTTCAGCCACAGCCGGGTGTTCGCGCGCTCCGCGTAGTCGTTGATGACCGTGCGCAGGCCGTTGGCGCCGTGCAGCATCGCCAGCCACAGCATCAGCAGGTCCCAGACCTGCCAGAACGGCGAGGCCCAGCGGCCGGCCACGAAGGCGAAGCCGATCTTGGAGACGCCGCCGTCCAGCACCAGCTGGATCAGCAGGTGACCGATGACCAGGACGACCAGGACGACGCCGGAGAGGCGCATGAACAGCCAGGCGGCCATCTCGAAGTTGCCCCGGGTCGACTTCGGGGACTTCTTGGTCCGCTGGCGCGGAGCCTCGATCAGGGGCGCCGGATTGTCGACGCTGTACAGGGCGGCGCCCTCGACGGGGCCGATCCCGGACGCGGTGGTTTCAGTGGTGGCCATCTGTCTCAGCTCCCGAACACTTCACGAGCGGCGTGGCCGAGAACGGGGTAGATCGCCCCGATCATCAGCACGACCCAGATGCCGGCGACGGTCCAGAACATCTGCTTCTGGTAGCGCGGGCCCTTCGACCAGAAATCGACGGCGATGACACGCAGACCGTTCAGCGCGTGGAAGAGGATGGCGGCCACCAGGCCGTACTCCAGCACGGCGACGATCGGGGTCTTGTACGTGGCTACGACCTTGTCGTAGTCCTCGGGGGAGACACGCACGAGTGCGGTGTCCAGCACGTGTACGAACAGGAAGAAGAAGATGAGGACGCCGGTGACTCGATGAGCCACCCAGGACCACATTCCTTCCCGGCCGCGGTACAGCGTTCCAGCCGGCACGGAAGAACCCTCCGGGAGCGGGGATTGGGGCCTGCCGGCTTCGGCGTCGGACGGGCCCGGCCGGGTACGGTCCACCGGCCCCCAGCATCGTAGCGACGCGCTGGCGCTCGGCTTACGGGGGGCCTACCGGTGTGATCAAAGTGGCACGCGAATGAGTGAGCGGGCGCGGCAAATGGGGTGGGGTGTGCCGTTATCTCCCGGCTGCGGACCCGTGGTGACCGGTCGCTCCCCTCGGCGGGGCCGCGGACGTCACAGTCCCGCCCCTGAGGAAGCCGGCCAGCCGTTCTCTGGCCAGTCGCCTGAGTTCTTCCGCCGTCACCACCCGTTCCTCCTCGGGATCGTTCGTCAATCGTGACCGGATGGCTTCCAGGACGTAGTCCAGGGTCTCGTTCGGGGGGACGCCGTCCAGGCAGATGACGAACGTGTGGCCGAAACGGGCCTCGTAGGCCGCGTGTGCCGCGCCGAGCGCCATGTGGGCCGCGCCGTAGGCGTCCTCCGGCAGGGACGGCAGGGACTCGGCCGCCAGCGCCTCTGTCAGGTCCCCCGCCGTCAGGTCGTAAGCCGCCTCGTCCGACGCGGCCAGGAGGGCGTCCAGCGTGGGGTACGGGCGGTGGGCCGCTACGCGGTGGGCCCAGCGGAGGCTGCGGAGGCAGCCGAGGAGGGTGCCGTGGGCCTCGGCCGCGGGCGCGCCGTTGAACCCTTCCAGCGCGGTGGAGGCCGGCGGAGGGGTCCGGGTCTGTTCCGGGAGGGTCGGTACGGCGACCCGGTCCGGAAGGTCGGAGAGACGGTGCGCAGGCAGCGTGGATCCTCGAGTCACAGGCGGTGTGGCAGGGGATGCAGTGAAAGGTGTGACCACGTTATCGAGAGTGGTCATGACGTGTCCGACGGATGCCCGAATTTCACCCGCGCGGGAGAGTTTCGGAACGGGTGCTGGACCCCTTCGGCGCGCCCCGTCCGGACACGGGTCGTAGGTTGGCGGGGTGAGCAGGCACAGGCACCGGCGCCGCGCGCCGGAGAAGAGGCCGCAGGACAAGGCCGTACGGCGGGCCCTGCTGGCCGGCGGTCTCGTCGTCGTGCTCGGGGCGGGCGTGGGCGTCTGGGCCTCCGGCGACGGCGGAGCGCCCGCGGGATCGGCGGCGGACCGGGCCGCCGGTACGTCCGGCGGGGTGAGCGGTGATCCGGCCCCGTCGGCGTCGAGTGCGAGCCCGACCCCCACCCGGTCGTACGCCCTCTCCAAGGCCCCCCGGACGATTCCCGCCGTCCGTGCGCACACCCCGGCGCGCGGGCCCGGCTGGCAGCCGGCCGCCGGGCAGCGGGTCGTGGTGAGCGACGCGGACCTGGCCGACGAGGGCCGGCTGGTCGCCGGTGAGCTGGGGATGACGTACGCGGGCGAGCGGGACGACATGCGCGCCGGGGACCTGCGGCTCGCGCTGAACGACGACGAGGGCGCGAACCCGGAGTCGTACACCATGACCGTGCGCGGCGGGCGGGTGACCGTCAGCGGGCCGTCCGACGCCGGAGTGTTCTACGGCACCCGCACCCTGAAGCAGGAGGTGCGCGGCGGCGGTACGGCGCCGGAGGGCGTCGTGCGCGACGAGCCGGCCAAGCCGCGGCGCGGATTCATGCTGGACATCGCGCGCAAGAACTTCACCGCCGGGTGGATCGAGGACCGGGTGCGGGAGCTGGGGGACCTGAAGTTCAACGAGATAGGCCTGCACTTCTCCGACGACCAGGCCTTCCGGATCGAGTCCGACACGCACCCCGAGATCGTCTCCAAGCAGCACCTGACCAAGGCGCAGGTCAGGAAGATCGTCGATCTGGCGGAGAGCCGGCACCTCACGGTCGTGCCCGAGATCGACTCGCCCGGACACCTGGGCGCCGTCCTCGCCGCCCACCCCGAGCTGCAACTGCGCAACGCGAGCGGTGTCGCCACGCGCGGGGCGATCGACATCTCCAAGGACGCCTCCGCGGCCCTCCTCGACGACCTCCTCGACGAGTACGCCGAGCTGTTCCCGGGCGGGCAGTGGCACCTGGGCGGCGACGAGTACCAGGCCCTGACCGTCTCGAACCCGGAGGCCTCCTACCCGCAGCTCGCCGCCGCAGCGCGGGAGCGGTACGGCTCCGGCGCGACCGTCGCCGACCTCGCGACCGGCTGGCTCGACGACCGCGCCGACACCGTCCGCACCCACGACCGCACCGTCCGGGCCTGGAACGACGGCTTCTTCAAGGGCACGTCGGTGCAGGCCGACGCCGCCCTCCAGGTCGCCTACTGGACCGGCAAGGAGATCGGGGCGCGCCCGCCCACCGACTACCTGAGCGCGGGCCGTGAGGTCCTCAACTACAACGACGAGTACCTCTACTACGTCCTCGGACAGCCGCAGACCTTCGTCTACCCGACCGGGCAGCGGATCTACGAGCAGTGGACCCCGCGCGTGCTGCGCGGCACGACGCCGGTGCCCGCGCGCTACGACGGCCAGATCCTCGGCGGGACCTTCGCCGTCTGGTGCGACCTGGCGAACTCGCAGACCCAGGACCAGGTAGCGGCCGGCATCCGGATGCCGCTGCGGGCGACCGTGCAGAAACTGTGGGACCCGGGCGCGCCGGAGCTGTCCTGGACGCAGTTCAAGGCGCTGGCGGACCGCCTGGGCTGAGCCCCGCGGCCTGGCCGAAAACCTCTCCTCCCGGCCCCCTGTGACACTCCTCGGCTGTCGCACGCAGTAAGGGGAAGTGCGGGCTCCGTAAGGGCGGTGCCCTGGACAGGGAGGCGTGAATGAGCCTGGTGGACCTCATCGCCCAGGCCGACGAACGCGGTCTGGCCGCGAGCGGACTGGCTTGTTTGGATCGGTGCGTGCCCCTCCTCGGAGGCGACGACGAGATCCTGCGCCCGCTGTGGGGCAACCTCACGGAGGCGTCCGACGCGGCCGACTGGGGCGGAATCCTGGAACAGACACGCGCGAAGCTGGGCGAGGGTCACGCGGACGACGAGGCCGTCCTGCTCGCCCGGCGGATGCTGGCGGCCGCCCCCGCCGAACGCACCGCCGCCCGGATGCGGGTCTGGGCGGACGCCTGCTCGGTGGCCTCGCTCCGGATCCACCGGCTCCTCGACACCGCCGACGACCCCGCCACGCTCGACTCCCGCCGCGCGGGCCGTACGCAGGACATGCCGCCGCTGGCCGCCGCCGAGCTGCGCCGACAGATCACCGTCCTGGAGGTCCTCGCCGGGCACGGCGCGGGCGGGCTGCGCCGGGCGCTGGAGGTGTCCGTCGAGGGACGCCGGGTGCTGCGGGCGGTGGTGTCCCGCAGGGCACGCGGGCGGAAGTGACCCGGCGGGTCAGGCGCAGGCGTGACTCAGGTGTGCAGCCGCTTCACCACCGCGTCGCCGTACCGCGCGGTCGTCGTGCAGAGAGCCGTCAGGTCGGCGTGGGCGGAGGCGAAGGCGGCGCGGGCGCGGACCTCCTCGGCCGGGCCGCCGTAGCGGGGGAGCAGCTCGGGGCGGACCGGGCGCCACAGGTCGTCGAAGTCGGATTCCGCGAGGAAGGCCGCCACGGGGATCGTCTGGGCGGCGGTGAGCAGCAGGAACGGCGGCTGCTTCGGGCCGGTGGCGTAGACCTGTTGGCCGCCGAGGACCACATGGGCGCCGGGCCCCGCGTCGACGTGCTCCGGCGGGGCGTCGGCGTAGAGGAGCTGCTGGTCGGGGTAGCGGTCGCCCGGGATCTCCTCGCGGTGGCGCCTGATCCGGCCGCGCAGGGCTTCCTGGTCGTCGTCGAAGAGTCTGCGCAGCCAGCTCGTGCTGTTGCGCAGCGCCGAGGCCGGTACGGCGCGGAGGCGGAAGTACGCGCTCATCACTCCGGCAGCGCACCGGAGGGCGGAGGTGTCACTCCGGTGTGCGTCGTGCGGGGAAGGTGGGGCGGTCCTGCGCCGGTCCGGGAAACAGCCCCGTACGGGGTGACGGAAACCGGGCGGACCTCGCTGTTCCGTACGTGACGTGGAATGTGACTCGAGGTGCGGCGGACGCCGCGACGGAGGCCCCGGCGCCGGGGCAGACCCAGCCGGGCGGCCGGCCCTCCGCCGCCGCGAGACCGGCGCGGTGGGCGGCGGACGCCGTGACCGCCCTGCGCGAGGGCGCACGGCTGCACCTCGACTACTCGGCGCAGAGCCTGTGGCGCGTCGACCGGGTCATCGACGAACTGCGCCGCGAGGAGACGCCGTACGGCGCCGTCGAGAACGTGCTGCGCGGGCTCGGGGCGTACGGCGGTGAGGTGATCGTCCGCCAGACCGGCGGCGAGTGGTGGTCGACGGGCGGCGACCACTGGGTCCGCACCCCCGACGGCCGCCTGTGGGACCCGGTCGACGAGGCCCGCCGCTGCTTCGCGGGCCACGGCTCGCTACGCCTGCTGTGCCGGGACGCGACGGGCTAGCCCCGCTCCGGGACGGAGCCGGGCAGGGGCCCGCGCGAGGCCCCGCCCGCGGTGTGACCAGTGACACAGCCGGTGCCCGTGATGCTTCCCGCCTCCGATCCGCTGGGGCAGGCGGGGGGCCTGGCTCGGCGGTCCCCCCACCCGAGGGGAGGGGACGGACCCGATGGATGACGAGAGCGGGATGAGAGCGTGCGCGGCCGGATTCGTCGCGCGCGTCGGCGCCCGCGGCCGGCTGCCGCTGGACTACTCCGTCGCCAGTCTGCGCGTCGTCGACTTCCTGGTCGACGGCCTGCGCAAGGGCGGCGCGGACCGGGAGCGGGCGCACGACACGCTGGTCGAACTCGGTGCGTACGTGGGGGAGGTGCTGGTCCGCCGGGCCGGCGCCGTATGGGTCGACCTCGACGAGCGGCAGCGGGCCTGGTTCGGCCAGCCCGTCGGGGTGCGCATGCCGGACGGACGGGTCTGGAACCCCCTGGGCAAGGTCGTCAACCGCTTCGAGGCGGGCGGCGCCGACGAGTCCCTGCACACCTTCTACCTGACCCTGCACGGCAGGGCCCGGCGGACCCCGGGCAGGGGCGCGCAGGCCAGGGGGGCAGCGGCCTGACCCCGGGACGCGCCGCCGGTACCGGCACGGTCCCACGGGCGTGGGCCGAACCGGCGCCGACGGTGTCCTGTGACACTTCTGTGAGGCCTGACGCTGATGACCGTGGGGGCGAGGACGCGGCCGGTACGTGTGCACGGCGCGTTCGCCACGCACCCGCCACGAACTCCGCACGAACGAGGACAGTCTTGGGCCAGGGAGGGGAACCCCGGCGCGCGCAGGCGTACGACGGGGAACTGGGCGCGGCGGTAGCGCGAGCCCAGGACGGCGACGAGTCGGCGTTCGCGGTCGCGTACCGGATCGTGCAACCGGGGCTGCTCGGCTATCTGCGCGGCATCGTCGGCGACGACGCCGAGGACGTCGCCTCCGACGCCTGGCTGGAGATCGCCCGCGACCTCGGGCGGTTCAAGGGCGACGGCGCGGGCTTCCGGGGCTGGACGGCGACCATCGCCCGCCACCGGGCCCTGGACCATCTGCGCAGGCTGCGGGTACGGCCCCGGTCGGCGGCGCTCGAACAGGACATGCTCGACCTGCCCGGTCCGCACGACACCCACGACCAGGTCGTGGAGTCCCTGTCCACGGAGCGGGCCCTGGAACTGGTGCGGGGACTGCCGCCCGACCAGGCCGAGGCCGTACTGCTGCGGGTCGTGGTCGGCCTGGACGGACCTGCGGCGGCCCGCGTCCTCGGCAAGCGTCCCGGCGCGGTCCGTACGGCCGCCCACCGAGGGCTGAAGCGGCTCGCACGCCAGCTCGGCGGCGGCGGCGTCGAAGGTGTGACGGATGACGGCCCCCGGACGCTGGGGGATTCGAAGTGAACGGTGACGGTCGCGGCCCGTATGGATCAGGGGCGGCGGACGTACCCGGCGGAAGAGATCGAACAAGCGCGACAGGCGGAATCGGACATGGGTGAACGGATGAGCGGCGGCGGGGACGTCCACCGCCGACACGCACACCCCTCCCGCTCCGCCCCCGACACGGACGGTCACCCCCGGGTGGAGGCGCTGCTCGCACGCGCCCTGCGGCACACGGACAGCGGTCCCGAGCGCGAACGGCGGGCCGTCGCCGCGTTCCGGGCCGCGCGGGACGCCGGCGCCCACCGGGCCCGTACCCGGCGGCGGGACGACTGGCGGCCCCGCGCGCAGCGGCACACCGCCCGCTCGCTGAAGGCCACGCTCTCCGTACTCCTCGCGAGCCTCACCCTCGGTGGTGTCGCGGTCGCCGCGATCGGCTCGGCCGGCTCCTCGGCGGGTACCGCCGACGACAGCGGACGCCGGGCTCCGTCGGCGAGCACGTCCGACAGCCGGCGCGCCGAACCCACGCCCACCCTCACGTCCGGCACCTCCGCGGACCAGCACCGGCCGCCGTCCGCCCAGGACACCGAGGCCCAGTGCCGCGCCTACGGCCAGGTCGCGGGCCGCGGCAACGCGCTGGACGCCACGGCGTGGCAGCGCCTGGTCACCGCCGCGGGCGGCGAGGAGCACGTGACCGCCTACTGCGCGGCCCGCAGCGCGTCGGCCACCGCGACCCCCGGGAACGGTGGCGGAAACAGCGGCGGAGACAGCGGCCAGGACAGGAGCGGGGGCGGCGCGGACCCGGCCGCCGGACACACGGGCCAGCCCGGGAGCGCTGGAAACACCGGAAACATCGAAGGCGCGGGAAACACCGGGAGCGCGGGAAACACCGGGACGACCGGGAACACCGGAACGACCGGGAACACCGGAACGTCGGGAAACACCGGAACGACCGGCAACAGGGGGAACAACGGTCAGCCGTAGCCCGAGGAGACGTCGGAGGCGAAGGACGGGGAGCCGTAACCGCTCTCGAACCGACCCTCGACGGTGGCCCGGAAGATGCCGCGGCGGTGCTGCCGAGGCAACGGCCGCTGTTCCTGACCGCTACTGGTCAGGCGCTGGTCACGTGGATGCCCGCCACCGTCTCCTCGAGGTCGATGGAGTAGCCGCGCTCGCGGATGCGGGCCAGGTCGGCGAGGAGGGAGGCGCGGGGTCAAGGGCGGTGTCCTTGCGGGCGCGGAGGAGGTCAGGGCGGTCCGCGCCCTCAAGGACCGCTTCCCGGGGGCCCGGATCACCCTCGACCCGAACGGCGCCTGGTCCCTGGCCGAGGCGGTCGAGCTGTGCCGTCCGCTGGGCGACACGCTCGCGTACGCCGAGGACCCCTGTGGGGCCGAGGGGGGCTACTCCGGGCGGGAGATCCTCGCCGAGTTCCGCCGCGCGACCGGCCTGCCCACCGCGACCAACATGATCGCCACCGACTGGCGTCAGATGACCCACGCCCTGGCCCTCCAGTCGGTCTCCATCCCGCTCGCTGACCCGCACTTCTGGACCATGCAGGGCTCCGTACGCGTGGCGCAGCTGTGCAACGCGATGGGTCTGACCTGGGGCTGCCACTCCAACAACCACTTCGACATCAGCCTCGCCATGGTCACCCACTGCGGCGCCGCCGCCCCGGGCGAGTACAACGCCCTCGACACGCACTGGATCTGGCAGGAAGGAATGGAACGCCTCACCACGGCCCCGCCGCGCATCGTAGGCGGCGAGATCGCCGTCTCGGAGACCCCGGGCCTGGGCGTCCAGCTCGACATGGACCGGCTGCTGGCGGCCCACGAGCTCTACCGGCAGAAGGCGCTGGGGGCCCGCGACGACGCCGTCACCATGCAACACCTCGTCCCTGGCTGGGAGTTCGACAGCAAGCGGCCCTGCCTGGTGCGGTAGGCGACAGTTCGACGCTGTGTCGGAGGAGACGATCTCGGCGTCCGGCCTGTCTGCCGGTCCGCACGCCGGCCGAGGCGCCGAGGACTTCAGAACCTCGCCTGCTACCGCTGCTACTCAGCGAACCGAGTACCGCTGGCCACCCTGGTGCGGGTGGCCGGCCGCAGATGGACGGTCGAGGAGACACTCCAGTCCGGCAAGGACCTGGCCGGACTGAACGAGCACCGGGTCAGACGCTGTGCCGACCCGCAGAGCAGCGGATTTCCATCGCGGTCCGGGGTTCCACGAGACCGTTGCCCACCTCAAGTGGTCCACCACGTGATCGGTGAACCACGGCCGGACCGGACGGGCGAGCGCGGATGGGAACGCTAAAAGATCATCATCACCGGCACCGACCCTTCCGCGCCACGGCCCAGCGCCTTGAGACAGGGATGATCGGCGGGTCTCTGGACGCGCTGGTCACGCGCTGGTTATGGAGACGCCTCGAACCTCGGGTAACACCAGGTCGCCTGGGGTGGAATGCGCAACGGCCGGGGCCGCCACCCCCCACAGGAGAGGCCCCGGCCGTCGCGCGGCACGGGCCGCGCGGCGACCCGTATCTCCTACAGCGCCATGAATGCGTTTTCTGTCACACCCGGCGACCGCGCACCCGCGTCACGAGTCGGTTGCAGCTTGTTCGGACATGGACGACCCGCGGTTTCAGGTCGTAACGTGCCTTTCGCGCCGGAAGGCGGAAGGGCTGAGCAGCGTGACCGACTGCGGCCGCGACCATGAGCGGCCCCGACCAGCTGCGGTCGGCGAACCGCACCATCGACCGAGGAACCACGACGTGGGGGACGACGCGGAGCTGACAGCCGCGGTGCTTGCGGCACAGAACGGGGACGAGACCGCTTTCCGTGCTGTGTACCGCTCGGTGCACCCGCGGCTCCTCGGGTACGTCCGAACCCTGGTCGGCGACCTCGACGCCGAGGACGTGACCTCCGAGTCCTGGCTCCAGATAGCGCGCGACCTGGAGCGGTTCAGCGGGGACGCCGACCGCTTCCGCGGCTGGGCCGCCCGGATCGCCCGCAACCGGGCGCTGGACCACATCCGGATGCGCGGGCGCCGGCCCGTGGCCGTCGGCGACGAGACGGAACTGACCGGCCGGGCCGCCGAGTCGGACACCGCCGGCGAGGCCATGGAAGCGCTCGCCACCGGCCGCACCCTCGACCTGATCGCCCGCCTGCCGCAGGACCAGGCCGAGGCGGTCGTCCTGCGGGTGGTGGTGGGCCTCGACGCCAAGACCGCAGCCGAGACGCTCGGCAAACGGCCCGGCGCCGTACGTACGGCCGCGCACCGCGGGCTGAGGAAGCTCGCCGAGCTGCTCGGCGAGGACCCGGACACGGCGGGCGTGCTCGACGCGCTCCCGGCGCAACGGGTCCCGAGGGGGCGCGCGGTGTCGTCCGGCGGTGTGACGCATGCGTGCGCGCCGACGCAGAAGGACATGTGATGGCCGACGATCGCTGTGTCTTCCCCGGGGACGGGGAACCCGCCGGTCCCGCCGCGGGCCGCTCCAACGGCCGCTGGCTGAACCGAGAGACGGCGGAACGCCTGTTGACCGGGGAGGCGGCGGACAACGCTGTCGCGCCCGCCCACCGCGCGGAGGCCGACCGGCTGGCGAGGACCCTGGACGCGCTCGCCGCGCTCTCGGCCGCCGCACCCGTCCCGGACGACGAGGAACTCCCCGGCGAGGCGGCGGCCCTCGCCGCGTTCCGCAAGGCCCACGCGGACCGCGCGGCGGACGCGCAGCCGGGCCTCTTCGCCGAGCCTGCCTACGCCTCCGAGCCGTCGCCCGGCGACGACGCGGGTGTGGTCCGCATCGGCGGCCGTATCCCGTCGTACGGTGGCCGTCACCCTCGATGGAGCCGCCCCGCCCGGTTGGGACTGGCCGCCGCGCTGACCGTCGGCATGGTCGGCGGGGTGGCGGTCGCGGCCGGCACCGGGTTCCTGCCCACGCCGTTCGACGACGCCGAACCGGGACCGGCGGCCTCCGTGTCGGCCGCCGCGACGCCCGGACCGAACCGCCCGCTCGTCTCGCCCACGCCCGAGGCGGCCCCCGGCGGCGCGGGCTCGGCGACCCCCGACGGCGGCGCGAAGGGCACCCCTGCTCCGGGCGCTCCGGGTTCCGCCGACGACCTGACCGCGGCCTGCCGCGAGAAGGGCGCCGGCCGGACGCTGGACGCCGAGCGCCGCCGCACCCTGGAACACGCTGCGGGCGGCTCCGCGCGCGTACCGGCGTACTGCGCGGGCCTGCTCGGCGACCGGGGCGGCCAGGACTCCCGCGGGTCGAGCGGCGGCAAGGACCGGGACGACAAAGGCGACGAGCAGAACGACGGCCAGAACGGCGGCCAGAGCGCGGGCCGGACCGGCGGGAAGAACGGCGGCGCGACCGGCCAGGACAGCAAGGGCCGGGGCGGCAAGAAGGGCGAGAAGGACCCGGAGAAGCCGGGCGACGAGGACGGCAAGGGTGCCGAGAGCGGCAAGTCCTCCGGTGGCGGCAACGGCAGAGGCAACGGCGCCAACGCCCCCGCCCTCTGACCATGCCTGTGACCTGCGATTTCTCGGTCCGCAAAAAGTTTCCTGCCGCAGGGTGTGACGTTTTCGGCGGCTCCGGCGCAGTAAGTAGTGAGCCGACTGGTCATCGGCCCTCGCATGGAGCCGGGGTTCCCCCCGTACCTACGGCTCGTGCACCTGGCGCGGGCGGGACACGTTCCCCCGGTCCCGCCCGCGCCCCATACCTCTCACCATGAGACGACGACCTTGTCGCCGTTCCTCACCTGCGCGAACAGCTCCGCGATCGCCGCCTCGTCCCGTACGTTGACGCAACCGTGCGAGGCCCCGGCGTATCCGCGGGCCGCGAAGTCCGACGAGTAGTGCACCGCCTGCCCGCCGCTGAAGAACATCGCGTACGGCATCGGCGAGTCGTAGAGCGTGGACACGTGGTGGCGGGACTTCCAGTAGACGCGGAACACACCCTCGCGGGTGGGCGTGTACTGGGAGCCGAACCGGACCGACACCGCGGTCAGGGTCCGTCCGTCGACCATCCAGCGCAGGGTGCGGCTCGTCTTGTCGACGCACAGCACCCGCCCGGTCAGACACCGGGGGTCGGGTTCGGCGGCCGGCTGACCGCCCATCAGATACAGCTCCCACTGCCCCGGCTGGCGCGTCATGCCGAGCAGCCGCTGCCAGGTGACGGAGTCCGTCCGGCCGGTCCTGGGCAGCCCGCGCTTGCCCTGGAAGCCCTTCACGGCCTCCTCGGTGCGGGCGTCGTAGCTCCCCGAGGGCCCCTCGAACAGCCAGGCGACCTGGCGCAGCCGGGCCTGGAGTTCGCGGACGTCGCGCCCGGAGTCGCCGGGCGACCAGAGGACGCGGGGCGGGGGAGCGGGGGTGGGGGTGGCGGAGGCCTTCGGGCTCGGGGTGCCGTCGCCCGCCGGACGCGCGGGCGCCGTACTCGACGCCTTGCCGTCGGCGGGCCCGCCGGGGGCCGTCGGGCCGACGTCGGCGCGCGCGGGCGGGCGCGCCGCGCCGCCCTCCGCGCCGGTCGTTCCCGCCGTGCAGCCGCACACCGTGGCCAGCGCCGCCGCGCCGGCCAGGACGGCGAGCGTTCTCCGCACGGCGAGCGTTCTCCGCCCGGCCGTTCCGCGTCTCATGCCCGTCGTACGCATGCGTGACCCCCGTCGTCTCACCGGCGCACTGTCTCATCCCGTATGTTCCCCGCGGATGACGCCACGCGAACGGCCCGGCACGGTGGTGACGGGGACCGCAGCAAGTCTGTGAGCAAGGTCCCAGCGTGCTCCCCTCCACCGGGTGCAGGCACACCGCTACAGTCCGTCGAAGGTCGGACCGCCCAGCCGGTAGCCGGCGAGTAACCTTGAGCGGGAGGCAATACACCATGGCGCGCGAGTCTGAGTCCGGACTGCCCATCGAACCGGTCTACGGACCGGACGCCCTCGAGGGCTGGGATCCGGCGGAGAAGCTGGGCGAGCCGGGCGCCTATCCCTACACGCGGGGCGTGTACCCGTCGATGTACACCGGTCGGCCGTGGACGATGCGCCAGTACGCCGGTTTCGGCACGGCGACGGAGTCCAACGCCCGCTACAAGCAGCTCATCGCCAACGGCACGATGGGCCTGTCGGTCGCCTTCGACCTGCCGACCCAGATGGGCCACGACTCCGACGCGCCGATCTCCTCCGGCGAGGTCGGCAAGGTCGGTGTCGCCATCGACTCCGTCGACGACATGCGGGTGCTGTTCGGCGGGATCCCGCTGGACAAGGTGTCCACGTCGATGACGATCAACGCGCCCGCCGCCCTGCTGCTGCTCCTCTACCAACTCGTCGCGGAGGAGCAGGGCGTCCCCGCCGACAAGCTCACCGGCACCATCCAGAACGACGTGCTGAAGGAGTACATCGCGCGCGGGACGTACATCTTCCCGCCGAAGCCGTCGCTGCGCCTGATCGCCGACATCTTCAAGTACTGCAAGGCCGAGATCCCCAAGTGGAACACGATCTCGATCTCCGGCTACCACATGGCGGAGGCGGGTGCCTCGCCCGCGCAGGAGATCGCGTTCACCCTCGCCGACGGCATCGAGTACGTGCGCACGGCCGTCGCGGCCGGCATGGACGTCGACGACTTCGCCCCCCGCCTGTCCTTCTTCTTCGTCGCGCGGACGACGATCCTGGAGGAGGTCGCCAAGTTCCGTGCCGCGCGCCGCATCTGGGCGCGCGTGATGCGGGAGGAGTTCGGCGCGAAGAACCCCAAGTCGCTGATGCTGCGGTTCCACACGCAGACCGCGGGCGTGCAGCTGACCGCCCAGCAGCCCGAGGTGAACCTGGTCCGGGTCGCCGTCCAGGGTCTGGCGGCCGTCCTCGGCGGCACCCAGTCCCTGCACACCAACTCCTTCGACGAGGCGATCGCGCTCCCCACCGACAAGTCGGCCCGGCTGGCGCTGCGCACGCAGCAGGTCCTCGCCTACGAGACGGACGTGACGGCGACGGTCGACCCGTTCGCCGGGTCGTACGTCATCGAGAAGATGACCGACGACGTCGAGGCCGCCACGCTGGAGCTGATGACGAAGGTCGAGGATCTCGGCGGCGCGGTCTCCGCGATCGAGCACGGTTTCCAGAAGGGCGAGATCGAGCGCAGCGCGTACCGCATCGCCCAGGAGACCGACTCCGGTGAGCGGGTCGTGGTCGGCGTCAACCGCTACCAGCTCGACGCGGAGGAGCCGTACGAGCCGCTCCGCGTGGACCCGGCGATCGAGGCCCAGCAGGCGGACCGCCTCGCGAAGCTGCGCGCCGAGCGGGACCAGTCGGCGGTGGACACGGCCCTCGCGGAGCTGAAGAAGGCCGCCGAGGGCGAGGACAACGTCCTCTACCCGATGAAGGACGCCCTGAAGGCCCGCGCGACGGTCGGCGAGGTGTGCAACGCCCTGCGCGAGATCTGGGGCACCTACGTGCCCAGCGACGCGTTCTGAGTCGTACGGAAGCGGCCAGGTGGTCGGCCGGCCCGGCTGCCTGGTCGCCGCGCCGGCCCACGTAACCGTCCGGCAGCACGAGGAACAGCCCCCGGCCGCGCTTCTCCCTTCAGAGCTTCTTGGACAGCACGCCCCGCAGCCACGGGGTCATCGGCTTCTCGACGAAACGGTTCATCAGCCAGGCCAGCACCAGCATCGAGGTGACGGTCAGCGCGAAGGTCACCGAGGCCGGCAGCTCCAGGGTGCGGTGCAGGACCCGGATGACCATCCAGCCGAGGTGCTCGTGGACCAGGTAGAAGGGGTACGTCAGCGCCCCGGCCACCGTCAGCCAGCGCCAGTTCGCCCAGTTGAGCCAGCCCAGCGCGATCGCCGCCACGGCCACGAAGCCGAAGGCGACGACGCCGACGATGCCGGTGGTGGTGCGGTGGGCGAAGGCGTTCGGGTCGGAGGCGTTCCACAGCTCGCTCACCGCGTAGTGCTGGCCGATCAGGAAGCTGACGAGCACGATGCCCCAGGCGTAGGCGTCCCGCCGGTCGCGGTGGACGAGGTAGAGGCCGATGCCGCCGATGAAGAACGGCGCGTACTCCGGCATCAGGACCAGGTCGAGCAGCGGCTGGTGCGCGGCCTGCGCGATGGCGGCGGCGAGCGTCCAGCCCGCGCAGAACATGATGACCCGGCGGCGGTTCGCCCCCGGCAGGACGACGCACAGCGCGAACAGGGCGTAGAAGCGGATCTCCACCCACAGCGTCCAGCACACGCCCAGCACCCGGTCCGCGCCCAGCGGCTGCTGAAGCAGCGTCAGGTTGAGCAGGGCGTCGCTCGGCGACACGGCCTCGTAGACGACCGGCGGCAGGGCGAACACCGCCGTCACCAGCACGACGGCCACCCAGTAGGCGGGCATCAGCCGGGAGGCGCGGGAGGCGAAGAACGACTTGAGGGGCCGCCCCCAGCCGCTCATGCAGATCACGAACCCGCTGATCACGAAGAACACCTGGACACCGAGGCAGCCGTAGGCGGCGAACGAGTGCAGCGTGGGGAACTGGTGCTTCGGCGTGGTGCCCCAGGCCTCGGTGACATAGCCGCCGCGGCCGGCGTAGTGGTACACCGCCACCATCAGCGCGGCGACCAGCCGCAGTCCGTCGAGCGCCCGGAGCCTGCTGACCGCCCGGCGGCCGGGCGACGGCGCGGGCGGCAGCGGAACGCCGGGCTCCTGGACGGACACAGCCGCGGCGGGCTGAGGCTTCGATGTGCTCACGACCGTTTCGGTCACGCTGATATCCCTCGCAGTGCCCCGTGGGTTCTTTTGTGCACGCTCCTGACCGGAGACGATCGGATCACCGGAGAGTCGTCAACCGGGATCCTAGGTCTTGATCAGGAGGTCTTTTGTTCGACTGGATGGCCTTTGTCCATCCCGTCGCCGCGTGTTCACCGCGACGTCAGCTCCGCTTCAGCAGCCGGGCCGCCTGGTTGCCGATCCGGAGGCGCACCGACTCCCTCCGCGCCAGCTGCCGGACGGACCGGCCCCGCGCGCCGAGCAGAGCCGCGATCCGCCCGATCTCCGACCAGACCCTGGCCCGGTCGCCGCTCACGATCGCCGCCGCGGACAGCAGCCGGCACGCCTCTTCGGCCTCGCCGCGCCCCGCCCGGATCTCCGCCAGGCCGACGAGGACGTCCACCGGCTGCCGACGGCGCAGGATCTCCTCGCCCACCCGCAGGGCGTCGTCGTGACGGCCCGCGGTGAGGTGCCGGGTGAAGTCCTCGATGAGGTACGTGCCGTGCCGCGAGGGGACGACCGGGAACCGCCGCACGGGGTCGGCCTCCGGCGCACCGTCACCGGCCGGGCGCCGCACGGGATCACCGGGCCCCGGCAGGCCCAGTGCCGTCGTCATCCGCGCGGTGAAGGCGGGGATGTCGAAGAGTTCCTCGACGTCGCCGTACCCGGTCTCCGAGACCTCGTCGTCCAGCACCCGGCGCAGCGCGTCGAGCGCCGACTCCGGGGTGTACTCGGGGAAGGAGCGGTACCCGGACACACCGTCCAGGACCTCCCGGGACCCCACCCGGTGGTAGGTGACCGTGCGCAGCCGCTGCTGCACCGCCTCCACCACCGACAGCGGCATCGGGTCGTCGACGCTGGACAGGAAGAAGACGTCCGAGGCGGCCAGTTCCTCCCGCACGCGCTCGCGGGAGAGCGCCCCCATCCACTCGACGCGATCCGACAGCAGGGTGGAGGAGCCGATCCGCCACGTCTTCTGGCCGATCCACGCGAACCGCCACGGCAACCCCTGCCCGTACGCCAGTTCGGCGACCCGTGAGAACAGGTCGAGACCCTTGCGGTCCTGCATCGAACCGACCATCACGACGCGCGGCCGCGCACCGGGCGTACGCCTCGCACGGGCGCGGTGGGCGTCGCGGGGAACCGTGTTGTAGACCACGACCGGGTCGCTCACCCCCAGCCCGCGGAACATGTCGGCCTGGGCGTTCGACACGCACAGCACCTTGAGACCGGGCAGCAGGTCGATCATCTCCTGGTGCCGCGGCGCGTTGCGTGAGCCCTCGAAGTTCATGACGTACTCGGTCTCGTGGGCGTACACCACCACGGACCTGCCCTGCTCCCGCAACGCCGACACCAGCTCGCCCGCCAGCGGCGAACGCCAGAACGGGGCCAGGCTGTTGATCAGGACCACCTCGGCGTCCGCCAGGTCCGTCAGGACGTCCTCGTAGCGGCCGTAGGCCCCGAGGTCGAAGTAGCGGACGTCGACCGGGCTCTGCGCGAGCAGCGCCTGCGTGTAGGTGAGGACGGGAATCGCCACCCCGGTGACGTAGTCGAAGCCCAGTCCCAGCACGGCCAGCGAGCGCGGCCGTTCCACCCGCCCGCGCACGGCCCGCAGCGCCCGTTCGGCCCGGGACAGGCCGGCCCGTCCGGCGTCGTCCTCCGGCACCCAGCGCGGGGCCGGCGGTTCGACGGGTACGGCGGCCCCCTCGACGACGCGCAGCACGCGCCCGGCGACGTCGTCCTGGAAGGCGACGAAGTGCTCGAGGGGCTCACCGTGCTCGTTGGCCGGGAACTCGGCCGAGCGCTTGAGGTCGGCCACCACGTCGACGAGTTCGCCGAGCGTGCCCACATTGCGCAGCAGGGGGTGGTGGATCGTGGGGAACACGATGTTCAGCGGGGGCGGGCTGAACAGGATCAGCGGGGTGTCCGCCCGCAGGGTCTGGAGATACGCCGTGGAGTAGAAGGTGACCGCGAGGTCGTAGCCGTCGAGCGCGGAGGGGTCCGGGTCCGTCTCGACCTCGCCGAACTCGGCGAGCGCGGACCGCAGTTCGGTGAGCTGTTCACGCTGGTCCTTGCGGGACAGTCTGCTGTGGCGGGTCAGCGGCTGGGCGAGCACCGCCATGCGCAGCGGCTCGTCGGGCTTCTTGGCGTGCCGGTGGGCGGTGGTGCGGGCCGCCCGCAGCAGGGCCGGGTCGTCGCTGTGGCCGAGGGCGCCGGTGATGTGGACGGGCGGGTCGGCGTCGGCGGAGCGGAACAGCAAGTGGTGGGCGGTCGCCGGGCCCCAGACGCAGACGGCGGCCGGGGACGAGGAGCCGTAGTACCAGCTCTGGTCGCGCCGTCCGGTGCCGGTCCTCCTGCGGTGGAAGTCCAGGTGGCAGTCCTGGACGAGGATCACCGGCAGCGTGCGGCCCAGCGCGCCGGCCACCCGGCGGCCGCGCTGCGACTGGTCGTCGAAGAAGACCAGCCGGTCGATGCGCTCCTCTTCGGCGAAGGCGCGTATTCGGTGACCGAGTTCCTCCAGGAACTCCGCGTTGTCCAGCCCTTCGTCCACGGGGAACAGGTTGGATGCCACGAGGCCCTCGCCCCGGGCCGCGGCCTCCTGTTCGAGCCGTCCGGCGTTGTTCGCGTCCCGGTCGGCGACGAGGAGATGGAACGAGTGGGCGTCGGCTCCCTCGGCTCGCATGATCTCCGAGGCGAGGCCGACCCCATTGCGGTTCTCGACAAACACAGCGATGCGCACCGTGTGAATGAAATACGACCGGGTTTCCCGGAACCTGCCACCCGATTCAAAATTTCGGTGAACAGTAAATGAGCGTCGGGATACGGCGGCGTGCACGGCAGTTCCCGCGGCTCGCACCCGCTCCGCGTGAACTCGGCATACCCGTATGCCGTGTGGAACTGGCCGCCTAAGCCCGCCGCACCGCCTTGCGCATCGCTCTCGCCCGCCGCACCACCCGGCGCGCGGTGGAGTTGCGCGGAATGAACGACAGCCGCTCCGGGATACCGCCCGGCAGGCCCAGCGCGGTGAGCCGCCGGCGCTTGAAGTACCGCTTGGTGCGCGGCCCGAGACGGGTGCGCAGATATTCCTCGGCGACCGGGCGCAGGCTCGGGTGGATCTGCGCCTGCATCACATAGCCCACCGTCCTGACCAGATCGGTCAGCGACTCCTCCGGGATGCGCGTCTCGCCCTCACCGTCCTCCAGGTCCGGCAGCAGCGCGTCCGCCAGCAGGGCAGGCACCCGGTTGCTGTTCTGGTAGGGGGTGAGCCGGTCCATCAGCCGCTCGGTGCCGATACGGGCGACCGGCAGGTCGTAGAACGCCGACGCGGTGAACAGGGCGGTGGAGAAGCAGCCCACCACCAGCGCGGGCCGCGCCTTGGCGAACAGCACCTCGGCGAGGACCGGCGTGTCCAGCACCGTGAGGTCGACGCCCAGCTTCGCGGCCTCGGCCTCCAGGACCCTGCTGTAGCGGGCCGGCGCGGTCGGGTGCGGCTTGAACACCACGGCCCGGTGCCCGCGGGCGACCGCCCCCCGCATCATCCGCACGTGCAGGTCCTCTTCCTCCTCCACGGTGAGGATGCCGAGGGCGGACAGGTACTGGCCCAGCAGCAGCGCCGAGTCGTCGGGCAGCGCGGGCAGTTCCTCCACGGCCTCGCCGATCTCCCCCAGGACCTTGAGGAAACCGCTCGCCGGCACGGTCTGCGCGGGCACCCCGAACTCGGTGAGCAGCAGCGGCACCAGCCCCGGCACCAGGTCCAGGTGGAGCAGCCGGCGCACCCGGGTGCCGATGAGCGGGTCGATCTTGTTACGGGTCGGCCCGTAGCTCATCAGTCCGTCGGCGTAGACCTCGACGGGCGCCCCGGGGAACACCTGCGCGATCGCCTGTGCCGGGTTGACCTGGATCGACTCCACGACGATCTCGACCCGGTCCTCGCCCAGCCCCCACAGCATCCGCAGATACCGCTCCAGAAGCGGCGCGTCGTCGGCGCGCGGTGCCCAGGCGCCCGGGTGGAAGGGGCTGATGGCCTCGTTCCAGGACAGCACCGCGTCGAAGCGGTCCCGCAGCGGTGCGAAGCCCGGCATCTCGTCGACGGCCGGGGTGGTCTCCGGTGTCGTCGTGTTGTTGCACACCAGCAGCAGCCTGCGGTCCGCCGCCGGGAAGCAGCCGGCGTCCAGCGCGGTGGCCAGGGTGGCGGCGCCGTACAGCGTGGAGGCGCAGAAGATCTGAGTCGTGCGAGGCATCAGGCGGCCGCCTTCGGGGTGCCGGTCTTCGATGAGGTGATCCTGCGGCGCAGCCGGCGCAGTGTCGACGAGCGCTCCAGGTCCATCGTGTCCAGGACCTCGGCGAGCAGCTCCTGCGGCATGCGCCTGATGGCCGCCGCGCTCATGGCGCGCAGCTGCCGGGCCACCGGCGGCTCGAACTTCTCGATCTCGCCGAGGTGGTGGGCGATGATCGCGCAGTACGTGCGCACCGCCTTGGGGAGCAGCCGGTCGGCCTCGCGGTCCCGCGCGGTCTCCTCGATGACCTGGTCGAACGCCCGGATGAAGTCCAGTTGGCGGGCGTCGCCGATCTGGGTGAGGGAGGAGGCGACCCCGCGCCGGTAGAAGACGCCGAGCAGATTCAGCACGGCGAACGACTCCGCCTCCCGGTGCAGCTTCCAGATCCACGGCCGGTCCTCGGCGGTCCGCAGCCCGTGGGTGAAGTGCAGCAGACCGCGGTCGACGAGACGGCGGTGGTAGGCGCCGGCCCAGGCGTAGGGATAGTCCACCGACGTCGAGCGGTCGGCGGGCAGGATCGCGTCGCGCGGGTCCAGCACCTCCCCGCGCAGCCCGTGCGGATGCCGGACCAGCGTGCGGGCGCGCGCGGTCGCCTGCACATGGTCGACGCGCACGAAGTCGCAGCCCAGCTCCTCGATCGCGGTGGCCAGATCGGTCAGATAGCCGCGCGCGAGCCAGTCGTCGCCGTCCAGGAACGTCAGGTACTCGCCCCGCGCGGCATCCAGTCCGGTATTGCGTGCGGTGGCGAGCCCTCCGTTCTCCTCATGACGGATCAGACGCACCTGAGCGACCTTCGAAAGTTCTTCGGCGGCCCGTTCGAGAATGGCGGGCGTCTCGTCCTTCGAGCGGTCGTCCACCAGCACGAACTCGAAGTCCGGGCGGGCGTTCAGATGAAGGCTTCTGAGGGTGTCCGGGGCGTATTGCTGGACGTTGTAGAACGGCACGATCACGGAAAGCTTGGGCACGCGGAAATCCTAGGAGTGCGCCCGGCAGCGAAAATTTCCGGTAAGGGTACGGGTGATGAACTCGATGTGTCGGATCGGTGCATCACGCGTATTTCCCCGGAGTTGACGAGCCGGTTCGGAAACCGGTGGCGCGCTGTTAACTTTCCGTTGAGTCGCGGTTGGGCAAAGCCTGGGTTTTGCTTCCTAGCGTCTTCAACGTGCCACCACGTACTTCGAAGCCCCCACGGATCGCCGTACTCGCGGACTCCGACACCCGCTGGAAATGGGGTGCGTCGACCGCGGGCCGGATCGCTCCGGGCGGTCGGCCGGGCCCGTCCATGGAAACCGGACCCCGGGACGACGCGCAAGTCGCCCCCGTCCTCGACGGCTACCTCCTGCGCGGCCGCGCCACCCCCACGCCCCGCCAACTCGCCGAGGTGGGCGTGCGCGCCGACTCGCTGCGCGAGGTGACGGCCGTCGAGTTCCTGCGCTGCATGGCGACCGAGAAGTACGACGTCCTCGTCCTCGCGCTGGTCGGCGGCGGCGTCCAGGCCATCCTGCACGGCCTCAAGCGGATCTGGGAGGACGGCGGTGAGCGGCCCGTCGTCGTCACCGGCTATGTCGGTGTCGTCTACGAGAAGCTCGCCGACGGTCTGCTGCTGCGGCACGGCGCCGACCTCGTCCTCGCCAACTCCCGCCAGGACGCGGAGCGTTTCCGCGCCGTGTACGACGGTGTCGGCGCCGACGCCTCCTCGGTGACCGAGGTGGCCCTGCCCTTCCTCGGCGGCGCCCCCTACACCGGCGAGCACGACCCGTACACCGTGGTCTTCGCCGCCCAGCCCTCCGTGCCCGAGAACCGCAAGGACCGCACCTACCTGCTCGAACGGCTCGTGGGGCACGCCCGGTTGCACCCCGAGCGCGAGGTGCTGCTCAAGCTGCGCTCCAAGCCCGGTGAACACACCACCCACATCGAGGAGTTGCCGTACCAGAAGCTGGCACAGCGGCTCGACCCGCCCGCCAACTTCCGCCTGGTGTACGGCAACATGGGCGAGGTTCTCGACCGCACCGACCTCATGGTCACGGTCAGCTCCACCGCCGCCCTCGAATCCCTGCACCGCAGCATCCCCACCGTGGTCCTCACCGACCTCGGGGTGCGCGAGGCACTCGGCAACCACCACTTCGTCGGCTCCGGCTGCCTCGCCTCCTGGGACCAGCTCGACGCCGGGCACCGGCCCGCCCCCGACGCGGACTGGGTGGACCGGCAGGGCGTCGCCGCCGGGGGAGGCTCGTACGAACGGGCCTTCGACGCGGCGCGCGAACGCATCACCAAGCTGCTCGACCGCCCCGGCGGCCTGCCCCCGCTCACCCCGTACTACACACCCGTCACCGCGCCCGGCTACCTCCCCGGCATCCTCGCCCGCCACCACCTCGGCCCCGACGGCAGCCCGCTGCCCGGCGCCCCGGCCTCGGACAGGGAACCCGGCCCGGTCCGCCAGATCGTCCGCCGGGCCGCCCGCGGCGCCTACCGCCACGGCGTCCAGCGCGTCGCCCCGGTCATCCGCCGGATCGGGGACCTGTGAGGTCCCCGACGCCCGCCCCCACTTCCGCCTCGGTGCCTTCCCAAGGAGTTCAGCCCATGTCCCACCGCCGAACGGGCCCGGTGCGCCGGGTGCTGGCCGTGATCCCCGCGCGCGGTGGCTCCAAGGGCGTCCCCGCGAAGAACCTCGCGTCCGTCGGCGGGGTGCCCCTGGTGGCGCGGGCCGTGCGGGAATGCCGGGCCACCCGCCTGGTCACCGACGTCGTGGTGTCCACCGACGACCAGGCCATCGCCGTGGCCGCCCGCGAGGCCGGCGCCGAGGTCGTGCTGCGCCCGGCCGCCATCGCCGGGGACACCGCCACCTCCGAGGCCGCCGTCCTGCACGCCATGGACACCCACGAGGCCCTGCACGGCGCGGCCGTCGACGCGGTGCTCCTGGTGCAGTGCACCAGCCCGTTCATCGTCCGCGAGGACATCGACGGCGTCGCCGCCGCGGTCGTCGAGAACGGCGCCGACACGGCCGTCACCGTCGCCCCCTTCCACGGCTTCGTCTGGCGCGACGGCGCGGCCGGCAGCAGCGACGGCGGCTTCGGCGTCAACCACGACAAGTCGTACCGCCCGCGCCGCCAGGACCGCCCCCAGGACCTCCTGGAGACCGGCGCCGCATACGCCATGGACGCGGCCGGCTTCCGCGAGCACGGCCACCGCTTCTTCGGCCGCACCGACCTCGTGCGCACCGACCCCGCCCGCGTGCTGGAGATCGACGACCCGCACGACCTGGCCCGCGCCCGCGTCCTGGCCCCCCTCTTCGACGCGGACCTCCCCCTCGGTTCGCTCCCGACCGCCGCCGACATCGACGCGGTGGTCCTCGACTTCGACGGCACCCAGACCGACGACCGGGTGCTGATCGACTCCGACGGACGGGAGTTCGTCTCCGTGCACCGCGGCGACGGCCTCGGCATCGCCGCCCTGCGCAGGAGCGGACGGAAGCTGCTGATCCTGTCCACGGAACAGAACCCTGTGGTCGCCGCCCGCGCCCGGAAGCTCAAGCTCCCGGTCCTGCACGGCATCGACCGCAAGGACCTCGCACTCAAGCAGTGGTGCGAGGAGCAGGGCATCGCGCCGGAGCGCGTGCTCTACGTCGGCAACGACGTCAACGACCTGCCGTGCTTCGCCCTCGTGGGCTGGCCCGTGGCGGTCGCGAGCGCCCACGACGTCGTACGCGGCGCCGCACGCGCGGTCACCACCCTCCCCGGCGGCGACGGCGCGATCCGGGAGATCGCCGGCTGGATCCTCGGACCCTCTCTCGACTCTCTCGACCCCCTCACCAAGTAAGGAACCCCCTTTCATGAGCACCAACTCCCGCCTCCGCCAGTTCGGTTCGCGTACGGCAGGCCCCGGCCACCCCGTCTACATCTGCGGCGAGATCGGCATCAACCACAACGGTGAGCTGGAGAACGCCTTCAAGCTCATCGACGCGGCCGCCGAGGCCGGCTGCGACGCCGTGAAGTTCCAGAAGCGCACCCCGGAGATCTGCACCCCGCGCGACCAGTGGGACATCGAGCGCGACACCCCCTGGGGCCGGATGACGTACATCGACTACCGCCACCGCGTGGAGTTCGGCGAGGACGAGTACCGCCGGATCGACGAGTACTGCAAGGAGAAGGGGATCGCGTGGTTCGCCTCCCCGTGGGACACCGAGGCCGTCGCCTTCCTGGAGAAGTTCGACGTCCCCGCCCACAAGGTGGCCTCCGCGTCCCTCACCGACGACGAGCTGCTCCGCGCCCTGCGCTCGACGGGCCGCACGGTCATCCTCTCCACCGGCATGTCCACCCCGAAGCAGATCCGCCACGCCGTCGAGGTTCTGGGCAGCGACAACATCCTGCTCTGCCACGCCACCTCGACGTACCCGGCGAAGGCCGAGGAGCTGAACCTCCGCGTCATCAACACCCTCCAGGCCGAGTTCCCCAACGTCCCGATCGGCTACTCCGGCCACGAGACGGGCCTGCAGACCACCCTCGCCGCGGTCGCCCTCGGCGCCGCCTTCGTCGAGCGCCACATCACCCTCGACCGCGCCATGTGGGGCTCCGACCAGGCCGCCTCCGTGGAGCCGCAGGGCCTCACCCGCCTCGTCCGCGACATCCGCACCATCGAGGCCTCGCTCGGCGACGGCGTCAAGAAGGTCTACGAGTCGGAGCTGGGCCCGATGAAGAAGCTGCGCCGCGTCTCGGGCGTCGTCACCGAGGCGGAGATCGCCGCGGCGGCCGGCGAGCCCGTCGGCGTCTGACCCCGGAACCTCTCCGACTGCCGCTACCAGTGCCCTACGGGACGGTCGTACGACGATGAGCCCTCGCGCCGGGAAACCCGGCACCACCCCCCACACCCTCGCGTTCGTCGAGAGCCCGGTACAGCTCCTGAACGTCCTGGAGTGGGCCCACTCCCGGGGACCCCGTCCCCAGGAGGAGCCCGGCGCGGGGGTCACCCTCGTCGTTCTGTCCCCGACCGACCCGATGACCCGCGGCCAGCTGCGCCGCATGGCCGAACTGGCCCGCCACGACGGCCACGAGGTCCGCTGGGAGGAGGCCCGCGGCGGCCCCGCGGCCCCCTTCCGCACCATCGGCGGCCTGACCCGCGAGCTGCGCCACGCCCACCGGATCGTCATGGGAGACCCCTTCTCCCGTTACGTCCAGCTGCTGCTGACCATCACCCGCGCCGACGACCTGGTCGTCGTCGACGACGGCACGGCCACCATGGAGTTCGTCGGCCAGCTCGCCCGCGGCGAACGGCTGGTGCGCTGGCACCGCAAGGGCGGCCGTCCCGGCCCTCGCGACCTGCTGTTCGCCCCGGTGTCCGGCGTGGCCCGGCGCCGCCTCACCCCCGGCCCGGCCCGCCGCGTGGAGGTCTTCTCCTCCATGCCGATCGAGGACGCGCCGGACGGCGTCTCCGTCACCCCCAACACCTTTGCCTGGACCCGCGAGCGCTTCGGCCCACCCCGCGTGACGAAGGGCGCCGACATGGTCGGTACGTCCCTCGTCGAGACCGGCGTCGTCGACGGCGACCGCTATCTGCACGCCGTCGGCGTCCTCGCCCGGACCCACGGCGCCGCCCGCTACTTCGCCCACCGCCGCGAGGGCGCCGAGAAACTGCACCGCCTGGCCGTGGAGACGGGCCTGGAGGTCGTCCGCCCCGACCTCCCCCTCGAACTCATCGCCCGCAGAGGCCCCATCGGCAGAACCGTCCTGAGCTTCCCCTCCACGGTCGTCCACACCCTCCCGCTGGCCCTCGTCGGTACGGAGGTCCGCGTCGCGGTCTGCGACATCGACCCGGCCTGGCTCACCCAGAACGCCTCCCCCCGAGCCCAGGGCTTCCTCTCCGGCGTCACCGGAACAGCCCGCGGCGTCGACCGCCTGGCCACGGTCACAACAGCCTGACCCGCCGGACGACTCCGCCGGGCCACGCCGAGCGCGCGCCGGCGACCATCCCGGCGTACCCGCCGACAGGCGCGCGTGCCGCCGGCCCGGCCCGCCCCCGGCTGCCGACCGCGGTCGGCGACGGCCCGCCCCGGCGACTCTCCCGCCCTGAGCGCCGGCAGGTACGCCCGTTGCCGACGGCGTTTGGCCACGGGTGCCTGCTGTCCGGGGGTCTGGCTCACCGGCGTGTGCGGAGGTCTCGGCGGGCTGTCCCGGCCGGGACCACTGTCCTGGTCGGTGGCTGTCATGCCCTGTGCGTCGGCAGGTACGCCCGCGTGCCCGACGGCGTGGTTTGGCCACGGGTGCCTGCTGTCCGGGGGCCTGGCTCACCGGTGTGTGCGGAGGTCTCGGCGGGCTGTCCCGGCCGGGACCACTGTCCTGGTCGGTGGCTGTCATGCCCTGTGCGTCGGCAGGTACGCCCGCGTGCTCGACGGCGTGGTTTGGCCACGGGTGCCTGCTGTCCGGGGGCCTGGCTCACCGGCGTGTGCCGAGGTCTCGGCGGGCCGCCTCGGCCCACCGTCCTAGCCGGTGGCTGTCATGGCCTGCGCGCCAGCAGGAAGGCCCGGGGCCGTGTCGCGCCGCCCTCGGGCTCCAGGGCTACGCGGGCCTGGACGTCGAGGCCTGCCTCGGTGAGGTGGGCGGCGACCGACTCCGGGGTGCGCCAGTAGTAGTCGAGGACGATCTCCTGGCCGAACCGCTCCGTGAGGCGCTGCCGCTCGCCGTTCCCGGTCTGGAAGCACAGCAGCAGGTACCCGCCCGGCGCGAGGACCCGCCGGAACTCCGCGAACACCGCCGGCAGGTGCGTGTCCGGCACGTGGATCACCGAGAACAGGGCGAGCAGCCCGCCCAGCGTGCGGTCGGGCAGGTCCAGGGCGTCCATCGACCCGACGTGGAAGCGCAGCCCGGGATGCGCCCGGCGGGCCAGGGCCACCATGCGGGGCGAGACGTCGACGCCGAAGACGGGCACCCCGAGCCGGTGCAGCAGCGCGGTGACGTTGCCGGGCCCGCTGCCCACGTCCGCCACCGGCTCCTCGCCTCTGGCCCGCACGAGCTCCGCGAACCCGGAGAGCAGCGCCCGGTCCAGGACCCGCTCCCCGAGCCCGTCGGGAAACGCACGGGCGTACTCCTCGGCGATGGCGTCGTACGCGGCACGGGTGTCCCGGACGAAGCCGGGATCGGCGTCGGCCAGGGCCGAGCAGGTGTTCGGTTCGCTCACGTGCCGGGACTCTAGCGGCGCGCCCGGCATCCCGGCAGCCGAACCCGTGAAGCGCCGGGCGCCCGTCCACCGACGGTCCGCTCCGTGGACAGTCGGGCGTGCATCCGGTGAGCCGTGGTAACCGTGAAGGTGGAAGATTGAGTGATGGGCCGGAAAGCCATGATCGACTCGGCTCGAAACCGGCCGAGTTTACCCAGCCCGAACGCCAGCCATGCGCCGCGCGGCCAACTTTTCTTCCCCTAACAGGTTGAAGTTTTGTTGATCGTGGGTCAGCCGACCACCCCGGCGTCCTACCCTTCAAAGGGTGAAGCAACTGATGTCCCGAGAGTCCGAGGCCGATCCTTCAGGGGAAGCCGTGCTCCCCGGCACCATGCCGGAGGCCCTGCGCGCCGAGCTCGTCGCCTTCCGCCGCGACATGCACATGCACCCCGAGCTGGGCAACCAGGAGTTCCGTACGACGGCGGCGATCAAGGAGCGTCTGGAGAAGGCGGGCCTCAAGCCCCGCGTACTCGCCGGCGGCACCGGGCTCATCTGCGACATCGGCGACTGGGCCGACGGCACGCCGGTCCTGGCGATGCGCGCCGACATCGACGCGCTGCCCATCCCGGACACCAAGGCCGACTGCGCCTACCGCTCCACCGTCCCCGACCGCGCGCACGCCTGCGGTCACGACGTGCACACCGCCGTCGTCCTCGGCGCCGGCCTGGTCCTGGCCGACCTGCACCGCGAGGGCCGGCTCCCGCGCCCCGTGCGGCTGATCTTCCAGCCCGCCGAGGAGGTGCTGCCCGGCGGCGCCGCCGACGCCATCGAGGACGGCGCCCTGGAGGGCGTCGGCCGGATCATCGCCGTGCACTGCGACCCGCGCGTGGACGCCGGTCTGATCGGTCTGCGCGAGGGTGCCATCACCTCCGCCTGCGACCGTCTGGAGATCTCCCTGGACGGGCCCGGCGGCCACACCGCCCGCCCGCACCTGACCACCGACCTGGTCACCGCCGCCGCCCGCGTCGTCGTCGACGTGCCCGCGCTGGTCGGCCGCCGCGTCGACACCCGGGCCGGCCTCGCGGTGACCTGGGGCCGGATCGACTGCGGTCACGCCCCGAACGTCATCCCGCAGCACGCCGAGCTGTCCGGCACCGTGCGCTGCCTCGACCTCGAGGCCTGGCGGCAGGCGCCCGACCTCGTCGTCGCCGCGATCGACGAGGTCGCCAACCTGCACCGCGCCAAGTCCGAGATCAACTACGTCCGCGGCGTCCCCCCGGTCGTCAACGACACCGACGTCACCGGCCTGCTCCGGGACGCCATGGTCGCCCGCCGCGGCGAGGAGGCGGTGGAGAGCACCGAGCAGAGCCTCGGCGGCGAGGACTTCTCCTGGTACCTGGAGCGCGTCCCCGGAGCCATGGCCCGCCTCGGCGTCCGCCCGCCGGGCGAGCGCACCGTCCGCGATCTGCACCAGGGCGACTTCGACGCCGACGAGCACGCCATCACCGTAGGAGTGGAACTGTTCACGGCGGCCGCGCTGCTGGACGCGGCGACCCGCACGGCCTGAGCGCGGGACGCCGGTGACGGCCTGGACGATGGGGTGCCCGAAAGGCGCCCATTCGTCCACTTGTGTCACCGGGGTGTAACCCGTGGGACCCGGTTGTAACCCGGGGGCGGCACGAATCGATAACGGCCACGAGGAACCCCGTTCCCCTCCCCGTCTACGCGCGTTACTGTGCGCCGAAATCGCCCCTTGGTACGGCCTGTCGGGGAGCCGTGCCGGAGGCGTCACATTGGGGAATGCGGGCCGGTGACGGCGCCGTGGGGATGAAGGGTGCTTGCTGTGCGTCTCATATCTCGAAGGACCAGGTTCATCCAGGCGGCGGCGTCCGTCGCGGTCGTGGCTCTCGCGGCGGCCGGCTGCGGCGAGTCCAGCACCGGCTCCAAGCCCAGCGAGAAGGAGTCGGGCAAGTACTCCGGCAAGGGCATCGGCCTGGCGTACGACATCGGCGGCAAGGGCGACCAGTCCTTCAACGACGCCGCGTACGCCGGTTTCGAGAAGGCCGACAAGGAGTTCGGCATCGGCGGCCGGGACGTCGAGCCGCAGGACGGCGAGTCGGACGCGGACAAGGTCCAGCGACTGACCCAGCTCGCCCAGTCGGGCTACAACCCGGTGATCGGCGTCGGCTACATCTACGCGCCGGCCGTCAAGGAGGTCGCCGCGAAGTTCCCGAACACCACGTTCGGCATCATCGACGACGAGACCGTGGTGGCGAAGAACGTCGCCGACATGGTCTTCCACGAGGAGCAGGCCTCCTACCTGGCCGGCGTCGCCGCGGCGAAGGCGTCGAAGAAGGGCCACATCGGCTTCATCGGCGGTGTGGACATCCCGCTCATCCACAAGTTCGAGGCCGGCTACATCCAGGGCGCCAAGTCGGTCGACCCGGCCATCAAGATCGAGTCGCAGTACCTCACCGAGACGCCCCAGGAGGGCGGCTTCTCCAGCCCCGACAAGGGCAAGGCGGGAGCGAGCGGCCAGATCGAGGCCGGCGCGGACGTCATCTACCACGCGGCCGGTCTCTCCGGCCAGGGCGTGATCTCCGAGGCCGCGGGCAAGAAGGTGTGGGCCATCGGCGTCGACTCCGACCAGTACGCCCAGACCTCGCTGGCCGCGTACAAGGACTACATCCTCGGCTCGGCCCTGAAGAACGTCGGCGGCGCGGTCTACGACCTGGCCAAGTCCGTCCACGAGGGCAAGCCCCTGTCGGGCGTGGTCCGCGGCAGCCTCTCCAACGACGGCGTCGGCTTCGCCGACACCAACCCGAAGTACAAGGCCATGACGGACGTCGTCGAGGCCGTGAACAAGGCCAAGAAGGACATCATCGACGGCAAGGTCACCGTCAACACGAAGTAACGCACCCCACCCGCACACCGAGTCCCGGCACCCGCTTCGGACCCCGCTCCTCGAACGCCGGCAAGAGCAGTCCAGCCCGTCTGAGGGCTCCCCTGTCCGGGGGGAGTTCGAGGACGAGGCCCGTCAAGGGCCGAAGCGGGGGGCTGGGGGCGGAGCCCCCGGCCTCGGGACGGGAAAGGGCGGCGGGGGCGGGGCACCGCCCCGGTTCAGGCCCCCGCCTACGCCCATTAAGGGCGTCCTCGCAGACCAGCGGCCCCCGCCTCCCGCAAGCGGCGCTCCGGCGTCCGTACGCTGGAGCGCAAACTGTGGCCACAGCTCGATAACGGACCGGACAGAAGGGTTTTTCCGTCTGGTCTACGCGCGTTACGCTGCGGCGGAACCAGCGCCTGGTATGGGCGCTTGCACAAAGGAGTCTCGTTCCATGCGCCGGGTGTCCCGTATCGCGGTTGCTGGTGTTGCTACCGCAGCCTTCGCAGTCAGCGTTTCCGCTTGCGGAAGCTCGTCCACGTCGTCCTCCTCCGGTGACGACAAGAACCTGGGCCTCGCCCTCGCGTACGACGTCGGTGGCAAGGGCGACCAGTCCTTCAACGACGCCGCCACCGCCGGCCTGGAGAAGGCCGACAAGGAGTTCGGCTACAAGTCGACCGCCGTGGAGCCGCAGGACGGCGAGTCCGACGCCGACAAGGTCCAGCGTCTGGAGAGCCTCGCCAAGCAGGGCTACAACCCGGTCATCGGCGTCGGCTTCGCCTACGCGCCTGCCGTGAAGGAGGCCGCGGCCAAGTACCCGAAGACCACCTTCGGCATCGTCGACGACGAGCAGACCAAGGCCGACAACGTGGCCGACCTCGTCTTCTCCGAGGAGCAGGCCTCCTACCTGGCGGGCGTCGCCGCCGCCAAGGCGACCAAGTCCAACGTGGTCGGCTTCGTCGGCGGTGTGGACGTCCCCCTGATCCACAAGTTCGAGGCCGGCTACAAGCAGGGCGTCGCGGACACCAAGAAGGGTGTCACGGTCAAGTCGCAGTACCTGACCGAGACCGCTGCCGAGGGCGGCTTCTCCAGCCCGGACAAGGGTGAGAGCGCCGCCGAGGGTCAGATCGACGCCGGTGCCGACGTGGTCTACGCCGCCGCCGGCCTCTCCGGCCAGGGCGTCATCAAGGCCGCCAACGCCAACAAGGTGTGGGCGATCGGCGTCGACTCGGACCAGTACAAGCAGGACGCGCTGAAGACGTACAAGGACTCGATCCTCACGTCCGCGATGAAGAACGTCGAGGGCGCGGTCTACACGCTGGCCAAGTCGGTCGAGGACGGCAAGCCCGCCACCGGCGTGGTCCGTGGCGACCTCGCCAACGGCGGCGTGAGCCTGTCGAACTCCAACCCGGTCTTCGCGGGCGACAAGGGCATCCAGGACGCCGTCAAGAAGGCCGAGGAAGGCATCAAGAACGGCACCATCAAGGTGAAGACCTCCTGACGACTGTGTCGTCGGCCTGTCGAGACGTGCCGAGACCTGTCCAAGGCATGGCCAAAGAAGCGCTGTAATGACAGCGTTACGGCCTCGGAACGGGGTGCGGAGACGATGACTCCCCGCGCCCCGTTCGCGCGGCAGAATGCTCGGAACGGATCGAGACTGATCGAGAGGTCAATCAAGATCGATCAGGTCCGGGCACTATTTAAAGCAGGGGCGCTACGCGCGTAGAGCGGCCCCTTTCCCGAGGAGAGTGCGCCATCGACGCGTCCAGCAGCCCTCCGCTCACCGCCCCGTCGACAGTCGCGGTAGAGCTCGCGGGCATCACCAAGCGATTCCCCGGTGTGGTCGCCAACCACGACATCCACCTGAGCGTCCGCAGGGGCACCGTGCACGCCCTCGTCGGCGAGAACGGCGCCGGCAAGTCGACCCTGATGAAGATCCTCTACGGCATGCAGAAGCCGGACGAGGGCACCATCGCGGTCGACGGCGAGCAGGTGAGCTTCTCCAGCCCCGCCGACGCCATCACGCGCGGCATCGGCATGGTCCACCAGCACTTCATGCTCGCGGACAACCTGACCGTCCTGGAGAACGTCGTGCTCGGCAGCGAGAAGCTGCACGGCATCGGCGGCGGCGCCCGCAGGAAGATCAAGGAGATCTCCGACCGCTACGGCCTCGGCGTACGCCCCGACGCCCTGGTCGAGGACCTCGGTGTCGCCGACCGCCAGCGTGTGGAGATCCTCAAGGTCCTCTTCCGCGGCGCCCGCACCCTGATCCTCGACGAGCCGACCGCGGTCCTGGTCCCGCAGGAGGTCGCCGCGCTCTTCGCCAACCTGCGCGAGCTGAAGGCCGAGGGCCTCTCCGTCATCTTCATCTCCCACAAGCTGGGCGAGGTCCTGTCGGTGGCCGACGAGATCACGGTCATCCGGCGCGGTACGACGGTCGGCACGGCCGTTCCCACCGAGACGACCCCCCGCCAGCTCGCCGAGATGATGGTCGGCAGCGAACTGCCCACCCCGGAGACCGCCGAGTCGACGGTCACCGACAAGCCCGTCATCAAGGTCGAGAACCTCACGGTCTACGCGAGCGGCGGCGCCTCCCTGGGCGCCGAGTCCGAGCCCGTGGGCCCCGGCTCCCTGGTCGAGGCGGCCGGCGAGGTCAAGAAGGTCCTCGACGACGTCACCTTCACCATCCACGCCGGTGAGGTCATGGGCATCGCCGGCGTCGAGGGCAACGGCCAGACCGAGCTGATCGACGCGCTGATCGGCACCAAGAACGCCGACTCCGGCACCATCGCCTTCCTCGGCGAGGACATCACCCCCTGGCCGACCCGCAAGCGCCGCGAGCAGGGCGTCGGCTACATCCCCGAGGACCGCCACCGCCAGGGCCTGCTCCTGGAGGCCCCCCTCTGGGAGAACCGCATCCTCGGCCACGTCACCGAGGCCCCCAACGCCAAGGGCTTCTGGCTCAACCCCAAGGGCGCGCAGGACGACACCCGCCGGATCGTCGAGGAGTACGACGTCCGCACCCCCGGCATCGACGTCACGGCCGCCTCCCTCTCCGGCGGCAACCAGCAGAAGCTGATCGTCGGCCGCGAGATGAGCCACAACCCCAAGTTCCTGATCGCCGCCCACCCCACCCGCGGTGTGGACGTCGGCGCGCAGGCCCAGATCTGGGACCGCATCCGCGAGGCCCGCCGCGAGGGCCTGGCGGTGCTGCTGATCTCCGCCGACCTGGACGAGCTGATCGGCCTGTCGGACACCCTCCGGGTGATCTACGACGGCAGGCTGGTCGCCGACGCCGACCCGGCGACCGTCACCCCCGAGGAACTCGGCTCGGCCATGACCGGCGCCGCGTCCGGGCACCTCGAGCACGTCGAAGAAGAAGCCGCCCCGGAGGACGAGGCCCGATGAAGAAGTTCGACAAGGAGCGCCTGCTCCTCGCGGTGGCCGGCCCGGTCATCGCGCTGGTCTCGGCGATCCTGCTGACGTCGATCGTGCTGATCGCCTCCGGCAAGAACCCGTTCGAGCCCTACCGGCTGATGCTGGAGCAGGCCGGGTTCTCCGACGTCCAGGTCCTGATCGTCAACCAGGCCTCGCTGTACTACATCGCCGCCCTCGCGGTCGCCCTCGGCTTCCGCATGAACCTGTTCAACATCGGCGTCGACGGCCAGTACCGCCTCGGCGCCATGATGACCGCGGTGGTCGGCGCGCACGTGTCGCTGCCGTCCTTCCTCCAGATCCCGCTGCTGCTCCTGGTCGGCGCGCTCACCGGCGCCATGTGGGCGGGCATCGCGGGCGTCCTGAAGGTCACCCGGGGCGTCAGCGAGGTCGTCGCGACGATCATGCTCAACGCGATCGCCACCAGCCTCATCGGCTACCTCACCCTCCGTGAGAACTTCGGCGTCCTGCTCGGCGACAACGTCACCACCGGCGTCATGAAGGAGTCCGGCTGGGTGCCCGGCATCGACCTGGGCCAGGACGTCGGCGAGATCTACGGTCTGGTCTTCCTCGCCGTCGCGCTCGGCATCGGCTACTGGATCGTCCTCAACCGCACCCGCTTCGGCTTCGACCTGCGCGCCACCGGCGAGTCCGAGACGGCCGCCGCGGCCTCCGGCGTCAACGCCAAGCGCATGGTCCTCACCGCCATGCTGATCTCCGGCGCGGTCGCAGGCATCTCCGGCCTGCCGCTGCTGCTCGGCGACGCCCACACCTACAGCCTCAGCTTCCCGGCCGGCCTCGGCTTCACCGCCATCGGCATCGCCCTCCTCGGCCGCAACAACCCCGGCGGCATCGCGCTGGCCGCCCTCCTGTGGGCCTTCCTCGACAAGGCGTCCCCCGCCCTCGACTACGCCACCCCGGTGGCGTACGAGAAGGAGATCGCCACGATCATGCAGGGACTCATCGTCTTCGCGGTCGTCATCTCCTATGAGGCCGTACGGCAGTGGGGTCTGCGCCGCCAGCAGAAGCTGGTCGGCGCCGAGCTGGCCGCGGCCGCCAACAACAACGCCAAGAAGGAGGTGGCGGCCTGATGTCCACCGCGACCATCGCCAAGCCGCAGGCGAAGCAGCCCGGCAAGGGCGGCCGCCGCATGTCTCTCCCGGTACTCCTGCTGATCATCGCGGGCGTGCTGGTCCTCACCTCGATCGTCCGCCTGATCTCCGGCGCGGACGGCATCACCTCGACCGGCCAGATGTCCACCGCGCTGCGCCTGGCCGTGCCGATCGGCCTCGCCGGCCTCGGCGGTCTGTGGGCCGAGCGCGCGGGCGTCGTCAACATCGGCCTCGAAGGCATGATGGTCCTCGGCACCTGGTTCGGCGCCTGGGCCGGCTACCAGTGGGGCCCCTGGACCGGTGTCGCCTTCGGCATCATCGGCGGCGCACTCGGCGGCATCCTGCACGCCATCGCCACCGTGACGTTCAAGGTCAACCACATCGTCTCCGGCGTGGCGCTGAACATCCTGGCCCTGGGCACCACCCGCTACCTGTCGAAGTTCACCTTCGAGGACGCCCCGCAGGGCTCCTCCAAGCAGTCCCCGCCGATCGAATCGCTGGGCACCTTCGACATCCCGGGGCTGTCCGGCTGGCTGGAGACCCTGAACGGCAAGCACTGGTTCCTGGTCTCCGACATCGCCGGCCTGGTCGGCGGTCTGGTCACCAACCTCTCCCCGCTGACCGTCGTCGCGGTCGCCCTCGTCCCCGCCACCTGGTGGGTGCTCTGGCGCACGGCCTTCGGCCTGCGGCTGCGCTCCTGCGGCGAGAACCCGGTGGCCGCCGAGTCCCTCGGCGTCAACGTCTACAAGTACAAGTACATCGCCGTGATCGTCTCGGGCGGCTTCGCCGGCCTCGGCGGCGCCTTCCTGTCGATCGTCGCCTCGAACGTGTACCTCGACGGCCAGACCGCCGGCCGCGGCTACATCGGCCTCGCCGCGATGATCTTCGGCAACTGGATGCCGGGCGGCCTCGCCCTGGGCGCGGGCCTGTTCGGCTACACCGACAGCCTCAACCTGCGCGGCGGCACCACCAACGTGCACGCCCTCATCCTGCTGCTGGCGATCCTGCTGGTGTTCGGCGCGGCCTACCTGGCCTGGAAGAAGAAGTACGTCTCCGCCGTCGCCACCCTGGTGATCTCGGCCCTGATGTTCCTCTGGTACACCAGCGTGGACGAGGTCCCGCGCCAGGTCGTCTCCGCGGCCCCGTACCTCGTGACCCTGCTGGTGCTGTCGCTCTCCGCGCAACGCCTGCGCATGCCGAAGGCCGACGGGCTGCCCTACTACAAGGGGCAGGGCAAGTGACCCCGGCCGCCGCCACCGTCGACTGGGAGGCCCTGCGCGAGCTGGCCCGCGAGGCGATGCGCCACGCGTACGCCCCGTACTCGGACTACCCGGTCGGCGTGGCGGCCCTGGTCGACGACGGCCGTACCGTCTCCGGCTGCAACGTCGAGAACGCCTCGTACGGCATCGGCCTGTGCGCCGAGTGCGGTCTGGTCTCGGAGCTGCAGCGCACCGGCGGCGGCCGCCTCACCCACTTCACCTGCGTGGACGGCCGGGGCGAGATCCTCGTTCCGTGCGGCCGCTGTCGCCAGCTGCTGTACGAGTTCGGCGGCCCGGACCTGCTGCTGGAGACGCCGGCCGGGATCCTCCCGCTCGCGGAGATGCTCCCGCAGGCCTTCGGCCCGGACCACCTCACCAAGTGACTCCCGTGCGGCCCCTCTGTCTCGCGTGAACCGGGCAGAGGGGCCGCACACTTTCGCACCGTCTTCTGCACCCCGGAAGCTTCTGCACCTCGGAAGGAAAGCCATGGCCATGGACGTCATCTCCGTCATCCGCACCAAGCGGGACCGCGGTGAACTCAGCGACGAACAGATCGACTGGGTCATCGACGCGTACACCCGTGGCGAGGTCGCCGACGAGCAGATGTCCTCGCTCGCCATGGCGATCCTGCTCAACGGCATGAACCGCCGCGAGATCGCCCGCTGGACGGCCGCGATGATCGCCTCCGGCGAGCGCATGGACTTCTCGTCACTGTCCCGCCCGACCGCCGACAAGCACTCCACGGGCGGCGTCGGCGACAAGATCACCCTCCCGCTGGCCCCCCTGGTGGCGGCCTGCGGCGCGGCGGTCCCGCAGCTCTCGGGCCGCGGCCTCGGCCACACCGGCGGCACCCTGGACAAGCTGGAGTCGATCCCCGGCTGGCGCGCGCTCCTGTCCAACGAGGAGATGCTGCACGTCCTCGACACCACCGGCGCCGTGATCTGCGCGGCGGGCGACGGTCTGGCCCCCGCCGACAAGAAGCTCTACGCCCTGCGCGACGTCACCGGCACGGTCGAGGCGATCCCCCTCATCGCCTCCTCGATCATGTCGAAGAAGATCGCCGAGGGAACGGGCTCCCTGGTCCTGGACGTGAAGGTCGGCACCGGAGCCTTCATGAAGACCATCGAGGACGCGCGCGAGCTGGCCTCCACGATGGTGGGCCTCGGCACCGACCACGGCGTCAGGACGGTCGCCCTCCTCACCGACATGTCCACCCCCCTCGGTCTCACCGCGGGCAACGCCCTGGAGGTCCGCGAGTCGGTCGAGGTCCTCGCGGGCGGCGGTCCGGCCGATGTCGTCGAACTGACCCTCGCCCTGGCCCGCGAAATGCTGGACGCGGCCGGAGTGAAGGACGCCGACCCGGCGAAGGCCCTCGCCGACGGCTCCGCGATGGACGCCTGGCGCCGCATGATCACCGCCCAGGGCGGCGACCCGGACGCCCCCCTCCCCACCGCGCGGGAACAGCACGTCATCAAGGCCCCGGCCACCGGTGTCCTCACCCGCCTCGACGCCTACGGCATCGGGGTCGCCGCCTGGCGCCTGGGCGCCGGCCGCGCCCGCAAGGAGGACCCGGTACAGGCAGGCGCCGGCATCGAACTCCACGCCAAGCCCGGCGACACGATCACCGAGGGCCAGCCCTTGCTGACCCTCCACACCGACACCCCAGAGCGCTTCCCCTACGCCCTGGAATCGGTGGAGGGTTCGTACGACATCGCAGCTCCGGGCACGAAGTACGAGGCGGCACCGGTGGTACGGGAGCGAATCGCCTAACAGCCCGTCCGGCGCTTGAGGACGAGGCCGCTCAGGCCGAAAGCGGGGGTCTGGGGGCGCAGCCCCCAGGTCCCGGACGGGAAGGGGCGGTGGGGGCGAACGAAGGCCGGGCGCGCCCACCCTCACCCAACCCCGCCCCCTTCGCCGAAGGCCCCTTCGCCGAAGGCAACCGCCGCGAACCGCTCCCCCATCAGCCGATGAGTCGCCGCATCCGGATGCAACTGATCAGGCAGCGGCAACTCCTCCACGTCCCCCTCCCCGTACAGCTCCCGCCCGTCGAGGTAGTACAGGTGCGGATCATCGACAGCCCGCTGCCCGACGATCCGCACCAGCTCCTCCCGGATGACCCGCAGGGTCAGCTTCCCGCTCGCCACCTCCGCGGGATCCCCCATGGGCACGAACCGCAGCACTCCCTGTTCCAGCCCCCGGAAATCAGGCGCACTGGGCCCGGGTGTGTCCTCGTGCATGGGGCACAGGACAGGCGACACGACGAGCAGCGGCGTACGGGGATGCCCCTCCCGCACGGTGTCGAGGAACCCGTGCACGGCGGGCCCGAACGCCCGCAGCCGCATCAGGTCCGCATTGACGAGGTTGATGCCGATCTTGACGCTGATCAGGTCGGCCGGGGTGTCCCGCAGGACACGGGCGACGAACGGATCGAGCAGCGCGCTGCCGCCCAGCCCCAGATTGACCAGCTCCACCCCGCCGAGCCCCGCGGCGACCGCGGGCCAGATACCGGTCGGACCGGCGGCGTCCGAACCATGGCTGATGGAACTGCCGTGGTGCACCCAGACCCGCCGGTCCGGGACCCCCGCGGGTTCCACGGGCGCGTCGGTGCGCAGGGCGACAAGCTCGGTGGTCTCGTTGTGCGGCAGCCAGATCTCGATGTCCTTGGCGCCCTCGGGCAGGTCCGTGAAGCGCAGTGTGCCGGGCCGGCCGGGCCGCCGCTCGAAGCTCCCCGCCATCATGTCGATGACCAGGACGTGCCCCGCCGACACGGTGCCCTGGCCCGCCGGACGTCCGTCGACGACCAGGTCGTAGAGCCCGTCCGGCCGGGGAGGGGCGCCCACGTAGTGCCGCTTGGTGGGGAGGGTGTCCAGCTCGACGGCGGTGGCCCGGGTACGGAAGGCCAGCCTGACGCCGGACGGCTGGGACTCGGCCATGGCCAGCTGTTCGTCGGCGCACTGGGCGCGGGCCCAGGCGGGCAGGCGGTGCGGCAGCAGGCCGTGCTCGGTGCGCTCGGTCTCGAGGGCGCCGCGCAGGAGGCCGGCGGTGATGGGGGTGGTGGTCCAGTGGATCTCGGGAGACATCGCTTCAGCCTGCTTCCGTGGTCGGCCAGTTCCGCAGCAGCGCGTCGAGCGCGTCGAGGATGCGGGACCAGGACTCCTGGGAGTCGGGGGCACTGTGGCCGAAGCCGCCGGCCTGTTCGAGGCTGACGTACCCGTGGAAGACGCTGCCGAGCAGCCGGACGGCGTGGGTCTGGTCCGGTTCGGCGAGGTCGTATCCCCGCAGGATGGCCCGGGTCATCTGGGAGTGCCGCGCTCCGGCACTGGCCGCGGCCGCTTCCGGGCTGAGCCGGAACTGGGCGGCGGCGTAGCGGCCGGGGTGGTCGTGGGCGTAGTCGCGGTAGACGTCGGCGAGGGCGGTGAGGGCGTCCTTGCCGGAGCGGCCGGCCAGCGCGGCGGAGCCCCGGTCGGCCAGTTCCTCCAGGGCCAGCAGGGCGATCCGCGTCTTCAGGTCGTGCGAGTTCCTCACATGCGAGTACAGGCTCGCGACCTTGACGTCGAACCGGCGGGCCAGCGCCGAGACGGTCACCTGATCGAAACCGACCTCGTCCGCCATTTCCGCGCCCGCCCGGGTCAGCCGCTCCGGGGTCAGGCCTACGCGCACCATGACAGCTCTCCAAGTCCTCTCGCCGGACAGCGGTTATCAGTGTGCATCTGGCTAAAGGATTTAGGCAAACGAGCGCATGGCATAGCCGTGTGGCGACGATGAGTTACGCAAGCCCGGCCGGTCTACCCCCCGTGGACGCGACGACACCCCCCGTACTCACCCTGGCCGGCCCCCTCGCCCGGAGCCAGGTGGCGGGACTCTGCGACGACCTGCGGGCCCTGCTGAAGGGCGCCGGGGGCGGCCTGGTCGTATGCGAGGTGGCCGGGATCGGGGCGCCGGGGCTGACCGCCGTCGACCTGCTGGCGCGGCTCCAGTTGACCGCCCGCCGGGCCGGGGGGCGCATACGCCTGCGCGCCCCCGACCCGGCGCTACTCGCCCTGCTCGACCTGGTCGGCCTCCGCTTCGAGGTGGAGGGGAACCCCGAACAGCGGGAACCACCGCTCGGTGTCGAGGAAGAAGTGGAATCCGGTGAGGCGGCCGTCTGAGATCTCCAGGACCTGCACCGCCCAGGGCGTGTAACCGCCCTTCTCCGGGTCCGGCTTGTACTGCGCGAAGCCCGGCAGACCGTTGACCTGGACCGGCAGGAGACGCGAGCCCTCGCAGGCCGAGCCGATCGTCGTCATGAAGCCCGCGATGTCGTCGTGGCCGGTCAGCCACAGGTCGAACGGCGGCATCGTCATGATGGCGTCCTCGTGGAGGAGCGCCGTCAGCGCCGACATGTCGTACCCCTCGAAGGCCGCCACATAGCGCTCCAGGAGCTTCTGCTGCTCCTCGTCCAACGGGTCGGACACCGCGGCCTCGGCACCGGATTCGGCGCGCTCGGCGAGGGTCGCGCGGGCCCGCTGGAGGGCGCTGTTCACCGAGGCGACCGAGGTGTCCAGCAGTTCGGCGACCTCACTCGCCCTCCACGCCAGCACCTCGCGCAGGATCAGCACGGCCCGCTGCTTCGGCGGCAGTTGCTGGAGCGCGGCCATGAACGCCAGCCGCACCGACTCCTTGGCGACGGCCGCCTCCGCCGGGTCCTCGACCGTGGGCAGCACGCGCGCGTCGGGCATGGGCTCCAGCCAGGTGTTGTCCGGGCGGGGCGAGAGCGCCGCCTTGGCGAGCGGCGTGGACTCGGAGAGGTCCATCGGGCGGGCCCGCTTGTTGCCCGCGTTCAGCATGTCCAGACAGACGTTCGTCGCGATGCGGTACAGCCAGGACCGCAGACTCGAGCGGCCCTCGAACTTGTCGTAGCTCCGCCAGGCGCGCACCAGGGTGTCCTGCACCGCGTCCTCCGCCTCGAAGGAGGAACCGAGCATGCGGTAGCAGTACCCCGTCAGCTCGACCCGGTGTTTCTCCAGCCTGGCGTCGAGGTCGTCCACCGTCGCCGTACTGTCACTCATCGTCGTCCACCCACCCCTGTGGCCGTTCTGTCACGCGCCTGTGCGCCCCAGTACTTCGGAAGCTACCGCAGCCCACTGACAACGGCCCCCCGAGTCGGCGAACCCGCAGGTCGGAAGGGGGTGGTGAGGCGCCCCCGAGGGGGCGCCGGGGGAGGAGAGGGACTCAGTGCGCGGCGACCAGGGGCTGCCGGCGCGCCGCCCGCGTCCCGAACACCGTGATCGTCACGACGCCGAGCACCGCCAGGACACCCACGCCGACCGTGCCCGCCCAGCCGCCCGCGTGGAACGCCACCGCGCCGACCGTGCTGCCCGCGCTGGAGCCGATGTAGTACGCGGACTGGTAGAGCGCCGAGGCCTGCGCGCGGCCCGTCTTCGCCGTCTTGCTGACCGCCGAGGACGCCACCGCGTGCCCCGCGAAGAAGCCCGCCGTGATCAGCACCAGACCCAGCAGGACCAGGGGGAGAGAGTCGGCGAGGGAGACCAGCAGGCCCAGGGCCGTGGTGCCGCCCGCCAGATACAGGGCCCCGCGCCGGCCCAGCCGGCCGACCAGCCGGCCCGCCGTCGACGCGGACACCGTGCCGACCAGATAGACCAGGAAGATCGAGCCGACGATGCCCTGCGGCAGCGAGAACGGCGCCTCGGTCAGCCGGTAGCCGATGACCGTGTACACACCGCCGAAGACGGTCATGAACAGCGCGCCGATCGCGTACAGGCGGCACAGCAGCGGGTCGGCCAGGTGGGCGCGGACCGTGCGGGCCAGCACCCGCGGGCGCAGCGAGCCCGGCGTGAAGTGCCGCGGCGCCGGCAGCAGCAGACGGAAGGCGATCGCACAGGCCACCGCGACCGCGCCGATCACGCCGACCGCGACCCGCCAGCCCCACTCCTGCGCGACCCAGCCGGTGATGACCCGGCCGCTCATCCCGCCGACGCTGTTGCCCGCCACGAACAGGCCGATCGCCGTGACCAGGGACCGCGGCCGGACCTCCTCCGCGAGATACGCGGTGGCGGACGCCGGCAGACCGGCCAGCGCCGCCCCCTGGAGACCCCGCAGCACCACCAGGGAGCCCAGCGACGGCGCGAAGGGGATCAGCAGCCCCAGGCTCACCGCGACCGCCAGCGAGCCGGTCATCACCGCGCGGCGGCCGTAGCGCTCCGACAGGGCGCTCATCGGCAGGACGAACAGGGCCAGCCCACCGGTCGCCGCCGCCACCGTCCAGCTCGCGTCGCTCGCCGCGACCCCGAACTCACCGGAGATCAGCGGCAGCAGCGCCTGCGTGGAGTACAGCAGGGCGAAGGTCGCCACCCCGGCCAGGAAGAGGGCGAAGCTCATCCGGCGGTAACCGGGACCGCCCGGAGCCATGAGGGAGTCGGAGGGGGAGACGGGGGAGGCGGCGGCGGGAACGGTCGTGACGGCGCCCACGCTGGTGGACGCCCCGGTACTGGCGGGAGACATGCCTCGAACGTACGGACCGCCCCGCTCATCCGTCCAATGCATGGAATCGCCATAATCGTTCCCATGGCGCATCAGCAGAGGTCACAGGGTCAGCTGTCACCGTCCGGTGACACAGAAGACATCGTCACACTGCTCGCCCCGCGGCTCGCGTACTTCGCGGGAGTCGCCCGCACCGAGCACGTCACGCGAGCCGCGCAGGAGATGCAGGTCCCGCAGTCCACCCTCTCGCGGGCCATGGTCCGCCTCGAACAGGACCTCGGCGTCGACCTCTTCGCCCGCCGCGGCCGCACCGTCTCCCTCACCCCCGCCGGACGCACCTTCCTCACCTCCGTCGAACGCGCCCTCGCCGAGGTCGAGCGCGCCGCCGACGAGGTCCGCGCCGACGCCGACGCGGCCACCGGCAAGGTCGCCTTCGGCTTCCTGCACACCATGGGCGCCGAGACCGTCCCCGGCCTGATCCACGCCTTCCGCGCCGACCACCCCCGCGTCCGCTTCAGCCTCGTCCAGAACTACGGCGAGGCCATGCTGGAGCGGCTGCGCGCCGGCGAACTGGACCTGTGCCTGACCTCGCCCGTCCCGGACGCCCCCGACCTCGTCGGCCGCCGTCTCGACGAACAGAAACTGCGCCTGGTCGTCCCCGCCGACCACCGCCTCGCCGCCCGCCGGCGCGTCCGCCTCGCCGAGGCCGCCGACGAGACCTTCGTGACCCTGGAGCCCGGCTACGGCCTGCGGCGCATCACCGACGACCTCTGCCAGGAGGCCGGCTTCCGCCCGCGGATCGCCTTCGAGGGGGAGGAGGCGGAAACCCTGCGCGGCCTGGTCGCCGCGGGCCTGGGCGTGGCCCTGCTCCCACCGCCCGCCGTCCCCCGTCCCGGAGTGGTCGAGCTGACGGTCACCGCCCCGAGAGCGGCCCGCGAGATCGGCGTCGCCTGGCTGGACGGCCACCCGGACACACCCCCCGTGGCGGCCTTCAAGAAGTTCCTGCTGTCGAGAAGGGGCAACCTGCTGCCGTAGCAGGGGCACTCGCCGCCCATTGCCCAGCGCCCGCCCTCGGCCTACCGCCGCAACGACCGCCCGAATCCCGAAGCCAACGGCATCCGCAACCCCAAGGGCGGCGGAGCCGCGAAGGCATCCTCGACCGGCCGTGAGAACCCCGTCCCGAACAACACCCCCATCACGAAGTCCTCGCACAGACACAGCACTTCGGACCGGTGCTGATGCAACCCGTGCCCGTCGGAGTGCACTTCGAACCGGCACACATCCCGGTTCGCCTTCTTCGCCCGCGCCGCCAGCCGGAACGACAGCTCCGGATCCGTCCGTTCGTCGTTGGTGCCGTGCACGATCAGCACCCGCCGCCCCACCAACTGCTTCACCGGTTCGGGTGGCACCGCCACATCCTCCTCCGGCAGCCACGGGGCGACCGCCAGAACCGAGTTGACGGCCTCATGGCCACCCGCGTGCAGTGCGGCCCGCCCGCCCATGTCGACCCCGGCCAGGCACACGGGGACATCTCCGTAGCGCCGTACGATCTCGTCGGCGGCCCAGGAGGCGTCGGCGGCCAGGTGGGCCTCGCTGCCGTTCCAGCCGCGGTAGCGGTACTGCACGACATGCACGGCCAGCCCCTCCTCCCGCCCCGCGCGGGCGAGTTTGCGTCCGAGGGCGCGGACGGAGGCGCTCGGCCACAGCGGTGAGGGTCTGCGGGCGGAGACCTCCTCGCCCTCGGGGAGCAGCAGCACCGCTCCACTCACCGACTGCGGCTCCGGACCGATAGCCCTTCCCAGCCTGGCCGACCGAAGCGGCGTCGCTTGCTGTCCCATGACAGAACAGTGTCAGAAGCGCCGGTGTACTCCACCCGGCCGTGCGGTCACCGTTGCGTATCGACCGAGTTGTCCGCCGGGCGATCTACGCGCGTAGGAGTTAGAGTGCGAAAATGACGAGCCAGAGCATCCAGAAGGGCGCCATCCCCAGTCCGGAGCAGATCCGCCGGGCGCCCAAGGTTCTGCTGCACGACCACCTCGACGGCGGGCTGCGTCCCGGCACGATCGTCGACCTCGCCCGGGACACCGGGTACGCCAGGCTCCCCGAGGCCGACCCCGACAAGCTGGGGCTCTGGTTCCGGGAGGCCGCCGACTCCGGGTCCCTGGAGCGGTACTTGGAGACCTTCTCCCACACCGTCGGCGTCATGCAGACCCGCGAGGCGCTGGTGCGGGTCGCCCGCGAGTGTGCGGAGGACCTCGCCGAGGACGGCGTCGTCTACGCCGAGGTGCGGTACGCGCCCGAGCAGCATCTCGACGCCGGCCTCACCCTCGAAGAGGTCGTCGAGGCCGTCAACGAGGGCTTCCGGGAGGGCGAGCGGCTGGCCCGCGCGAACGGCCACCGGATCCGCGTCGGCGCCCTGCTCACCGCGATGCGGCACGCCGCCCGCGCACTGGAGATCGCCGAACTCGCCAACCGCTACCGCGACCTGGGCGTGGTCGGCTTCGACATCGCCGGCGCGGAGGCGGGTTACCCGCCCACCCGGCATCTCGACGCCTTCGAGTACCTCAAGCGCGAGAACAACCACTTCACCATCCACGCGGGCGAGGCCTTCGGGCTGCCGTCCATCTGGCAGGCCCTCCAGTGGTGCGGCGCCGACCGGCTCGGGCACGGCGTCCGCATCATCGACGACATCGAGATCGCCGAGGACGGCTCGGTGAGGCTCGGGCGGCTCGCCTCGTACGTCCGCGACAAGCGCATCCCGCTGGAGCTGTGCCCCAGCTCCAACCTCCAGACCGGGGCCGCCGCGTCGTACGCCGAGCATCCGATCGGGCTGCTGCGGCGGCTGCACTTCCGGGCCACGGTGAATACGGACAACCGGCTCATGTCCGGTACCAGCATGAGCCGGGAATTCGAGCACCTTGTCGACGCGTTCGGTTATGTGCTCGACGATCTCCAGTGGTTCTCCGTCAATGCTATGAAGTCAGCATTCATTCCTTTCGATGAACGGCTCGCCATGATCAATGACGTGATCAAGCCCGGTTATGCGGAACTGAAGTCCGAATGGCTGTTCCAGCAGACCGCCTCCACCAGCGGTTCTGTGGACGACTGAGGCTGAACTTCCGGTAATTCCGGGCTACGGGTGCGGACGGGTCTTCACGATCCGTCCGCATTTCGTTGTTTGCGGTGAGCGGCGTCCCGTGTTTACGGTCGTGGACCGCTCAGTTCCCCGTATTCGAGGACGCATTCATCATGAAGCAGTCTGCAGTCAAGACCCTCGGTGTCGCCGCCCTCGGCGCCGCCTTCGCCGCCGCCGGTGCGGGCGCCGCCAACGCCGCCCCGGCCGTCCCGGACGCCACCCAGGCCCTGGACGGTGTCACCAGGACGCTGCCGGCGGAGAACGTCGCCCAGGCGCTGCCGGGCGCCGGGGACGCCCTCGCGCAGGCCCAGCCGGCGGTCGGCGCGGGTCTGACCGCCGTCCAGCCCGTCGCCGAGAACCTGCTCGCCGAAGGCCCCACCGCCCCCGTCGTGGGTCTGCTCGGCGGTCTGCCGCTGCAGGGCCTGCCCACGCACGGGCTGCCGGTGAACGGGATCCCGCTCGGCTGAACCAGCCCTGCCTGTACGCCGTCGGGGGGGGGGCGGGGTTGGGCGGGGGGCGCCCCCCCCGGGGGGGGGGTGCCCAGCGGGGGGGGGGTGTGTTAGGGGGGGGGGGGGCGAGCCACGGGGGGGTGG
>NZ_JBHXHX010000006.1:0-19766 GCF_042723915.1 Streptomyces sp. NPDC058335 | reverse complement strand
GTGCGCCGGCGGCCGGCCCGCCCCCGCCGGGGGGGCGGGGCCCCGGCCCCCCCGCCGGCCACCCCCCCCCCCCCCTGCCCCGGGGGGGGGCCCCCCTGGTCCCCGGGGCCCCCCCCCGACGGCGTTCGCGTTCACCAGGCCGTGCGGGTCTTGTCCTCGGAGGGCAGGAAGATCCACAGGGCTATGTAGAGCAGGAACTGCGGGCCCGGCAGAAGGCAGGAGAGCAGGAAGATCACGCGCATGGTCGTGGCCGACGTACCGAAGCGGCGGGCCAGCGCGGCGCACACTCCGCCGATCATGCGGCCGTTGGTGGGGCGGGCGAGGCTGCTGGACATCTGCGGCTCCTCTTCGTGAGCGTCGGTCCGGGGCGGGCCCTGGTGGCTGCCCCTTTCTGACAACAACGTTACGAAGACGAAGCGGATGAAACGTCGCTCTACGGGGCGATCCCGACCCTGGGAATCGTCGGGGTCAGACCCTGAGCCGGCTCCTCCTGGCCCACCGTGGGGCGCTCGCGCCGCGCGCTGCGCCGGCCCAGCCAGGCCCGTGCCGCCGGGACCACGGCGGCGTGGGCCAGGGCCACGCCCGCCGTGTTCAGCAGCACCGAGTCGATGTCGACCACGCGGCCGGGTACGTCCGTCTGGAGCAGGGCGATCGCCAGGGACAGCAGGGCGCCCGCGGTGACCGTGCGGACCAGGGAGGCCAGTGGGGAGACGCTCAGTCTGCCGTGGGCCAGGGGGAGGAGGACCCCTAGGGGGGCCAGCAGGGCCAGGTCCTCGCCGATGCGGCGGGCCGCCTCGGGCCAGCCCAGTCGGAGGTCGCCCTGGATGCCTGCGAGGGGATGCAGGTTGGTGGGCATCACCCAGGGGACGTCCAGTGGGCGCAGCGTGAGCCAGGCTACGAACAGGAGATGTGCGACCAGGAGGACACTCCCGGCCGCACGGATGCGGATCACGGCGCTGCCGCCGATGCCTTGACGCTGCACGCTCCCCTAGACGCGGGGGGTGGCGGGATCGGTTCCGGGGTGAGGGGGGAGGTCTGCGTCACTTGTGCGGCAGGGGGGCGGCGGGTGCACCAGGGCGCGGGGCGGGCGGTGAGTGGGTGGGTCCGGGCCGTGGCGGTGCGTCGAGCCGTCGCCAGTCGGGCGTACTGCCGTCCGCTGCCATGGTCCTACGGGGCAGAGACGGGCTGCGCGGCGGGCCTTCGACGCACCGCCACGGCCCGCTCCCGTTGGATCGCCGCCATCCCTTTCGTGCGGTTCGGGGTGGGGGCCTGCGGTCAGTTGTCGGGGACCTCCGACGAGGGCGGTTCTGCCGAGCCTGGGCGGGAGCGGACCTCGTTGGTGCATTCGTAGCGGCGGGGGCGGTCCGCGGTCGGGCCGCCCAGGACCACCGAGCCGTCGCCCTCCGCTGCCGCCGAGTCGGAGAAGGTGCAGACGAGCTGGGCGAGGGCGTACGACGTGAGGTCGCCGGGGGAGGTGCTCAGGCGGAGGGTGTCGTCGGGGTCCTTGAGGGCCGGGCCGCTCACCTTCATGCCGCCGCGTACGTCCGTGGTGTAGCCGGCCTCCTTTTCCGCGACGGAGGGGGACTCGGCCAGTTCGTCGAGCAGGCCCTGGGCGACGAGGACGCGGCGTGCGGAGTCCGCCGTCCCGTCGGGGACCCGTACGGCGCGGTCCACGGCGACCAGCGACGAGCCGCACAGGAGGAACACCTGGACCGGTACGCCTCTCGTGGTCTGGGTCGTCACCTCGGGTTCGGCGAGGGAGCAGTGCACCCGTGACGGTGCCGGGCCGAAGTCGGTCGGTACCTCGGTGGCCCGGATCCCGCAGCCGGTGAGCAGTCCGGCGAGGAGGGGGAGGGCGAGCAGACGGCGTGCACGGTCCCTCTTCATGAGGCGTCCCCCTTGTCCTTCTCCGAGTGTTCCGCCAGTTCCGACGCGTCCCGTGGCAGATGCAGGGTGAACACCGCGCCGCCGTCGGGGGAGTTGGCGGCCGTGATCCTGCCGCCGTGGATGTGGGCGTTCTCCAGGGCGATGGAGAGGCCCAGGCCGCTGCCCTCGGAGCGGGGGCGGGAGGCGCTCGCCTTGTAGAAGCGGTCGAAGACGTGCGGCAGGACGTCCTCGGGGATGCCTGGGCCGTGGTCGTTGACGGCGATGACCACCTCGTCGGCCGACTCACGGATCGAGACGCGTACCGGCGAGCCGCCGTGCTTGAGCGCGTTGCCGATGAGGTTGGCCATGATGACGTCCAGGCGGCGGGGGTCGAGGCGGGCGTGGATGCCGCGGTCGGAGTCCAGGTCGACCGCGTCGAGCCAGGCGCGGGCGTCGATGCAGTGGGTGATCTGGTCGGCGACGTCGACGTCGTCCAGGACCAGGCGGGCCGTTCCGGCGTCGAAGCGGGTGACTTCCATCAGGTTCTCGACCAGGTCGCCCAGGCGTCGGGTCTCGCTGACGACCAGGCGGACCGCCGGTTCGATCATCGGGTCGATGCTGCCCGACTCCGCGTCCAGTTCCTCTTCCAGCACTTCTGTGACGGCGGTGATCGCGGTGAGGGGGGTGCGCAGTTCGTGGCTCATGTCGGCCACGAAACGGCGGGACGCGTCGTCGCGCGCCGCCATGTCCGCGACCCGCTTCTCCAGGGCCTCGGCCGTTCTGTTGAACGTGCGGGCGAGGTCGGCCAGTTCGTCCGTGCCCGAGACCCGCAGCCGGGTGTCCAGCTTCCCCTCGCCGAGACGGCGTGCGGCCACCCCGAGGCGGTGCACCGGCTTCAGTACGGTCGTGGCGGCGGCCTGCGCGAGCAGCGCGGCGCCGATCAGCGCGAGGCCGGTGGCGATCCCCAGGGACCAGGCGAGGGAGTTGAGATCCTTGGCCTCCGGTTCGAGTGACTTGCGTATGTAGCCGGTCGGGCCGCCACCGATCAGCTTCGTGCCGGCCACCAGGTACGGCGTGCCGTCGTCGACGACCCGCTGCCAGTACAGGTGGTACGGCGACTTGTTGCCGGCGGTGGTGTCCTGCTCCTTGTTGACGGCGGTGCGCAGGGACTCGGGCACGGCGTCCAGGGAGAAGCCGTTCAGGCTGCCGGAGTTGCCGTACACCGTCTTGCCGGTGGAGTCCTCGCCGACGAGCAGCACGCTGAAGCGCTGGCTGCTGTTGGCCATCTGCCCGGCCGTGTGCTGGAGTTCGTCCTGCGAGGGGTGCTCGGGCAGCGAGCCCGCCCGGTTCTGCATCTCCTGCTCGAAGTCCCGCAGCACCGCGCCCTGGGTACGGGTGAGGACGGCCTCGCGGTTGAGCCAGTACGCGATGCCCGACGCGGACACCGCGGCGGTCAGCGCCACCGCACCGAAGACCACGACGAGCCGCAGCCGCAGACTGGTGAAACGCAGCCGTGAAAGATGTCCCTTGCGCGCCGCGGACCAGCCGCGGACCCCCCCTTGCCCTCGTGTCACTGAGGCGTGTCCAGGCGGTAGCCGACTCCGCGCACGGTGCGGATGAGCGTGGGGGAGGACGGGATGTCCTCGACCTTGGCGCGCAGGCGCTGGACGCAGGCGTCCACCAGCCGGGAGTCGCCCAGGTAGTCGTGTTCCCAGACCAGCCGCAGCAACTGCTGCCGGGACAGCGCCTGACCCGGGCGCCGGCTCAGCTCCAGCAGCAGCCGCAGCTCGGTCGGGGTGAGCTGGAGGTCCTCACCGTTCTTCGTCACGGTCATCGCCGCGCGGTCGATGACGAGGCTGCCGAAGGTCGCGGCGTCGTTCGACTCCCGCTCCCCGCGGCGCAGCACGGCCCGGATCCGGGCGTCCAGCACCCTCCCCTGCACCGGTTTGACGACGTAGTCGTCGGCGCCGGACTCCAGCCCGACCACCACGTCGATGTCGTCGTTGCGCGCGGTGAGGAGAATGATCGGCAGCTGGTCGGTGCGCCGGATACGACGGCACACCTCGAATCCGTCGATGCCGGGCAGCATCACGTCCAGCACGATCAGATCCGGCCGCTGCTCGCGCAGCAGCTTCAGACCGTCCTCACCGCTCGCAGCGGTCGCCACCCGGTGCCCCTGGCGCGTCAGTGAGAGCTCCAGGGCCGTACGGATGGCGTCGTCGTCCTCGATCAGCAACAGGGAAGGCACGGGCTCATTCTGGCCCATGGAGGGGCTGTCGTTCGACCCGTGGGGCCGGGCTCAGACGCCAGAGGTGTGTCGTTTCCGCGGCGCGCGCGGCGTGCAGGGGGTCGGAGACGTCCCGCGAGCGCCGGTGCGAAGCCCCGGTCCCGGTCCGGCCCACGACCCGCAGACCTGCTCGTTCGATCAGATCCGGCAACTCGTCGCGGGTCCGCAGACCGAGGTGTTCGGCCAGATCGGAGAGGACCAGCCAGCCCTCGCCGCCCGGCCGCAGAGCGGCGACCAGACCCCGCAGAAACTCGCGGAGCATCGCGCTGTCCTCGTCGTAGACGCCCAGTTCGAGCGCCGACGTCGGCCGGGCGGGCAGCCACGGAGGGTTGCAGACGACGAGATCCGCCCGGCCCGGCGGAAAGAGACAGGGGTCGGTCACCTCGATCCGCCGGTCCAGGCCGAGCCGGTGGGCGTTGTCCCGCGCGCAGACCAGGGCGCGCGGGTTGGCGTCGGTCCCCACGATCCGGCCCACGCCCCGGCGGGCCAGCACCGCCGCGAGGACCCCGGTGCCCGTGCCCAGGTCGAAGGCGACCGCCCCCGCCGGGTTCTGGCGGATCCCGGCGGGCAGGGGAGCCCGCGCGACGAGACCGACGTACTCGCCGCGGGTCGGCGCGAACACGCCGTAGTGGGGGTGGACGCGGGCCCCGAGCGCGGGTACCTCGACGCCCTTCAGGAGCCACTGGTGGGCGCCGATCACGCCCAGCAGCTCCCGCAGCGGGACCCTGGCGGGGCCCGTGGGCGGGCCGTAGGCCGCGTGACAGGCCGCACGGACGTCCGGGGCCCGGCGCAGGGAGACGGTGTGGTCGTCGGTCAGCTCGATCAGCAGCCTGTCGAGGACCTGGGCGCGGTGGGCGCGGGCCCGCCGGTGCAGGTGGAAGGTCTCCGCGAGGGACCGGCCGGGCCGCTGCGGGCGGGCGTCGACGCGGCGACCCATGGCCGTCAGCAGGCGGCGTGCGCCGGGGTAGTCGCCCTGCCACAGCAGGGCCGTACCCTCGCGGGCCAGGCGGTGGGCGGTGGCCGCCCGCATCCGGTCGTCGGCGAGGACGACGGGGTGGGGCAGCCGATGGTCGTCGTGGAACACGACGTACTCCTCGTGATCGCAAGTGCAGGGCACGAAGAGCGCTTCGACGAGGAGGAGGAGCGAGGCTCGTGGAGCAGACGGAACCGGCGCCCGGCCGGTGCGGCGGGCGCGCGGATCGTGGAGAGGTGGCCGCTACCGCGTCCGCGTCGAAGCGCGGAGGCGGGAGTCGAACAGCACCATGCCGATGGTCATCTCCCGACACTCCCACGCCGACCTGCGCGAAGCCAAACGCCGGCGGCTACCGGCAACGCCTGTGGACGATCTGTGGTGTCGCCGTGACGGACCCCTGTGACAGGTCTGTGACAGTCGACGGACACGGCGATGAAGTGGCGTGGGCAAGCTTCTCGGCATCAGGCAAGGGAGCAGGACGCCGAGCCGGAGAAGAACAGACCGAAACCACCGCAAGTCCACGACGGGGGGCGCGAGATGAACACGCTGCACAGCTTGAACACCAGCGCAGTGATCACGCGCCTGCACGACGTGAACCGGGGGTCGGAGAAGTCCGGTGCCGTGGGCGGGCGGGGGTGCGTCCGCGGCACCGGGCGTCAGCACACCGGGATCATGACGGTGGTTGACGCCCGCACGGGGGACACGCCCGCCGCGGCGGACGGGGGAGCAGCGTACAGGGAGGACTCGGGGGAGCGCCGCTCGCTGTCGGAGGCGGAGTTCACCGCCTACGTCCAGGAGCGCCGCGCCTCCCTGTACGCCACCGCCTACCACCTCACCGGCGACCGTTTCGAGGCCGAGGACCTGCTCCAGAGCGCGCTGTTCTCGACCTACCGGGCGTGGGAGCGGATCAGCGACAAGGCGGCCGTCGGCGGGTACCTCCGGCGGACCATGACGAACCTGCACATCAGCGCGTGGCGCCGCCGCAAGCTGAACGAGTACCCGACCGAGGAGCTGCCGGAGACGCCCGGCGACACGGACGCGATGCGCGGCACCGAACTGCGCACGGTCCTGTGGCAGGCGCTGGCCCGGCTGCCCGAACTCCAGCGGACGATGCTGGTCCTGCGGTACTACGAGGGCCGCACCGACCCGGAGATCGCGGACATCCTCGGCATCAGTGTCGGCACGGTGAAGTCCAGCATCTGGCGGTCGCTCCGCCGGCTGCGTGAGGACGAGGTCCTCAGCTTCGGCCGTGACGAGGAAGACGCCTTCGGCGAGTTGGTCGCCTGAGGCGAACGGGGGATCCGGCTTCTGTTCAGGGAAGCCGGTGCACGGGGGAACACGGGGGAAGCGGTACCGGGGGGACCCGACGGGGGACGTTGGGGGAGCGGTACCGCGCACGTGCACGGGGGCGACGGGGGAAACCACGGGGGAAACAGGGGGGAGCACCAAAGGGAGCGGGGCTGGAGGGCCGGGGGGTCCGTCCAGTCCCGCTCTCACGTGTTCCCGGGTGCCCCGCGGGCGCTACGCCGCCGTACGGGCCGTCGGGGTGCGGTGGCCGGCCGCCGCGGAGGCCAGGCGGCCCATCGCCTCGTCACGGTCGCAGGCGTGTGCGCCGAGCGCGGTCTGGCGGGCCACGATGGAGCGTTCGGCGCGCATCAGGCGCCAGCCGCGGCGCAGCAGGAACGGCACCGACTTGCGGCCCTCCTTGAGGTCCCGCAGGAAACGGCGGCGGAACGTCTTCACCGGGCCGCGGCTCAGGCACAGCGCGTCGGCCAGGACACCCAGCTCCCGGCAGCGGTTCACGATCTCGGCGGCGAAGATGCCCTCCGCGATGAACAGCGGGGTCCGCCCGATCTCGACGCCCTCCTCGCCGGTGCGGGCGCTCAGCGAGATGTCGTACACGGGTACCTGTGTACGACCCGTGCGGCACAGGTCGACGATCGCGGCGACGGCCGTGTCCGCGTCCCAGGACCCGGGGTCGTCCCAGTCGATGTCGGAGCTCCCCGCGACCAGCGGCAGCGTCGGGTCGTCGCCCTCCTTGTAGAAGTCGTCGAGGCGCAGCACCGGAAGGCCGGAACGGGCCGCGAGGAGGGACTTGCCGGAGCCGGAAGGGCCGCAGAGCAGCACGACTCGCGTGGGTACGGGCGGATGGGAACTCACGGGACACCAGTCTGAGGCATCGGCGGGACCCGTTACGACCCCGCGGGTCGGCTTTGCAGCACGCGTCACACCGCAACTACCCTTCGTGTCGACCCGATTACCCAGCGCGGCAGAAGGTGGCAGCGACCATGGCCCGACACGACTCCTCCTCCCACACGACCGGCCGGCGCGCGCTGGCCGTCCTCGCGACGGCCGGCGCGGCTCTGGGAGCGGGCACGTCGGCCGCCGCCGCGGCCGACACCCAGCCCGTCCTCGACACGGTGCGCCTGAGCCCCACCTCGGTCGGCCGGATCGACCCGCAGTCCGGCGTCCAGGGGCTGTTCGGCTCCCTGCCGTACGTCACCGGGGCCGTCTCCGGCCTCAAGCCCAACCCGCTCGCGGGCACCGGCGTCGACCCGCTCGACAACGGCGTCGGCACCCAGCTCGCCGACTTCCAGCCGCTCACCTCGCAGGCCCTGACCGGCCCTGTGGCGCAGGCGCAGTCGATCGGGTCGATCCCGGTGCTGGGGTCGGTTACGGGGCTGCTGGGCGGCCGCTGAGGCATACGGCAGAGGGCCGCGGCCTCCCCGGACGGGGAGAGGCCGCGGCCCTCCGGCTTGTCGGGACGGCTCAGTAGGACGAGCCGGACGCGCCCAGCGAACCCGTCGGGTGCCAGACCGTCTTCGTCTCCAGGAACGCCGTCATGCGCTCGGTGCCGGGCGCCGCCCGCCAGTCGTCCACAGGCTGTGGACGAAGAACGCGCTTCAGGTTGTCGGCCGCCGCGATCTCCAGCTCCTTCGCCAGTACGTCGTCGGCGCCGGCCAGATCGATCGCGTTGACGTCCTGGTGGGAGGCCAGGGGCGCCGCGATCTCCGCCGTACGGCCCGAGAGGACGTTGACCACGCCGCCGGGCAGGTCGGAGGTGGCCAGGACCTCGCCCAGGGACAGGGCCGGGAGCGGGGACTTCTCACTGGCGATCACGATCGCCGTGTTGCCCGTGGCGATCACCGGGGCGATCACCGAGACCAGGCCCAGGAACGACGACTCCTGCGGGGCCAGGACCGTGACGACGCCCGTCGGCTCCGGGGAGGACAGGTTGAAGTACGGGCCGGCCACCGGGTTGCCGCCGCCCACGACCTGGGCGATCTTGTCGGTCCAGCCCGCGTACCAGACCCAGCGGTCGATCGTGGCCTCGACCAGCTCGTTCGCCTTCGACTTGGACAGGCCCTCGGCGTCGGCGACCTCGTGGACGAACTGGCTCTTGCGGCCCTCCAGCATCTCGGCGACGCGATAGAGGATCTGGCCCCGGTTGTAGGCCGTCGCGCCGGACCACGCGCCGAACGCCTTGCGCGCGGCCACGACCGCGTCACGGGCGTCCTTGCGGGAGGAGAGCGGCGCGTTCGCCAGCCACTTGCCTTTCGAGTCGGACACCTCGTACACCCGGCCGCTCTCGGAACGCGGGAACTTCCCGCCGACGTACAGCTTGTAGGTCTTGAAGACGCTCAGACGCTGCTGCTCGGACTTATCGGACATCGAGGTACGCCTCCAGGCCGTGGCGGCCGCCCTCGCGGCCGAAGCCCGACTCCTTGTAACCGCCGAACGGCGAGGTGGGGTCGAACTTGTTGAACGTGTTGGACCAGACGACACCGGCCCGGAGCTTGCTCGCCACCGCCAGGATGCGGGAGCCCTTCTCCGTCCAGATGCCCGCCGACAGGCCGTACGGCGTGTTGTTGGCCTTGGCGACGGCCTCGTCCGGGGTGCGGAACGTGAGGACCGACAGCACCGGGCCGAAGATCTCGTCGCGGGCCACGGTGTGCGCCTGGGTGACGTTCGTGAACAGCGTCGGGGCGAACCAGTAGCCGGAGGTGGGGAGTTCGCACTCCGGGGACCAGCGCTCGGCGCCCTCCGCCTCGCCCCGCTCCACCAGCGAGGTGATGCGCGCGAGCTGCTCGGCGGAGTTGATCGCGCCGATGTCGGTGTTCTTGTCCAGCGGGTCGCCGAGGCGGAGGGTGGAGAGCCTGCGCTTCAGCGAGTCCAGCAGTTCGTCGTGGATCGACTCCTGGACCAGCAGGCGCGAGCCCGCGCAGCAGACCTGGCCCTGGTTGAAGAAGATGCCGCTGACGATGCCCTCGACGGCCTGGTCGATCGGGGCGTCGTCGAAGACGATGTTCGCGCCCTTGCCGCCCAGTTCGAGCGTGAGCTTCTTGCGGGTGCCCGCGACCGTCTTCGCGATCTCCTTGCCGACCGCGGTGGAGCCGGTGAAGGCGACCTTGTTCACGTCCGGGTGCGCGACCAGCGCGGCGCCCGCGTCGCCGTAGCCGGGAAGGATGTTGACGACGCCCTTGGGCAGGCCCGCCTGGCGGCAGATGTCCGCGAAGAAGAGAGCCGACAGGGGGGTCGTCTCGGCGGGCTTGAGGACCACCGTGTTACCCGTCGCCAGTGCCGGGGCGATCTTCCACGCCAGCATCAGCAGGGGGAAGTTCCAGGGAATGACCTGGCCGGCCACGCCGAGGGGCCGCGGGTTCGCGCCGAAGCCGGCGTGGTCGAGCTTGTCGGCCCAGCCCGCGTAGTAGAAGAAGTGCGCGGCGACCAGGGGAAGGTCCGCGTCGCGGGTTTCCTTGATCGGCTTGCCGTTGTCCAGCGTCTCCAGGACGGCCAGCTCGCGGCTGCGCTCCTGGATGATGCGGGCGATCCGGAACAGGTACTTCGCGCGCTCCGAGCCGGGCAGCGCCGACCACTTCTCGAACGCCTTGCGGGCGGCCCGTACAGCACGGTCGACGTCCTCGGTGCCGGCCTGGGCGATCTCCGACAGCACCTCCTCGGACGACGGGGACACCGTCTTGAAGACCTTGCCGTCGGCGGCCTCGGTGAACTCGCCGTCGATGAACAGGCCGTAGGAGGGCGCGATGTCGACGACCGAGCGGGACTCGGGGGCCGGTGCGTACTCGAACAGAGAAGCCATGGTGATCAGTCCACCGTCACGTAGTCGGGGCCGGAGTAGCGGCCGGTGGCCAACTTCTGACGCTGCATCAGCAGGTCGTTCAGCAGCGAGGAGGCGCCGAAGCGGAACCAGTGGTTGTCCAGCCAGTCCTCGCCCACGGTCTCGTTGACCAGGACCAGGAACTTGATGGCGTCCTTCGTGGTGCGGATGCCGCCGGCCGGCTTCACACCGACCTGCACGCCGGTCTGCGCCCGGAAGTCGCGGACCGCCTCCAGCATCAGCAGGGTGTTCGCGGGCGTCGCGTTCACCGCGACCTTGCCCGTGGACGTCTTGATGAAGTCCGCCCCGGCGAGCATGCCGAGCCAGCTGGCACGACGGATGTTGTCGTACGTCGACAGCTCGCCCGTCTCGAAGATGACCTTCAGGCGGGCGCTCGTGCCGCAGGCCTCCTTCACGGCGGTGATCTCGTCGTACACCTTCAGGTACTTGCCCGCGAGGAACGCGCCGCGGTCGATGACCATGTCGATCTCGTCCGCGCCCGCGGCGACCGCGTCGCGGACGTCCGCCAGCTTCACGGGGAGTGCGGCGCGGCCGGCCGGGAAGGCGGTGGCGACGGACGCGACCTTGACGGACGAGCCGGCGACCGCCTCCTTCGCGGAGGCGACCATGTCCGGGTACACGCAGACCGCGGCGGTCGACGGGGTCGTGCGGTCGGTCGGGTCGGGGTGGACCGCCTTCGCGCCGAGCGCCCGGACCTTGCCCGGGGTGTCCGCGCCTTCCAGCGTCGTCAGGTCGACCATCGAGATGGCGAGGTCGATGGCGTACGCCTTCGCGGTCGTCTTGATGGAACGGGTGCCGAGGGCTGCGGCGCGCGCCTCCAGGCCGACCGTGTCGACGCCGGGAAGCCCGTGGAGGAAGCGGCGCAGCGTGGTGTCGGACGTGGTGACGTCCGGGAGGGGGGGCGCTGCGGTGGGTGCGTTGGTGGGCATGGTCACCAGACGAGCATATCTACGCGCGTAGCGGGTGTACAGCCCTCGGAGGTCTTCCGGGCGGGGTGGGGCAGGTGCGGTGGGCGTGGGCCCGTGCGGGTCGGTCGGGGCGGGGGTGGGTGGGTCGCGCGGCCCGGCGCTGGTGGGGTGCCGCCTGCGCCCCAGGCGGCACGCATGCCCGCAGGCTGCGGCGGGTGGCCGTGGACGGTGGCTGGTGCCCGCAGGCTGCGGCGGGTGGCCGTGGACGGTGGCCGGTGCCCGCAGGCTGCGGCGGGTGGCCGTGGACGGTGGCCGGTGCCCGCGGACGGTGGCGGGGCCGTGGGTGGCCGCTGTGGTGTGTGGGGAGCCGGCCGGGGGCCGTTGGAGGAGGTCGTTCGGGGGGTCGGGCAGAATCGGGGGTATGACGAGTTCGGATGAGCAGGGGTCGGTGCCGGGGGCCGGGGTCAAGGACCGGGTGTACCGGTCGCCCGCGGGGATGGCCGGTGGGGTGCTGCTGCTCGGCCTGATCGGCTGGCTCGGGGTTGACGCGATCGTCGCCGGGGACGGGCGGACGCCGTGGCTGGCGCTCGCCGCGCTGATCCTGCTGGTGCCGTTGGTCCTCGCCTTCACGCTGCGGCCGGCCGTGTTCGCCGGTGACGACCGGATGCGGGTGCGCAACCCGTTCCGGGTGATCGTGCTGCCCTGGGGGCAGGTCGCCTCGCTGCGGTCGGGGTACTCCAACGAGGTCGTCGCCGAGTCCGGGCAGAAGTTCCAGCTCTGGTCGATCCCGGTGTCGCTGCGGGCGCGTAAGAAGGCCGCGCGGCAGCAGGACCGGGTCGCCGCGGAGCAGGCCGCCGAGCGGGAGGGGCGCCCGCGGCGCAGGCGCGGCGGCTTCGGGGGGCCCGGCGGTTTCGGGGGCGGGCTGTCCTCGCACGTGGGCCCGGACGTCCCCGAGGGGCCCGCGCGCGCCGAGTCCGACAAGGCCATGGACGAGCTGCGGAACCTGTGGGAGGCACGGCAGAAGGAGGCGTCCGCGCAGGGCGAGGTGACCGCGCGGTGGGCCTGGGAGATCATGGCGCCGGCCGCCGTGGGCGCGTTGCTGCTGGTGATCCTGGTGGCCATGGGGTGACCCCGGGGGCTCCGCGGACGGGACGGGGCCGGGGCCGGGGCGGGGTGCCACCGCCCGGCGGCACCCCGGCTCCTACGGCTCAGATGCCGGCCGCCGCCGACAGGTCCCGCTTCACGGCCGCGAGCAGCTCGGCCGCGCGGGCGTGGGCCGCCGGGAGACCGTCGGGCGAGCCGACCGGCACCACGACCTCCAGGTAGCACTTCAGCTTCGGCTCGGTACCACTGGGCCGTACGACCACACGGGCGCCGTCGAGCGTGTAGCGCAGCCCGTCGGTGGGCGGCAGCTTGTCGGTGCCCTTGGACAGGTCCTCGGCGCGGGTGATCGCCAGCCCGGCCAGCTCGGTCGGGGGCCGCTCGCGCAGCCGTTCCATCGCACGGGCGATGACCGTCAGGTCCTCCACCCGCACCGACAGCTGGTCGGTGGCGTGCAGTCCGTGCTCGACGGCGAGGTCGTCGAGCAGATCGAGCAGGGTGCGGCCCCGCTCCTTCAGCTCGGACGCCAGCTCGGTGACGAGGAGGGCGGCGGTGATGCCGTCCTTGTCGCGCACACCCTCGGGGTCGACGCAGTAGCCGAGGGCCTCCTCGTAGCCGTAGCGCAGGCCGTGGACGCGGGCGATCCACTTGAAGCCGGTCAGGGTCTCCTCGTACGGCAGCCCGGCCTTCTCGGCGATCCGGCCGAGGAGGGAGGACGAGACGATCGACTCGGCGAACGTCCCGCGCGCCCCGCGGCTCACCAGATGCGCGGCGAGCAGTGCGCCCACCTCGTCGCCGCGCAGCATCCGCCACCGCTCGCCGTCCCGGACGGCGACGGCGCACCGGTCGGCGTCCGGGTCGTTGGCGATGACCAGGTCGGGGTCCGTCTCGCGGGCCTTCGCGAACGCGAGGTCCATCGCGCCGGGCTCCTCAGGGTTGGGGAACGCGACGGTCGGGAAATCCGGATCGGGTTCGGCCTGCTCGGCGACCAGCACCGGCTCGGGGAACCCGGCGCGGGCGAAGGCGGCCAGCAGCACGTCCTTGCCGACGCCGTGCATCGCCGTGTAGACGGTGCGCGCGGTGCGGGGCGAGCCGGCCGAGAGGACCGCGTCCGTACGGGCCAGGTAGGCGTCGAGGACCGAGTCGTCCAGCACCTCCCAGCCGCCGTCCGGGCGCGGTACGTCGTCCAGGGAGCGGATCGCGTCGATCTCGGCGGCGATCTCCGCGTCGGCGGGCGGCACGATCTGCGAACCGTCGCCCAGGTAGACCTTGTAGCCGTTGTCGCGGGGCGGGTTGTGGCTGGCCGTGACCTCGACGCCGGCGACCGCGCCCAGATGCCTTATGGCGTACGCCAGGACCGGGGTCGGCAGCGGGCGGGGGAGGACGGCCGCGCGCAGGCCCGCGCCCGTCATCACGGCGGCCGTGTCGCGGGCGAACGCCTCCGACTTGTGGCGGGCGTCGTAGCCGATGACGACCAGGCCGTCGCGGCTGCCTTGCCTGCGCAGGTACGCGGCGAGGCCGGCGGCGGCGCGGATGACGACGGCGCGGTTCATCCGCATCGGCCCTGCGCCGAGTTCGCCTCGCAGGCCGGCGGTGCCGAACTGGAGGGTGCCGGCGAAACGGGCGGTGAGTCCGGTGACGTCCCCGGCGTCGAGGAGGGCCGCGAGTTCGTCGCGGGTCTCGGGGTCGGGGTCCTCGGCGAGCCAGGTGCGGGCGCGAGCGATCAGGTCGTCGTGCACGGGTGGTCAACCTCTCGAGTCGTACGTGAGTTGTCTCGCCCCCGCCGCCCCTTCCCGTCCAGAACCTGGGGGCTGCGCCCCCAGACCCCCGCTTCGGCCTGAACGGTCTCGTCCTCGAACGCCGGACGGGCTGAGTGCCACGACCGCCGCCCGTTGTCCCACCGAGTCGGGTGGTGGGTGGGCATAGGCCGGGGGTCTGGGGCGGAGCGCCCCCAGGGGCGGTCGCTTCCTGGCCGACCGGGTGGGCACAGGCCCTGGGGTCCAGAGGGCGAAGCCCCCTGGCGGGGGGTGAGGGGCAGTGCCCCTTACAGGCGGGCCAGGACCTGGGTGAGGAGGGCGCCCATGCGGGTCGCTGAGTCGCGGCCCGCCTGGAGGACCTCCTCGTGGTTCAACGGTTCGCCGGTCATCCCCGCCGCGAGGTTCGTCACGAGCGAGATGCCCAGCACCTCCGCGCCGGCCTCCCGAGCCGCGATGGCCTCCAGCACCGTGGACATGCCGACCAGGTCCGCCCCGATCACCCGGGCCATCCGGATCTCCGCGGGCGTCTCGTAGTGCGGGCCGGGGAACTGGGCGTAGACGCCCTCCTCCAGCGTGGAGTCGATCTCCTTGCACAGCGCCCGCAGCCGCGGCGAGTACAGGTCCGTCAGGTCGACGAAGTTCGCGCCGATGATCGGAGAGGTCGCCGTGAGGTTGATGTGATCGCTGATCAGCACCGGCTGACCGGGCCGCATGCCCTCGCGCAGCCCTCCGCAGCCGTTGGTCAGCACGATCGTCTTGCTGCCGGCCGCCACCGCCGTACGGACGCCGTGGGCGACCGCGGCCACCCCGCGGCCCTCGTAGTAGTGCGTGCGGCCCAGGAACACGAGGGCGCGCTTCTCGCCGATCCGGTACGAGCGGATCGTGCCGCCGTGGCCCTCGACCGCCGGCGGCGGGAAGCCGGGCAGCTCGGTGACCGGGAACTCGGCGTCGGGGGCGCCCAGGGCGTCCACGGCCGGTGCCCAGCCGGAGCCCATCACGAGGGCGACGTCGTGGGTCTCGGCGCCCGTCAGTTCGCGCAGGCGCGCGGCGGCGGCGTCGGCGGCGGCGTGGGGGTCGCCCTGGATGTCGTCCGGGAGAAGAGATGCGTTCACGCGATGAGGGTAGCCGGTTCGGGCCTACGCGCGTAGATGACAGAGCCCACGGGATGGCGATCGTTGTCTTGTCGTTTCCGACAGGGACCGACGAGGGGCGGCGTCAGGGCCGGGCTTCAGGGCCGGGGGGAAGAAGGGCGAAACGGGCCGAGCGCTCAGCACGGGCGCTTGCGCAGCTCCATCACGTAGTCGTGCGGTGCCCCCGCCGACTCCGCCGCGTCGGCGACCTCGCCCAGGTAGCGGGCGGAGGGCAGGCCGCCCTCGTAGCCGTCGAGGACGTAGACCCAGCCCTGTTCCTCGCCGTCCAGGGTGTGCACCCGCACCCGCATCCGGCGGTAGATGCCGAGGCCCACGCCCTCCCACCGGTCCAGCGACTCCTCGTCCGGCGGTGCCAGGTCGTACAGCGCGACGAAGACCTGGGAGAGGGGGTCCTCCACGATCGTCGCGAGCGCACCCTCCCAGCCCAGCTGTTCGCCGCCGAACGTCAGCCGCCACCCGTTCAGCCAGCCGGTGGCGCGCAACGGCGAGTGCGGAGCGCGGCGGGACATCAGCCGCGCGTCGAGGTTGCCGGCGTACGCGGCGTAGAGCGACATGCGATGAGACTACGGCAGCCGGTGCACACGTCACCGCTGTCCTCCGGCGCCCCTCGGGCCACGGGCGTACCGCCGCTCGGGGCCCCCGGGGAAGTAGCACCTCCGTTCGTGCGGGAGAATGGAGTACGTGACTCGGATCGTGATCATCGGTGGCGGACCCGGCGGATATGAGGCGGCCCTGGTGGCAGCCCAGCTCGGCGCGGAGGTGACCGTCGTCGACTGCGACGGTCTGGGCGGGGCGTCGGTGCTGACCGACTGCGTGCCGTCGAAGACCCTGATCGCCACGGCGGAGGTGATGACCACCTTCGACTCGTCCTACGAGGAACTCGGCATCATCGTCGCCGACGACACCCCGCCGCTGGAGCAGGCGGCCAAGGTGGTCGGCGTGGACCTCGACAAGGTCAACCGGCGGGTCAAGCGGCTCGCCCTCGCCCAGTCCCACGACATCACCGCCTCCGTCACCCGGGCCGGCGCCCGCGTCCTGCGCGGCCGCGGCCGGCTCAACGGCATGCAGGCCCTCGACGGCTCCCGCCAGGTCGTCGTCACCGCCGCCGACGGCACCGAGGAGACCCTCACCGCCGACGCCGTCCTCCTCGCCACCGGCGGTCACCCCCGCGAACTTCCCGACGCCCAGCCCGACGGCGAGCGCATCCTCAACTGGACCCAGGTCTACGACCTGCGCGAACTGCCCGAGGAACTCATCGTGGTCGGCTCCGGTGTCACCGGCGCCGAGTTCGCCGGCGCCTACCAGGCCCTCGGCTCCAAGGTCACGCTCGTCTCCTCCCGCGACCGCGTGCTGCCCGGCGAGGACCCGGACGCCGCCGCCGTCCTCGAGGACGTCTTCCGCCGCCGCGGCATGAACGTGATGGCCCGCTCCCGCGCCCAGTCCGCCAAGCGGGTCGGCGACCGCGTCGAGGTCACCCTCGCCGACGGCCGGGTCATCACCGGCTCGCACTGCCTGATGGCCGTCGGCGCCATCCCCAACAGCGCGGGCCTCGGCCTGGAGGAGGCGGGCGTCAAGGTCCGCGAGTCCGGTCACATCTGGACCGACCGGGTCTCCCGCACCACCGCCCCCGGCGTGTACGCCGCCGGTGACGTGACGGGCGTCTTCGCCCTCGCCTCCGTCGCCGCCATGCAGGGCCGTATCGCCATGTACCACTTCCTCGGCGACGCGGTGGCCCCGCTCAACCTGAAGACCGTCTCCTCCAACGTCTTCACCGACCCCGAGATCGCCACCGTCGGCTACTCGCAGGCCGACGTCGACGGCGGCAAGATCGACGCCCGCGTGGTGAAGCTGCCGCTGCTGCGCAACCCGCGCGCCAAGATGCAGGGCATTCGCGACGGCTTCGTCAAGATCCTCTGCCGACCGGGTACGGAGATCGTCGTCGGCGGTGTCGTCGTGGCGCCGCGTGCCTCGGAACTCATCCACCCCATCTCGATCGCCGTCGACAACAATCTGACGGTCGAACAGATCGCGAACGCCTTCACGGTGTACCCGTCTCTTTCGGGGTCGATCGCGGAAGTGGCACGGCAGTTGCACACCCGGAAGACCGGCGGCGACGCGTAGGCGCGATCGGGCGGCCGAAACGGACTCCCCGCCGGTCACGGGGAGTTGTGGCCCGTGCGGATGGCATAGGCGGGGTGACTAGGGCCCTATACCACTTCGTGTGGTGCTGTGCGAACAACTTCTGTTATTCGGCGCAAAGAGCTGAAAGCAGACGGTCGTCCGCGTTACTGTCAGTTTCGTGTTCGCTGCAGAACGTCGCCAATTGATCCTCGAAATGGTGCGAGCCAACGGAGCCGTGTCGCTCCGTGAACTCGCCCGCGTCGTCCAGACCTCCGAAGTGACCGTACGGCGGGACGTGCGCGCACTGGAGGCAGAAGGACTCCTCGACCGCCGGCACGGCGGTGCGGTACTGCCGGGCGGTTTCACCCGCGAATCCGGCTTTCCGCAGAAATCCCATCTCGCGACCGCCGAGAAGACCGCCATCGCCGACCTCGCCGCCAACTTCGTCGAAGAGGGCGAGGCCATCGTCGTCGGAGCCGGGACCACCACCCAGGAACTGGCCCGTCGGCTCGCCCGGATCCCCGGACTCACCGTCGTCACCAACTCCCTTCTGGTGGCCCAGGCGTTGGCACACGCCAACCGCGTGGAGGTCGTCATGACCGGCGGCACTCTGCGCGGCTCCAACTACGCCCTCGTGGGCAGCGGAGCCGAACAGTCCCTCCAGGGGCTGCGGGTCTCCCGGGCCTTCCTGTCCGGGAGCGGGCTGACCGCAGAGCGCGGTCTGTCCACGTCCAACATGCTGTCGGCGTCGGTCGACCGGGCCCTCGTCCAGGCCGCCGCCGAGGTCGTCGTCCTCGCCGACCACACCAAGCTCGGCACCGACACCATGTTCCAGACCGTGCCGACGGACGTCATCACCCGACTGATCACCGACGAACCGCCGGCGCACGACGACCGGGCCGGCACCGAGCTCCAGGCTCTCGCCGACCAGGGGGTGCAGATCGCCGTGGCGGGGGCGTCGGGGAGCCCGGGGGGTGAGGCGGTCCCGGCGCGGCGGCAACAGCGTCGGGACGTTCCCCTGCCGGCGCCTAGGCGGGGACAGATTCCCGGGCCGGGGGCCGCGGCGGGGTTGCGGGCGGCCGCGGTGCTCGGGGAGCAGCCGCCGGGCGCCGAGCGGGCGCGGGTCGCGGATATGCGGCGCCGATAGCCCTGAGGGGTGCCGGCACGGGTGGGCAGGGCGCCTTGTCGCCGTAGGCGGTGGGGGTGCGTTCGCGGTGCGGGTCCGCTGTGGCGGGTCGCGCCCACGCGGCGGAGCCGCAGATCGATACAGCCCCGCGCCCCTCAGGTGGGTTTCCGCGCCCCGCGTTTCAACAGAACCCCGCGCCCTTGACCTGGGCGCGGGGAACCGGAGTCGTGCTGTTCGGTCAGTCCTTGATCTCGCAGATGGGGGCGCCGGAGGTGACGGAGGCGCCGACTTCGGCGGCGAGGCCCTTGACGGTGCCGGAGCGGTGGGCGTTGAGGGGCTGTTCCATCTTCATGGCTTCCAGGACGACGATCAGGTCGCCTTCCTCGACTTCCTGGCCCTCCTCGACCGCGATCTTGACGATGGTGCCCTGCATGGGGGAGGCGAGGGTGTCGCCGGAGGCGGCGGGGCCGGACTTCTTGGCGGCGCGGCGTTTGGGTTTGGCGCCGGCGGCGAGGCCGGTGCGGGCCAGGGACATGCCGAGGGAGACGGGGAGGGAGACCTCCAGGCGTTTGCCGCCGACCTCGACGATGACGGTCTCGCGGCCTGCTTCCTCGTCGGTGTCGGTGTCGGCGGGGGCCGCGAAGGGTTTGATGTCGTTGACGAACTCGGTCTCGATCCAGCGGGTGTGGATGGTGAAGGGGCTGGTGGAGCCGGTGAGTTCGGGGGCGAAGGCGGGGTCGGTGACGACCGCGCGGTGGAAGGGGATGGCGGTGGCCATGCCGTCGACCTGGAACTCTGCCAGGGCGCGGGCGGCGCGCTGGAGGGCTTCCTTGCGGGTACGGCCGGTGATGATGAGTTTGGCGAGGAGGGAGTCCCAGGCGGGGCCGATGACGCTGCCGGATTCGACGCCGGCGTCGAGGCGGACGCCGGGGCCGGTGGGGGCGTCGAAGGTGGTGACCGTGCCGGGGGCGGGGAGGAAGCCGCGGCCGGGGTCCTCGCCGTTGATGCGGAACTCGATGGAGTGGCCGCGCAGCTGGGGGTCGTCGTAGCCGAGTTCTTCACCGTCGGCGATGCGGAACATCTCGCGGACGAGGTCGATGCCGGCGACTTCTTCGGTGACGGGGTGTTCGACCTGGAGGCGGGTGTTGACCTCGAGGAAGGAGATGGTGCCGTCGGCGCCGACGAGGAATTCGACGGTGCCGGCGCCGACGTAGCCGGCTTCCTTGAGGATGGCCTTGGACGAGGAGTACAGCTCGGCGACCTGGGCGTCGGAGAGGAACGGGGCGGGGGCTTCCTCGACGAGTTTCTGGTGGCGGCGCTGGAGGGAGCAGTCGCG
>NZ_JBHXHX010000005.1:418877-475988 GCF_042723915.1 Streptomyces sp. NPDC058335 | reverse complement strand
CGGACGCTTCCTTTGTACTCACCCGAGAGACTCTCTCAGGCTTTCCTCCGGGCGCTTCCCTTCGGTCTTGCGTTTCCGACTCTATCAGACCGTTTCCCGATCCGATTTCCTCGGTGCTTTCCAGGTTCCCGCTTTTGTTTCGCGGTTTCCCTTTCCGGCGGTTCCGACTCTATCAGATCCTTTCGGCGCTGATTCCCCGTCAGAGGGGGGTTGCCTTCCCGGCTGTTGGGCCGTTCCGACGTCTCAAACCTTAGCGGATCCTCCCCGGCGAGCGCTAATCGAGCTGCCGGGCCCAAATCGAATTGAATTCGGGCACGCCGAATTACAACCCCGCTGGGAGATCTTGCTTTGGTTTGAGTGCCGCTACCGCGGCGGAGTGCCACCGAAGAACCGTTACGGCTCCGCGGCAACCCGAAGAACTCTACGGACCGAGCAAGGCAGTGTCAAGCGGCCCTGTCAAGATCTTTTAGTCCAGGTCGGTGAGGCGCCCGCCGGCGTCCGGCTGGGCGTGCTCCACCCTGCGGAGCAGCCTGGTCAGGACGTCACCGAGGGCCGTGCGGTCGTCGGCGGAGAGGTCCTGGAGCAGGTCCTCCTCGAAGACCGTCGCCAGTCGCATCGCCTCGAGCCACTTCTCCCGGCCCTCGGTCGTCAGCTCCACGATCACTCGCACACGGTTGGTCTCGTCCCGCTTCCGGGTCACCAGACCTTCCGCGACCATGCGGTCGATCCGATGGGTCATCGCGGCCGGCGTCAGACCGAGCCGCTTGGCCAGTTCGCCGGGGCCCATCCGGTAGGGGGCACCGGAGAGGACGAGGGCCTTGAGGACCTCCCAGTCGGCGTTGCTGATGCCGAGCGCGGCGGTCTGGCGGCCGTAGGCGACGTTCATGCGGCGGTTCAGGCGGGAGAGCGCCGAGACGATCTTCTCGACCTGGGGGTCGAGGTCCTGGAACTCGCGCTGGTAGGCGGCGATCTGCTCTTCGAGGGTCGGCTCGCCGCCGATGCCTGTGCTGCCGGGGGTGTCGCCCATGGACGTCAGTATCGCACGCGGCTCGTTCGCGTTGAAGTTCTTCGGAGTGTACTGTTTAGCTTCGAAATTTATCTTCGAAGTCTTCGGTTCTAAGAGCTGAGACTGACCAACTACCTGAGAGAGGTGAACGTGACCAGGGCCATGGGCGCAGCGATGCGCCGGATCCACGTGGGCAACGCACTCAGCGCGTTCGGGCTCGGCTTCACCGTCCCCTACCTGTACGTCTATGTGGCGCAGGTGCGTGGGCTCGGTGCCATGACGGCGGGGCTCGTCCTCGCCGTGTTCGCCGTGGCCGCGCTGATCGTGCTGCCGTTCGCCGGCCGGGCGATCGTGCGGCGCGGCCCGTTGCCGGTGCTGATCGCCGCCCTGGTCACCGCCGCGCTGGGCGCGCTGAGCCTGGGGCTGGCCGGCAACGCCACCGCCGTACTGGCCGCCGCTGCCGCGCTGGGGGCCGGGCAGGCCGTGATGCAGCCGGCGCTCGCCACGATGATCGTGGACTGCTCCACCACGGAGACGCGGTCGCGGGCGTTCGCGACGCAGTTCTTTCTCCAGAACCTGGGGCTCGGGGTCGGTGGGCTCATCGGCGGGCATCTCGTCGACACGACGCGGGTGTCCTCCTTCACGCTGCTGTTCGCGATCGAGGCGGCGATGTTCCTGCTGCTGGTCGTGGTGATCGCCGGTGTGCGGTTGCCGCGTTCGCCGCGGGTGGAGGGTGTTCCGCGGGGGTCCGCGAAGGGCGGCTGGAAGCAGCTGCTCGGCAACCGGGCCATGGTGCAGCTGTCCGTGCTGGGCTTCGTGCTGTTCTTCGCCTGCTACGGACAGTTCGAGTCGGGTCTCAGTGCGTACGGCGTCGAGGCCGCGGGCATTTCGACGTCCGCGCTCGGGACCGCGCTGGCCGCCAACACCGCGGTGATCGTCGTCGCGCAGTTCGCGGTGCTGAGGTTCGTCGAGCGGCAGAAGCGGTCACGGGTGATCGCGGCCGTGGGGCTGATCTGGGCACTGGCCTGGGCCGTGGCCGGGTACGCCGGGCTCGGGAACGGCAGCCAGGAGATGGCGACGGCCGCGTTCGTGTCCACGTACGCGCTGTTCGGGCTGGGCGAGGCGATGTTGTCGCCGACGGTCGCGCCGCTGGTGGCCGATCTGGCGCCGGCCGGGCTCGCTGGGCAGTACAACTCGGCGTTCGCGCTGGTCAAGCAGTTGGCGCTGGCGGTCGGGCCGGCCGTGGGCGGGCCGATGGGTGCCTCGCTGCACGCGCCGTACATCGTGACGTTCCTGCTGTTCTCGCTGGGGATCACGGTGCTCGCGCTGCGGCTGGGGCGGCAGCTCACCGTCGTACAGGATCAGCCGTGGGTGGCGCGGAAGCGGGTGGTGGCCCGGGGTGGGGCCGCTGTGGAGCCGGTGGCCGCGGAGGCGTGAGGCAGGGGTGGAGGCGGCCGTCGTCGGGAGGCGACGGCCGCCTTTTTCGTGCCGCCGGAGGGTGGCCGTCAGCGGTGGGCCGTCACCAGGGTGGCGGTGAAGGGGAAGGTCGTCGTGTCGGCGGGGAGGGCTGCGCGGATGGAGTCGGCGGCTCGGGTGAGGGCTTCCTCGCCCGCGGTGTCGATGATCGTCTGGCCCCAGGGGATCGCGGAGAGGTGGCCGCGGACGTAGTCCTGAAGCGGGGGGAGGGTGACGGGGAAGGTGAGTTCGCGGCGGGTCGGCCGGCGGAAGCCCGCGTGGTCGAGGGCCGTGGTGAGGCGGTCGGCGCTGTGGAAGGCGGCCCGGAAGACCGCTGCCGTCTCCGGGTCGCCGTACTGCTCGACGGCCCGGAGCTGGGCGACGAAGTAGGGGGAGGCTTCGAGGTTCGACCAGACGGTGGCGGCGAAGCGGCCCCCGGGGCGCAGGACGCGGGCCGTCTCCCGCAGGGCCGCGTCGAGGTCGGGGAAGAACTGGGCGCCCTGTTGGCAGAGGACCGCGTCGAAGGCCGCGTCCGGATAGGGGAGGTCGTCGGCGGGGGCGGTGGTGAACTCGATGTCGGGATAGAGGCGCGGGTGGCGGTCCACGGCGACCTTGAGCATCGCCTCGTTGGCGTCGGCTCCGGCGACGCGGCCGGTGGGGCCGGCCTGTGCGGCGGCGGCGCGGGCCGCGAAGCCGGTGCCACACGCGAGGTCGAGGACGGTGGCGCCGGGGTAGAGGTCCGCGGCGTCCACGAGTGCGGTCACGAATGGCGCCATGATGGGCGCGACGTAGTGTTCGTAGCGCTCGGGGGCGCTTCCCTTGAGGTGAAAGCCCGTTGCGTCTGCCATGGGGAGCTACTAGCACCGGGGGGCGCGTTCGCCTAGGTGGCGCGCGCGAGGGAATGGGTGTTCGAGGCCTGTTTCAGTCGGTGGGCTTGGGCAGCACGAACTCGCACCACACCGCCTTTCCACCGCCCGGGGTGCGTCTGCTGCCCCAGCTGGTGGCGATCGTGGCGACGATGGCGATGCCCCGGCCGGACTCGTCGGCCGGCTCGGCACGGCGGCGCCGCGGCAGGTGGTCGTCGCCGTCGGTGACCTCGATGATCAGGCGGCGGTCGGTGCGGCGCAGCCGCAGGCGCATGGGCGGGATGCCGTGCTGGAGGGAGTTGGCGACGAGTTCGCTGGTGGCGAGGACGCCCAGGTCGTGCAGCTCGGCGGGGAAGCGCCAGCTGGTGAGGACACCGGAGGCGAAGGCACGCGCGCGGGGGGCCGCTTCGACGCCGCCGAGCAGTTCCAGGGCCGCGTTGCGGAACAGCTCGCTGTCGGGGCCGGTGCGGGCGGGGTGCTGGAGGACCAGGACGGCCACGTCGTCGTCGTGGTCGGCGGTGACGCCCGCCGAGCGGACCAGACGGTCGCAGACCACCTGGGGGGTACCGGTGGCGCCGGCCAGGGCGCGCTCCAGTGCGGCGATGCCCTCGTCGAGGTCCTCGTTGCGCCGCTCGACGAGGCCGTCGGTGTAGAGGACGGCGGTGGAGCCGGGGCCGAGGGGGATCGAGCCGGAGGCGTGCATCCAGCCGCCGGTGCCGAGCGGCGGGCCGGTGGGTTCGTCGGCGCGCAGGACGGTGCCGCTCTCGTCGCGGACCAGGATCGGCAAGTGGCCCGCGGAGGCGTACACCAGCCGTCCCTCGTTGGGGTCGTGGATGGCGTAGACGCAGGTGGCGATCTGGTTGGCGTCGATCTCCATGGCGAGGCCGTCGAGGAGCTGGAGGATCTCGTGCGGGGGGAGGTCGAGGCGGGCGTAGGCGCGGACGGCCGTGCGGAGCTGGCCCATGACGGCCGCCGCGCGGACGCCGCGGCCCATGACGTCGCCGATGACGAGGGCGGTGCGGCCGCCGCCGAGGGTGATGACGTCGTACCAGTCGCCGCCGACGGCCGCCTCGGTGCCGCCGGGGTGGTAGGTGGCGGCGATGCGCAGGTCGTCGGGTTCCTCCAGCTCCTGGGGGAGCAGGGAGCGCTGGAGGGTGACGGCGGTCTCGCGCTGGCGGCGCTCGCTGGCCCGGAGGCGTTCGCCGGCTTCGGCGTGATCGGTGACGTCGGTGGCGAAAACCAGTACGGCGCTCTCGCCATGGTTCTCCGGAACCGGGGTGCAGGTGAAGGTGTAGGAGCGGCCGTCGGGGGCCTTGCGGGACTTCAGGGTGCGGGGCTTGCCGCTGCGCTGGGCCTGGTCGAGGAGCGGCATCAGGCCGAGTTCGCGCAGCTCGGGCAGGGCCTCGGCGGCCGGTTCGCCGATGGGCCGTGCGCCGAAGGCTGCCGTGTAGGCGTCGTTGACGTAGGCGAGGCGGTGGTCGGGGCCGTGGACGAGGGCGACGAGGGCCGGGACGCGGTCGAGGACCTCGCGGGCCGGGAGTTCGTCGACGGCGGGCACCGGGGGCGGCTCGTCGGTGAGTTGTTCGGCACGGGCCGCAGGTACGGAGCGTGGGCCGGAGCCCTCGCTCCGCCGGTCCGTGGTGGTGACCGGGTGCTCGGCTCGCGCGGCGGCGGCGCGGCGCTGCGTTCCGGGGAGCCGGGCGCTCCAGCGCGTGAAGTTCACGAATCCTTGCCTCGTGTAGTCGTCGACGGCCGGCTCCGGGCCCGGCCTGGGCTCCGGGGGCCGCGCGGCGGTGGCCGCACATTGTTACAGCACCCGGGGTGTGGAGCACGTGGAACAGCCTCGGGTTCGGCAGGGGCGGGTGATGGCCCGCCGGGGGCTCGGGAGGGCGATGAGCAGGGAGCAGTCTGGCAGTGCGGCCGCCGTGCGGGCCGGCATTCGTCAGACGTGGGGGCGGCCGGTGGAGTTCCTGGATCGGGTCAGGACGACCCCTTCGGGTCGCCGGGAGAATCGTCAGAAGGCTTTCCACCGGCAGCGAGTTCGAACTCCGCGCGGGGATGTTCGAGAGATCCGAGCGAGACGATCTCCCGTTTGAAGAGTCCCGACAGCGTCCATTCCGCGAGGACGCGCGCCTTGCGGTTGAACGTGGGGACGCGGCTGAGGTGGTAGGCGCGGTGCATGAACCAGGCCGGGTAGCCCTTCAGCTTGCGCCCGTAGACGTGCGCGACGCCCTTGTGCAGCCCCAGGGACGCGACCGAGCCGACGTACTTGTGCGCATACGTCTTCAGGGGCTCGCCGCGCAGGGAGCGGGCGATGTTGTCGCCGAGGAGCTTGGCCTGCCGTACGGCGTGCTGGGCGTTCGGGGCGGTGTCCGTGCCGGGCCGGGCGGCGGTGACGTCGGGGACGGCGGCGGCGTCTCCGGCCGCCCACGCGTGCGTGACGCCCTCGACGGTCAGCTCCGGGGTGCACTTGATGCGGCCGCGCTCGGTCAGGGGCAGGTCGCTGGCGGCGAGCACCGGGTGGGGTTTGACGCCGGCGGTCCATACGACCGTACGGGTGGGGAAGCGGGCGCCGTCGCTGAGGACGGCGACGCGGTCCGCGCACGACTCCAGGCGGGTGCCGAGGCGGACGTCGATGTTGCGGCGGCGCAGCTCACTGACGGTGTAGCGGCCCATGTCCTCGCCGACCTCGGGGAGGATCCGGTCGGAGGCCTCGACGAGGATCCACTTCAGGTCCTCGGGTTTGACGTTGTGGTAGTAGCGCGTGGTGTAGCGGGCCATGTCCTCCAGCTCGCCGAGCGCCTCCACGCCGGCGAAGCCGCCGCCGACGAAGACGAAGGTGAGGGCCGCGTCGCGGATCGCGGGGTCGCGGGTGGAGGAGGCGATGTCCATCTGTTCGATGACGTGGTTGCGCAGCCCGATGGCCTCTTCGACGGTCTTGAACCCGATGGCGAAGTCGGCGAGGCCCGGGATGGGCAGCGTGCGGGAGACCGAGCCGGGCGCCAGGACCAGTTCGTCGTACGTCAGCTGCTGCGGGCCCGTGCCCTCCTCGCCGGTGGCGAGGGTGGTCAGGGAGGCGGTGCGCTTGGCGTGGTCGATGGCGGTGACCTCGCCGACGACGACCCGGCAGTGCGGCAGGACGCGGCGCAGCGGTACGACGACGTGCCGCGGGGAGACCGCGCCCGCGGCCGCCTCGGGCAGGAACGGCTGGTACGTCATGTACGGGTCGGGTGTGACCACGGTGATCTCGGCCTCGCCCCGCCCCAGTTCCTGTTTCAGCTGGCGCTGGAGCCGCAGAGCCGTGTACATCCCGACGTAGCCACCGCCGACAACGAGAATGCGCGCACGTTCCTTCACCATCCCATGACGCACCCGGCGCCGGAGTTTGTCCACAGCCCCGACAATTTGTGTGTCCGCGGGCCGGGCCGGGGCGAGGGCGGCCGAAACGTCGGCGCGGATGGAAGGCGTGCAGGTCAGCGGGTATGCGCCGGGGCGCGGGAAGGGGCATTATCGGGACGTATGCGTCCCGTACTCCGATCGGGGGGCGCTCCGTGCGGAACCTGCCCCTTCTGAATTGACTCCCTCTCAACTATGTTCGTGTGTCGACGGGGTGTAGGGGGAAGCGCTCGTCGGATCCGCGAGGTGCTGCTGACGGCAGGGCCTCATCGGCGGGTCCGGGTCGGTTGTCCCCTGTTCCATGCGCCCCGTGCTTTCCATGGCGGGGAGAGTCTCCGGGGGGAGACGTCATTACCGGGGGAACATTCATGCACATTCAGGACACGCATTGGTCGTCCGCGTCCACGCTTGGACCGGGCGGCATGGTAGGCGCGGCGGCGGGCAACGGACGCGGGGACACCTCGCGGACCACGCCACTGCGCGTGGACGCACAGCGCAATCTGGAGCACGTACTGCGTGCCGCGCGCGAGGTCTTCGGCGAGCTGGGTTACGGCGCGCCGATGGAGGACGTGGCGCGGCGCGCCCGGGTCGGTGTCGGCACGGTGTACCGGCGCTTTCCCAGCAAGGACGTCCTGGTGCGGCGGATAGCCGAGGAGGAGACCTCCCGGCTGACCGACCAGGCCCGGACGGCGCTGGGTCAGGAGGACGAGCCTTGGTCGGCGCTGTCGCGCTTCCTGCGCACGTCGGTGGCCTCCGGCGCCGGGCGGCTGCTGCCGCCGCAGGTGCTGCGGGTCGGCGTCGCGGAGGAGGGCGCGGAGGGCTCGGCCCTCGACGAGGCGCGGGTTCCGCAGCAGCGGAGCCAGCCGGGCGGCGGCGAACTGCGGCTGCTCGCCGACGAGGGTTTGCAGGCCGTCGTGGACGACACGGGGGCCGCGGCACTGCTCGAGGTCGTGGGCCAGCTCGTCGACCGGGCACGGGCGGCGGGCGAGTTGCGGCCGGACGTCTCGGTGTCTGACGTCCTGCTGGTCATCGCCACCGCGGCGCCTTCCCTGCCGGACCCGGCCCATCAGGCGGCGGCTTCGTCCCGACTGCTGGACATCCTGCTGGAGGGGCTGCGGTCTCGGCCGGCTTCTTAGACCGACCGGCAATCGGAGGGCGGTCTTAGGCGCGAAGGGTGGATCGCGGGGTGCTTCGTGGCCCCGCGCGGTAGGCCCGCCCGCCGCGAAGCCGGATGGCGACCGGTCCTGAGGGTGGGTCGTCGGCCGCTTCTTCATGGGGGCTCCCCGGGTTCGCCGGGGGAGCCCCCGCCTGCTTGAGGGTGAGCAGGCGGGGGCAGGCAGGTCGTCCCGTGGGGTGGTTCTCGTTCCGGGCGCGGCCCTCGGCCGGGCGGGGGCCGGGCCGTCAGCGGGGTGCGGGATGGCTACTCGAAAGGGTGATGCGGGGATCCGCGGACCGGGCCGGGCCCTGCCTCTCGTCGACCGTCGAGGCATTCCTCGCATATCAACCGTGGACGTCAACCGGACTGCGCAGAACGCCAGTTGAACCTTCCCCGTCCGAGTGAATTCCAGTGCCGGATGGGAGCAAGTCCCCACGGACGAGTGGACGGCCCGTCCCGCGGGGTTCTGAACAAAAGCCAATATGGCACTCTGACCCGTGGTCGGGACTGGTTCGGCAGGCGGCGGGGGCTTTCCGGGATGAGCGTTGACGGCAGGGACGAGTCACTGGGCGACGGTGACGCGGAGGCCGGTGGCCGGATTTCACCGCAAGTGCCCAGTCAGGGCGGGCGCGCGGGAGTCCCCCAGGGTGGCGACCCCGCCCCGGCCGAGAGCGGTGTCCCGGTCGAGAACAGCGTCCCGGCACAGCGCGACCGGCGCGAGGACAGCGTCCTGCCGCCGCTGCGCGAGGTGCCGCCGGCCGACCCCGACCTCATCGCCCGGATGCGCTCCGGCGACGACACGGCGTACGAGGAGCTGTACCGGCGCCACGCCGACGCCGTGCGCCGGTACGCGCACACCTGCTGCCGGGACGCCCACACCGCCGACGACCTCACCGCGGAGGTCTTCGCCCGCATGCTCCAGGCGGTACGCCGCGGCTCCGGCCCCGAGTACGCCGTACGCGCCTATCTGCTCACCTCCGTACGCCGGGTCGCCGCGGGCTGGACGCAGTCCGCGAAGCGGGAGCAGCTCGTCGACGACTTCGCACTGTTCGCCACGCAGGCCTCCCGCTCCTCCGAGGTGTCCGACGACGACACCCTCGACCTCGGCGCCGACGTACTCGCCATGCACGAGGCCGAGCAGTCCATGGCCATGCAGGCCTTCCGCTCCCTGCCGGAGCGCTGGCAGGCCGTGCTGTGGCACACCGAGGTCGAGGACGAGTCGCCGAGCGAGGTGGCCATGCTGTTCGGCCTCGACGCCAACGGCACCCGCGTGCTCGCCAGCCGCGCCCGCGAGGGCCTCAAGCAGGCCTACCTCCAGGCCCACGTCAGCGCGACCCTGACCAGCGACGAGGAGTGCGCCCACTACGCCGACCAACTCGGCACCTACGCCCGCCGCCGGCTGCGCACCCGCGCCGAGCGGGGGCTGCGCAAGCATCTGGACGAGTGCGCCAAATGCCGGCTGGCCGCCCTCCAGATCGAGGAAGTCGCCAGCGGCATCCCCGCCGTGGTGCCGATCGCGGTCATCGGCTGGTTCGGTGCCGCCGGGTACGCCAAGGCCGTCGCGCTCGTCGCCGGTGGTGCCGGAGCCGGGGCGGCGGGCGCCGCGGGCGCGGCCGCGGCGGCGAGCGGCGGCACGGGCGGGTCGAGCGCCGGCGGCGCGGCCGCCTCGGAGGGACTGGGCGCGCCAGTGAAGGCCGGTATCGCTGCCGGTGTGGTCGCGGTGGCGGCCGCCGTGGTGGCGCTCGCCCTGGTCGGCGACGACAGCCCGGCCGACCAGCCGGTGGCCAAGCCGTCGGTGTCCGCGCCGGTCGTGCTGCCGGAGGAACCGGTGGGCGCGCCCACCCCCACGCCCGAGGAGCCCGACCCGCTGCCCCCGGTGGTCGTCCCGGTGGCGGCTCCCATCCCGACGCCCAGCCCCACGCCCGCGAAGCCGACACGCACGCCGACCCCCACTCCCACCCCCGAGCCGACCCCGACCCCGACGCCCACCCCGACACCGACGCCCACTCCCCCGCCCGCCCCGGCGGTCTACGAGCTGAGCGAGCTGTCCTTCGACGTCAACGGCGACGGCACCGGGCCGGAGATCCGCCTCGGCGCGAGCAGCTGGGTGTGGCAGCGGAACGGCCTGTCCGTCGCCGACCGGGAGTACGCGCGCGGAGTGACCGTGCACGGCGACTCCTCCGTCACGATCGACCTCAACCGCGGCTGCACCGCCTACGACGCTGTGGCCGGCGTCGACGACATGACGCTGAAGCTCGGCAAGGTCGTCTTCGCGGTCTACGCCGACGGGGTACGGCTGTGGTCGTCCGGGACGGTGAAGGGCGGCGACCCCGCCGTGCCCGTCCATGTGAACCTCGCCGGCCGGGAGACCGTCACGCTGGTGGTCGAGCCGCACAACCACCTCGACACGGTGGCGCTGGCGGACTGGGCCGAGTCCAAGTTCACCTGTTCGTAGCGGTTGGGGTGCCTGGAGTGCCGGGTGCCGGTGCCGGTGTCGCGTTGGGGGTGGGTGCCGGTGTCGGTGTCGGTGTCGGTGTCGGTGTCGGTGTCGGTGTCGGTGTCGCCTTGAGGGTGGGTGCCGCCTTGGGGGTGGGTGCCGCGGCCGGTGTCGGGTGTGCGTGTACGGCCTCGGTGAGTTCGCGCAGGGCGCCGGTCACCGTCAGGGCCCTGCCCCGGGCCCTCTCGGCCTCCTGGCGTTCGGCGCCCAGGGCTTCGCGGGCCGCCGCCTCGGCCCGCTCGGCGAGGGCGCGCTGTGGGGCGGGCCGCGGGTGGGGGCCGTACAGCGCGTCGGCGACCGCGAGCAGCCGGGTCGCGCGCGGGAGGTCCCCGAGCCGGGTCAGCAGGCTCGCCGCACCGTCGACGACGGCCGAGAGGACGGCCTCGGCGCAGTGGTCGGCCAGCGCCTGCCGCAGGGTGTCGGCGAGCAGTGCCAGGGCGGGCTCCGGGCCTGACTCCTCGGCGGTGACCTCCGCGTCGAGCATGCCGAGCGCCGCGATGAACTGGGGCGGTGGGGTGCCCGCGTCCGCGGCCACGCGGATCGCGTCGCACAGCTCCCGTGCGTGCGCGGTGTCGCCCTCGTCCACCGCGATCTGGGCGCGCAGCAGGAGTACGAACGCCCGCGCGTCCGCCACGCCGTAGCGCTCGGCCGCGGTGTCCGCCTCGTCCAGGGCGGTGAGGGCGCCGGCCCGGTCGCCCGAGCGGTAGGCGATCTCCGCGAGACGGGCGATGAGGAACGGCGACTCCGCGTAGGCGCCGACCTCGTAGGCGAGCCGCAGCCCCTCCCGGTACTCCCCCTCGGCCTCCGCGAACCTGCCGCGGGCCATCTCCGCCTCACCGGCCGCACTGCACACCTGGGCCCGCATCCACCGGTCGCCGACGCGTCGGCTGAGCACGCGCAGCTCGGCCAGGTCGTCGTCCACGCCGAGCAGCCCGCCGGGGGAGTCGACGACCGCGTGCGTACGGAACATCAGGACGCAGCCCAGTTCCCAGTCGCCGCCGTGGGTCCGGCAGTTGGTCACGGCCGCTTCCAGGAGGCCTCGCAGGTCCTCCGTGTCCCGCAGGTGGAAGGCGGTCAGCGGCCAGATCAGGCCCGGCATGCGGGCCGCCTCCGGGCCACCCGGTTCATAGCGGCTGCGCAGCCGCTGGAGGTACGCGGCCTGACGGGGGTCCGCCGCCACGCCCCTGGGCTCGGACTCGGACAACATGAACAGGTGCAGCATCCGGAGACACATCCGCTGCGTGTGCCGGGGGTGGGTCTCCTCCCCGTCGGGCTCGGCGAGGAAGGCGTCGACGGGATCGACGGCGGCCATACGGGTGGCGAGGTCGGCGGGGACGGTCGGGATGCCTAGGGCATCTGGCGGATTTGGGACGGAGGATGCTGGCGCGGCGGGGGCCGTGAGGTCCGGGCGCGGGGTGGGGAGTCGGTCCAGGACCGCGCCCAGGCGCAGGGTGCGGTCGGTCCAGGCGGCGCCCTCGTAGCGGTAGTTGCGCAGCCACCAGAACCAGCCCATGGCGATGCAGACGGCGGCGGTCGCCTCCTCGTCGCCCGCGGTGAGGCCGCGCTGGATCGCCACCCGGATGTTGTCCAGCTCGGTCTCCAGGCGGGATATCCAGGGGAGTTGCTCCGCGGAGCGCAGCAGGGGATCGGCCCGCTCGACGAGCGCGCGCACCCAGCCCAGATGCCGGCGCTCGGCCGCCGCGCGTACCTCCGGGGTCTCGGCGGCACGCTCGGTGGCGTACTCGTGGATCGTCTCCAGCATGCGGTAGCGCATGCCGTCGCCGCCGTCCCCGGTGCCTGGGGCCGCGACGACCAGGGACTTGTCGACGAGCGCTCCCACGAGGTCGGCGACGGGGCCGGTGCACACGGCCTCCGCCGCCTCCAGGTCCCAGCCGCCGGCGAACACGGACAGCTCGCGCAGCACCGTGCGCTCCGGCTCGTCGAGCAGGTCCCAGGACCAGTCGACGACGGCCCGCAGGGTCTGCTGGCGGGGCAGGGCCGTGCGGCTGCCGGAGGTGAGGAGGCGGAAGCGGTCGTCGAGACGGTCGGCGATCTGACGTGGGGTGAGCAGCCGGAGCCGGGCGGCGGCCAGCTCGATGGCGAGCGGCAGCCCGTCCAGCCGCCGGCAGATCTCCGTCACCGCTTCCTCGTCCCGCGGGGCGGCGGCCGCGTCGGGGCGGACGGTGGCCGCGCGCTCGGTGAAGAGGCGGTACGCCTGGTCGGGGAGGAGGGGCTCGACCGGGCGGACCGACTCGCCGGGCACTCCCAGGGGTTCACGGCTGGTGGCGAGGATCGTGAGCCCAGGGCAACGGGTGAGCAGGGTCTCGGCGAGGCCGGCGGCGGCGCCGATGACATGTTCGCAGTTGTCAAGGATCAGGAGCTGGCTACGCGGGGCGCAGTACTCGACGAGCAGGGCGACCGGGTCGTCCTGCGGGGTCGCCAGGTCGGTGGTCATCAGCACGGTCTCACGCAGACCGAGGGCACTGACCACCGCTCCGGGCACCGCCTCCGGCCGGTCGAGCGACGCCAGCTCGACCAGCCACGCCTGCGGGAGCCCGGCGGCGGCTTCCTCGGCGAGACGGGTCTTTCCTGAGCCGCCCGGTCCGGTGAGGGTGACGAGACGAGCCCTGTGCAATTCGGAACGGATGGCGGCGATCTCGGGTTCCCTGCCCACGAAAGAGGTAAGCCGTGGACGGAGGTTGCCGGTGCGTTCGGGGAGTCGGGGCGGGGTGAGGGGCGTGTCCGCCTTGGCCTGCCGCGGCGGGCTGCCGCCGTGACCGTGGCTTACGCCCTTGCCGTCGAGCAGTTCGGCGTGCAGGGCGCGCAGGGCCGGGCCGGGGTCGGTGCCGAGGCCGTCGGCGAGGGTGCGGCGGGCTGTCTCGTACGCGGCGAGGGCGTCGGCCGGGCGGCCCGTGTCGCGCAGGGCGCGGATGAGGAGCGCGTGCAGCGGTTCGTCGTAGGGGTGCGTGGTGGTCAGTTCCGCCAAGCGGGGTACGGCCTCGTCGGCACGGCCGAGCAGGAGGTCCGCCTCGGCGCGGGTGCGGGACGCCTCCAGGCGCAGGGCCTCCGGGCGGGCGGCCGCGGGGTGGTCGCGGAGGTCGGCGAGAGCCGGGCCGTGCCACAGGGCGAGGGCCTCGTCCAGGGTGCGGGCGGCGGTGGCGGGGTCGCCCTTGCGCAGGGCCTCGGTGCCCTCTCGTACGAGGCGTTCGAAGACGAAGAGGTCGACGTCGTCCTCCGTCGCCGCGAGGCGGTAGCCGCCGGGGGCGGAGGTGACGGTGTCCTTGCCGACGGTACGGCGGAGGCGGCCGATGAGGGCCTGGAGGGCGGCGGGGGCGTCCTGGGGCGGGGCATCGGCCCAGACGTCGGCGATCAGGGTTTCCGGGGTGGCGGGACGGCCCGGGTGGAGGGCCAGGGCGGTGAGGAGGGCGCGGAGGCGGGGACCGGGGAGGGGGACGGGGGTGCCGTGGTCGTCCGCTGTCTGGGCGACGCCCAGGATTCTGTACCGCACGGGGTCATTGTCGCTGGGGTTGTGGGGTGGGGCACGGGGTTTCCGGCGGAGGTGGGGTGACCGGCCGTCGGTGTGACGTGACGGGTCTGCGTGCGGAGGTCGGCTGACGGGCCGTCCGTGGAGAGTGACCGGGGTCGGTGCTGAGGTGCGTGAGTCGCGCGGCCCGGCGCTGCCGGGGTGCCGCCTGCGCCCACCCGTGCCGCCCCAGGCGGCACGCAAGCCCGCAGACGGCGGCCGGTGGCCGGTGATCGGTGGCGGTGGCGGTGGCGGTGGCCGCAGGCCGGTGGCCGGTGGCCGGTGGCCGCAGGCTGGGCGGCCGGGGGGCCGGGGGGCCGCAGGCCGGACGGCGGACGGGTGACCGCAGGCCGCGGGCCGCACGTGGCGACAGTTCCCACAGGCCGTACCGGCAGGAGCAGGCAGACCGCAGGCCGCCCCCTGTGCCGCACACACGCCCGCAGACCTCGGGCAAGTCGCCGCGGCCAAGCCGGATGCCTGGCGTGTCCTCCTCCGCTGCCGGGTCCTACCCCCCGGAAGAGACCGCCCGTCTTTGTGGGGCGATGCCCGAGGGGACCGCGCGGGCTCGGGCCGGGGTGCCTGTCCAGCAGGTGCCTCTGCGGGAGAGGAGGCGGCGGAGCCAGAGTTCCAGGGAGATCAGGTCGGCGAGGCCGTCCAGGGGGAGGGGTTCGCCCGCGGCGGCCGCGCGGAGCGCCTTGCGGACGACGCGGGCCTCGATCAGGCCCGCGTCGGCGAGGAGGGGCGCGTCGAAGAGGGCGATGAGGGGGTCCGCCGCCATGCGCAGGCCCGCGCGGGCCGCGGCGGTGGTGGTGGCCTGGGTGGGCGTGCCCCAGCCGGGCGGGAGGTCGGCCACGCCGGAACTCTTGAGGACGGTGCGCAGGATCGCGGCGCGTGCTCCGGGTTGCACACGCAGGGTCTCGGGGAGCGCGCGGCAGGCACGTACGACCTGGTTGTCGAGGAAGGGCGCGTGCAGGCGCTGGGAGCGGATCTCGGCGGCCTGTTCCAGGACGCGCAGGTCGGCCGCGTGGCGGGCGAGGGCGGCACGCGCGCGGTAGTCGCCGGGACGCTGGCCGGGTCCCCCTCCGGCACGGTGGGCCGTGCTCTGGAGGCGAACCGATACTTCAGCCAGCGCCTCGCCGGTCAGCCACCGTGCCGCCGGGCCGGGCCCGCCCCACGCGAGGGCGGCCAGGGAGGCGCCCACCGCGCCTCCGGGGTCGTCGAAGCGGCGGTGCATCAGCCGTTCGGCGAGGCCGTCCAGTCCCGCCCGGTACGGCGTACGGGCCAGCCGGCGGGCGGCGCCGTACACGCGCGCGGGGACGAGGACGGAGCCGTCCGCCTTGGTGAGGGCGGCGACGGGGCGCACCAGGTGGCGTCGTTTGCGGTCCATGAGGAGGTCGGCGAGGCGGGCCGGGTGGGCGTCGAGGACCTGACGGGCGCCGTAGCCGGTGAAGTGGTCGGCGCTGCCCGCGGCGAGGCGGGCGCGGTGGCGGGCGGCGGTCACCAGGCTGGGGCCGGGTTCGTCGGTCAGCGGGCCGTCCAGGTCGGCGTACGGCAGGGTCTCCTCGCCACCGGTCACGACGACGTGGTGCAGGCGGGGGTTGGCCGCGAGGGTCCCGGCCCGTTCCAGTTCCGCCTCGCGTCCGCCGACGGCCAGGTCGTTGAAGGTGACGGCCAGCAGACGCTCGCCCGCGCCCGTGCCGTGACCGAGGAGCGTGCCGGGCATGCCGGGCAGGCCGGCGGCGAGGAGGGCGAGCGTCCCGGATGCGGGGCCGCCGGACAGGTCGGCGCCGATGCCCGGAACCGGCATCCCGCGCGCGGCGCGCCGCTCCGCGGGTCCCATGCCGGGTACGGGGCCGGGGTCGATGTCGGGGACGTGCCGCGGCGCGGACAGTCGCGCGCGTACCGCCTCGACGAGTGCGTCGCGGACGCCGTCGACCGCGCTGTCCGGGTCCGCCTGGACGGCCGCCACGGCGAGCGACGCCACCTGCTCGTACCCGGCGATCTCGCGGGCACCGGCGCGCAGGATGAGTGCGTGCCCCGGCGGAATGCGTCGTACGCCGTCGTACGGGGTGGAGTCCTGTACGGCGGCCGGTACGTCGGGAGCGGCGAGCAGGGCCGCGAGGTGACCGAAGTCGAGGTTGGCCTCGATGAGGTCGGCCAGTGGCAGCGCGGCCGTCGCGTACGCCGTGCCGCCCGCCCAGGGGGTGTGGAACACCGGGCGGGCGCCCGCGAGATCGCCGCAGACGGTGATGCGCCGGTCGACCTGGACGATCGCGGTGTAGCTGCCCGGCCACGCCGTCAGATGCCGGAGTGCGCCTCCGCGCGCGGCGAACAGGCCGACGCGCAACTGCTCGTCCGTCGCCCCGCAGGTGCCGAGGACCGCGATCCGGGTCCGGGCGTCCGCCCGCACCACGCGCACCTCGTCGGACCGCCAGTCGCCGACCGCCCACAGCGGATCCGGGTCGCCCCACAGGAGTTGGGAGCCGACCGGGTGCAACGTCTCGCCGTCATGGCCGATCCGGCCGCCGTCCTCGGCGGCGTACGTGCCGGGGCCGCCGTACGCCCCCGCTCCCGATGTACCGGGGCCACCGAGGCCGGTGGCCGCGGCGGTGCTGCTCCATCCCACCAACCACCGCATCGACGCCTCCACAGGCTGTGGACAACAGCTGCACCGTCCGAACGGTTCACATGCTGCCACGAAGAACGCACCGCAGAGTGGGGTGACGCCGCGCAGGATCCGCCAAGTGCGCCCGCGCGAGCGCCCCCGCGCCTACCAGGAGGACTGTGTGAACTCCCGCGCGTGGAGCGGCGATGACCGCGTGCACCCCCGCGCGTGCGACGCGAATGCGCCCCCGATACGCTCCCCCAAAACGCCCCGAGCGCCCTGGATTTCCATGGTGGGAGGCGTATTCGCCGACGGAACACAGGGTCGATTTTCAGCCAAATACCGCGCGCGGCCCGGCTGTTCGCACAGGTTCGCACACGCTCCGTCACGCTCGCGCCCTCAACACGGCGCGTCGGTCCGGGAGGCGTCGAACGCCCCCCGGACCGCTCCGCCGCCCGCGGGGATTGTGGCGGCGGTGTCCCCCAGCCCACTGGATCCAGTACAGCGGGCCGACCCACGCACCGCCCATGGAAGCGCTCCCCCGGTGGCCGGAGTAGAGCGCACGGACGGGCGCACGGCCACACGTCGGGAGCACGCCGCAACCGTGCGTATGGGGACCCGTACTTCCGTACGGACCACAATCCCGCCAACCGGAAGAATGCCCCTTAACGCTTGGGATGCGGCGAACTACGCTGGGTTTACGAATGCCGCATGGTTATGCCAGCGCGGCAGCCGTCTGTGTCGAGGGGTGGCGCAATGTCCAGGGAGCAACGCGGGCCGAACGAGAAACTCGGCGCCGTTCTCGCCCTCGCGGGAATCAGCAACGCGGGACTCGCGCGTCGCGTCAACGACCTTGGCGCACAACGCGGGTTGACGCTTCGCTACGACAAGACGTCGGTGGCGCGCTGGGTGTCGAAAGGCATGGTGCCGCAGGGCGCCGCGCCGCACCTGATCGCGGCCGCCATCGGCCAGAAGCTCGGCCGGCCCGTGCCGTTGCACGAGATCGGACTGGCGGACGCGGACCCCGCGCCCGAAGTGGGCCTGGCCTTCCCCAGGGACGTCGGCCAGGCCGTGCGCTCGGCGACCGAGCTGTACCGGCTCGACCTCGCGGGGCGCCGGGCCGGCTCGGGCGGCATCTGGCAGTCGCTGGCGGGATCGTTCGCGGTGAGCGCGTACGCGACGCCCGCCTCTCGGTGGCTGATAACCCCGGCCGACAGTTCGGTGGCGCGCGAGGTGAACTCCGCCGAGGCCTCCGGCGCACCGCTCAAAGTCGGCCACAGCGACGTACGGAAACTCCGGGAGGCCGCCGAGGACGCCAGGCGCTGGGACTCCAAGTACGGGGGCGGCGACTGGCGTTCGTCCATGGTGCCGGAGTGCCTGCGGGTGGAGGCGGCACCGCTGCTGCTCGGCGCGTACTCCGACGAGGTCGGCCGTGCCCTGTTCGGCGCCTCCGCCGAACTCACCCGGCTCGCGGGCTGGATGGCCTTCGACACCGGCCAGCAGGAGGCCGCCCAGCGCTACTACATCCAGGCGCTGCGCCTCGCGCGCGCGGCGGCCGACGTACCCCTCGGGGGATACGTCCTGGCCTCCATGTCCCTCCAGGCGACCTACCGCGGCTTCGGCGACGAGGGCGTCGATCTCGCCCAGGCCGCCCTGGAGCGCAACCGCGGCCTGGCCACGGCCCGCACGATGAGCTTCTTCCGCCTCGTCGAGGCACGCGCCCACGCGCGCGCCGGTGACGCGCAGGCCGCCGGTGCCGCTCTCAAGGCGGCCGAAAGCTGGCTGGAGCGGGCCCGCGACGGCGACCACGACCCGTCCTGGCTGGGTTTCTACTCCTACGACCGTTTCGCCGCCGACGCCGCCGAGTGCTACCGCGACCTGAAGGCACCACGCCAGGTGCGCCGCTTCACGGAGCAGGCACTGTCGCAGCCGACGGAGGAGTTCGTGCGCTCGCACGGCCTGCGGCTCGTCGTCTCGGCCGTCGCCGAGCTGGAATCGGGCAATCTGGACGCGGCCTGCGCGCAGGGCGTACGGGCGGTGGAGGTGGCCGGCCGTATCTCGTCCGCCCGCACCACCGAGTACGTCAAGGACCTCCTGCACCGCCTGGAGCCGTACGGCGACGAGCCGCGCGTGGTCGAGCTGCGCGAGCGGGCCCGGCCCCTGCTGATGACGCCGGCCTGAGCCGGCCGCGCCGGGGGCGCCGCACGGGTTTGAAGGCATTGTCAGTGGCGCAGTGCACTATCGAAGCCGGGAGGTGGTGCAGGTGCGGGCGATCGGCTACGACTGCGACGTGCTGGTGATCGGAGGCGGGATCGTCGGCCTGTCGACGGCGCACGCGATCAGCCGTGCCGCGCCGGGCACCCGCGTGACGGTGCTGGAGAAGGAACCGGGCCCGGCCCGCCACCAGACGGGCCGCAACAGCGGCGTCATCCACAGCGGTATCTACTACCGCCCCGGCTCGCTCAAGGCGCGCTACGCGGTCCGGGGCTCCGCCGAGATGATCAAGTTCTGCGCGGAGTACGGCATACCGCACGCCGTCACCGGCAAGCTGATCGTCGCGACCGACCGCGCCGAGCTGCCGCGCCTGCACGCCCTGGCCCAGCGCGGCCGGGAGAACGGGATCGCGGTGCGCGAACTGGGCCCCGCCCAGATCACGGAGTACGAGCCGGAGGTCACCGGCCTGGCGGCGATCCACGTCGGCACGACCGGCACCTGCGACTTCACCGCGGTCGCGCGGCAGCTCGGCGAGGCCTCCGGCGCGGAGATCCGCTACGGCGCGCGGGTCGTCCGCATCGACCGCCGCCCCGACCGCGGTGTGGCCGTCCGCACCGCGCGCGGGGAGATCGTCCGAGGCCGCGTCCTGGTGAACTGTGCGGGTCTGCACTGCGACGGGATCGCGCGCCTGACCGGCGACGACCCCGAGGTCCGCATCGTCCCCTTCCGCGGCGAGTACTACGAGCTGGCCCGCCAGGACCTGGTGCGCGGCCTGGTCTACCCGGTCCCCGACCCGGCCTTCCCGTTCCTCGGCGTGCACCTCACCCGCGGCCTGGACGGCAGCGTCCACGTCGGCCCCAACGCGGTCCCGGCCCTGGCCCGCGAGGGATACGGCTGGGGCGTCGTCCGCCCGCGGGAGGCCGCGGCGACGGCGGCGTGGCCGGGCGCCTGGCGCCTGGCCCGCCGGCACTGGCGCCATGGCGTCGGGGAGCTGCACCGGTCCCTGTCCAAGCGCGCCTTCGTGGCGGAGGTCCGCCGCCTGCTGCCCGCCGTCCAGCCGCAGGACCTGGTCCGCGCGGCCCCCGGCGTCCGCGCCCAGGCCGTCCGGCGGGACGGCTCCCTGGTGGACGACTTCCTCATACGACAGTCCCCGCGCGCGATCCACGTGCTGAACGCCCCCTCCCCCGCGGCGACGGCCTCCCTGCCGATCGGCCGGGAGGTGGCCCGCAGGGCACTGGCGGCACTGGGGCAGGTGTAGGCGGGTGGCGGCGCGACGGTGATCGCCCCACCCGCGCTCACGCACTCCCCCCCCGTCGGCCCGGCCCACCCCTTCCGACGGCCGTAAAATCGACCGCACTGTGTCTGATTCGCTGAGTACCCCAGAAGCTCCCAGGCCCGCCCCCGGTGATCACCACCCCGGCGAGTCCGTCCGCCGTACCCGTGCCAAGGGGGAGCCGCGCTTTCCCGACGGTCCGAGGGCCGACCCCGCCGGATCGCATTTCGAGCGGCGGATCAGGAGTTTCCAGCCGCGCCGCAGCCGGGTGACCGCGGGACAGGCCGACGCGCTCCAGCGGCTGTGGGCGAAGTGGGGCCTGGACATCGACGGACACAGCGTCGACCTCGCCGACCTGTTCGGCAACGACCGGCCGGTCGTCCTGGAGATCGGCTTCGGCATGGGCGAGGCGACCGCCCAGATGGCCGCCGCCGACCCGGAGACGAACATCCTCGCCGTGGACGTCCACACCCCCGGCCAGGGCAATCTCCTCAACCTCGCGGACCAGACCGGTCTGAAGAACGTCCGCGTGGCCAACGGCGACGCGATCATCCTGCTCCGCGAGATGCTCCCCCCGGACTCCCTCGACGGGCTGCGCGTCTACTTTCCCGACCCCTGGCCCAAGAAGCGCCATCACAAGCGGCGCCTCATCCAGCCGGAGTTCCTCAGCCTGGCCGCGACCCGGCTGAGACCGGGCGCGCTCGTGCACTGCGCGACCGACTGGGAGCCGTACGCGGAGCAGATGCTCGAGGTGCTGACCGCGCACCCCGACTTCGCCAACACGACGGCCGACGGCGGTTTCTCGCCGCGTCCCGACTTCCGGCCGCTGACCCGTTTCGAGGGACAGGGTCTGGACAAGGGTCATGTGGTGAACGATCTGCTCTTCCGCCGCGTACAGCACGAGGGTCGCCGGGATCACTGACCAGCCGTAATTCCCTCCACCACCGTCCTCTCCCTCGTTAGGGTCGATGCCGTGGCCACCAGTTCCCCGTTCCCACCGCTTCCCCCGCACCCGCCGCAGCCCGGCGGCCCGGCCGGGGGCGGTGTGCTGCGGCACGCGCACTGGTGGCAGCACAAGTGGGTCCGTTACGGCGCGCTGATCACGCTGCTCTTCCTGTCGGGGCTGGTGATCCTCGCCCTGGTCCGTGAGCAGACGGGCACGGAGGGGTTCCTGGTCGGACTGGGCCTCGCGGTGCTTCCCGTACCGCTGCTCATAGCCGCGTTCCGCTGGCTCGACCGGGTGGAGCCCGGCCCCTGGCGCAATCTGGTCTTCACCTTCGCCTGGGGCGCGTGCGCGGCGGCGCTGATAGCGATCGTCGCGAACAGCTTCGCGGTCCGCTGGATAGCGACGGCGACGGCCGATCCGGCCCACGCCGACACCCTGGGCGCGACGGTCATCGCGCCCGTCGTCGAGGAGTCCGCCAAGGCGGCGGCCATCCTCCTCGTGTTCCTGTTCCGCAGGCGGGACTTCACCGGGATCGTCGACGGGGTGGTGATAGCCGGGATCACCGCCACCGGCTTCGCCTTCACCGAGAACATCCTGTACCTCGGCAACGCCTTCGGCACCGACCAGCTCACCGGTGACGGCGGCATCGCCTCCGTCACCGTCGCGACGTTCTTCGTGCGGGTCGTCATGTCGCCGTTCGCGCACCCCCTGTTCACGGTCCTGACCGGCCTCGGCTTCGGCATCGCCGCGCTGTCCGGCGAGCGCCAGCGGGTACGGCGCGTGGTGCTGCCCCTGTGCGGCCTGTTCCTCGCGATGCTCATGCACGCCCTGTGGAACGGCTCGGCGACCTTCGGCGACTGGGGCTTCTTCGCCGTGTACGGGGCGTTCATGGTGCCCGCGTTCGGGGTGCTGACCTGGCTGGTGGTGTGGACGCGCCAGCGCGAGCTGGGCACCGTGCGCGACGAGTTGCCCGCGTACACGGCCGCCGGCTGGATCGGCCCGGCCGAGCCGTACGCCCTCGGCTCGATGCGGGCGCGGAGGCTGGCCCGGCAGTACGCCCGCCGTCACCTGGGCAGGCCCGCGGCACGGGCGGTCGCGCAGTACGAGGCCTACGCCACGTCCCTCGCGTTCCTGCGGCACCGCGGGCGGCACGGGCGGGGCGGCACCGACTTCGTCGTTCGGGAACGGGAGTTGCTGAACGAGCTGTGGCGGCGCAGGGAGGTGGCCCGGCCCGCGCTGGAGCACGCGTCCCGGCTGACGGCGCCCGCGCCCCTGCCGGTCTACGGGGCGTACGGCATGCACGGGGGGTACGGGTACCCGATGGGGGCGGCGCACCCGCAACCCGGGTACTACGGGTACCCCGGGCACCCCTCACCCCAGCCGCAGGCCTCGTACACCCCCTACGCCTCGCCGTACCCCCAGGCCTCGTACCCGCAGACCTCGTACCCGCAGACCCCGTACCCGCAGACCCCGTACACCCAGCCCGCCCCGCACCAGCCCTGAGCGCCGTACGACCCGTACCCGCTAGGCGGAGGCCTCCGTCAGGCGGGTGATCTCCGCCTCCGTCAGCGCCAGGTCGGCCATCGCCAGCAGGGCGGGCAGCTGGTCGACCGTGCGGGCGGAGGCGATCGGCACGGCGACCGTCGGCTGGGCGGCGAGCCAGGCCAGGGCCACCGTGGCGACCTCGGCGTCATGGGCGCGGGCGACCTCGTCGAGGACGGTCAGCACCTTCTGCCCCCGCTCGGTCGCCAGGTGCTTGGCGGCGCCCTGGGCGCGGGCGCTGTCCACCGTCGCACCGGGGCGGTACTTGCCGGTGAGGAAGCCGGACGCGAGCGCGTAGTACGGCACGGCGGCGAGGCCGGAGGCGGCGACGAGGTCCTGGAGTTCCCCCTCGTAGGTTTCGCGGGAGACCAGGTTGTAGTGGGGCTGGAGCGCCACGTACCGGGCGAGGCCCTCCCGGTCGGAGAACTCCAGGGAGGCCCGCAGGCGTTCGGGCGTGATGTTGGAGGCGGCGATGTGCCGCACCTTGCCCGCCTTCACCAGTTCGTCGAGCGCGCCGACGATCTCCTCGACCGGCACCTCGGGCTTGTCGAAGTGGGTGTAGTAGAGGTCGATGCGGTCGGTGCCCAGGCGCCGCAGCGAGGCGTCGGCGGCGGCCTTGATGTTGGCCGCGCTCAGCCCCTGGTGGTCGGGGTGCTGGCTCACCTTGGTCGCGATCACGACGTCGTCGCGGTTGCCGCGGGCCTTGACCCAGTTGCCGATGACGGTCTCGGACTCGCCGCCGCTGTTGCCCTCGATCCACGAGGAGTAGGAGTCGGCGGTGTCGACGAAGTTGCCGCCGCCGGCCGCGTAGGCGTCGAGGACGGCGAAGGAGGCCGTCTCGTCCGCGGTCCAGCCGAAGACGTTGCCGCCGAGGGCGAGCGGGAAGACCTCCGGGCCGGAGGAGCCGAGCTTGCGCAGAGAAGTCATGAGTTATGACAACACCCTGGCCGAAGGCACGCATTCCGCGCCTCCGGCCAGGGTTCACGAACATCCGGGAAACATCCGGGCGCAGACCTCACCGACCCCCGTGACACTTCCCGGAAGACCTCAGGGTGACCGGGCAAGGGCCCCCTGGAAGGAATCTCAGGGGTTGAGCCCCTTGTCCCGCAGCCAGGCGGCCGGGTCGATGCCGGAGCTGCTGCCGCCCGGGTGGACCTCCATGTGGAGGTGGGCCCCGGTGACGTTGCCCGTGGCGCCGACGCGGCCGATGACGTCGCCGGTGGCGACCTTCTGGCCGATGCTGACGCTGATCGAGGACTGGTGGGCGTACCAGATCTCGGTGCCGTCATCGAGGGTGAGCACGGTCTTGTACCCGTACGACCCGTCATAGCCGGCGGAGGTGATGGTGCCGCTGTGCACGGCCTTGATGAGCGTGCCGGTGGGGGCGGCGAAGTCGAGGCCGGTGTGGTACCCGGAGGACCAGTAGGGGCCGGCCTGCCCGAAGGTCGAGGTGATCGTGTACGAGGAGGTCGGCAGCGTGTACTGCTTGGCCAGCTCGGCGAGGCGCTCGGCCTCCGCCTTCTTGGCGGCTTCCTCGGCGGCCTTCTTCTTGGCGGCCTCGGCCTTGGCCGCGGCCGCCTTCTCGGCCTTGGCGGCGGCGTCGGCGGCGGCCTTGGCCGCGGCGGCCTCGGCGGCTTCCTGGGCCTTGGTCTCGACCTGGGTCTGCTGCGACTCGACCTGCGCCATGATCCGGCTGCGCAGCGCCTCACCGGCGTCGGCACCGCTGTCGGCGCTCTCGTCGGCGACGGTCTCGGCGCCGAAGGTGCTGAGCGCGGGGGCCGCCGTCTCCTCGGGGGTGTCGTCGTCCGAGATGAGGGAACCCACCGAGGGCAGGTCGGGAAGGGAGATGGAGACCGGCGACTTGCCGGTGTTGGCGCTGGCCATGCCCGCGCCGCCGACGGCGGCTATGACACCGACGCCGAGAACGGTGGAGCTGCGGGCGAGTCCGCCGCGCTGCTTGGCGACGCGGTGCTTTCCGCGCACCGGGCGAACGGAGTCCGCGGTGGGGTTCCATTCCTCCCAGGGGCCCTCGTCGGTGCGGTACGTGCCGTAGCCGAAGGTCTGCTGGGCGGGCACGGTGGGGGCTTCTGGGACAGGCCGGTTGGACGCCACGCGGGCGTGCTCCTTTCCTTCCGTCGCCTACCGGGTTAGCTGACGGGTTCGGAGCGGGAAGGTCTCCTACGCGCGTATACCGGCCGTGACTGTACGGCGGCTTCCGCGTGATTCACCCCAAGTTGGTGGTTCCCCGGTTCCCTTGCGGGATTCGGCGCGTGCGCACGGAGCCGACTCTTGTGACGGCTGGGACGACCGCGCTGCGTTATCGAACGTTAATAGACCCGGGGGCGGGATTCCAAGCCGTTCTGCTTGATCAACAACATTTCTGGCCTGGACTTTCGACCCACGACCGGTGAAAAACGGGCGAGTTGACCGCCGGACGGACACCCCTCAGGGGCCACAAGGGTTTTGATGGTGACTCAGATGTTATGCACAGGGCTCCGACGCGATCACGGAAGGTGACGTCAGTGCCGCCCCGAACGCACCGAGGGCCGGAATCCCATGATCAGGATTCCGGCCCTCGGCCTTGAGTAGCGGGGACAGGATTTGAACCTGCGACCTCTGGGTTATGAGCCCAGCGAGCTACCGAGCTGCTCCACCCCGCGTCGGTGTGACACCAGTCTACGCCATGCGGGGGACGCTCAGAACCACGGTCGGACCCGGGGGGCCGCGCAGGGGGTCCGTCAGAGCAGATGACCGTTCGGCGCCTTCGCCTGCACCTCGTACTCCGGAAGTACGACGACGTCCGCGCCCGCGGCGGCGAGCAGGCCGCTCCCGTCGGCGTCGGTGACGAAGGTGTCCGGCTCCCGCCAGGCCGTCACGACCCGGCGCACGCCCGCGTCGAGGATGAGGCGGGCGCACGGGGCCGGACGGGAGGAGCGCCGGGCGCAGGGTTCCAGGCTGCTGTAGACGGTCGCGCCGGCCAGCCGGGGGTCGGCGGCGTCGATCTTGGCGAGGGCCGCTTCCTCGGCGTGGACGACGGGATCGCCAGCCTCCCGGGAGTGTCCGCGCGCCAGCTCCGTGCCGTCGGCCGCCACCACGACGGCGCCGACGCTGAACGCGGTCCGCGAGGGCGGGCAGGCGGCGGCCAGCTCGCAGGCGAGGGCCAGCCAGTGCCGGTCGGCGGCGGCGGGGAGCGGGCCGGCGCCGGGCGCGGTGGGCTCGTACGACATGAGGACCACGTCCTCGATGCGCCGGGTCCCGACCAGCCGCAGGCGTCCACCCTGATAGCCCCCGGGGCCGAAGAGCCGGGGCGCGTCCGGGTCGCCCACGAACAGCGGGGCCGTGACGAGCTGGAGTTCGTCGGCGAGGCCGGCCTGGAGGAGCTGGGTGTGGACCGTGCCGCCACCCTCGACCATGAGGCGCCGTACGCCCCGTACGTCGTGGAGGTGTTCCAGGAGCCGGCGCCAGTCGAGGCCGGGACCCAGCGGGACCACGTCGGCCGCGCGGCCGAGACCGAGGGCACGGGCGCGGTCCGCGCCGGTGCCCGTCGTGTAGAGGACCTTGTCACCGCCGGTGTGCCAGAACTGCGCCCCCGGGTCCAGCTCCCCGGTACCACTGACCGTCACCTTGAGGGGGTACTCCGGCTTCCCTGCGGCCACCCGGGCCGCGCGGCGGACGGGTGAGTTGACCAGCAGGCGCGGGTTGTCGGCGCGGATCGTGCCGGCCCCGACCAGGATGGCGTCGACGGAGGCCCGCACCTCGTCGACCCGGTCGAAGTCGGCCGGGCCGGACAGCAGCAGCCGGTCGGGGCCGGTGTCGTCGAGGTAGCCGTCGAGGGAGACGGCGGCGGACAGCAGGACGTACGGGTACGGCATCGGCGCGGGTCTCTCCGGGATCGGGGTCGGAACGGACGGATGCCCGGGTTCGGCGGGACGGCGGGGCCCGGTCGGACAACGGGCTTGGTTCAAGTTTGAAACAAACCTACACTGGAGGCATGACGACCCGCTGGCTCACCCCCGAGGAGCAGCGCGCCTGGCGCGCGTACATCGCCGGATACCTCCTCCTGGAGGACGCGATCGACCGGCAGCTCCAGCAGGAGGCCGGCATGCCTCACGCCTATTACTCCATCCTCGCCAACCTCTCCGATGCGCCGGAACGGCGGCTGCGCATGACCGACCTGGCGGAGCGGCTGAAGGCGACCCGCAGCAGGCTGACGTACGCGGTGACGCGGCTGGAGAAGGACGGGCTGGTGCGGCGCGAGGACTGCGCGTGGGACAAGCGCGGGAGCGTCGCGGTCCTGACGGACGAGGGCATGGCGGTCCTGGAGAACGCGGCGCCCGGTCATGTGGACACCGTACGCAGCCTGCTGTTCGACCGGCTCACGCCCGAGCAGGTGGGGCAGCTGGAGCAGATCTTCACGCAGGTCGCCCAGGGTCTCCAGGGGGACGGCGGCGAGGCCGCGCCCGAGGATCTGCCGTGGCGCCGGCGTTCGTCGCCCTGCTCCGGGGCGTCGTAGCCACGCCACCGTGAGCCGCGGCACAAGTCCGTTGCTTCAAATTTAAAGCATGGGGTAGGGTCGCGACCGTAGATCTGCTTCAAATCTGAAGCAGAACACCGGACCCGGAGAACCCGCATGCTCGACACCCCCGCCGCCACCCAGCGTGCCCGCGTCCGGGTACCGCTGCGCTTCCACGACGGCTACTCGGTCGACGCCGAACTCGTCACCTTCCACGGACTCGCCGACGGCCAGGAGCACGTCGCCGTCGTCCTCGGCGAACCCGGCCCCGTGCCCCTCGTCCGGCTGCACTCCGAGTGCCTGACCGGTGACGTCTTCGGCTCCGCCCGCTGCGACTGCGGCCCGCAGCTGCGCGAGGCGGTCGAGCGCATCGCCGAGCACGGTGGGGTCCTGCTCTACCTGCGCCAGGAGGGCCGCGGCATCGGCCTCTACAACAAGCTCGACGCGTACGCCCTCCAGGACCAGGGCCTCGACACCTACCAGGCGAACGCCGCCCTCGGGCTGCCGGAGGACGCCCGGGACTACACCGCCGCCGCTCAGATGCTGCGCGCCCTGGACATCACGGAACTCGACCTCCTGTCCAACAACCCCGACAAGGCGGAGCAGCTCCGCGGGCTGGGCATCGGCGTCCAGGAGCGCGTGCCCACCGGCGTCTTCACCACCCCGCACAACGTGCGCTACCTGCGCGCCAAGGTCCTGACGACCCGGCACACGCTGCCGCTGGCCGACCTGACGGATCGGACGGAACTGACAGACGTCACCGATCTCACCGAACTCAGCGTGAGCTGAGGCCGAACGGCCCGTCCAGCGCCGCCCACTGGAGCAGCATGATGGTCTTCGCGTCGGCGATCCCGCCCGTGCGGATCAGGGCGAGCGCCTCGGTGAAGGGCAGCTCCACCACCGTGATGTCCTCCCCCTCCGCCGCGACGCCGGCCGTCTCCACGCCGGGTGCCGAGCCGTCGTAGGGGGCGGCGAAGAAGCTCAGGCGTTCGGTGACCGAGCCGGGGCTCATGAAGGCGTCGAAGACGTGCTCGACCTCGTGGACGGTCCGCCCGGTCTCCTCCACGGCCTCGCGGCGGATCGCCTCCCGCGGGTCGTCGCCGTCCAGCAGTCCGGCCGCGGTCTCCAGCAGCATGCCGTCGGGGTGGCCGTTGACGTAGGCCGGCAGCCGGAACTGACGGGTCAGCAGTACCGTACGCCGGTCGGGGTCGTAGAGCAGGATGGTGGCACCGTCGCCGCGGTCGTAGGTCTCGCGTCGCTCCCGGCTCCAGTGGCCGTCGCCGTGCCGGTAGTCGAAGGTGGTGCGGCGCAGCACGGACCAGTCGCAGGCGAGCACCTCGACGTCGACGACGCGCACGCGCGCGTTGCCCGTCAGGTCGCGGCCCTGGCGGTCGAGTCCGGTACGGCCACGGGGGTCGGGGACGTCGATGCCGGGACGGCCGGCCGGGGCGGTCATCGGGTGCCGCCGGCGGCCGGTACGCCGGCGAGGTCCGTGTAGACGTCCTTGCCGCGCGCGTGGGCCCGGTCCACCATCCGGTCCGCGCCCTGCGAGGGGCCGCCGATCCGCAGGACGGCGTCGCAGCGGTCGAGGAGGCGCTCGGCGAGGGGGTGGAAGAGTTCCTCGAAGAGCGGGTCGCCGGGGCCGGTGCTGCCCGCCGTCTCCAGCAGGGGCAGCGCCAGGGCCTCGCCGGTGACCGGCAGGTGCCCGGCGCGGTACAGGGCGAGGGCGGTCTCGTTCATGGCCCGTACGTTCGCGGCGAGCTTCGCGGGGTCGTCGCCGGTGCCCGAGCGGTACGGGCCGGCGACGAGGATCATCAGGGGCGGGTGGGACACGGGGTTCACTCCTCGGCTCGGTGGTGGACTGACGGACCAGCGCTGTACGCGCGTCCCAGAGGTCGTTCTCAGACCAGCAGCGTCTCGACGCCGGCCTCCCCCAGGGCGCGGAGGGTCTCCGGGCCCGCGGGGTGGGTGCCGGGGTCGGCCGCGGCGGTGTCGGTGACGAAGGTCTGCACGGCGTCGAGCGGGGCGACCCGGTTGAAGGCGCGCACGCCCAGCTTCGTCGCGTCGGCCACGGCGACCGTGCGGTCCGCCTGGGCGAGCCCCGCCCGCTTCACGGCCGCGTCGTCGAGGGAGAACTCCGACCAGCCGTGCCCGGCGTGCACCCCGCCGATGGACATCACGAACAGGTCGAAGGCGAGGGACTCCAGGGTGCGCAGCGCGAGCGGCCCCACCAGGGACCGCTCGCCGGGCCGCGAGCGTCCGCCGACGACCAGCAGCTCGACGCCGGGCCGGTCGGCCAGCCGTGCCGCCGCCTGGAGGCTGAGCACCGCGACGGTCAAGGGGCCGCGCCCGGCGAGGTGTTCGGCCACGTGCGCGGTGGTGGTCCCGGCGTCCAGCAGCACCCGAGTTCCCGGCTCCACGAGGCCGGCGACGGCAGCGCCCAGCCGGTCCTTGGTCGCGCCCTGCCACGCCTCGCGCGCGTCGAAGCCGGCGCCCTCCTCACGGGCCCGCGCCGGTACGGCCCCGCCGTGCACCCGGCGTACCAGGCCCTGCTTCTCCAGCGCGTCGAGGTCCCGGCGCACGGTCATCTCGGACACCCCGAGCCGTTGCGCGAGTTCGGCGACGGAGACCTGCCCCACGGCTCCCTGGACGAGCCGCAGGGTCAGATCGAGACGGTTGGCGATACCCATGAGGACAGTTCTATCACTCAGATGTGAGAACTCACATCCACTTGTTCACATCGGGTCGCTCCACGGCCGTGCGGCTCAGGCGTCCAGCAGGGTCCCCGGCAGGTCGAACCGCTCGGTCGCGCCGGAGCCGAGGTCGACGCGGGTCACCGAGTCCTCGCCGTAGACGAGCCAGCCCGTCGCCGTACGGGTGAGGTGCTGGGCCCCGGCGAGGCCCTCGACGCGGGCACGGCGCAGTTCCTCGCCCGTCCCGGCGTCGACCTCCACGAGGTCGGTGTCGCCGCCCGTCGCCGCGGCGACCACGATCGACGTGCCGGTCGCGGCGACGGCGTCGGCCCGGCCGCCGTCCACCGAGACGGCCGTACCGGCGGCGTTCCCGGTCACGGAGACCCGCACCTTGCCGGACGCGCCGGAGGCGCCCTCGGCCGGGGAGCCGACGACGACCGGACGACCGGCCGGGCAGGCGAGGCCCGTGACGTCGAGTCCGGCCGGTCCGGCCACGGTGGTGACCTCGCCGTCGGTCAGCCGTACGACGGTGACGCGGGTGCCGGAACCGGAACCGCTGCCGCTGCCGAGGCAGACGGTGTCCGAGGCCGGGTCGGAGGCGGCGAGGCCGATCGTGCCCGGGACCTTCACCTCGCGCCGGGTGGACCAGTCGGCGGGGTTCCGCACCAGCACGGTGGACTCCGGGGACCCGCTCGCCGACTTGGCGTCGGGCAGTCCCGCGACCTCGGCGACCAGCGTCCTTCCCGGCAGGACGCGACGCAGCCGTTCGTCGCCCCGCAGGCCGTCCAGCGTGTGGTCCGCACGGTTGACGAGGTAGCGCCGGTCCGGCTTGCCGCCCTTGCGGGGGACCGTCACCAGCCAGCGTCCGTCGGCCAGTTCGACGATCTGCGGGCCGACCGCCCGGTCGTCGTCGGCCTGCTGGGGCACCACGGCGAGGCTCTCCGCGCGGGACTTGTCCGCGTTCACCCCGACGACCGTCACCAGGCCGTCGACCTCGGCGAGCGCGAAGGCCGAGGCGCCCTTCCAGTCCGTGCCCAGGTCGACGCCACCCGGGCCCGAGCAGGCCGTGGCGAGCAGGGCGGCCGTCGCGGCGAGGGCGGCGACGGAGAGCGGCGTGCGCACACGCGCGTGCGTCGTCGGGCGGGGCATGGGGGGATTGACGGGATTCACGTTCACCAGTCCTTCATCGCATCCGTGGGGGACATCCGGGCCGCCCTGCGCGCCGGGCCCAGCGAACCCGCCGCCACCACCAGCACGGTCAGGGCGAGGAGCAGCAGCAGGGTGACCGGCGGCGGGAGCAGCACCCAGCCCCCGACGTACGGCGCCAGGTCGGCGCTGCCGCGCAGGAAGGCCGCGGCGACCGAGCCGAGGAGGGCGCCGAGCACCGTGCCGAGCAGTGCGGCCACCCCGCCGACCAGGGCCATCTCCACGACGAGCATCGTGAGGACGGCGCGGGTGCGGAAACCGACCGCCTTGAGGATGCCGATCTCCTGGGCCCGCTGCCGGGACAGCGCCCCGGTCACGGTGACCGCGCCGACGAAGGCCAGCACACCGAGGACGCCGAGCAGCACCTGACCGACCACCCGGATCATCTCCAGGACGGCGGGCAGGGCGTCGAGCTGCTGCTGGAGGGTGACCGCCGGATAGCCGAGCCGCTGCACGGCCTTCGTCACCTCGGGCACGTCCGCGGCCGTACGGGCGACCACGGTCAGCTGGTCGTAGCCGATGGTGGCCAGGTAGTTCTTCTCGGGTTCCCCGGAGCGCTGGGCGGCCCAGCCGATCACGGTGGGGTCGGCGGCGTAGGCGGCGTCGGGGTTGTCGAGCTGCCAGGTGGGGTCGTACACCCCGACCAGGCGGGCGTGGCCGGTGACACCGGTGCCCTCGCCGGGCCGTACGAAGCGGGTGGTCTCGGTCTCGACGTCCTGGCCCACCAGCCGGCTCAGGTCCACGCCCTGGGAGGTGGCCGGGGTGACGATCTCGCCGGGGCGCAGCGGGAAGAGGTCCTCGCGCACGGACTCGGTGATCGGCGGGGTCAGGGCCGGGCGGTGGGTCGTGGCATACAGCAGGACGGTGTCCCCGGCGTCGGTGAGGACGCCGAACGACACCTGCGCCCGGTGCTGCACCGACTCGACGTGCGGCAGCTTCGCGAGGCGTGCGGCCGTACGGTCCGTCAGGGGCGCGGTGCCCGGCCGGTCGGCGGGGCGGTCGACGGTGATGCTGCGGTTGGCGTTGCTCTCCTTGACGCCCGTGTCGGTGACGCCCTGCGCCCGTTCGGCGATGCCGAGTGCACCGAGGCAGACGGCGGCGGCGACGGAGACCAGCGCGACGAGGCCGAACAGACGGCGGCGCAGGGCGCGGACGTTGGCCAGGGCCAGACCGAAGACGTTCACTCCGCGCTCCCCCTCTTCTCCTCCGTGGTCGCAAGGACGCCGCGTTCCAGCCGGTGCACGACGTCCGCGGAGTCGGAGACGGCCGGGTTGTGGGTCACGAGGAGCACCGCCCGGCCCTCGTCTGCGAGTTCGCGGAACAGGCCGAGGAGCAGTTCCTCGCTGTCGGTGTCGAGGTTTCCGGTCGGCTCGTCGGCCAGGATCGCGGGCGGGTCGTTGACCAGCGCGCGGGCCAGGGCCACGCGCTGCTGCTCGCCGCCGGACAGCTCGCCGGGCAGATGGTCGGCGCGCTCGGCGAGCCCGACCCGCGCCAGCAGGCTGCGGGCGCGTTCCTCGCCCTCGCCGCGCCGGCCGGCGTACGGCAGGAGGACGTTGCGCAGCGCCGAGTGCTGCGGCAGCAGGTTGTACGACTGGAAGACGAAGCCGAGCCTGCGGCGGCGCAGGCCGGCCAGCGCGTCGTCCCCGAGCCCCGAGGTGTCGACGGGGCCGTCGCCGCCCTCGACGACCACGCGGCCGCCGTCCGGCTGGGTGAGCAGCCCGAGGATGTGCAGCAACGTGGTCTTCCCGGAGCCCGAGTGCCCGACCAGCGCCGTGATCTCGCCGCCTCTCACGGCCAGGTCGACCTCCCGCAGGACGTCGACCCTCCTTCCCCGCAGGGGGTGGGACTTGCCCACGCCCTCGGCCCGCAGCAACACGTTCACCGAATTCCCGCTCACTTTCCGTTCTTCGTGGCCCCGGTCGGCAACCAGCCCATGGCGCCGTCCAGTTGCCGGTCGAGCGTCCATACGCCCCAGGTGGTCTTCAGATCGCAGGCCTCGTCCCCGCCGCCGACCTGGTACAGGTCGGGCAGTCCCGGACAGCCCCTGTACGGCGTGACACCGCGCCCGAGTGCCTCGCGCAGAGCCGCGTCGAGCCGACCGCCGAGCAGCGCGTACGCCCGTACGACCAGCGCGTAGCCGTAGACGGAGGTGAACCGGTCCGGGTGCAGGGCCCAGCGCTTCAGGGTCCCGGCGTCGATCCACGACGGGACGGCGTCGCGCCGGCCGCTGTCGGCGAGGCCGACGACGACCGTGGCCGCCGCGACCACCCGGTCCGGGGTGTCCGCGCGCCAGCTGCCGATCGCCGGGACGCCGGTCGTGATGCCGGCGTCGGCGCAGGTGAGGGCGGTGCGCTGCCACTGGGTGGCGTTCCGCTCGGTCACGGTGGCCGGCAGGACGCGCGGGTCGGCGCAGAGTTCCCGTGCCGGTCCGCTCGCGTCGACGCCCTCGGTGACCGTGCGCAGGGCGGCCCGGTTCAGCCGTTCGGGGCCCTCCTGGCTCGCCTCGCCGGACGTCTCCTCCCGCTCCGGCGCGGTCAGGAGCGCCGGGTCCTTCCGCGACCAGCCGGCCAGCGCCCGCAGCCGCTGCACGAAGAGGGAGGCGTCGGGGTTGCCGAGGTAGGCGTCTGGGTCCCGCACGGTGCCGTCGTCGAGGCGCTCGCCGTCCAGCCGCTTCAGGACCGGCGCGAACACGGCCGCCGGGGACCCGGCCGCCTTGAGGAGGTGCACCAGGTTGTGGAGCTGCTCGTAGGGGAGGGTGGCCGCGCCGTCGCGCAGCACCGGCTCCCAGATCCGGCGGTCCACGGCGGGCCGCTTGCCCGCGGCCTCCTGGACCAGCACGTAGCTGTAGGTGTCGTCGAGCCGGACGGCCCTGGTCTCGGGCGTGAGGTCCGCGAAGTCGTCGGTGCGCGGTGCCGCGATGCGGGTGAGCGGGGCGGGAACCGGTTCCGTCAGCAGTTCCAGCGAGCGGGCCAGGGCACCGGCCTGGTCGAGGGCACGCACCCGGCCCGCCGTCACGCGCAGCCAGGAGACGGTGGCGGCCCGGTCCGCCGCGGGCAGCTCCGGCAGGCGCCCGAGCGCGTCGAGAACCTCCAGGGCGGCCCAGGTGGCGCCGAGGCGGGCCGCGTCACCGTCGTCGCCGAGTGCGGGGTCGACGTACCAGCCGCCCGCAGTCCGCAGCCGGTTCACCTCGGCCGCGTCACCGGCGCCCAGCGCCTCCCGGGCACCGGTCCGCCACAGCGGGACGAGCCACTCGCGGCCCCACAGCGGGGACGCCTCCAGCGCCTCGCGGCGGAAGGACGCGACCCGTTCCGCGGCCATGCCGGTCCTCGGGTCACGGCCCAGTTCGGAAAGCGTCCGCAAGGCGTACGACTGTGCCTGGGGACCGGCCGGCTCCTGACGCAGGAACGGGTGGTAGTAGTAACCGTTCTGCTCGCTGACCAGCAGGTCGAATTGACGGGCGTTGGCTGGTTCTCGCCGCCCGGAATCGCCGTCCGCGGACGTGCACGACACCACGAGCACGGCGCATATCGCCACCCCCGCCGCGCGGGACACGACACGTCTCCCGCGCTTGCCACCACCGATGAATTTCACGAACGCCCCCGTGCGTCGTATTTCTCTGCGCGCACACCGCCCGCACCACCGCATTCAGCGAAAATGGATTTCGGTGATTGCGGAACCAGCTCGACGGAAATGCGATGAAAGCGTGAAGGGAATGCCACACCGCCGGGCCCTGACGGTGTGGCACCCTCATGGATCGCGCGAAGCGAGCGTCAGCTCACCCGCGCCGGTCCGACGGTCAGGCCGCGCCCGCGTACGCGCACTTCTCGCTGACCTTGATGGCGCTCGTCACCTGGGCCGAGCCGCAACTGCGCGTCGACACGTACGTGGTGGCGCCGCCGGGGCGCATCTGACCGTAGGTGTCGGAGATGTTGGCATTGGTGTTCTTCCACCGCACCTCACCCAGCGACCGGCTCTTCATCGTGAGCGTGGCCTCGGGGTTCTTGGAGATGGTGAGGGAGACGCTGATGCCGTGGGCCTGGAGTTCCGCGCGGTTCTGGATCCACTTGGCCTTGCGCGGGTTGGTGCCGGACATCTTGGTGGACGCCTTCCAGTCACAGGCGGACACGTAGAAGCCGCAGTGCCAGGCGTTGACCGACACCTTGTTGCCGCCCGGAAGCCCCACCGAGGTGGAGGCGGAGGTGGCGTGGGCCGGCGACGCCGTGAGCACGAGCGCCCCGGCCGCGCATGCGGCGGCGGCACCCGAGATCAGGCGCATGCGTATTCCGTTGGTCATTCGATCGACTCCCCGTATTGTTCATTGTTGAATCGGTTTCCCGGTATCGGAAACCAGCCCCGGACCCGCCCGTTTCCCCCGAGCTGATCAAGCGCCCCGCAATTACCGCATGGCTTGATCATTACTGTCCAATCCAGCCATCAGATTCCCGGCGTGAAGCACCCCACAGGAAATCGGTGGAACCCGAACCGGAGAAATGCCGTCCGGTACGGCCGCCGCACCGGAACCCGCCGCCGTACAACCCATCGGCCCCGGCGCGAGTCAGCCTGGTCATGACACGCTTGTATACGACGACCCGCCGCACCCGGCGCGTGCTCGTACCCGTCCTCGCAGCCTCCGCCCTGCTGACCCTCGGCACGGCGGGCCCCGCGGCCGCCGACAGCGACCAGCTCTGGACTTACTCGGACCCCTACGAGCTGATCCTGCCCGGCGCGTACGAGGACGGGTCCGCGCCCGAGCGGACGGTCACGCTCAAGGTCTCCCACGACAACATCGCGAACCCGGTCGGCGCCGGAAGCCTGACCGTGGACGCCGGCGAACTGGCCGCCTTCGCGAAGATCACCTGGCCCGCCAACTGTGCGCCCGACACCGCCGTCACGGCCGTCTGCGACGTCCCCGCGCTCACCGGCACCGATGTGGTGACGGCCGCCGAACTCAGGGTCAGTGCGCTGCCGGACGCCCCGGACGGCGCCGCGGGCACCCTGCGCTACACCGCCGCCGCCGGCGAGCTGACGTCCTACCCGGGCGAGACCCGGGTGACCGTCGGCAACGGCCCCGACCTGGCCCTCAGCCAGTCCCCCCGGCAGGACGGCGTCACGCCGGGCACCCTGATCAGCGCCCCCGCCACCCTCAGCAACAACGGCAACCGCACCGCCGAGGGCGTCCTGCTCCGCCTGTCCGCCTCCCGCGGCCTCGCCTACACCGAGCGGCCCGCGAACTGCGAGTACCTGGACACCGAGGTCGGCACCCAGGCGCTGTGCGTCCTCGACGAGGCACTCGCCCCCGGCGAGTCGATCACCCTCACCAACCCCCTGAAGGCCCGCCGGAACGCCCTGTACGAGCGCTACGACTACTCCGTCGAGCCCTACTCGGCCGAGGCCCTGGAAGCGGCCCGCGCCGGCCGGACGTACACGCCGGGCACGGGCGCCGAGCTGGACCCGGCCCCCGCGCAGACCCCCCCTGCGGCCACCGCCACGGCTGCCGTCCCTGACCTGGACCCGCAGGACAACTCCCGTTCGGTCATCATCCACGCCACCAACACCGCCGACCTCAAGCTGATCGGCAGCCGGGTCGAGGGCGCGGTCGGCGAGACCGTACGGGCCGACATCAAGGTCAAGAACCGCGGCCCCGCCTGGGTCGCCTCACTCGGCGCGGGCGAGCCCGTGGCCACGGTCGACGTCCGCATCCCGGCCGGCGCCACCGTCACCGCCCGCCCCGACGACTGCTACGCCCTGACCGCGGACGGCGAGTGGGTCGAGGAACAGCTCGGCGCCCCCCGCTACCGCTGCACCACCCCGATCTACCTGAACGAACACGCCACCCACACCTTCCCCTTCGACCTCCGCGTCGACAGCGCGACCCGGTCCACCTCGACGGTCGCCATCGACAACAACCAGTACGAGCCCCCGATCCGCACCTACGACCCCGACCTGACCAACAACTCGGCCAGGATCGTCGTCAACGGCTGACCGGGCCCCGTCCTCCGGTCCCCGGAAACGCAGGAGCCCCCGCCCCGGAAGTCTCCGGTGCGGGGGCTCTCTGGTAGGCCCTGTGGGACTCGAACCCACAACCAATGGATTAAAAGTCCACTGCTCTGCCAATTGAGCTAAGGGCCCAGGCGATGTTGCCTCCCCGAGCATAGCGGGACGTGGCCGTGTCGCCGATCGGGTATCGGGACACGGCCGTGCCGGATGGCGGAGATCGGTCACGGATCGACCGGTTCGGCCGTCACCTCCGCCTGCGGGGACCCCGCCGCACCGGGGACCGGCTCCGTTGGCTTGAGGAACCAGTGCCGGGCCGAGGCGAACCACCACACGGCGGCGAAGCCGAGGACGACCAGGACGGCGACCGGGGCGTAGTTGAAGGTCTCGGAGGTCACCGGGGAGACCTGGGGGAGCATGAACAGGACGGTGATGACGCCCACCCAGATGACGGACACCACGCCGATCGCCCGGGACCAGCGGCCCAGGTGCCACGGGCCGCGGGCGAAGTCGTCGCCCTTGCGCAGCCGCAGCAGGGTCGGGATGACGTAGGCGATGTAGAGGCCGATGACCGCGATGGAGGTGACGGCCGCGTACGCCGTGACATTGATCAGGTAGGGCAGGCCCAGCAGCAGCGCGCCACCGGCCGCGAGCCAGACCGCCGCGACGGGCGTACGGGTACGGGGGCTGACGGTGCGCCAGAGCTGCGAGAAGGGCAGAGCGCCGTCGCGGGAGAAGGCGTAGATCATGCGGCTGTTGGCGGTGACGGACGCCATCCCGCAGAACAGCTGGGCGCCGATCACGACGAGCAGCAGCAGTTTGCCCGCCGTGGCGCCGAGCGCGTCGAGGAGGATCTGGGCGGGCGGCGCGCCGGTCGGGGAGCCGAGGGCGCCGTCGTAGGACTGGATGGCGAAGGTGAAGCCGAGGAGCAGGACGAAGCCGGCTATCCACGAGGTCCAGATGGACCGCACGATGCCCTTGGGGCCCGCGGTGGAGGCGTCGTGCGTCTCCTCGGTCATGTGGGCGGAGGCGTCGTAGCCGGTGAAGGTGTACTGGGCCATCAGAAGGCCGAGGGCGACCACGTAGACGCCGCTGCCCCAGCCGGTGTTGTTCACGAACTCGCCGAAGACGAAGGACGCCGACTGGTGGTCGTCCGGTACGAAGGTCAGCGCGCCGACGATCACGGCGACCCCGAGGACGTGCCACCACACGCTCACGCTGTTGAGGAGCGCGACGATCCGCACCCCGAAGGTGTTGAGCAGGCCGTGCAGCACCAGGATCCCCGCGAACAGCAGGATCGTCCGGCCGGGCGTGACCTCGAAGTCGAACTGGAGATTGAGGTAGGCGCCGAGGAAGGACGCGGCACCGAAGTCGATGCCGGCCGTCACGGCGACCTGGCCGAGCACGTTGAACCAGCCCGTGAACCAGGCCCAGGCGGCCGCGCTGCGGGGCGGCGCCAGCCGGTGGGCCCAGAAGTACAGGCCGGCCGAGGTGGGGTAGGCCGAGCAGATCTCGGCCATCGACAGCCCGACGAACAGGGTCATCAGGCCGACCACGACCCAGCCCCAGGTGATCACGGCGGGGCCGCCGGTGTTCATGCCGAACAGGTAGAGCGTCAGGCAGCCCGACAGGACCGAGATGATAGTGAAGGAGACCGCGTAGTTGGAGAACGCCGACATACGGCGCGCGAGAACCTGCGTGTATCCGAGCTGGGCCAGCCGTTCCTCGTCCGAGAGCCCAGTCGCCGTGCCGTCATCTGTCATGCCCCCAGCAATTCCCCCACCGGGGGCGTGACACACGTCACAACTTGGCCAGAAAGAGCCCTTGAGGATCCTGGAGATCCGGCGGACACGGGGAAGGGCCCGTACGACCGAAGTCGTACGGGCCCTTCCCGATGCGAGCTACAGATGCAGCCGGTCACTCAGCCGACGTCAGCCGTTGCGCTTCCAGCGCGGCTTGTCGTCACGGCGCCCGAAGGAGCCGGTGCCGGTGCCGGTGCCGGTGCCACGGTGGTCGTCGCGGCGGGCTGCCGGACGCTCGTGGCCGCCGGCGCGGAAGCCGGTGCCCGGACGGTCGTCGCGGCGGTCACGGTTGAACGGACGGTCGCTGCCCCGGTGCCCACCGCGCTCGCCGCCGGCACGGAAGCCGCCACGGTCGTCACGACGCTCGAAGGAACGGCCACCGCGGTCGTCACGGTCACGGTTGAAGCCACCGCGGTCGGCGCCACGGTCGCCACCGCGGTCGTCACGGTTGAACGCGGGACGGCCACCACGGTCGTCACGACGCTCGAAGGAACGCCCGCCGCGGTCGTCACGGTTGAACGGGGCACGGCCACCGCGGTCGTCACGGTCACGGTTGAAGCCACCGCGGTCGTCGCGACGCTCGAAGGAGCGACCGCCGCGGTCGTCACGGTTGAACGCGGGACGGCCACCACGGTCGTCACGACGCTCGAAGGAACGGCCGCCACGGTCGTCACGGTTGAACGCGGGACGGCCACCACGGTCGTCACGACGCTCGAAGGAACGCCCACCGCGGTCGTCACGGTCCCGGTTGAAGGAACGGCCACCACGGTCGTCACGGTCCCGGTTGAAGCCACCCCGGTCACCGCCACGGTCCCCACGGTCACCGCGGTCGTCCCGACGCTCACGACGCTCGTACGACGACGAGCCGGCCGGACGCTCCTCGCGGACGGGACGGTCGGCGTCGCGCGCGGCGGGCTGCGCCGAAACGGACACCTCGCTCACGGTTTCCGCCACGACGGTCTCGCCGGTGCCGGCCACCGCGGCCTGGGCCTCGGCGATCGCCGTCTCCGGGTCCTCACCACGCTCGCGGGCGACCCGCGCGACCAGCCGGTCGGCCTCCTCGCGCAGCTCGCTCGCACGCCGCTGCGCGCGCTCCAGCTCCTTGGTCAGCTCGGCGACCTCGCGCTCGGCCTGCTGCGCGGCGTTGCCCGCCGACTCGGCCTGGACCTCGGTCATCGACCGGGCGCCGGTGATCTCGGCGACCTCGGGCTCGAAGGCCGTACCGCCCTGGATGATGTGACGCCCGGCGTCGACGCCCGCGTCCTCCATCATGCGGAAGATCTGCCGACGCTGATGCGGCAGCGACAGCGATACGACGGTGCCGGTGCGGCCGGCGCGGGCCGTACGGCCGGCGCGGTGCAGGTAGTCCTTGTGGTCGCCGGCCGGGTCCACGTTCAGGACCAGGTCGATGCCGTCGACGTGGATACCGCGGGCGGCGACGTCGGTGGCGACGAGCGCGTTGACGTAGCCCTTCTTGAAGTCCTCGAGCACGCGGGTACGGGCGCCCTGCGTCATACCGCCGTGCAGCGCGTCGGCCTTCACACCGGAGTCGCAGAGCTGCTCGGCGATGCGGTCGGCGCCCAGCTGAGTACGGACGAAGATGATGGTGCGGCCCTTGCGGGAGGCGATCGCGGCGGTGACCGGCGCCTTGTCCTTGGGCTTCACGATCAGGATGTGGTGCGACATGGTCGTGACGTTGCCCTGGGCGCTGTCGACCTCGTGCGTGACCGGGTTGTGCAGGTAGCGCTTGACCAGCGTGGAGATCTCGTTCTCCATCGTGGCCGAGAACAGCATCCGCTGACCGCCCTGCGGGACCTGGTCGAGCAGCTCGGTGACCTCGGGCAGGAAGCCCAGGTCCGACATCTGGTCGGCCTCGTCGAGGACGGTGACCTTGACGTTCTCCAGGGAGCAGGCGCCGCGGTTGATGATGTCGCGCAGTCGGCCCGGGGTGGCGACGAGGACGTCGACGCCACGCTCGAGGGCGTAGATCTGGTTGCTCATCGACGTACCGCCGCAGACGACCTTCATCTTCAGGCCGAGGACGTCGCCGTACGGCTGGAGCGCGTCGGCGACCTGCATCGCCAGCTCGCGGGTCGGGGTGAGGATGACGGCGCGCGGCTTGCGCTTCTCGGTGTGCCCGCCGGCCAGCGTGGTCAGCGTCGGCAGACCGAAGGAGAGGGTCTTGCCGGAGCCGGTACGGCCGCGGCCGAGGATGTCCTTGCCCGCCATGGCGTCCGGGATGGTCGCCGCCTGGATCGGGAAGGGGGAGGTCACGCCGTTCTGGGTGAGCTTGCGCACGACGCTCTCGGGGAGACCGAGGTCCGTGAAGGTCAGCTCGGGCGCCTTGTCGGCCGCGGCCTCGTCGGCGTCCGCGGTCTCGACGGCGTCGGTGGCCCGGACGGCGTCGACGGTCGCTACGGCGTCGACGGTCGCGGTGACCTCGACGGCCTCGACCGCCTCGCTGTTCTCGGACACGACGGCGTGATCAGTACTGGAAATGGACATGCGAATGCGAAACCTTCCGGAGTCTCGTCGGCACGCGCCCGTCAACTCCGTGTTCGCATTCGACCGCCTCAATGCGGTCCGTCACGGTAAGGGAGAGTACGCGCCACACGGCGCGCTCTGTGGTGGCGCCGGGCAAATGGGATCAAACGATCTACCACCATACGCACCCTGCACCCCTGGAGGCAAACCGGTCTGCGTAGACGTGGGTCGCACACCACTGTACGGCATCTACGCCGGTGCTCCGGCCTCCGGCGCCGGTTCGCGCTCGACCAGCTGCGGCACCGGCTCCGCGTCCGCCGACGAGGACGGCTCCGCCACGGTCGGCTCGGGAGACGGCGACGCGGGAGGCTCCGGCGAGGCCGGCGGTTCCGGGTCCGAGGAACGCGTCGGCGACGGCTCCTCCTTCGGCGGGTGCGGCATCCCCGGCCGCTCGCTCCGGTCCGGCTCCGGCCCCTTCGAGGCCCCCGCGCTGCGCCCCGCCGACGGCGCGGCCGCGGGGGATCCGGACCCGTCCGGATCACCCTTCTTCCCGCCCTTGCCGTCGCCCCGGTGCCCGCCGCCACCGCCCGCGCCCGACCAGCCCCCGCCGGCCTGACCGCCGGGCCCGCCGTCCGGCGCGTCACCGCCGTGTCCGCCCGCCGAATGCGAGGGCTGGGCCCGGCCCCCCTGCTCGTCGCCCACGCTCATGCAACCGGCGGCCGCTGCGACGGCCAGGACCGTGACGGCCAGGCGAACGGGTACGTACAAGGGGCGCACGGGGCCACCTCCAGGGGGCAGACGCAGGAGTCAACCTCCCCAACTCCCGCCGCCCGCAGGAAGACACGCGCCCCGCGGCGCCGGCTCAGCCGTACCCGAGCGCGTGCAGCCGGGCGTCGTCGATCCCGAAATGGTGAGCGATCTCATGCACGACGGTCACCTCGGTCTCCTCGACGACCTCCTCCCGCGACTCGCACATGCGCAGCGTCGGCCCCCGGTAGATCGTGATCCGGTCCGGCAGCACGCCCGCGTACCACTCACCGCGATCCGTCAGCGGGGTCCCCTCGTACAGCCCGAGCAGCTCCGGATCGTCCGCCGGCGGTTCGTCCTCGACGAACACCGCGACGTTGTCCATCAGCCGCGTCAACTCCGGCGGAATCCGGTCCAGGGCCTCGGCGACCAGTTCCTCGAACTCCTCGCGCGTCATTTCCAGCACGGCCCCATTCTCCGGTACGACAGCGCCGTACGGCGGGTACCTCCGCATGTCCGGGCGCACACGTGGGCATACGCGACCAATGGCCCGCGTCCGCGTCCCCGCCGCAGCCCTGAACGCCGTGAACCGTCTCCGCACCACCCGCCGACCCGAGAGTCCCGTCCCCGAACTCGCCGCCCAGCCCCGCCCCTGGGCCCGCGCCCTCGGCCTCACCACGGTCGTCCTGCTGGGCGCCTGGCTCGGGCTGCTGGTGGTCGGGAACGTCCGCGTGCCCGTCGGCCCCATGAACACCACGATGACCCTGCGGCCCGCCCTCGACGGCGGCACGAAGATCAACATCTCCCCGCTCGGCGCCCTCCACCTGGACAGCCACATCGCCCCCGTCCGCCTGGACGTGAACGTCGACCAGCTCGACCCCGACCGCTCCCAGGCCCTCGTCGACCACCCCGAGCGCCTCTCCGGACTCCAGGACGAGGTCACCGCGGACATCGAACACGGCACCCTCGACCTCGCCGTGCGCTCCTGCGTCGCCGTCGTCGCCGGCGCCACCGCGCTCGGCCTCGCCGTCTACCGCCGCCCCCGCCGCGCCCTCGGCGCCGGCGGCCTCGCCCTGGCCCTGCTCGCCGCCTCCGGCGCCACCGCCTACGCCACCTGGAACCCCAAGTCGGTCCTCGAACCCCGCTTCTCGGGCCTGCTCTCCTCCGCCCCCTCCGTCGTCGGCAACGCCCGCAGCATCGTCACGGAGTTCGACGTCTACCAGCAGGAACTGGCCCGCCTGGTCACCAACGTGACCAAGCTCTACGACGTCACCTCCACCCTCCCCGCCTACCAGCCAGACCCCACCACCGTGCGCGTCCTGCACGTCTCCGACATCCACCTCAACCCCGCGAGCTGGAAGATCATCGCCTCGCTGGTGGAGCAGTACAAGGTCAACGTGATCGTCGACTCCGGCGACACCATGGACCACGGCACGGCCGCCGAGAACGGCTTCCTCGACCCGATCCCCGACCTCGGCGCGCCCTACGTCTGGGTCCGCGGCAACCACGACTCCACGACCACCCAGGCCTACCTGGAGAACATGAAGAACGTCCACGTCCTGGACGACGGCCGCGCCGTGACCCTCGCGGGACTGCGCTTCGCCGGCATCGGCGACCCGCAGTTCACCCCCGACCGCTCCGCCGTCCCGGACGCCGAGGGGACCCAGGAGGCGGCGGGCGACCGTCTCGCGGACGCGCTCCGCGCCCAGCGGGCCGCGGGCACCCCCGTGGACGTCGCCATCGCCCACGAGCCCTCCGCCGCCCGCCGCACCGACGGCGAGGTACCGATGGTGCTGGCCGGCCACCTCCACCACACCGAGATGGAGATCCTGAAGGAGGGCACCCGGCTGCGCGTCGAGGGCTCCACCGGCGGCAGCGGACTGCGTGCCGTCGAGGGCAAGTACCCCGACCCCATCGAGGCGTCGATCCTGTACTTCGACCGCGACTCCCGGCGCCTCCAGGCCTGGGACGAGATCAAACTCGGCGGCCTGGGCCTGACGACGGCCGAGGTCAGCCGTCACCTCCCGAAGGAGAACCAGCCGGGCGCCTCCCCGACGCCCACACCGTCCACCCCTGCGCCCACGCCGTCCACGCCGTCCTCCGGGACCCCGGCACCGGCCTCCCGCACGCCCTCCGGCTCCCGCTCCTAAATCGTTTTGGCGATAGCTCCTGCCATCCCATATGCTTCTCACGTCCCCGACGCGCTGCGAAGCGCCCAGGCGGGCCGATAGCCCTCATCGTCTAGCGGCCTAGGACGCCGCCCTTTCAAGGCGGTAGCACGGGTTCGAATCCCGTTGGGGGCACGCAACACCGTGTGCGACACTGTCGTACACACAGCTTGGTCCTGTGGAGCAGTTTGGAGTGCTCGCCACCCTGTCAAGGTGGAGGCCGCGGGTTCAAATCCCGTCAGGACCGCTGGAGTTCCTCGTGAACTCCGTGGCTGGGTAGCTCAGTTGGTACGAGCGATCGCCTGAAAAGCGATAGGTCGCCGGTTCGACCCCGGCCCCAGCCACCACATCGAACAGGGCCCCGATCTCCGGATCGGGGCCCTGTTCGTGTTCCCCCGCGCGACAGCGCCGAGCGGGCCGTCGTAGCCGTCGTAGCCGCCGCCGACAAAAGCACTCGCCACGTTTTTCCGCGGGATGAGATCCTGGATCCCGTATGTCTACGCACCCTGCCCCCGCCCTCGGCGTTCTCGCCCCCCGTCTGGCCGAGCTGTCCCTGCGCGATGCGCACCGGCTCGGGCGCAGGCTCGAAGGTGCGCGCAAGATCCGCAACCCGGAGGCCCGAGCCGCCGTCCTCGCCGAGATCGAGACGGAGGTCGCGACCGCCGAGGAACGGATGGGCGCGCGGCGCACCCGTATGCCCGCCGTCACCTATCCCGAGCAGTTGCCGGTCAGCCAGAAGAAGGACGTGATCGCGGAGGCGATCCGCGATCACCAGGTCGTGATCGTCGCCGGTGAGACCGGGTCCGGCAAGACGACGCAGATCCCGAAGATCTGTCTGGAGCTGGGCCGGGGCGTCCGCGGCATGATCGGGCACACCCAGCCGCGCCGGATCGCCGCCCGGACGGTGGCGGAGCGGGTCGCCGAGGAGCTGCGGTCGCCGCTCGGCGAGGCCGTCGGCTGGAAGGTGCGGTTCACCGACCAGGTGAACCCGGACGCCACGTTCGTGAAGCTGATGACGGACGGCATCCTGCTCGCCGAGATCCAGACCGACCGCGAGCTGCGCGCCTACGACACGATCATCATCGACGAGGCCCACGAGCGGTCCCTCAACATCGACTTCCTGCTGGGCTACCTCGCCCAGCTGCTGCCGAGGCGTCCGGACCTCAAGGTCATCATCACCTCGGCCACGATCGACCCCGAGCGGTTCTCCCGGCACTTCGGTGAGGCGCCGATCATCGAGGTCAGCGGGCGGACGTACCCCGTGGAGGTGCGTTACCGGCCGCTCCTGGAGGAGGAGTCCGAGGACTCCGACCGCGACCAGATCACCGCGATCACCGATGCCGTCGAGGAGCTGATGGGCGAGGGGAAGGGCGACATCCTGGTCTTCCTCTCCGGTGAGCGGGAGATCCGGGACACCGCGGACGCGCTGGAGAAGAAGCAGTACCGGTTCACCGAGGTGCTGCCGTTGTACGCCCGCCTCTCGCACGCCGAGCAGCACCGGGTGTTCCAGCAGCACACCGGGCGCAGGATCGTTCTCGCGACCAACGTCGCCGAGACCTCCCTCACCGTCCCGGGCATCAAGTACGTCATCGACCCCGGCTTCGCCCGGATCAGCCGGTACAGCCATCGCACCAAGGTGCAGCGGCTGCCCATCGAGGCGATCTCGCAGGCCAGCGCCAACCAGCGCAAGGGCCGCTGCGGCCGCACCTCCGACGGCATCTGCATCCGGCTGTACAGCGAGGACGACTTCCTCGCCCGGCCCGAGTTCACCGACCCGGAGATCCTGCGGACCAACCTGGCGAGCGTCATCCTCCAGATGACCGCGGCCGGGCTCGGCGACATCGAGAAGTTCCCGTTCATCGACCCGCCGGACCACCGCAACATCCGGGACGGCGTGCAGCTGCTCCAGGAGCTGGGAGCGCTCGACCCGCCCACCCGTCACCCGACCACCACCCCTCAAGGAGCCACTGCGCGGCCCTCCGCCCATTCAAAGGACCCGCGCAGCCGGCTCACGGAGATGGGCCGCAAGCTGGCCCAGCTGCCGGTCGACCCGCGGCTGGCCCGGATGGTCCTGGAGGCCGACAAGAACGGCTGTGCCCGCGAGGTCATGGTGATAGCCGCCGCGCTGTCCATCCAGGACCCGCGCGAGCGCCCGGCCGACAAGCAGACCCAGGCCGACCAGCAGCACGCCCGCTTCAAGGACGAGACCAGCGACTTCCTCGCCTATCTCAACCTGTGGCGGTACATCCGCGAGCAGCAGAAGGAGCGCGGCTCCTCGTCGTTCCGGCGGATGTGCAAGCAGGAGTACCTGAACTTCCTGCGCATCCGCGAATGGCAGGACATCTACTCGCAGCTGCGGACCGTCGCCAAGCAGCTGGGCATCCACCTCGACGAGCGGGACGCCGCCGGCGACAGCATCCACGTGTCGCTCCTCGCCGGCCTGCTGTCCCACATCGGGATGAAGGACGTCAAGGACGGCAACAAGAACGAGTATCTGGGCGCCCGGAGCGCCAAGTTCGCGATCTTCCCGGGCTCGGCCCTGTTCAAGAAGCAGCCCCGGTTCGTCATGTCGGCGGAGCTGGTGGAGACGAGCCGCCTCTGGGCGCGCGTCAACGCCAAGATCGAGCCCGAGTGGGTCGAGCCGCTCGCCGAGCACCTCCTGAAGCGGACGTACAGCGAGCCGCACTGGGAGAAGGACCAGGCCGCGGTGATGGCGCTGGAGAAGGTCACGCTGTACGGCGTGCCGATCATCGCCCAGCGCAAGGTGAACTACGGGCGGATCGACCCGGAGGTCTCCCGCGAGCTGTTCATCCGCAACGCGCTCGTCGAGGGCGACTGGCGCACGCATCACAAGTTCTTCGCCGACAACCGCAAACTCCTCAGCGAGGTCGAGGAGTTGGAGCACCGGGCCCGGCGCCGGGACATCGTCGTCGACGACGAGACGCTGTACGACTTCTACGACCAGCGGGTGCCCGACCATGTCGTGTCCGGCGCCCACTTCGACTCCTGGTGGAAGCACAAGCGGCACGAGCAGCCCGACTTCCTGGACTTCGAGCGGGAGATGCTCATCCGGGAGTCGGCCGGGGCGGTCACCAAGGACGACTATCCGGACACCTGGCGGCAGGGCCCGCTGAAGTTCCGGGTCACCTACCAGTTCGAGCCGGGCGCGGACGCGGACGGCGTGACCGTCCACATCCCGCTCCAGGTCCTCAACCAGGTCACGGACGAGGGCTTCGACTGGCAGATCCCGGGCCTGCGCGAGGAGGTCGTCACCGAGCTGATCCGTTCCCTGCCGAAGCCGATCCGCCGCAACTACGTGCCGGCGCCGAACTTCGCCCAGCGGTTCCTGGACCAGGCGGTGCCGTTGCAGGAGCCGCTGACGACGGCGATGGCCCGTGACCTCAAGCGGATGGTCGGCGTCCCCTTCGAGGCCGAGGACTTCGACTGGTCCCGCCTCCCCGACCACCTGAAGATCACCTTCCGGATCGTCGACGAGCGGCGCCGCAAGCTGGCCGAGGACAAGGACCTGGAGGCGCTGAAGCTGCGGCTGAAGCCCAAGGCCCGCCAGGCCATCTCCCAGGCCGCCGCGGCCATCGCCGAGCGGGAGGGCGGCGAGTCCCTGGAGCGGTCCGGCCTGACCGACTGGACGATCGGCACGCTCACCCGCGTCTTCGAGACCCGCCGGGCGGGCCAGCCGGTGAAGGCGTACCCGGCGCTGGTCGACGACGGCGACACGGTCTCCGTCCGCCTCTTCGACACGGAGGAGGAGCAGGCCGAGGCGATGTGGAAGGGCACCCGTCGGCTGATCCTGCGCAACATCCCGGTCAACCCGGCGAAGTTCGCATCCGAGAAGCTCACGAACGCCCACAAGCTCGCCCTGTCCGCGAATCCGCACGGCTCCGTCCAGGCATTGTTCGACGACTGCGCGATGGCCGCGGCGGACAAGCTGATCGGCGACTTCGGCGGACCGGCGTGGGACGAGGAGTCGTACCGGAAGCTGTACGACAAGGTGCGGGCGGAGATCGTCGACACGACCGTGCGGACGGTCGGGCAGGTGCAGCAGGTGCTGGCGGCCTGGCAGTCCTGCGAGCGCCGCCTGAAGGGCGTCCGCAGCCCCTCGCTGCTGGCGAACCTGACGGACGTGCGCAAGCAGCTGGACGCGCTCGTTCGGCCCGGTTTCGTGACGCAGGCGGGGCTGCGCCGGATGCCGGACCTGATGCGGTACCTCGTGGCCGCGGACCGGCGCCTCCAGCAGATGCCGACCAACGCCCAGCGGGACACCGCCCGCATGGAGAAGGTCCACGAGATGCAGGACGAGTACGCCTGGCTGCTGGAGCAGTTGCCCCCGGGCCGCCCGGTGCCGTCCTCGGTGCTGGACATCCGCTGGATGATCGAGGAGCTGCGCGTCAGCTACTTCGCCCACGCGCTGGGCACGGCGTACCCCGTCTCCGACAAGCGGATCGTGAAGGCGATCGACGCGGCCGCACCGTGACGTCCACTGCACGGAGGGTGAGTTCGACCAGGCGGGCCAGCCTCCTGTAGAGTCTCGTCTCGCAGCACAGCGCAACAAAATGTGCCGCAAAACCTGGTCCTGTGGAGCAGTTTGGAGTGCTCGCCACCCTGTCAAGGTGGAGGCCGCGGGTTCAAATCCCGTCAGGACCGCATCGATCGAAGAAGGCTCGCACCTACCGGGTGCGGGCCTTCTTCGCATCCCCGCTGCCGCCCGCCACCCCATCAAGACGGAGGCCGCGCCCGCGGCGCAGCCGCAATCAGGCACAGCAAAACCCGCCAGGACCGCATCGATCGAAGAAGGCTCGCACCTACCGGGTGCGGGCCCTCTCCTCTGCGCCGAGCCCGGATCCCCGAGCCGGGCTCTTCTGCGTGGCCTTGACGGCGTCACATTCGGCCGGTACCCCAGAAGTCAGGGCTGTGCTTCCCGCGGGGTTTCACTGGAGGTGGCGTATGACGGCATCGGCTGCGCACGAGACGCGGGCGTTGCTCCGCGCGCATCTGTCGGCCGCGTCGTCCTACCGGCATCTGACCCGCCACTGCCCCGTCTGCCGCCGTCTTCAGCGGCTGGTGACGGACGGCGCCGCCCAGGCCGCCGAGGAGACCACGGGGGCGCCGCGCGAGGCCGGCGAGGACGAACAGCCGTACACGGCCTGACCCTTGACCGTTCCAATAGCGCACACATGTCGGCGGCAACAAGGCCAGTGGCATGTGACGGGTGTCACTGCATGAGTTTCGGGAAGGTGGGTTCTTACCCGCTACCTACAACTGGTCAATTTAATATGTGCAATTGCACCACTCCACAGAGCGTCCCCACCGATCCCCCAGAGGCTCCCCACAGCGGATCCGACAGCCCTCCACAGGGCGCCCCAGACTTCGACAAGGACGCGCACAGAGCCCGCCGACAGGGTTCCCGGGCGCACAAAAAAGATCGCGCCGGACTCGGCGGAGTCCAGCGCGATCGACGACGCACCGTGTGGGGCTACGGGCCTGTTGGGGCAGGACCCGCGTCGCTTGGAGCTAGGGTTCGGACATCTCGGCAGATTGGGGGACCTGCGGTGTTGTTGCCCGGTTGTTCAGTTGCTCAGGCCTCGCTGCGCTGCTGCGGAATACCCGCGAGCAGTGCGCGAACCTCAGCCTCGCGGTAACGGCGGTGTCCGCCGAGCGTGCGGATCGACGTGAGCTTGCCGGCCTTGGCCCACCGCGTGACCGTCTTAGGGTCTACGCGGAACATGGTGGCAACCTCAGCCGGGGTCAGCAGCGGCTCAGCATCAGGGGTGCGAGCGGTCATGAGCGGCCTCCTCGGGAGAACCGAACCTTCTCGGTTCTTTCCTCTAAATTCTGCACCTTGACCCGCGTTGCCCGAAATGGCGGACGCGAGTCGAGTCGGTTATAGGACGAACGGCTTGTCCTCGGCACTACAACTACACCATCTGTCCAGCCGCGTCGGCCAAACCGATGGAATTGCCCCCCAGGTGTTCATCGGCGACGGAAGCCGATGGACCGGGCCATAGCGGACAGTCACGCCAGTGTGACGATCAGTCACACGGCGATCAGGAGTCATCAGACCCCCCAAAGCGTGCAATGCTGAGATTCCCCCCACGATGGAACACAAGTGGACGGAGGAGCCCTCCCCGGACTCCTTGTCCTATTTTGGCACGAGGAGGGGCAACCAGCGCAAGGGCCGTGTACGTGCGGTCCGTCACCCTTGCGACAAAAGCCCGGATCGGGGACCTACGTCCCGTCAGTTCCGTGAAGTGCGCTGACCGTACGCTGTTCGAGGGCATATGACCGTGACGCAGGTCACGATGGAAACGCCTGTCGCGTCTGTCACACCGTCAGTTGGCCGAGCGCCGGTCCCGTACCGCCCGCCAGCGCTCCGCGAGCCTGGCGTACGCCTCGCCCGCCGCGGGGCCGTCGCCGCGCCGCAGGGCGTCGATGCCGGCGGCGACGTCGGCCGCCGAGTGGTCGCCCTCCAGATCACCGGCCGGCAGCGCGTGGACGAGCCCGCCGTAGTCCAGTTCCACCAGCGAGCGCGGGTGGAACTCCTCCAGCCAGCGCCCCACGTCGACCAGGCCCTCGATGAGCGGCCCCTCGTCCATGGCGTCCCTGAGGGCGCGCAGGCCCCGCGCCACCCGGCGGCGGGCCTGCACCATCGGCGTGCGGTAGCGCAGCACGGGAGCCTGTTCGGCGGTCCCCTTCTCGTACTCGCGCTCCTCGTCGGAGAGGAGGACGAACCAGTTCAGCGGGATCTGCCAGGTCGCCGTGCGGATCCAGGGGCGGGCGTCGGGGTTGCGGACCAGCCAGCGCTCGTAGTCCTGGGCGGCCTGGAGGCGGACCAGGGGCGGCAGGACCGCGTCCAGGACAGGACCGGGCAGTTCGTCGCCCAACTCCCCCAGGGCCTGCCAGCCGCGCAGCCGGGTCCGCCAGGGGCACACGCAGACGACCCCGTCCACGTCGGTCACGAACGCGTCGCCGCTCTCGTGCACCGGCACGGCGACCGGCGGGGTGGGCAGCAGGTCGGCCAGCGAGCGGCGCAGCTCGTCCTGATAGGTGGGGCGGTCGCGGCGGCGGGCATAGCGCGCCCAGTGGCTGCGCTCCGGCTCCGGGAAGGCGGCCAGCGGCTCGTACACGCGCAGATAGGCCGCGTACGGGACGATCACCGAGGACACCTGAGGCACGCCTGCTCCCTCCCCCTTGGGCCGACCGGGAAACCTTCCGGGGCACCCGGTGAAGGGTCCGGAAAACATGCAAATCGTCGCACGGGCGTACTCCGCGAGGAGGTGATCCGCAACACGACGCGTTCGGCGGGCGGTGCAGGCTCTACGCTCATCCCACAGGCCCCGCCACCCGTACGGGAGCCCCCGTCCCGACCGCCGCTAGTTACCCAGGAGTCACCACAGTGACCGACGTATCCGGCGCCCCTGATCATGTGCTGCACACCCTCTTCCGCTCGGACCAGGGTGGTCACGAGCAAGTCGTGCTCTGCCAGGACCGTGCCAGCGGCCTGAAGGCCGTCATCGCCCTCCACTCCACCGCCCTGGGCCCCGCCCTGGGCGGTACGCGCTTCTACCCGTACGCCTCCGAGGAGGAGGCCGTCGCCGACGCGCTGAACCTCGCGCGCGGGATGTCGTACAAGAACGCCATGGCCGGGCTGGACCACGGAGGCGGCAAGGCCGTGATCATCGGCGATCCCGACACGATCAAGACCGAACAGCTGCTGCTCGCTTACGGCCGTTTCGTGGCCTCTCTCGGTGGGCGGTACGTGACCGCCTGCGACGTCGGCACCTATGTCGCCGACATGGACGTCGTGGCGCGCGAGTGCCGCTGGACGACCGGGCGCTCGCCGGAGAACGGCGGCGCGGGCGACTCGTCGGTACTGACCGCCTTCGGCGTCTACCAGGGCATGCGGGCCAGCGCCCAGCACCTGTGGGGCGACCCGTCGCTGCGCGGCCGCAAGGTCGGCGTCGCGGGCGTCGGCAAGGTCGGCCACCACTTGGTCGAGCACCTGCGGGACGAGGGCGCCCAGGTCGTGATCACGGACGTGCGCGAGGACGCCGTACGGCGGATCCTCGACCGGCACCCCGAGGGTGTGACGGCGGTGACGGACACCGAGGCCCTGATCCGGACCGAGGGGCTCGACATCTACGCCCCCTGCGCGCTGGGCGGGGCGCTGAGCGACGACTCCGTGCCGGTGCTGACCGCGCGGATCGTGTGCGGGGCGGCCAACAACCAGCTCGCCCACCCGGGCGTCGAGAAGGACCTCGCCGACCGCGGGATCCTCTATGCGCCGGACTACGTGGTGAACGCCGGCGGGGTCATCCAGGTCGCCGACGAGCTGCACGGGTTCGACTTCGAGCGGTGCAAGGCGAAGGCCGCAAAGATCTTCGACACCACGCTGGCCATATTCGCACGTGCGAAGACGGACGGGATTCCGCCGGCCGCGGCGGCCGACCGGATCGCCGAACAGCGCATGCACGAGGCGGCTCAGGCACGCGGCTGGTGACCCTGTTCGGTACCTGCCGGGGGAAAGTTCGAGAGAACTCTCACCCTTCCCGGCGGGTCGCCCGCCAATAAGTGGTTAAAATCGCCACTGACCAGCGAGGACAGGGCGCCTCGAAGGTTCTGTGCACACGCGCGTGCTACGGGCGACGTACCGTATGGGTTCGGGCTCAGGTACCGTGGAAGCCCTACGGACCGGCCTCTCCGCGGAGAGTCCGTTCCGGACCATGAACGCGTGTCAAGACTCTGGGGCCGTCGAGCCCCGTCGTTGAGGGGGTCGAGCCATGGGGCGCGGCCGGGCCAAGGCCAAGCAAGCGAAGGTCGCCCGCCAGCTGAAGTACAACAGCGGCGGGACGGATCTCTCACGCCTGGCCGAAGAGCTGGGCGCATCGCCATCGAACATTCCGCCGAATGGCGAGCCGTTCGAGGACGATGACGATGAGCAGGACGACGACCCGTACGCACGGTACGCCGAGCTGTACGGGGGCGACGACGAGGACGAGGACGAGGACTCCTCGCACCAACACCGTCGCGGCGCTTGACCTTGCTTCGAGCACTCACCCGGTCGGTGACTTCGGTCACCGACCGGGTCTTGTGCTGCGCACAGGGTTGCAGCCCGCGTACCGGTCTCAGCCGGCGTAGTACCCGACCAGGGCCGCGCCACTCGTGTGCTCCCCGCGGTCGGTGATCTCGCCCGCGACCCACGCCTCGACCCCGCGGTCGGCCAGCGTGGTCAGCGCCACGTCCGCCGAGTCCTCCGGGACGATGGCGATCATGCCCACGCCCATGTTGAGGGTCTTCTCCAGCTCCAGCCGCTCGACCCGGCCGGTCCGGCCGACGAGGTCGAAGATCGGGGCCGGGGTCCAGGTGGAGCGGTCCACGATCGCGTGCAGCCCGTCGGGGATGACGCGGGCCAGGTTGGCCGCGAGTCCGCCTCCGGTCACGTGCGAGAAGGCGTGGACGTCCGTCGTGCGGGTGAGGGCCAGGCAGTCCAGCGAGTAGATCTTCGTCGGCTCCAGCAGTTCCTCACCGAGGGTGCGGCCGAGTTCCTCGACGCGCGCCTCCAGGGAGAGGCCGGCCTGGTTCAGCAGCACGTGGCGGACCAGCGAGTACCCGTTGGAGTGAAGACCGGAGGCCGCCATGGCGATCACCGCGTCCCCCGAGCGGATGCGGTCGGAGCCCAGCAGCCGGTCGGCCTCCACGACGCCCGTACCGGCGCCGGCGACGTCGAAGTCGTCCTCGCCCAGCAGACCCGGGTGTTCGGCCGTCTCGCCGCCGACCAGGGCGCAGCCGGCCAGGACACAGCCTTCGGCGATGCCCTTGACGATGGCGGCGACACGCTCGGGGTGGACCTTGCCGACACAGATGTAGTCGGTCATGAACAGCGGCTCGGCGCCGCACACCACGATGTCGTCCATGACCATGGCGACCAGGTCGTGGCCGATGGTGTCGTAGACGCCCAGCTGGCGGGCGACGTCGACCTTGGTGCCGACGCCGTCGGTGGCGGAGGCGAGCAGGGGGCGCTCGTAGTGCTTGAGGGCGGAGGCGTCGAAGAGGCCGGCGAAGCCGCCGAGGCCGCCGAGGACCTCGGGGCGCTGCGTCTTCTTCACCCACTCCTTCATGAGTTCTACGGCGCGGTCGCCCGCTTCGATGTCGACACCCGCTGTTTTGTAAGACGCCGCTGCGTAGCTGGCACCAGTTGTCTCAGACATGGGAGGTGAGAACTTTCGTGTCGTACGGCAGGTATGACGGGACCGTCTACGGGCGGCGGATCGCGTCGGCTGCGGCCGTCGCGGCCGGGCCGGCGGCCAGCTCCGTCTCCAGGAGCTGCTTGCCGAGCAGCTCGGGGTCGGGCAGATCCATCGGGTACTCGCCGTCGAAACAGGCGCGGCAGAGGTTCGGCTTGGCGATGGTGGTCGCCTCGATCATGCCGTCGATGGAGATGTACGCCAGGGAGTCGGCGCCGAGCGAGGTGCCGATCTCCTCGATCGACATGCCGTTGGCGATCAGCTCGGCGCGGGTGGCGAAGTCGATGCCGAAGAAGCAGGGCCACTTCACGGGCGGCGAGGAGATCCGGATGTGGACCTCGGCGGCGCCGGCCTCGCGGAGCATGCGGACCAGGGCCCGCTGGGTGTTGCCACGCACGATCGAGTCGTCGACGACGACCAGGCGCTTGCCCTTGATGACTTCCTTCAGCGGGTTCAGCTTCAGGCGGATGCCCAGCTGGCGGATGGTCTGCGAGGGCTGGATGAAGGTCCGGCCCACGTAGGCGTTCTTGACCAGGCCGGCGCCGAAGGGGATGCCGGAGGCTTCCGCGTAGCCGATGGCGGCCGGGGTGCCGGATTCCGGGGTGGCTATGACCAGGTCGGCCTCGGCCGGGGCTTCCTTGGCGAGTTTCCGGCCCATCTCCACACGCGAGAGGTACACGTTCCGGCCGGCGATGTCGGTGTCCGGGCGGGCCAGGTAGACGTACTCGAAGATGCAGCCCTTGGGCTTCGCTTCCGCGAATCGGGAGGTGCGCAGGCCGTTCTCGTCGATGGCGACGAACTCGCCCGGCTCGATCTCGCGGACGTACGCGGCGCCGCAGATGTCGAGGGCGGCGGACTCCGAGGCGACGACCCAGCCGCGCTCCAGGCGGCCGAGGACCAGCGGGCGGATGCCCTGCGGGTCGCGGGCGGCGTAGAGGGTGTGCTCGTCCATGAAGACGAGCGAGAAGGCGCCGCGGACCTTCGGGAGGACCGAGTGGGCGGCCTCCTCGATGGTCAGGGGCTTGCCGTCCTCGTCGACCTGGGCCGCGAGGAGCGCGGTGAGCAGGTCGGTGTCGTTGGTCGCCGCGACGCGCGGGGTGCGGCCTTCCTGCTTGGGCAGGTCGGCGACCATCTCGGCGAGCTGGGCGGTGTTGACGAGGTTGCCGTTGTGCCCGAGCGCGATGGAACCGTGCGCGGTGGCGCGGAACGTCGGCTGGGCGTTCTCCCACACGGAGGCGCCGGTGGTCGAGTAGCGGGCGTGACCGACCGCGATATGACCCTGGAGCGAACCGAGCGAGGTCTCGTCGAAGACCTGGGAGACGAGTCCCATGTCCTTGAAGACGAGGATCTGGGAGCCGTTGCTGACCGCGATTCCCGCGGATTCCTGGCCTCGATGCTGGAGGGCGTAGAGCCCGAAGTAAGTGAGCTTGGCGACCTCTTCACCGGGGGCCCAGACCCCGAAGACGCCGCAAGCGTCCTGGGGGCCCTTCTCGCCGGGGAGCAGATCATGACTGAGTCGACCGTCACCACGTGGCACATCATCGAGTGTAGGCGAGATCGACCACTGGTCCGAATTGGGGATACCGCGAGTAACTCGATCTTGAGCGCTCCGGGGAAACCATGATCGACGAATCTCCCCAGGTCAACCCGCGTTTCGGATGATCCAGTCGCCGGGTGGCGGGGCCACGTCGGCCCCCGTCCCACGTCTCGCTCCGCGGGCATGAGTGAGCTGTCGCACATCATCAGGCATCCGTCGCGTCAGGACATGAGCGGCAGCAGCTCCGCGAGGTCCGCCCGCTCCCCGCTCGCGGCGACCTTCGCCTCCTCGACGGCCGCCTTCCAGCTCAGCCGCCCGGAGGCCAGCCGTATCCAGGTCAGCGGATCGGTCTCGACGACGTTGGGCGGGGTGCCACGGGTGTGCCGGGGGCCCTCGACGCACTGCACGACGGCGTACGGCGGGATCCGCACCTCGGTGGAGCCGCCGGGCGCCCTGACGGCGAGGGCGTCGGCCAGCAGCCGGGTGGCGGCGGCGAGGGCCTGGCGGTCGAAGGGGATCTCCAGGCCGGGGACGGCCGCGTTCAGGTCGTCGGTGTGGACGACGAGTTCGACGGTGCGGGTGACCAGGTAGTCGGCCAGCGGCAGTGCACCGGCGTTCGTCACCAGCAGCCGGGAGCCCGGGTGGGCGTCGAGCTGTTCGACGAGGCCCTGCTCGACGCCCGCGAGGTAGGCGTCCAGGTCCGGGTGCTCCGCGGACAGTCGCCGGGTGAAGGCGTCGATGGCCGGGGCGCTCACGGACGTCGCGAACGGCCAGTCGAGCAGCGTGGCGTCCGGCTTCGCCGGCTCCGGCAGATCGAGCGACCGCCCGACCGCGGTAACGGCCATCCCGATGTGCGCGACCAGCTCCCGTACGGTCCACTCCCCCAGCCGCGTCGGCAGCGCGAGCTGCTCGGGGGTGAGCGTGCGGACGGCTTCCCTCACGTTGCCGAGCTGGGCGAGCACGGCGGTGCGGATCTTGACGGGGTCATAGGCGCGGGGGCGCTTCTTGGCCGGTGGCATGCGAAGCAGCCTATGCGGCGGCATGGTCCGCGAAGGCCTGCTCGGCGAGTTCGCGGGCGCCGGCGGCGACCGCCTCGGGAGGGGGAGGGCACTCGTCGGCGTCGACGCGGCGGTGGTGGTGTTCCGATCAGGGCATGCGGGCGGCGTTCGGGGGCGGCGGCGAGTTCGCGTACCTGCTGGAGCACGACTTGCGATGCGGGCCGACCGTCG
>NZ_JBHXHX010000005.1:341829-418779 GCF_042723915.1 Streptomyces sp. NPDC058335 | reverse complement strand
CGGGGCGCGGGACGCGGCCATCTCCAGGAAGTGGTGGCGCGCGGGCTCCTCTGTCCACTCCACCGGCTGGCTGGCGCGGCACGACGGCGACGGCGAGTCTGCGTACCTGCTGGAGCACGACTTGCGATGCGGGCCGACCGTCGGGGCGCGGGACGCGGCCATCTCCAGGAAGTGGTGGCGCGCGGGCTCCTCTGTCCACTCCACCGGCTGGCTGGCGCGGCACGACGGCGACGGCGACGGCGAGTCTGCGTACCTGCCGGAGAACGACTTGCGGTCCGGGCCGACCTACGGAGCGCGTGCCTCGGTCATCTCCAGGAAGTGGCGGCGCGCGGGCTCCTCTGCCGACTCCACCGGCTGGCTGGCGCGGCACGACGGCGACGGCGAGTCTGCGTACCTGCCGGAGAACGACTTGCGGTGCGGGCCGACCGACGGAGCGCGTGCCTCGGCCGCCTTCAGGAAGTGGCGGCGCGCGGGCTGCACTGCCGACTCCGTCGGCTGGCGCGGAGCGCGGCCATGGCCCCGGCATCGGCGCGCTCGCCCGGCTGACCGGGACGGCCCATGCGCTCGGCGTGGGCGCCTTCGTCCACGTGACCCAGGTCGTGTTCTGGAGCGGGGCCGCGCTGTGCCTGCGGAGGTTCGGGCGGGCAGGAGACGCTCCGGTGCCGAGCCGGGCGCGGCCCGAGAAGCGGAGTGCCCCCGTCCGGAAGCGCGGCGGGCGCGTATCCGGGCGGGGGCTTCGGCGTCGTACGGGCCGTGTGAGGCGTACGGGCTCGGTCGGTTACGCGAGGAGCGCCGGGATCGTCTCCTCGTGCGCGGTGCGCAGCTCGGTCAGCGGCAGGGCGAACTCGCCCTGGACGTCGACCGTGTCGCCGTCGACGACGCCGATGCGGGTGGCCGGCAGGCCGCGGGCGCCGCACATGTCGGTGAAGCGGAGTTCCTCCGAGCGCGGGACGGCGACGACCGCGCGGCCCGCCGACTCCGAGAAGAGGAAGGTGAACGCGTCCAGGCCGTCCGGGACGACCAGGCGGGCGCCCTTGTCGCCGAGCAGCGCCGACTCGACCACGGCCTGGATCAGACCGCCGTCGGACAGGTCGTGCGCGGCGTCGATCATGCCGTCGCGGGAGGCGGAGATCAGGATCTCGGCCAGCAGGCGCTCGCGCTCCAGGTCGACCTTCGGGGGGAGCCCGCCGAGGTGGTCGTGGATCACCTGGGACCAGGCCGAACCGCCGAACTCCTCACGGGTGTCGCCGAGGAGGTACAGCAGCTGTCCTTCCTCCCGGAAGGCGACCGGGGTGCGCCGGGCCACGTCGTCGATGACGCCCAGGACCGCGACGACCGGGGTCGGGTGGATGGCCGCCTCGCCCGTCTGGTTGTAGAGGGAGACATTGCCGCCGGTCACCGGGGTGCCGAGCTGCTGGCAGGCGTCGGCCAGACCGCGGATGGCCTCCGCGAACTGCCACATGACCGCCGGGTCCTCGGGCGAGCCGAAGTTCAGGCAGTCGGAGACGGCGAGCGGCTTGGCGCCGGTCGTCGCCACGTTGCGGTACGCCTCGGACAGCGCGAGCTGGGCGCCGTGGTACGGATCCAGCTTCGTGTACCGGCCGTTGCCGTCGGTCGCGATGGCGACGCCGAGGCCGGTCTCCTCGTCGATGCGGATCATGCCCGAGTCCTCGGGCTGGGCGAGGACCGTGTTGCCCTGCACGAAGTGGTCGTACTGGGAGGTGATCCACTTCTTGGAGGCCTGGTTCGGGGAGGACACCAGCTTCAGGACCTGGTCCTTCAGCTCCTCGCCCGTGGTCGGCCTGGGCAGCTTGTTCGCGTCGTCGGCCTGGAGGGCGTCCTGCCAGTCCGGGCGGGCGTACGGGCGCTCGTAGACCGGGCCGTCGTGGGCGACCGTGCGCGGGTCGACGTCGACGATCTTGCCGCCGTGCCAGTAGATCTCCAGGCGGTCGCCGTCGGTCACCTCACCGATGACGGTGGCGATGACGTCCCACTTGTCGCAGATCTCCAGGAAGCGGTCGACCTTCTCCGGCTCGACGACCGCGCACATGCGTTCCTGCGACTCGCTCATGAGGATCTCCTCGGGCGAGAGCGTGGAGTCGCGCAGCGGTACGTCGTCCAGCGTCACACGCATGCCGCCGGAGCCGTTGGACGCCAGCTCGCTCGTCGCGCAGGACAGGCCCGCCGCGCCGAGGTCCTGGATGCCGACGACCAGCTTCTCGGCGAACGCCTCAAGGGTGCACTCGATGAGAAGCTTCTCCTGGAACGGGTCGCCGACCTGGACGGCCGGACGCTTCGACGGCTTGGCGTCGTCGAAGGTCTCCGAGGCCAGGATGGAGGCGCCGCCGATGCCGTCGCCGCCGGTCCGGGCGCCGTACAGGATGACCTTGTTGCCCGCGCCGGACGCCTTCGCGAGGTGGATGTCCTCGTGCCGCATCACGCCGATGGCACCGGCGTTGACCAGCGGGTTGCCCTGGTAGCAGGCGTCGAAGACGACCTCGCCGCCGATGTTGGGCAGACCCAGGCAGTTGCCGTAGCCGCCGATGCCGGCGACGACGCCGGGCAGGACGCGCTTGGTGTCGGGGTGGTCGGCCGCGCCGAAGCGCAGCGGGTCGACCACGGCCACCGGGCGGGCGCCCATCGCGATGATGTCGCGGACGATGCCGCCGACACCGGTCGCGGCGCCCTGGTACGGCTCGACGTACGACGGGTGGTTGTGCGACTCGACCTTGAAGGTCACGGCGTAACCCTGGCCGACGTCCACCACGCCCGCGTTCTCGCCGATGCCGACGAGCATGGCGTCGGACTGGGGGGCCTTCTCGCCGAACTGGCGGAGGTGGACCTTGGAGGACTTGTACGAGCAGTGCTCGGACCACATGACCGAGTACATGGCGAGTTCGGCACCGGTCGGGCGGCGGCCGAGGATCTCCACCACCCGCTCGTACTCGTCCTTCTTCAGACCGAGTTCGGCCCAGGGCAGCTCGACGTCGGGGGTAGCGGCCGCGTGCTCGACCGTGTCCAGAGGCGTCCGGCTCATGCGTTGACCAGCTTCTTGAGGATCGAGGTGAAGAAGGGGAGGCCGTCGGTGCGGCCGGAGCCGATGAGCGGCTCGACGGCGTGCTCCGGGTGCGGCATGAGGCCTACGACGTTCCCGGCCTCGTTGCTGATGCCGGCGATGTCGCGGAGCGAACCGTTGGGGTTCAGGTCCAGGTAGCGGAAGGCGACCCGGCCCTCGGCCTCGAGCTTGTCGAGGGTGTACTCGTCGGCGACGTACCGGCCGTCCATGTTCTTCAGCGGGATGTGGATCTCCTGGCCGGCCGTGTAGTCGGCCGTCCAGGCGGTGTCCGCGTTCTCCACCCGCAGCTTCTGGTCGCGGCAGATGAAGTGGAGGTGGTCGTTGCCGAGCATGGCGCCCGGGAGGAGGTGGGCCTCGGTGAGGATCTGGAAGCCGTTGCAGATGCCGAGGACCGGCAGTCCGGCCTTCGCCTGCTCGATGAGGGGCTCCATCACCGGCGAGAAGCGCGCGATGGCGCCGGCCCGCAGATAGTCGCCGTAGGAGAAACCACCGCACAGCACCACGGCGTCGACCTGGTGCAGGTCCTTGTCCTTGTGCCAGAGAGCGACCGGCTCGGCACCCGCGAGTCGGATCGCGCGCTGCGTGTCCCGGTCGTCCAGACTGCCCGGGAAAGTGACGACGCCAATACGAGCGGTCACTTCACGGCCTCCGCGACTTCCTCCACCTTGACGGTGAAGTCCTCGATCACGGTGTTGGCGAGGAAGGATTCCGCAAGATCGTGGATGCGGGCGAGCGCTGCCTCGTCGACCGGTCCGTCAACTTCGAGTTCGAATCGCTTTCCCTGACGTACGTCGGAGATGCCTTCGAAACCCAGCCGCGGCAGTGCGCGCTGCACCGCCTGGCCCTGGGGGTCGAGGATCTCCGGCTTGAGCATGACGTCGACTACGACGCGTGCCACTGGCACTCCCGGTGTTGTGGTGCTGAGCAGGTTCCTGCGTGTGTCTTCAGACTACCCGCACAAAATTTCTACGCGAGTAGAGTTGTAGGAAACTACGTGAGCGTGATCACGATCGGGTACCGGATCAGGTGGCGGAGCAGGCAGTTCACGAAAAATTACGGGAAAGATCCGTGATGCGTCCCGGCTGCCTATTGCGCCCGCCCGTCTCCCACCCCCACCCTCAATCGAAGTCGCTCACGCTCCCTCATGATTCCTGAGACACGCTGAGAGATTTAGTCGAGCTTCACATTCGATTGCCGGGCACTGTACAAATGAAATGGCATTAGCCGATACTTTGCCCCATAACTAGCGGACAGTCGACATCTCCGTGGCGTCTTGGCACGTCATCGCAGAGCTGTCGCACGAAGGGACCGATATTCGTGGCGCAGAAGGTCGTGGTCACTCTCTTTGACGACATCGACGGCTCGGAAGCGGCGGAAACGATCGCCTTCGGACTCGACGGCAGGTCGTACGAGATCGACCTGAATGAAGCCAATGCCAGGAAACTGCGTAAGGCGCTCGCGCCCTACGTGGACGCCGGCCGCAAGCGGTCCAGGTCCGGCAAGGCGTACAAGCAGACGGAGGTCGCCCCCGACCCGGCTGCGGTCCGCGCCTGGGCCCAGGCCAACAAACTGGACGTGCCCGCGCGCGGGCGCATCCCCAAGAAGGTGTACGAGGCGTTCGCCGAGGCTCAGTGAGTCCGTCGGCCCGGTCGGTCCGGTCCGGCCGGTCGGTCCGGTCCGGCCGGTCGGTCCGGTCCGGCGGGTCGGTCCGGCCTGGCCGGTCGGCCTGGCCGGTCGGCCTGGCCGGTCGGCCTGGCGGTCAGTCCGGTCGCTCCGGTCGTGAGCGCGGGTCCGGTCGCTCCTGTCGTGAGTGTGGGTCCGGGCCCGGTCGTCGTCGACACCGGCTCGGTGCGGCCTCCGCGCGGTGCCCGGGGTCCGTCAGCGGGCCCCGGGAGCAACCGACTTGCGCTACCCCCCACATGGTCGGCTAATGTCTGGAGCACGCCAGCGGGGCGGGGCCGAAAAGCCCAGCTCACAGAGGTCGTGCGGGTGTAGTTCAGTAGTAGAACATCCCCCTTCCAGGGGGAAGGCGCAGTGTGCAATTCCTGTCACCCGCTCTGCATCGCCGTCCCGATCACACTTGTGGATCAGGTAGGCTGGTGCCCGCGCCGACCGGTGAAAGCCAGTCGGATGCAATGCGGACGTAGCTCAGTTGGTAGAGCGCAACCTTGCCAAGGTTGAGGTCGCGAGTTCGAGCCTCGTCGTCCGCTCCACTTCGAAGGCCCCGGTCACCGACCGGGGCCTTCGGCGTATCTGCCCTTTCCCCGCTTCCCCCGCCTGTCTTCTCTCTCTTCCTTCTGACATTTGTCATACGGAGCGATGACAACGCGCACTGCCGTCGGCGGCCCGCGGACGGGACGCTGGAGTCATGGAAGCCAGGGGCACGAATGAACACGTGATCGAGGTCACCGACCTCCGGCGTGTGTACGGGGGCGGGTTCGAGGCGGTCCGCGGGATCTCCTTCCACGTCGGACGCGGGGAGGTCTTCGCGCTGCTCGGTACCAACGGCGCCGGCAAGACCTCCACGGTCGAACTGCTCGAGGGACTCGAACGGCCCGACGGCGGGCGGGTCCGGATCCTCGGCCACGATCCCTACACCGAGCGGGCCGCCGTACGGCCGCGGACCGGGGTGATGCTCCAGGAGGGCGGCTTCCCGTCCGAGCTGAGCGTCGCCGAGACCGCGCGGATGTGGGCGGGCTGTGTCAGCGGGGCCCGGCCGGTCGCGGAGGCGCTGGCGCTGGTCGGGCTCGCCGGGAAGGCCGGCGTACGGGTGAAGCAGTTGTCCGGGGGTGAGCGGCGGCGGCTCGATCTGGCGCTCGCGCTGCTGGGGGAGCCGGAGGTGCTGTTCCTCGACGAGCCGACGACCGGACTGGACGCCGAGGGCCGGCGCGACACCTGGGACCTGGTGCGCGCCCTGCGGGACGCCGGGACGACGGTGCTGCTGACCACGCACTACCTGGAGGAGGCGGAGGGCCTCGCCGACCGGCTGGCGATCCTGCATCAGGGCCGGATCGCCGTCTCCGGAACGCCCGCCGAGGTGACGGCCGAACAGCCGTCCCGGATCTCCTTCCGGCTGCCCGACGGGTACTTCGTGGGCGACCTGCCGCCGCTGGACGCGCTCGGCGTGTGCGACCACGAGATCGACGGAGGTCTGGTGCGGCTGCGGACCCGGGAGTTGCAGCGGGCGGCCACCGGGCTGCTGGTGTGGGCCGAGCGGGCCGGGGTGGAACTGCGGGGGCTCGACCTGCGGTCGGCCTCGCTGGAGGAGGCGTTCCTCGGCATCGCCCGGGAGGCGTCGGAGAAGAACGAGGGGGTCGCGGCATGAACGGCGGTACGGTCACACGGTCTTCGGCGGGCTCGGTCAGGGGTGCGGTGACCACTCCCATGAGCCGGATGGCCGCCCTCGCCCGTGCCGAACTCACCCTGCTCGGGCGCAGCAAGGCCACGATCATCGCGGCGGTTCTGGTGCCTCTGGGGCTGCCGTTCAGCCTGCGGCCGGTGGTGGACGACATGAACGTCGAGGACTCCGGGCTCAGCGTCGGGCTGGTGCTGCTGCCCGCCGCCATCGGGTTCTCGCTGCTGTTCGGGGTGTACTCGGCGCTCACCGGCATCTACACCGCCCGGCGCGAGGAACTCGTGCTGAAGCGACTGCGCACCGGCGAACTGCGGGACACCGAGGTCGTCGCCGGTTCCGCGCTGCCGGTGTTCGCCATGGGTCTGGTGCAGTGCCTGGTGCTCGCCGTGGGCTGTACGGCCTTCCTCGACGTGCCCGCCCCCGAGGCACCCCATCTCGCCGTACTGGGTGTGCTGCTGGGCCTCGTGATGTGCTCGGCGCTGGGCGCGGTCACCGCGAGCGTGACGCGGACCGTGGAGAGCGCGCAGGTGACGACCATGCCGTTCGTGCTGGTGTCGATGGTCGCCTCCGGGGTGGCCGTCCCGCTGGAGCTGCTGCCCGACCGGATCGCCTCCGGCCTCGAACTGCTGCCGCTGAGCCCGGTGATCACCCTGGTCCGCGGCGGCTGGAGCGGTGACCTCTCGGCGTACGAGGCCCTCGGTGCGCTGGCGACCGCGCTGGCCTGGACCGTGCTCGCGGTGTTTGCTGTACAGCGGTGGTTCCGGTGGGAACCGCGGCGCTGACGGACCGGGGCGACGGGGGAGGGACGCGGATGCGCGGGGCGGAACTCGAGGAGACGGTCCCGCGCGGGCGGGGCGACACCGACTCTCGCGCGGCACTGCGTGGGGCGGGTGGCTGGTGGCGGCGGAAGAGTTCGCCGGCGAAGGTCGAGACCTACACGCGGTGGTCGTTCCACTTCTTCGCCCTGGCCGAGTTCGCGGCGGTGGGGGTGCCGTTCGGCAGCGGGGTGTGGCAGGGGCCGGTGCTGTGGCTGCCGTTGATCATGGCCGTGCACTGCACGCTGTCCGCGGTGACGGCCTCGCGGGCGCTGGACTGGACGCGGGGCAGGCGGCCCCGGCCGGTGCGGCTGATGGTGGCGTTCGCCCTTCTCACCGCGGCGGTCGCGGCGGTCGCGCTGTGGAGCGCGGAACACGGTCCGGGCGGCAAGGAGGTGGACACCGCCGCGGGCGGGGTCTTCGGCGTCGCCCTGATCTTCGCCGCGTGCGTCACCACGCTCGGCGTCCGCGGCTGGCGGCAGGCGGGCGCCGTCGTCGCCGGTTACGCCGCGGCCGCCGGAGCCCTGGCGCTGCTGCTCGGCGCGCCCGGTCCGGCCGTCCTGGTCTCGGTGACGGCGGTGCTGCTCGGCGGCGGGTTCATGGCCACCACCTCCGTGTTCTCGGTCTGGCTGCTCGACACCGTCTACCGGCTCGACGAGGCCCGCGAGACCCGCGCCCGGCTCGCCGTCGCCGAGGAGCGGCTGCGGTTCGGCCGGGACCTGCACGACGTGATGGGCCGGAACCTGGCGGTGATCGCCCTCAAGAGCGAGCTGGCCGTGCAGCTGGCCCGCCGGGGGCGTCCCGAGGCGGTCGAGCAGATGATCGAGGTCCAGCGGATCGCACGGGAGTCCCAGCGGGAGGTACGCGATGTCGTACGCGGCTACCGGGAGGCCGACCTGGGGGTCGAACTCCTGGGCGCTCAGGGAGTGTTGACGGCGGCCGGGATCGACTGCGAGGTGCGCGGGGAGGTCGGCGGGCTGCCCGCCGAGGTGCAGTCGGCGCTGGGCTGGGTGGTGCGGGAGACGACCACCAACGTGCTGCGGCACGGGAACGCCGGGAGGTGTGCGGTTCAGGTGCGGGTGACGGGCGGAAGGGTCGTGCTGACGGTGGAGAACGACGGGGCGGACGGCGAGGGGGCCGGGGTCGGCGCGGACGGCATCGGGTCGGCCGGTGGCGGGTCCGGGCTCGCCGGGCTGGCGGAGCGGCTGCGGAAGGTGGGCGGGACGCTGGAGGCGGGGATCGCCGGGGGCGGTGTGTTCCGGGTGGTGGCCGAGGTGCCGCTGGCCGTGGAGGACGCCGTGATGAGCGAGGTCCTGTCGTGAGCGGCGTGGTGCGGGTGCTGCTCGCCGACGACGAGCATCTGATCCGGGGCGCGCTGACCGCCCTGCTCTCCCTGGAGGACGACCTGGTGATCGTCGCCGAGGCGGCCACCGGGCCCGAGGCCCTGGCGATGGCGCGGGCGCACCGGCCGGACGTGGCCGTCCTGGATCTCCAGATGCCGGGTGCCGACGGTGTGAAGGTCGCCACATCGCTGCGGGCCGAACTGCCCGGCTGCCAGGCGTTGATCGTCACCAGCCACGGCCGCCCCGGCCATCTGAAACGGGCGCTTGCGGCGGGTGTGCGCGGGTTCGTCCCGAAGACGGTGAGCGCACAGCGGCTCGCGGAGATCATCCGGACCGTGCACGCCGGAAACCGTTACGTCGACCCGGAGTTGGCCGCCGACGCGATCGCCGCCGGGGACTCCCCGCTGACCTCGCGCGAGGCGGAGGTGCTCGAACTCGCCGCCGACGGGGCGCCCGTCACGGAGATCGCGGAGCGGGCCGCGCTGTCGCCTGGGACGGTGCGCAACTATCTTTCCTCGGCCGTTTCCAAGCTGGGGGCCGAGAACCGTCACGCGGCGGTACGTCTCGCGCGTGAGCGGGGTTGGGTATAGTTGCTCTCGCGCCACGGCGCACTGCGGACGTAGCTCAGTTGGTAGAGCGCAACCTTGCCAAGGTTGAGGTCGCGAGTTCGAGCCTCGTCGTCCGCTCTGTAAACAAGCCCCCCGGTTTCGGCCGGGGGGCTTTTCCGTGCCTGCCCTACGACCAGCTCGTGCCCGTCAGCCGCTCGTAGGCCTCGATGTACTTGGCGCGGGTCGCGTCGACGACCTCCTGCGGCAGCTCCGGCGGCGGCTGCTCGCTCGCGCGGTCCCAGCCGGACGCCTCCGAGGTCAGCCAGTCCCGCACGAACTGCTTGTCGTACGACGGCTGCGCGCGGCCCGGCTGCCAGGTGTCGGCCGGCCAGAAGCGGGAGGAGTCCGGGGTGAGGACCTCGTCGGCGATGACGAGCGTCTCGCCCTCGAAGCCGAACTCGAACTTGGTGTCCGCGAGGATGATGCCCCGGTCGCGGGCGATGTCCCGGGCCCGGCCGTAGACCGCGAGGGTCGCCTGGCGCAGCCGGGCGGCGGTGTCGGCGCCGGTCTGGCGGGCCACCTCCTCGTAGGAGACGTTCTCGTCGTGGTCGCCGACGGCGGCCTTGGTGGCCGGGGTGAAGATCGGGGCGGGCAGCTCCGAGCCGTCGACCAGGCCTTCGGGGAGAGCCAGGCCGCAGACCGTGCGGGACTCCTTGTACTCGGCCAGGCCGGAGCCGGTGAGGTAGCCGCGGGCCACGCACTCGACGGGGACCATCTCGAGCGACTTGCAGACCAGGGTGCGGCCCGCCCAGTCGGCGGGGGCGCCGGCGGGCAGCTCGGTGCTCAGGACGTGGTGCGGGACCAGATCGGCGAGCTGGTCGAACCACCACAGGGAGAGCTGCGTCAGGACGCGGCCCTTGTCGGGGATCTCGGTGGGCAGGACCCAGTCGAAGGCGGAGATGCGGTCGCTGGCGACCATCACGAGGTCACCGGCCTCGTTCTGGTACAGCTCGCGCACCTTGCCGGTGTGCAGATGCACCAGGCCCGGCACCTCCAGGGGCTCGGGCTTTTCTACAAATCCGGACACGGTTCCTCCCCGTGGTTCTGTCTAGTGGCTTGATTGTCCCGTACATCGGGATTGGCCGGAGACAGCGGGGGTCGGGCGGTGCCGGCGGGGTGTCAGTCGCGCTTGCAGATGCGGTCCAGGAGGTTCGCCGTGGCGCGCTGGACTCGGGGATCGACATGGCCGGGGCGGTCCAGGGCCGGGGACCAGGCGAAGGTGCCGGAGGCGAAGACCAGCGCGCCGGAGGGGGCTCGGTAGAGGGAGGTCTCCTGGTGGCGCCGGGCTCCCCGGCTGTCGGTGTACGGGGAGTGGGCGAGGAGGGTGCGCGTCTCGTGGGGCGGCAGCGGGGTGCGCGGGAAGTAGCGGTCGGCCTCGCCCGCGACCAGGCCGTCGATGCCGTCGCCCTCGTGCGCGCCGGTCGCCTCCCACAGCCAGTGGCCGGCGTTGCGGACGATCAGCGGGTGCGGTTCGGGGACCCGCCCCGCGTACTGGATGCCCAGCAGCTGCTGTTCGGCGCGGTCGATCTCGCGCCAGAGGACGGGCCGGCCGGGCCCCTTGCGCTTGCGGCAGGTCAGCAGGCGGCCGGGCACGCCGGACGGGGAGGGGCCCAGCTCCACCTGCCAGTACAGGGTGTTGGCGGAGAGGAAGACGAGCGAGGTGCCGCTGTCGCGGGCGAGTTCCACGGTGCGGCGCATGGCCGTCGACCAGTACTCGTCGTGGCCGGGGAAGACCAGGCCGCGGTAGCGGGTGGGCTGGACGTGACCGGCGTGCAGGTCGCGGGCGTCGGCGTAGGCGAGGTCGTAGCCGTAGCGCTCGGCCCAGCGGATGAAGTCGTAGGCGTGGCCGACGTGCAGGGGGAGGCCTGCGCCCGCGTACGGCCGGTCGAAGGAGACGGTCGTCGCGGCGTCGGCCTCGCCGAGGAGGCGGCCGTTCTCGTCCCAGGCGTGGTAGAGGCTGGCGCCGGTGCGGCCGTCCTCCGGGTAGAGGTTGTAGGCCTGCCAGGTGATGTCGGGGAGCAGCACGAGGAAGTCGGCGGGGCGGTTGTCGCGGACGGTGAACGGGATGTGGGAGCGGTGGCCGTCGGCGGTGGTGAGGACGGCGACGTACGCCCCGACGTTCCAGTACGAGGGGACCTGGAGGCGCCAGGAGAGCCACCAATGGTGGCAGGAGACCGTGCGGTCGGCGGTCAGGGGCGGGGGCTGGACTATGCCGGAGAGACGGGGGCTGGTGGTGATCTTGGCCGCGCCGTCGCCGTCGTAGTGGCCGATGCGGTAGATGTCGACGCTGAATTCCTGGGGCGGGTCGACCGTGATGTGGAAGTCGACGGCTTCGCCCGGGGCGACCGCGCCGGTGGACGTGAAGCCCTTGATCTGGCGCCGGACGTCGTCGGCGGAGCGGGGGCCTCCGGTGGAGCGGGGAGACGGGATCCGGGGGGCCGCGTCCGGGCCGGTGGCGGGGGCCGGGTCGACGTACCAGGGGACGACCTGGCCGGTGTCGTCGAAGTAGGTCTCGCTGCCGCGCAGCCACGGGAGGGGCCCCTGGCCGAAGGGATCCGTCACGGCGTGCGCCAGCGCTCCCGACTCCCATCGGCGGATGTGCTTGTGTCCCATGGTGCTTCCCTCCCTCTGACCCCCGTGTTGCTGGTGCGTGTGGTGCGGCTGCGCGTGCCCTGCCTCGGCACGCGTCCCGCAGCCGGTGCTTCCGGGTGTGCCCGTTGGTCGTGTCGCACCCGTGGCCTGCCGCGATGCGACAGTTCGTGTGCTTGTCCTATGTCGCCAGCGCTTGCCACGGGCGGGATCGGTCCCAGCACATCACATAACGCGCGCAGACAGTCACACTTCGTTGCGAATTGGCTGAAAGTGGAATTAAGCGCTCCGCCGGGTTGGCGGCGAGGCGGGGCGAGGACGGGGTGCTCGGCCGGCTGTGCCGCCTCAGCCGAGGCGTACCGGCTTCTCGGGGCGTATGCCCACTTCCACCAGCCAGGTGCGCAGGGGGATCGCGTCGCCGTCCTCCACCAGGCTGAGCACGCGGGGCGTCAGGTCGGTCACCCTCTCGCCGTCGACCAGAAGGGTCGGGCCGTCGAGCCAGTCGAGGCCCGGCGTGGCGCCCACGGTGTCCATCGCGGCGCAGCAGACCATCGCGGTGACGTGGTCGGCGAGGAGTTCGCGGTCGGTGCGCGGGGGCTGGAGCGGGAAAAGGGGGAGCGCACGGTCGTCCCAGAGCGCCGCCCCGGGTTCCTGGCCGACCGGCTGCCCGCCCGACCCCGCGGGCATGGCCTCGGCCTCCTCGCGGGCGACCGCGGCCCCGAGACGGGTGGCCAGGGCGGCGCTCCGCGGATTCCGCGGGAGGTCGTCGTCCTCGTCGCCGAGGGGCGTGCGGGCAGTGGGGTGGGGATCCTGATCTCCGTCCCCGGCCGGGCCCTGGCCGGTCAGGTGGTTCAGGACGCGGGCCAGAGTGGGGCCGTCCGGGGCCGGGGTGGCGCGGCGGACGCCCAGGGCGTCCAGGACGCGGTGGAGACGGGCCGCGTCGGTGCGCCACTTCCGGTCGACGACCTCGTCCGGATACTCCTGCCAGGCGACCGGGGACCAGTCGGGCCCGGTCTCGGCGGGGCCGCCGTGGAAGAGGCGGGCGGCGAGGAGGGACGTGGCCTCGTCGACCGCGCCGGGCTCCTCGAGCAGATCACAGGCGGGGCGCTCGCCCAGGCGGGAGGTGAAGCCCTCGGCCAACCGGTCGCGCCGGGACAGCTCGGTGAGGGCGGCGACCACACCCGCGTCCAGCCGGGAGGGCCAGCGGCCCATCCGCCAGGCGGGCAGCGCCACGCGCGTGAGGAGCCGGTCCCAGCCGGCGTACGCCAGCCCGACCTGTTCCTGGGCGACGATCCGCACCCCGTAGTCGACGGACTGGGCCCGCTCGGCCGCCGCCGCGGCCACCCCCCGCTCCATCTCCGCGGCGTGCACCTGGCAGCTCCGCAGCAGCAGGCGGGCGACCCAGCCGATGCCCGCGCAGAGCAGACGGACGGCGGGATTGCGGCCACGGTCGGTCGCCGCGGCCACAGCGGCGTCCAGCCCGCGCACGAAGCGCCGGGCCGCCGCTATGTCCGGGTGCGCCGAAGGGCCCGTACCGGCGACGACCGGCGCGAGGACCGCGCGCAGCTCGCCCACCCGCATCCACCACAGGAACGGGGAGCCGATGACGAGCACCGGCGCCGTCGTCGTACGGCGGTGGGGGTGGCCGGGGCCGGCTATCTCGTCGTGCGCGCGGGGCGGTGGCGGGCCGTGGGCCGGGTGGGTGCGGTCCTCGAGCCAGCTGTCGCAGTCCGGGGTGAGCGCTATCGCGGAGGGCGCCGGGACGTCGAGGCGGTCGGCGAGGTCGCGCACCAGCCGGTACAGATCGGGGGCCGCGCTCTCGGCGATCGCGACCGTGGGAGTGACGGCGGGCCGAGCCCGCGCGACGACCAGGGCGATCACCCCGGCGGCCAGCAGCACCAGGACCGCGGACACGGACGTCACCCAGCGGGCGATGTCCCAGCCATGACCCGTGAAGTGGCCGCTGGAACCGCCCGCGAGCAGGATCACCGCCGCCGCGGCGGGCAGCAGCGCGACCGCCAGCGCCCGGCTGCGGATCCGCAGCACCGCCAGCGCCCTCGCCCGCGCGCCCTGTGCGCGCGCCTCCACTCCGATACCGGTCACGCCGGACCTCACCCCCTCCCCTCAGTGCAGGCCGTCCTGGCTCTCCTGGTCTTGCTCACTCCCCCACTGTGGCACCCGCCACTGACATCGCAATGCCGGTGGGCCAAGTGCCGGAACGCTTGCGCCGCACCCTAGTTGGCACGTCGGCCTCCGTCAGCCGGTTGGAAGAGCGCTCACTCGATGGAATGGCTTTGGGGAAAGGTGGATGACTGTGGGCAAAGAACAGGCCCCGAGTTCGATGGGCGTTCCCATCCCGAACCCGGGGCCTGAAAGTGCCTCTGGGGGCTGTGTGCTCCCTGAGGGCTGTGCGCTCCTGAGCGTTACGCCTCCGCCGCCGCCTTGGCGGCGATGTCCGTACGGTTCTGGGAGCCGTCCAGGCCGATGCGCGCGACCGCCCGGTAGGCCCGTTCCCGTGCCTGCGTGAGGTCCTCGCCGGTCGCCGTGACGGACAGCACGCGGCCGCCCGCGCTGACCACCGCGTCGCCTTCGCGCCGGGTGCCGGCGTGCAGGACGTACGCGTGCGGGGCGTCCTCGGCGGCCACCTCGTCGAGGCCGGTGATCGGGTCGCCGGTGCGCGGGGTGCCGGGGTAGTTGTGCGAGGCCACGACCACGGTGACGGCCGCCTCGTCGCTCCACCGCAGGGGCGGCAGGTCGGCGAGGTTGCCGGTGGCGGCGGCCATCAGGAGGCCGGCCAGCGGGGTCTTCAGGCGGGCCAGCACGACCTGCGTCTCGGGGTCGCCGAAGCGGGCGTTGAACTCGATGACCCGCACGCCACGGCCGGTGATCGCGAGCCCGGCGTAGAGCAGGCCCGAGAACGGGGTGCCACGGCGGCGCATCTCGTCGACGGTCGGCTGGAGGACGGTCTCCATGACCTCGTCGACCAGTTTGGGGTCGGCCCAGGGCAGCGGGGAGTACGCGCCCATGCCACCGGTGTTGGGGCCCTCGTCGCCGTCGAGGGCGCGCTTGAAGTCCTGGGCGGGCCGGAGCGGGACGACCGTCTCGCCGTCGGTGACGGCGAAGAGGGACACCTCGGGGCCGTCGAGGAACTCCTCGATGACGACGCGCCCGCAGGCGGCGGCGTGCGCCTTCGCGGCCTCCAGGTCGTCGGTCACGACGACGCCCTTGCCGGCGGCCAGACCGTCGTCCTTGACGACGTACGGCGCTCCGAAGGCGTCGAGGGCCGTGGCGGCCTCGGCGGGGGTGGTGCACACGTAGGAGCGGGCGGTCGGCACGCCGGCGGCGGCCATCACGTCCTTCGCGAACGCCTTCGAGCCCTCCAGCTGCGCGGCCTCCCGGGAGGGGCCGAACACCGGGATGCCCGCCTCGCGCACGGCGTCGGCGACCCCGGCGACCAGCGGCGCCTCCGGGCCCACGATCACGAGCTGCGCGCCCAGCTCGGTGGCCAGCGCGGATACGGCCTTGCCGTCCAGGGCGTCGACCGGGTGCAGCTCGGCGACCTCGCCGATGCCGGCGTTGCCGGGGGCGCAGTGCAGGGAGGTGACCGCGGGGTCGAGGGACAGTGAGCGGCACAGGGCGTGTTCGCGGGCGCCGTTGCCGATGACGAGGACGTTCACAGGGCCAGCCTAACGGGCCCGGCCGAGGGTGCTTTGTGCGGGCTTCCGAAGGGTGGCGGGCCGGCTGTTCGTAGGTTCCGCCGAAACGGGTCCCCGAGCTGCGGTGATGACCGCTCCGGTCAGGCGCCGCCTCCTGGGCGTCGGACGTCGCCCGCTACTCGTTGGTGAACTCCTCGACCACGGTCGCCCCCAGCTCGCGCACGATCAGTTCGTGTCCGGAGAGGGCCGACTCGTTGAGGTCGGGGTCGTCGTCCTCGGGGATGTCGTCCTCGGCGGAGACGTGCTCCCGGGCCGGGGACTGGGGTCTCTGGGATGCGTGGGGGGAGGCCGACGGCTGGGCTGACCGGGCCTGCGGTGGGCCGGGCGGAGCGGAGGAGTGCGTGGACTGGGGGGCCGTCATGCCGCCGCCCGTACCGGCGCCGGGGACGCCACCGCCGTAACCGCCGCCGTAACCGCCGCCCCCGGCGTTCGCCCCGCCGGGGCCCGACGAAGCGGGAGGGCCGCCGAAGCCGCCGGACGGTGCGGGTGCGGAGCCGCCGCCGGACGGGTCGACGAGCGCGTCGATCTTCCACTGGACGTTGAACAGCTCGGCCAGCGCCTGCCGCAGCACGTCCTCACTGCCGCTGCTGACGAAGTTGTCACGGGCGCCCGAGTTGACGAAGGCGATCTGGAGGGTGGTGCCGTCGAAGCCCGCCACCTGGGCGTTCTGGCTGAGGAGGATCCAGGTGAAGCGGCGGCGGTTCTTGACCGCCTCCAGGATGTTGGGCCAGAGCGTGCGGGGGTCGAGGCCACCGGCGGGCGGAGCGTAGGCACCGGCCGCCGGGGCCGCTGCGGGAGCGGCCGGCGTCGGGGTGGACGCGGCGGCCCCCTGGTCGGGGGTCGCCGGGGGGCGTCCACCGCCGCCCGCGGGCGTGGGGGTGGGCCAGCCGCCGGGCCTGCGCCCGCTGCCGGCGACGGTGGGGGTGGGCCAGGCGCCGGGGGCGGAAGCGGGGGCAGGGGCGGGCGGGCTCGCTTCGGCCGGCGCGGGCGGGGCGGGAGGAGCGGGTGCGGCCGATGGCTGGACCGGCGCTGCCTGCTGGGGCGCCGGGTGCGCCGGAACCTGGGGCGGCTGAGGGGCCGCCGGCGCGCTCGGGGCCGCCGCGGGGCCGCGTACCGCCGCGCGGGCGGCTGCCGCGCCGCCGCCCGGCGGGACGGGGGCGCCGGTCGGGGCCGAGGGGACCACCGCGTGGGCCTCCGGTCCGGGGACGTATCCGACGGCGGGCATTCCGGCCGGGACCGCCCCCGCGGAGAAGTTGACGCCGCGCTCGATCCGGTCGAGGCGGGCCATGACGGAGCGCTCGTCGCCGTAGGCGGCCGGGAGCAGTACGCGGGCGCAGATCAGCTCGAGCTGGAGGCGGGGCGAGTGGGCGCCGCGCATCTCGGTGAGGCCCTGGTTGACGAGGTCGGCGGCGCGGCTCAGCTCGGCGGCGCCGAAGACGCCCGCCTGGGCCTGCATCCGCTCGATGACGTCGGAGGGGGCGTCGATGAGACCCTTCTCCGCGGCGTCCGGGACGGCGGCGAGGATCACCAGGTCGCGCAGCCGCTCCAGCAGGTCGGCGACGAACCGCCGCGGGTCGTTGCCCCCCTCGATGATCCGGTCCACGACCTCGAAGGCGGCGGCCCCGTCACCGGTGGCGAACGACTCGACGACGGAGTCGAGCAGCGAGCCGTCCGTGTACCCGAGGAGGGAGGTCGCCATGGCGTATGTCACACCGGCCTCGCCCGCGCCCGCGAGGAGCTGGTCCATGACGGACATGGAGTCACGCACGGAGCCGGCGCCGGAGCGCACGACGAGCGGGAGGACCCCCTCCTCGACCGGGATGTTCTCCTTCTGGCACACCTCGCCGAGGTACTCCCGAAGCGTCCCCGGCGGCACGAGCCGGAAGGGGTAGTGGTGGGTCCGGGACCGGATGGTGCCGATGACCTTCTCGGGCTCGGTGGTGGCGAAGATGAACTTCAGATGCTCCGGCGGCTCCTCGACGACCTTGAGCAGCGCGTTGAAACCGGCCGACGTGACCATGTGGGCCTCGTCGATGATGTAGATCTTGTAGCGGCTGCCCGCGGGCCCGAAAAAGGCCTTTTCCCGCAGGTCACGGGCGTCGTCCACACCACCGTGCGAAGCGGCGTCGATCTCGATGACGTCGATGGAACCCGGGCCGGTCCGCGCCAGGTCCTGACAGGACTGACACGCGCCGCACGGCGTGGGCGTGGGGCCCTTCTCGCAGTTCAGGCAACGGGCCAGGATGCGCGCGCTGGTCGTCTTGCCACATCCGCGCGGACCGCTGAACAGGTACGCGTGATTGACCCGGTTGTTCCGCAGCGCCTGCTGCAACGGGTCGGTGACATGCTCCTGCCCGATGACCTCGGCGAACGACTCCGGGCGATAGCGGCGGTACAGCGCGAGAGACGACACGCATACGAGGTTATAGGCGCCCACCGACAACCGGCCCCGCCCCGGAACGCAAGCGCCCCCCACGCACCCGCCAGAGCCGACCTACCCTTGCTGCCTTCCGGCCCTGGGGGAGTTCAGTCAGATAGCGCCGCGTGAGGGGCTGCGCCCACAGTACCCGATGGCGGCCGGGGGGAACGAGTTCGCGAGCACTCCTCAACGTCTTGTATTGTTTGCCGCGGAGGATTCGCCTAGTGGCCTAGGGCGCACGCTTGGAAAGCGTGTTGGGGGCAACCCCTCACGAGTTCGAATCTCGTATCCTCCGCCAGTGCCTCACCGGGCACGATGTCGAAGGGCCCCGCTGCTTGCAGCGGGGCCCTTCGTCGTGGGGGTGTTCCAGCCGCGAGAAACCTGGTCGGCGATCGAGACGTGGTTCGGTAGCTTGCCGCCGTGAAAGACCACCGAAGGGGCGGTGCCGCGTAGGCGCCCGTCAGCCCTGCGGGGCGAGGTCCCTCTCCGTGCTGGGAGGCGGCGGTATCCGTCCATCGACCGCCGGCTGATCGCGGAAGAGCGCTCGGGAACTGCGCGCGCTCGTCGCGGCCCTCGGCCGCTGATCCGAGCGCCCACCGACCGGAGCGCCACTGACCCGGGCGTCGCTGAACCCCGCCCGTTCAGCCGGCCCCCTCAGCGCGTGATGCGTACCGTCTTCGTCTCCGTCACCTGGTCGATCTCCGAGGCGCGCACGGTCACGTTCATCTCCCAGGTGCCGGGGAGGGGGAGGTTGACGGCGTCGGCGGCCCAGTAGCCGCCCCGGTCGGTGATCCTCGCGTCGAGCGGGCCGATGTCCTGGCCGGGGAGGCTGAAGGACATGCGGAGTTCGGGCACGGTGGCGAAGCCGCCGTCGGGGCCGTAGACCACGGCCTGCACCGAGTTCTCGCCGACCCGGCCCGGGTCGAGGGTGATCTGCACGGTGCCCCGGGCGCCGGGGGCACCGGGGGTGCTCATGTCGAAGGGGACCGTGGTCACGGTGGCGACGGGCAGCCCGACCGACTGCTCGGACGTCGCGGCCTCCGCCTGCGCCCGGCCGGGCAGGGTGCCCGTCAGCACGGTCGTGAGACCGAGTACGACGACGGAGACGACGACCTCCGCGAGGACGGACCGGCGCAGGGCACGGCGGTGCGCGTGCTCGGCCGGGGTGAGGGGCGGGCCGTCGCCGGGCCGGGGCCCGTCGGGCAGGGAGGGCCCGTCCGCGGGAGTCCGGGCGGCCACCCCCTCCTTCGCGGAAGCGCCGACCCCGGCTGCCACCCTCACCTTCGCCTCCTCCGGCAACTCGTTCTCCTCGGCCTCCGGCATCTCCGCCTCCTTCACATCCGTCACGTCGGTCCCGTCCGTGTGTTCCTCCTCGGTTCTCACCAGCCGCCCCGTCCACTGCCGCGACCACGCGCCCGCCAGGAGCAGCAGGCCCACCGCCACCAGCTTGGCCAGCAGGGTCCGGCCGTACGTCGTGTCCGTGAGGGCGTCGAGGGTGCCGAGGCCGCGCCAGGCCTGGTAGACGCCGGTCACCGCGAGGACGGTGACCGAGATGGTGGCGAGCCGGGAGAAGCGGGCGGCCACGGCGGCCGGGAGGGTGCCGTGGCGGAGCAGGGTGAGCAGGGCGGCGAGGCCGCCGAGCCACACCGCCATGGCGAGCAGGTGCAGCACCGAGGAGGCCATCGCGGCCGGGACCTGGATGCCGGCCGAGGCGTGTTCGGCGGCGGCCCAGGTCAGGGCGAGGCCCACGGCCAGGGCGGTTCCGGTGACGAGGGTCGCCCGGGTGGGCCGGGCCCGGCCGCGCTGCCGGAGCAGGAGGATGGCGGCCGCGGCCAGCAGGAGCAGCCGGGCGGCCAGGGCGATGCCGGGCCGGCCGGAGAGGGTCCGGGTGAGGCCGGAGGGGTCGAGGGCCTGGGCGGGGCCGGCGCCGGTCTCGTAGGGGGCGCGCAGCAGGAGCAATAGGACCGTCGACGCGGTGAACGTCCACCAGCCCGCCACCAGGAGCCCGCGCAGCGGCCGGACGTCCGGGGGGCGGCACAGGGCGACGAAGGCGGCCGTGCCGACGAGCAGGGCGGCGGCGCCGTACGCCAGATAGCGGCCGAGTTTGTGCAGGCCGGCGACGGCCGGGTCCTCGACAGGGCCGCTGGGGACGGTGGCCAGGGTCGGGGAGGGCGCGCCGATCGAGAAGGTGAAGGCGCCCGCGATGGGGTGGCTGTCCGCCGACACGACCCGCCAGGCGACCGTGAAGGTGCCGGTGCCGAGGTTGGCGGGGAGGGTGACGCGGGCGGTGTCGGACCGGCCGTCGACGTGCTGTGCCTCGCCGGTCTCGACGCGCCCGTTGCCGGGGTCGAAGACGCGGAAGGTGTCGTCGATCAGGCCGACGGACTCGGTGAAGGTCAGGGTGATGCTGCGGGGAGCGGTCTTGAGGACGGCCCCGTCGGCGGGGTCGGCGCCGCGGAGGGCGGCGTGCGCGGACGCCTGGCCCGCGGCCCCGAGGAGGAGCAGGAGGAGTGTGGTGCCCAGCAGCACCAGCGCCCGGAGCCGCCGGGTGCTTACGCCCGTACCGCGCCGCCGTCCGCCGTCGCGCCCTTCGTTCACGTCACCGCTCCGTACGTCGGACTCCCCTGCCGGGGATACGTACGGACAGCGGGCCGGTCCTGCTCACCACGCCGGCCGTGCCGACACCCCGCCGTCCACGACCAGGTCGTGTCCGGTGATCCAGGAGGCGAGCGGGGAGGCGAGGAAGACGCAGGCGTCGCCGACGTCCTCGGGGCGGCCGAGCCGGCCGACGGCGACCGCCTCATGCCAGCGCCGTACGCCCTCGGGCCAGGCCTCGGCCAGGCCGTCCCGTTCGATCAGGCCCGGGGAGACGGAGTTGACGCGGACGCCGTGGGGGCCGTACTCGCGGGCCGCCGCGCGGGCGTGCAGGACGACCGCCGCCTTGGAGGCGGCGTAGTGGGCGTGGCCCTCGGCGGGTGTCGCCGCCTCCACCGAGGCGATGTGGGTGATCGTGCCGCCGCCCTGGCCGCGCATGATCTCGGCGGCGGCCTGGGTGCAGGCGAAGACGCTGGTCAGGTTGGTGTCGACGACCTCCCGCCAGTCCGCCGCCGTCATGCCGGGCAGGGACCGCACGGGCTGTACGCCCGCGTTGTTGACGAGGCTGGTCAGCCGTCCTCCGCCACCTCCGCGGGCCCACTCGGCGGCCTCCCGGACGAGTCGCCGGCATTCCTCCTCGGCCCGCAGATCGGCCTGGAGGACGAAGGCCCGGCCCCCCGCCGCGACGATGTCCGCGGCGACGGCCCGAGCCGCCTGCACCGCCGTACGGCAGTGCAGTGCCACCGCCGCGCCCTCCTCGGCGAAGCGCAGCGCGATGCCTCGGCCCAGGCCGCCGCCCGCGCCCGTGATCAGGGCCGTCCGGCCCGCCAGCAGGGTCATGGACGGCACAGTTCCGCGATGAGGGCCGCCCGGTCCGGGTGGCGCGCCGTCAGGGCGGCCGCGTCCCCGTGTTCGTAGCCCGCGTAGGTGAAGCCGGGGGCCATGGTGCAGCCGAAGAAGGCCCAGGCGCCGCCGGACGTCACCCGCGCGCCCATCCAGGTGCGCGCGGGGACGGTGAGCTGCGGGTGCTGGCCGCCGAGGACGTCCGGGCCGAGCACGGCCGTGCGGGAGGTGCCGTCGGGGGCGAGGAGCAGCAGCTCCAGCGGGTCGCCGAGGTAGAAGTGCCAGATCTCGTCGCCGGGGAGTCGGTGCAGGGCCGAGAAGTCGTCCGCGGTGAGCAGGGCGACTATCGCGGACCCGGCGGAGGTGCCGTCCGGCAGTGCGGGGCCGGTCCAGGTACGGCGGAACCGGCCGCCCTCGCGGGGGATCGGCTCCAGACCGTAATGCGCGACGAGGTCCTGGGGGGTCACCCGGGGAAGGCTACCTCCCGCCTGAGGAAGGCGAGTTGGGCCCTCTTCTCCGGCAGGTACACGTCCGGCAGGTCGATCTCCGGGAGGGTGACGACCGGTCCGGGCTCGAAGCCCTGGCGGATGAAGCGGGCGAGGGCCTTCTCGTTGCGCACGTCGGGGTCGACCACGACCCGCCGCCGGTCCCTCCCCACCAGCACGTACGACGCGAAGACGGTCATCAGCGCCGACGACCAGCCCGGCCGCGCGCCCCGCTCCCCGGCGGGCGCGATCAGCACGTGGACGCCGATGTCCCCGGGCTCGACCTCGTAGCACTCGCCGACACGGTCCTGTGAAGGTTCGTACGTCTGGAGTACGGCGACGGGCTCGCCGTCCAGCTCGACGAGGTGGGCGTGGTGGGTGTCGAGGCCGGCCATGTGGGCGTAGATCTCGGCGACCTGGTCCTGTGTCAGGCCGTTCATGCCCCAGAACGCGGCGCGTTCCTGACTGACCCAGCCGTGCAGGACCGTCGCGTCGGCCTCGGCGTCGACGGGCCGGATACGGACGGTGCCGAAGCCGTCCGCCTTCTCCTCGTGGACGTACACGTCAGTCATCGCTCTCCTTCGTCAGGTGCGCCCAGTCGGTGACAACCGGGGCCAGCTCGCCCGTGAGCCAGAGGGGGAGCTGATCGTGGTGGTGGGGGCTGTCGGGGTGGCCGGAGGCGCCGTAGGGCACGATCCAGCGGCTGTCCTCGCGGCGGGCCAGGTCCCAGACGTAGCGGGCGGCCGGACCGCGGGCCGCGAGGTCGGTCCAGCCGGGCACGGCGGAGGTGCACAGCACGCAGTCGTGGTCACCGGAGAGGGCGGGGGCCTCCTGGGAGGGGTCGGGCAGGGCCCGCCAGGGGGCGAGGCGGTGGGTGTCGCCCCAGCGGGCGGCCGGCTGCCCGGCGGCCTCTTCGAGGGCTTCCTTCACGAGTCCGGGCCGGTCGATGCCGTACAACTCCTCGGCGCGCAGGAGGTGTTCGAGGGCGAAGCCGATGCGCGGGAGGAGGGCCAGCCAGGGGAGGAGGACCTCGGGGTAGGCGGGCGGGGCGGTGAGCGCGGCGAAGGCGGGCTCGGCGGCGAGGCGGCGCACGAGCGCGCTGCGCACGGCCGCGAACCGCGCCGCTTCCTGACTGCCCGCGTCCATACGGCGGTCCCAGCGCAGGAGTCGGGCGCGCAGGTCGGCCGCCGCCGCGGTGAGGCCGTCGAGGGCGGCCAGGTGGTCCAGCAGGGGTGCGGCGGAGGCGAGGTGGGTGTCGGTGTGGATGGCCGGCATGTCGGACGAGGACCACTTCCGGCGCTCGTCGAGCAGCGCCCGGATGCGGTCGGCGCGGTGCGGCGGCGCGAACTCGACGCCCAGCCCGGCGGCCGGTCCGCGCTGGTTGGCCATGACGGCGACGCCGTCGGTGAGTCCGGCGCGGGGCATCTCGTGCCAGCCGGTCCACTCGTGGCCGGGCTCCCAGGCGGGCACCAGACGGGTGCGGTTGGCCCGCGCTCGTACGGGGACGCGGCCCGCGACCCGGTGCAGCAGGCCGCCCTCGGTGTCGGCGGCCTGGACGACGTTGACCGGCTCGGCCCAGACGTCGAAGGCGCGGTCGACGTCGGCGACCCGGCGGGCCCGCAGGAGGGGGAGCAGGGCGGAGAAGCCGAGGTCGCCGGTGACGCGGGGCGGGTGGCGCAGGGCGAGCGCGAGCGGGGTGCCGTCGTCGAGGCCGTCCGGGTTCCCGTCGTCGAGGCCCTCGGGGCCGCCCGCGATCACCGGGCCGCGCTCGGTCTCCAGCACCTCGACCTCGACGGTCTCCTCCCCCGCCACCCGGACGAGTTCGGTGTGCCGGGCGACCCGCCGCCAGCCGCCGTCCGGGCCGAGGGCCTCGACACCGGCGCCGGTGCGGCGCAGGCGTTCGCGGTAGAGGTCCTGGTAGTCGGCCATGGCGTTGGTGATGGCCCAGGCGACCGTGCCGGTGTGTCCGAAGTGGGCGATGCCGGGGATGCCGGGCACGGCCAGTCCGACGACGTCGAACTCTTCGCAGGCCAGCCGGATCTGCTGGTAGACGCCGGGGTCCTCGATGAAGCGGTGCGGGTCGCCGGCGATGACGGCCTGTCCGGTGACCGTGCGTTCGCCGCTGACCAGCCAGCCGTTGCTGCCGGAGGTGCCGGGTCCGTCGGTGGCGAACAGGCCGACGGCGTCCTCGCCGAGGTGGCGGGCTGCCTCCTCGCGCCACAGCTTGGCGGGGAATCCGGCGAAGAGGATGTGGGTGGAGAGCCAGACGGCCAGCGGGGTCCAGGGCTCCCAGCGGCCGGGGGCGAGGGCTACGCGCTCGAACTCGGGGGTCACGCGCAGGCCTTCGTTGACGCCGTCGACGTACGCCTGTACCCAGTCGGCGGTCTCGGGGTCGCGCTCCTGAAGGGTGCTGAAGCAGCGGCGGGCGGTGTCGTCGAGGCGGGCGCGGCGGACGAAGCGGTCCCAGGGGAGGGCCTCGGGGCCGAGGAAGGACGCCGACGTGCCCTGGGCGCGGTGCCGCTCGATCTCCAGCTGCCAGGCGCGGTCGCGGGCGGTGACCCGGCCCTGGAGGCGGGCGAGGGCGCGGGCGCTGCCGGCCCGCAGATGCGGAATGCCCCAGGTGTCCCGGTAGATCTCCCCGCGTTCTCCTTCCGCCTGCCGGGCGGCTCTGTCCGTCTCGCTCGTCACCCTGTGACCCTTCTTACGTTTAGGTTAGGCTCACCTAATAATCGGTGCAGGAATCGTACGCGAGAGGTGAAGAGGCATGGCGCAGGGGAGGGGCTGGGAGGGCGCGGTCCTCAAGTTGATGCGGGCGAAGGACTTCACCCTGACCGTCACGGGGGCCGAGGAGGTCACCCCGGAGTACCGGAGGCTGCACCTCACCGACGGCGGGCTGCTCGCCGCGACCGGCGTCCACCCCACGATGTGGGTGCGGCTGTGGTTCACCGACGCGGGCAAGCCGCACCAGCGGGCCTACACGCTGGTCGACCCCGACCCGGCGGCCGGCACCTTCTCCCTCGAGTTCGCCCTGCACGAGGGCGCCGCCAGCGACTGGGCGCGGGCCGCGAAGCCGGGCGACAGCATCGAGGCCACCGTCCAGGGCACGGGCTTCGCCGAACCCGCCCCGCCCCCCTCCCACATCCTCGCGATCGGCGACCCCGCCTCGCTCCCCGCGATCAACTCCCTCCTCGACGCCCTCGACTCCGCACCGGCCACCATCTGGTTCGAGGGCGGCGGGGAGGACCTCCCCTTCCGCACCGACCCGGCCCGGCACGACCTCCGCCGCACCCCCCGCACCGAGCTGATCGACCGGGTGATGACCGAGCTGCCCGCCCTCCTGGCGGCCACCGCGGACCCGTACGTCTGGATCGCCTGCGACACCCGGACCACCCGCACCCTGTCGGCGTACGTCCGCAAGGACCTGGCTGTTCCCAAGGAGCGGACGCACGCGCTGGGGTACTGGCGGGTCGGCTGACGGGCCGGACGGGCCGACTGCGGGAGTGACGGGCGGGGCCGGGCCCAACCGGCGGGCCGGGGTCGGGGCGAACGCGCGTCCCATCCCCCCGCGCGGCATGATCGAGGGTATGGACGTCACCCTTCACCTCGCCCAGGAACCCGAGGCCGATGAGCTTCTGGGCCGGTCCCCGCTCGCCGCGCTGGTCGGGATGCTGCTGGACCAGCAGGTTCCGATGGAGTGGGCGTTCAAGGGACCCCGGACCATCGCCGACCGGCTCGGCGCGGACGATCTCGACGCGCACGACATCGCCGCCCGCGACCCCGAGGCCTTCACCGCCCTGCTGTCGGAGAAGCCGGCCGTGCACCGCTACCCGGGTTCGATGGCCAAGCGGATCCAGCAGCTGTGCCAGTACCTCGTCGAGCACTACGACGGTGACGCGAGCGCCGTCTGGGACGGTGTGCCCACCGGCGCGGAGCTGCTGAAACGGCTGGAGGAGCTGCCCGGCTTCGGCAAGCAGAAGGCGCAGATCTTCCTGGCCCTGCTGGGCAAGCAGCTCGGCGTCCGCCCGCAGGGGTGGCGGGAGGCGGCCGGCGCCTACGGTGAGGCGAAGTCCTTCCGGTCCGTCGCCGACATCACCGGCCCGGAGTCGCTGGTCAAGGTGCGGGCGCACAAGCAGGAGATGAAAGCGGCGGCCAAGGCGGCGAAGACCGCCGAGGGGTAAGCCGCCCGGCCCGGCCCGGGTGGCGGGCCGCCTCCACCGGGACTGAGCTGGGTCCATGACCGAGCCTCCCACCGGCTCCCCCTGGGACCCGGAGTACGACGACCGCAGAGTCCACTCCCAGCACGCCATGCCCACGCACGCGGCCCCACCGCACGCGGCCTCACCGCACCGGCACGAACCCGAACCGCCGTTCGAGGGCCCGCTGCACGCCCTGTCCCGCGCGGCCTGGCAGGTCGTCCTGCTCACCGGGGTCGCGTCGCTGGTCCTCGGCATCCTGGTCCTGGTCTGGCCGGGCGCCTCGCTGTTCGCGGCCGGCGTCCTCTTCGGCGTCCACCTCGTCGTCAGCGGCGTCCTCCAGCTCGTCGCGGCCTTCGGCACCCACAAGACGACCTCGCTGCGCGTGCTGGCCTTCGTCAGCGGGGCCCTGTCGCTCCTGCTGGGCCTGTTCTGCTTCCGCGGCCCGATGCAGTCGATCCTGTTGCTGGCCCTGTGGATCGGCATCGGCTGGGTGATCCGCGGGATCACCCAGACCCTGGCCGCCGTCTCCGACCGGGGCATGCCCGCGCGCGGCTGGCAGATCTTCCTCGGGATCGTCACCTTCGTCGCCGGGGTCGTCCTGATCGACTCCCCGTTGGAATCGGTCGCCGTCCTCACCCTCGTGGGCGGCATCTGGCTGGTGGTGGTCGGCGTGGTCGAGATCATCACCGGGCTGCGCATCCGGGGCCGGGCGGAGCAGGTCCCCCGCCCCCTGTGAGCCGCTTGGCGATCCGCCGGTGAGCCCCGGACGTGCTCCGAACGGGCGATTCTGGCGCCCGGTGTGCTGAACGCCGGGCGTGTCGCGGGCAGATGACCTGCCATGAGCAGCACCGCAAGAACCCTCCCGCGCCGGCGCTCCTGGCTGCGGATCCTCGTGCTGCTCCTCGCCGTCCTGGTACCGGCCGCGCCCGCCGCGGTGTCCGCGCCGCCGTCGGTGGCCACCGCGGAGACCGCCGAGTACGACGCCCTCGACGCCCTGCGCCCCACCAGGGCCGCCGCCCGCCGCGCCGCGGACCCCCGCCCGGCCCCGGCATCCGCCGTCCCGCCCGGCCGCACGCTCCCCGCGCCGCCCCGGCCGCCGCACCCCCTGGATCCCCTGGACACCCGGCGCACGGTGGTCCTGCGCTGCTGACGGGCTCGCTCCACCCCGAGGAGGACCCGTCAGTTCGACGCTTCGAGAGACAGAAGGACCCAAGCGATGCCGACAGACCCGTACGCGATCCTGCGCGCCCTGGTGCGCGCGGAGGCCGCCCGCAGTACGCCGACGAAACCGCGGACCGACATCACCGACCGGCAGAAGGCGCGGCCGGTCCCGGAGAACGACCGGGGTCGCTGACGCGCCGGCGGAGGCGGGCCTACCGCCTCCGCCGTGCGGTGCCGAACAGCGAGCGCGTGATCTCCCGCCCGATCTGCGTACCGACGGACCGGGCCAGCGACTTGAACATCCCGCTGCCGACGACCTGTTCGACGACGGAACGGTCCTCCCCGCGCCGCCGCGACGCCTCGGCCTTCCCCGGCTTCCCCGCCTTCCCGGCTTCCTCGCGGGCGGCCCGCTCCGCCGGTACGACGTCCTCGGCGGCCCGCGCCGCCAGCTTCTCGTGCGCCGACTCCCTGTCCACAGCCTGTGCATAGCGCCCGTACAACGCGGATTCCCGCACCGCCCGGTCCAGGGCCGTCCCGTCGACCGGGCCCATCAGGGACTCGGGGGCCCGCAGCCGGGTCGCGGCGACCGGTGTAGGGGCGCCGTTCTCGCTGAGGACGGTGACGACGGCTTCGCCGGTGCCCAGGCCGGTGAGGAGTTCCTCCAGGTCGTAGGCGGAGTCGGGGAAGGTCCTCACCGTGGCCCTGAGGGCCTTCTGGTCGTCCGGGGTGAAGGCCCGCAGGGCGTGCTGGACGCGGTTGCCCAACTGGGCGAGGACTTCGCCGGGCACGTCCTTCGGGGTCTGCGTGACGAAGAACACGCCGACCCCTTTGGAGCGGATGAGCCGCACGGTCCGGGTGATGGCGTCGAGGAATGCCTTCGAGGCGTCGTCGAAGAGGAGATGCGCCTCGTCGAAGAAGAAGACGAGCTTGGGCTTGTCGGCTTCGCCGACTTCGGGAAGGTCGTGGAAGAGGTCGGCCAGGAGCCACATGAGGAAGGTGGAGAACAGTTGCGGCTTGTCCTGGACGGCGGGCAGTTCGAGGACGGAGACGATCCCTCGGCCGTCGTCCGCCGTACGCAGGAACCCGGCCGTGTCGAACTCCGGTTCGCCGAAGAAGTCGGACATGCCCTGCGCCTCGAAGGCGGTGAGGGACCGCAGGATCACACCGGCCGTGGCCGCCGACAGACCGCCGATGCCCTTCAGCTCGCTCCTGCCCTCGTCGGAGGCCAGGAAGGCGACGACCGACCGCAGGTCCTTCAGGTCGACCAGCTCCAGGCCCTTCTGGTCGGCGTAGTGGAAGACCAGGCCGAGAGACTGTTCCTGGGTCTGGTTGAGCTGGAGCACCTTGGACAGCAGCAGCGGGCCGAAGCTGGTGATCGTGGCCCGCAGCGGGATGCCGTGACCGAGGCCGCCGAGGGCGTAGAACTCGGCCGGGAAGCCGGTGCCCGCCCACTCCTGTCCGACCTCCGCGGAGCGGGAGGCGACCTTGGCGTTCGAGACGCCCGGCGCGGAGATCCCGGACAGGTCTCCCTTGACGTCGGCGAGGAAGACCGGCACCCCTTGCGCGGAGAGCTGCTCGGCGATGAGCTGGAGCGTCTTGGTCTTGCCGGTGCCGGTGGCGCCCGCGACCAGACCGTGCCGGTTGAGCATGGGCAGCGGGACGCGGACCTGCGCCCCGGGCAGACAGCTCCCGTCCCACAGCAGGGCGCCGAGATCGAGTGCGGGGCCGGTGAAGGCGTACCCGGCGGCGACCCCGGCGGCGCTCGGCGGCAGACTCATCGACAGCCCCTCGTTCCGTTATGGACCTGTTCGTCACTTCTTTTCCAGACTCGCACTCCGCCGCCATGGCTGCGCCCGGAACGTCTGGACCGGTAGGCTTTCCGTGTGATCTTCAAGCGCATCGGAAACGGCCGGCCGTACCCCGACCACGGCCGGGAAAGCACCCGGCAGTGGGCGGACGTCGCGCCGCGCCCGGTCCGCCTCGATCAGCTGGTGACCACCAAGCAGCAGCTCGACCTGGAAACCCTGCTCGCGGAGGACTCGACGTTCTACGGCGACCTCTTCGCGCATGTCGTGAAGTGGCAGGGCGACCTGTATCTGGAGGACGGCCTGCACCGCGCGGTCCGGGCCGCGCTCCAGCAGCGCCAGGTGCTCCACGCGCGCGTGCTCGAACTGGACTGAGCCGGCCCCGAGGCACCCACCCGTCACTTCCCGGCCCCGCGCCGGTTGGCCCTTTCGGGTGCTCTGCGCGCTGTCGAATGATCATCTAGTAGGCATGGCCGCCCCGGCGCACTACGCTGCGCTCATGAGCATGCTGACTCCCCCCGGCATGGGCGGCCAATACCGGATCACGGGGGACAAGTACCCCCGGATGCGCCCGCACCGGCGACGCGGCAGGCTGGTCGGCGCGGTCGTCGCCTGCGGAGCCGTGCTCGGTGTGGCCGGCTGGGGAACCCTTCAGCTCATCGACGTCTTCACCGGCGGCGGGGGCACCGCGTCGGCGGCCGGGACGAAGGCCGGCTGCCTGACCAAGGCGAGCCCCGCGGCCACCGCGTCCCCGGCCGTGCTGCCGAAGCCCGCGCAGATCACCGTGAACGTCTTCAACGCCACCACCCGCAGCGGCCTCGCCAAGACCACCGCCGACGAACTCAAGAAGCGCGGCTTCCGGATCGGCGAGGTGGGCAACGCCGGTCCGCAGTACGACAAGAAGGTCACCGGCACCGGCGTGCTGCTCGGCCCCGCGTCGTCCCTCAACACCTCGCTGCCGGTCCTGGCCACCCAGCTCACCACCGCCGAGCGCCGCACCGACGCCGCCCACAAGGGCACCACGATCGACCTGATCATCGGCAACGGCTTCAAGACGCTGACCAGCCAACCGGAGGCGGCCAGGGCACTCACGGCCCTGGCCGCGCCGAAACCGACGGCGACCACGAAGAAGGACTGCTGAGCGCCGTACCCCTCAGGTACGGCGCGTACTACTCGGCCGCGCCGTACAGGCGGTCGCCCGCGTCGCCCAGGCCCGGGACGATGTAGCCGTGCTCGTTGAGGTGGTCGTCGACGGCCGCCGTGACGACGGTGACCGGGTAACCCGCCAGCTCGCGCTCCATGATCTCCACGCCCTCGGGCGCGGCCAGCAGCACCACCGCGGTGACGTCGTCGGCGCCCCGCCGGATCAGCTCGCGGATCGCCGCGACCAGCGTGCCGCCGGTGGCCAGCATCGGGTCCAGGACGTACACCTGACGGCCGGACAGGTCCTCCGGCATGCGGGTGGCGTACGTGGAGGCCTGGAGCGTCGTCTCGTCACGGATCATGCCCATGAAGCCGACCTCCGCGGTCGGCAGCAGCCGGACCATGCCGTCCAGCATGCCGAGACCGGCCCGCAGGATCGGCACCACCAGCGGACGCGGACGGGCGAGCTTGACGCCGGTGGTGCCGGCGACCGGCGTCACGATGTCGACCTGCTCGGTACGCACGTCCCGCGTGGCCTCGTAGGCGAGCAGGGTGACCAGCTCGTCGGCGAGGCGACGGAAGGTCGCGGAGTCCGTGCGGCGGTCGCGCAGCGTGGTGAGCTTGTGGGCGACCAGGGGGTGGTCGACGACGTGGAGACGCATGTCCACAACAGTAACCGCGCCCGAACGGCCCGGCGTCCCCACACACAGTGAGCCTCTGCCCCAGGGCTCCGGTTTCCGTGGGCATCAAACCGCCCTTCGCAGGGAAGGTGGGTGGACACGGACCAGGGTGGTGGACCAATGGCTGACCTGCCAGAGCGTGCGGCGCCGCGACCGGAGGAGCCGTCGGACAAGCCGTCGGAGGGGCCTCCGGAGACCGAGGGCGAGCGCCGCCGGCGACGCGCCCAGTTCCTGCGCGACCTCGCCGAGGCCCGGGAACTGCGCGACCGCGTCCAGCCGCGCCGCGCCAAGACCGCCCGGCTCCGACACGCGATGCGCATGCGCACATTCCGCTGGTAGCCGCCCGCCCGGTGCCCGTCGGGAAGATCGCCGACGGCGCGCGAGTTACGGGGTGGGCATGCGTGGCCGTATGGCAAAGCCGCGTACGATCCGCGGTGGTGGCAACGAGTGCGCTGGTGAGTTGCTCGCGGACGTCCCCGTGGAACCGCGATCAAAACGTCCGGACACAGGGAGCCGAAGACGTCCCCTGGACGCCTTGTTTCTGCCACGATTCCGAGTGGGTGGGGCTCGGAGCGCATTAGCTCTCTCCGCCCGCAACCTCCGCCGGGGGGACCCCCAACCGGCACGCCTATGACCAGTGGGAGAGTCACGGTGTACTTCGCCGCACTGCTCGCGCGCACCGAAGACGGGTGGGAAGCGAGCGACACAGAGCTCGACGATGTGGAAACCCTGTCGGATCTGGCCGACCTGGCCCGGGAAGCCTCTCCCGACGAGGACACCGTCCTCGTGCTGATCGAGCAGGAGGACTCCTGGTTCGGGGTCGTCCGCATCGACGGCGAGGAGGACCCGCGCATCTTCGTCTCCGACGCGAGCGCCGCCGCCCGCAGTTCCTACGGCGAGATCCTGCTCACCGACGAACTGCTCGGCCGAGATCCGGGCGACGCCGACGACCTGGACGCCCTCGACCTCGACCTCGACGGCACCGAGGACGGTGACGACGAGAACGACGAAGGGGACGACGACGAGGACGGCGTGGCGAGCGCCGGTCCGGCCGAGGCGGTGCCGCACGGCCCCGTCGGCGACGCCGGCATCCTCGACGACCTCGGCGTCGGCGAGAAGGAACTGAAGTCGCTGTCCTCGGACGCGCTCACCGAGATCGCCGAGTCCCTCGGGGCCTCGGAGGTCCTGGAGACCGTCCGCTGACCGCACCGACCGAGGGGGGCCGGTCCGCCGACCCCGTACGTGACCGATGGCGGGCCGCGATGCGGCTCGCCCTGGACGAGGCCGCGCTGGCCGCCCGCGGCGGCGACGTACCCGTCGGCGCCGTCGTCCTGGGCGCCGACGGCACCACCGTCCTCGCGACCGGCCACAACGAACGCGAGGCGGGCGGCGACCCCACGGCCCACGCGGAGGTGCTCGCCCTGCGGCGGGCCGCCGCGCGGACCGGGGAGTGGCGACTGACGGGCTGCACGCTCGTCGTGACGCTGGAACCGTGCACGATGTGCGCGGGCGCGCTCGTCCAGTCCCGCGTGGACCGGGTCGTCTACGGCGCCCGCGACGACAAGGCGGGCGCGGCCGGCTCCCTCTGGGACGTCGTCCGCGACCGGCGGCTCAACCACCGCCCCGAGGTGATCGAGGGCGTCCTCGCCGAGGACTGCGCCGGGCTGCTCACCGAGTTCTTCCGCTCCCGCTGATTCCTCCGCCGACAGCTGCCGCTGGTCCTTCCGCGAATCCTCCCGCGGAATCCGATTTCAAAGCGGGGCTCACCTTGTTGTAAGGTCTCTCTCGGTAGCGTGTCCGAGCGGCCGAAGGAGCTCGCCTCGAAAGCGAGTGTGGCGCAAGTCACCGAGGGTTCAAATCCCTCCGCTACCGCTGATGACACCCCCTGAACCGTGGCGACACGGGTCAGGGGGTGTCTTGCTGTACGGCCGATGCCGCGTACCCCCCGAAAACGCCCCGCCGGTCGTGGCGTTGGTCAGGAAAAATGATGTGAGGGTTACACTCGCGGCCGGCAACAGGGGGCCCTAGGGGCAGTACTCAGAGGGAGGCCGCGGTGGCGGTGAACGCAAAGAAGATCGCCGTCTACGCACTCGTGGTCTTCGTGCTCTACGTGATCATCACGGACCCGGAGAAGGCGGCGGACTACGTCCAGATAGGCTTCGAGGGCATATCGGACGCCGCCAGCGCCATCGGCGACTTCTTCACCTGGCTCGCCGACGGAGCGAAGTAGAAGGCGCTGCGCGGCAGTAGCCACTGGGAGTGCCCTTGATCCGCCATCTGGTCCTCTTCAAGCTCAACGAGGGCGTCACCCGCGACGACCCCCGGGTGACGGAGGGCGAAGCGGCCTTCCGCGCCCTGGGCGGGCAGATCGAGGAGCTGCGCTTCTGGGAGCTGGGCTGGAACATCAGCGACCGGCCCATCGCCTACGACTTCGCGATCAACTCGGCGGTCGAGGACGCGGACGCCCTCAAGCGGTACATCGAACACCCGGCGCACCAGGCCGGCGTCGCCCTCTGGCGCGAGTTCGCCACCTGGGTGGTCGCCGACTACGCGTTCTGAAGCGCCCCCACTGAGCCCTCCGCCGGAACGGGCGGGGGGCTTTCGCGCGTCCTGCGCCCAACTTCTCCCTCAACACGGTGTTATGGGGTGCTTGCACACAGTGCACATGTCTTGTGATGCTATGACCGCTTTTGATGGATGAGTTGACCGAAGTTGACCTGATGAAGAGGTGGCGTTGACCGTGCCGGCCAGTACTGCGCCGCCTCAGGAAGAGGCACCCACCCCGACGACGCCCGAGCGGCGCCGCGGCGCGGACACCCGGGCACTGACCCAGGTGCTCTTCGGCCAGCTGAAGAACCTCCAGCCGGGCACGCCGGAGCACGACCGCGTGCGCGGGGCGCTCATCGAGGCCAACCTTCCGCTCGTCCGCTACGCCGCCGGACGCTTCCGCTCCCGCAACGAGCCGATGGAGGACGTCGTCCAGGTCGGCACCATCGGCCTGATCAACGCCATCGACCGCTTCGACCCCGACCGGGGCGTGCAGTTCCCGACCTTCGCCATGCCGACGGTCGTGGGCGAGATCAAGCGGTACTTCCGCGACAACGTGCGCACCGTCCACGTACCGCGCCGGCTGCACGAGCTGTGGGTGCAGGTCAACAGCGCGACCGAGGACCTGACCACCGCCTTCGGCCGTACGCCGACCACCGCCGAGATCGCCGAGCGGCTGCGGATCCCCGAGCACGAGGTGCTGTCCTGCATCGAGGCCGGCCGCTCGTACCACGCGACCTCCCTGGAGGCCGCGCAGGAGGGCGACGGGCTGCCCGGCCTGCTGGACCGGCTCGGCTACGAGGACCCGGCGCTGGACGGGGTGGAGCACCGCGACCTGGTCCGCCACCTCCTGGTCCAGCTCCCCGAACGCGAGCAGCGGATCCTGCTGCTGCGCTACTACAGCAATCTGACCCAGTCCCAGATCAGCGCGGAACTCGGGGTCTCCCAGATGCACGTCTCACGCCTCCTGGCCCGCAGCTTCCAGCGGCTGCGGTCGGCGAACCGCATCGACGCCTGAGGGGCCTCGGCGGGGGTGGCCCGCAACCCTCGGGGTAGCCCTTCGGGGGTACTCCTTCAGGAGTACTCCTTCGGGGTGAAGACGCGTAACCGAACGCGGGATCGATCCATCACCGCCATGGGCGAATCACTCAGCGGGGCGCTTCCTGTCCGAACTGTGCTGAAACACCGTCACACCCCCTCTTTCCAGGGCTGATTCGTGACTCACATGTCGACATGTCACTACAGCGTGTTGCCGACATGTGACATTCTGCCGGAAGCGCGTTTGCCAGGGCTTCGGCTCCGGTATTCAGGTGAAGGCTGGCGTTCCTCGATCCGGAGCGTTCGTCACGACCGTCCCGCGACCCAAAGGGGGTGGCATGTCCGCAGACCAGGGCAGCTCGAAGGTGCTCATGCTCACAAAGAGCGAGTCCGCGCCCACCGAGCCCGTCACGCCCGTCGAGCCCGACGTGCTCGACGCCGTCACGGCCCTCGAGGCCGCTCCCGTCCCGGCCCTTCCGGCCACGGGGGCCATCGACACCCGCACCCTGTCCCGCTCCCTGTTCCTGCGGCTGGCCGCGCTCGACGAGGAGAGCCCCGAGCGCGCGTACGTCCGGGACACGCTCATCGAGCTGAACCTCCCGCTCGTGCGGTACGCGGCAGCACGCTTCCGCTCGCGCAACGAGCCGATGGAGGACATCGTCCAGGTCGGCACCATCGGCCTGATCAAGGCGATCGACCGCTTCGACTGCGAACGGGGCGTCGAGTTCCCGACCTTCGCGATGCCGACGGTCGTGGGCGAGATCAAGCGCTTCTTCCGCGACACCTCGTGGTCGGTGCGCGTCCCGCGCCGCCTCCAGGAGCTGCGGCTGGCCCTCACCAAGGCCAGCGACGAACTCGCCCAGAAGCTGGACCGCTCACCGACGGTGGCCGAACTGGCCGTCGTCCTGGGCGTGTCCGAGGAGGACGTGGTCGACGGCCTGGCCGTCGGCAACGCGTACACGGCCTCCTCCCTCGACTCCCCGGCCCTCGAGGACGACGGCGGCGAGGGCTCCCTCGCCGACCGCCTCGGCTACGAGGACACGGCACTGGAGGGCGTGGAGTACCGCGAGTCGCTGAAGCCCCTGCTGGCCAAGCTGCCACCGCGCGAGCGGCGGATCATCATGCTGCGCTTCTTCGCCAACATGACGCAGTCGCAGATCGGCGAGGAGGTCGGCATCTCCCAGATGCACGTCTCACGCCTCCTCACGCGCACGCTGTCCCAGCTCCGCGAGGGCCTGATCTCCGACTGAGCCACCGAGCGGGCCCCTGCCGGGTCCGTGCCCGTCCGCGGGGTTCCTTCCTGACGAACCGTCAGCCACACTGGCGCGATGCGCCGGCCAACGTGGACACAGGGCCGCCGGGGCGCCGTACTGGGCGCGTCGGCGGCCGTCGTCATGTGTACGGGAGGACTCGGACTCCTGGCCGCGGGAGGCGGCGGCCAGGACGGGGGTTACGTGGCGACAGGCGCGGCACCGGGTCCCTCGGGAGCCGCGGCGCCGCCCACGGCCGGGGTGCGGCTGATACCGCTGGACGACGGGGAGTCCGGGTCATCGCCCTCGGGCGAGGCCGACCCGAGGCCCCGGCCGCCGACGAGCGGCGCCCCGCCGACCCCGCCTCCGTCCCCGGACCCGCGACCGTCGTCGCCCGGAGTGCGGACCAGCCCTGTCCCGCCCCAGGCATCCGCCGGCCCCTCCAAGTCCCCGTCTTCGGTGCCGGTTTCACCCACGGTGCCATCCGCCGGCCCTGCCGTCCTGGACGTGGGCGAGCCCGAACGCACCGCCACGGACCGCCGGTGGTGCGAGCAGGTGACGCTCACCTTCCACAACTCCGGTGGTACGGCGGTCCGTTCGGGTTCGGTGACCCTGGGAACGCACATCATCGGCGCCCTGGGCATCGACTGGGCGACGATCGAGTCCACGCAGGACCTCCCCACGCCGATCGCCCCTGGCGCCCGCGAGCGCGGCACCTGGACGGTGTGCGTGGACGCCTGGCGCGTCCCCCTGGGCATGCACGTGGAGACACGGGACGTGTCGGTGCGGTGGGAGTGACTCCGTCGGTTTGACCGGGGGCGGGGCGGGTGCGGACCGGGGCGGGTGCGGACCCAGGGCAGGTACGGACCCAGGGCAGGTACGGACCCGGGGCGGGAACGGACCCGGGGGCGGGAACGGACCCAGGGCGGGAACGGACCGGGCGGGAACGGACCCGGGCAGGAACGGGCACGGTGGGCGTGGCCGACGCGTATGTCCTGGGGAGCGCCCCCTGGTCGCCTGAGCGCGCCTGATCTGGGCTGGCGTGCCCCGCGCGGGACCCTCTGAGGCCCGTACCACCAAGGCGCGCCCCGCGTCAGAGCCGCTGAGACCCGTACGCCGAAGCCGCACCCCGCGCAGACTCCGCCGAGACCCGTACGCCGAAGCCGCACCCCGCGCAGACTCCGCCGATACGCGCCCGCGCCGGGGCCCCGTACCACCAACCCGCACCCCGCACCGGCGCCGCCGAGGCCCCGCGCGGCCGAGGCCCCGCGCGGCCGAGGCGCGTGCCGCCGTCCGTTACTTGAGCGCCAGCCAAGCCACCGCCGCCACGATCGCGACCGCCGCGACGATGCCGAGGATCAGGCCGAGGCGGGAGCCGGTCGGAGCGGGGGCCGGGCGGGAGGCCTGGGGGGTGCCCTCGTCGACGAACGCTCGGAACATCTGGGTGCTGCCGGCGGGGTCGTTGGTGCCCTGGGGGCCCTGCGTGTTAGCCATGCCCCGAGACACTAGCGAAAGTGGCCGGGGGGACCCAAGCGGGGGGCGTGCTCCGGTCCGCTCGGGACGCGGCCATGGGGGACCGCTGCCACCTGGGCATTTACGTTCGCAATACTTGCCTTTGCCAACTTTTTGCGGCCCTCGCCCTCGATTTGTTTGCCTGTAGCAACCAAGCGCTTCTATGGTTGCCCTAAGCAACGAACACGGGAGGTGTGATGGCCGGGCAGGCGCAGTTCGAGGAGCTGGCGCGTCAGCTCAGCGCCGTCGGAGCCGTGAAGCGGGACCTCGGACGGATACTGCCGGCCGACTGCTCGCCGGGCTCGGCGGGTGTGCTGACGCTGCTCGACCGTCACGGTGACCTGCGGATGAGCGCCCTGTCCGAGCTGCTGGCCGTGGACATGTCGGTGACCAGCCGGCACGCCGCGCACCTCGCCGAGCGGGGCTGGATCGAGCGGTCCCCGGACCCGGCGGACAAGCGCTCGCGCATCCTGCACATCACCCCCGAGGGCCACGCGATGCTCGCCGAGCTGACCCGGCGCAGCACCGATCTGCTGGCGGAGCGGCTGAGCGACTGGACCGACGACGAGGTCGGCCAGCTCATCGGGCTGATGACCCGGTTGCGCGCCAGCTTCGGCGACTGCCGGTCCACCACGCACCGGCCCCACCGGCCGCCTCCCGTTCCCCCTCCGGTCCCCGCTCCCGTTCCCGTGAGCGAACCCCCACGTGGACCGTCAGGTGAACAGACCACCCGTACACCCGCACAAGCGACGTAAGAGAAGGAAGCCCATGGCAACGACCACACCAGCCGGTGTGCGGGCTCACGCGAAGCACGGCGGAGGGTCCGCCGGCGACGCTCCGATGACCCACCGGCAGATCATGGAGGCCCTCTCCGGACTGCTCCTCGGCATGTTCGTGGCGATCCTGTCGTCCACGATCGTCTCGAACGCCCTCCCGGAGATCATCGGCGACCTCGGCGGCGGCCAGTCCGCCTACACCTGGGTCGTCACCGCCACCCTGCTCGCGATGACCGCGACGACCCCCCTCTGGGGCAAGCTCGCGGACCTGTACGACAAGAAGGCGCTCGTCCAGATAGCGCTCGTCATCTATGTGCTCGGATCGGCTGCCGCCGGTCTGTCGCAGAACCCCGGCATGCTGATCGCCTGCCGTGTCGTCCAGGGCGTCGGCGTGGGCGGCCTCTCGGCCCTCGCGCAGATCGTCATGGCCGCGATGATCTCCCCGCGTGAGCGCGGCCGTTACTCCGGCTACCTCGGCGCGACCTTCGCCGTCGCAACCGTCGGTGGCCCGCTGCTCGGCGGTGTCATCACCGACACCAGCTGGCTGGGCTGGCGCTGGTGCTTCTACGTCGGCGTTCCCTTCGCCGTCATCGCGCTGATCGTGCTCCAGAAGACCCTGCACCTGCCCGTCGTGAAGCGGGACGTCAAGGTCGACTGGGCCGGCGCGTTCTTCATCTCGGCCGCGGTCTCGCTGCTGCTGGTCTGGGTCACCTTCGCCGGTGACAAGTACGAGTGGCTGTCCTGGCAGACGTACGCGATGGTCGCGGGCTCGATCGCGCTCGGGCTGGTCTTCGTGTTCGTCGAGTCGAGGGCCAGCGAGCCGATCATCCCGCTGCGCCTCTTCCGCAACCGCACCATCACGCTGTCCTCCGCCGCATCGATGTTCGTCGGCGTCGCGATGTTCTCCGGCACGGTCTTCTTCGCCCAGTACTTCCAGCTGGCCCGTGACGAGTCGCCGACCATGTCCGGTGTGCTGACGATCCCGATGATCGCCGGACTGTTCATCTCCTCCACCGTGTCCGGGCAGCTCATCACCCGCACCGGCAAGTGGAAGGCCTGGCTGGTCGGCGGGGGTGTGCTCATCACGGCGGGCCTCGGCCTGCTGGGCACCATCCGCTACGACACCCCGTACTGGAAGACTGCCGTCTTCATGGCCCTGCTGGGCCTCGGCATCGGCATGATGATGCAGAACCTGGTGCTGTCCACGCAGAACCAGGTCGCCCCGAGCGATCTCGGCGCGGCCAGCTCCACGGTCACCTTCTTCCGTTCCCTCGGCGGTGCGATGGGCGTCTCGGCGCTGGGCGCCGTCATGGCCAACCGCATCGGCGACTACGCCCAGGACGGCATCGCGGGCCTCGGCCCCGACTACGCCTCCGTCGCCGCCGGTTCCAGCTCGGGGGACACCATCCCCGACATGGACGAGCTGCCGCTGCCGCTGCGCACGGTCATGGAGAGCGCGTACGGCCACGGCATCGCGGACGTCTTCCTGATCGCCGCCGCCATGGCCCTGCTGGCCCTCCTCATCACCCTGTTCATCAAGGAGGTCCCGTTGAAGACCAGGGGCGCGCTGGCGCAGACGGCCTCGGAGGCCACCCCCGCCGAGGCTCCGGCCGGGACCGAGGCGCGGGCACAGGCTCCCGCGGGTGACAAGGTCCTCGCCGGTGTCGGCTCCGCCGTCGAGGGCGGTCCCGAGGGCACCCAGCGGCTCGCGGCCGCCGCGACCGCCGACGCCCCCGCGGCCTCCTCGGGCGGCATCCCGGTCCGCGGTTTCGTCCGCGGTGCCGAGAGCGCGCCCGTCCCGCAGGCCGCCGTCACGCTGATCTCCCTCGCGGGCCGTCAGCTGGGCCGCTCGGTCGCGCAGGCCGACGGCTCCTACGGGCTGGACGCGCCGGGCACGGGGTCGTACGTCCTGATCGCCTCCGCCGACGGGTTCCAGCCGCAGGCGTCCACGATCGTCGTCAACGGCGAGCCGGTCGCGTACGACATCCTGCTCAGCGGGACCAGCGGGCTCGGCGGTGTCGTGCGGGCCGCCGAGTCGGGCGAGCCCGTCAAGGACGCCATGGTCATCGTCACCGATGTGCGCGGCGATCTGCTGGCCACCGGCACCACCGGCGAGCAGGGCGAGTTCGCCTTCACGGAGCTGGTGCCGGGTGCCGTGACCGTCGCGGTGAACGCCGAAGGGTTCCGGCCGCGCGCCCTGCCCGTCGAGGTGGGCGTGACCGGTGTGACCCGCGTGGAGTTGGTCCTCGACGCCGGGGCACAGGTCCAGGGCGTCGTCCGGGCGCCGTACGGTCCGCTGGCCGACGCGCGGGTGACGCTCGTCGACGCGGCGGGCAACGTGGTCGGCACCGCCACCACCGGGGCGGACGGGGCGTACGCCTTCACCGACCTCGACGGCGGCGAGTACACGGTCATCGCGACCGGCTACCCGCCGGTGGCCACCGCCCTGACCGTCTCCGGCACGGGCCTGGACGGCCACGACATCGAACTCGCCCACCCCGGCGAGTAGCACGACACGGCACCGGCCCGTGGCGGAGTTCCCCTGCCACGGGCCGGTCTTCTCCGAGGAGTTACGTGAGATGGGACTGACCGCGAGGATCCGCACCCGGGACGGATGGGCCGTGTCGCACGCGGTCGTCACGGTGACGGACATGACGGGCACGCAGGTGCTGCGCGCCGAGGCCGACGCGGAGGGCGGCGTACGCGACGCGACCCCGCTGGTGCCGGGGGCGTACACCGTGATCGTCACCGCCGTCGGATACGCGCCGGCCGCCGCGAGCGCGCTGGTCACCGCGAGCGGCCGGGCCGAGGTCGGCACGGTCACACTGGCCCGGCAGGGCGGCTCCGAACTGCCGCCGCCCGGCCCGTGGACCGTCGACCCGGCGCACTCGACGGTCGGCGCGGTCGCCCAGCACCTGGGCATCTCCAGCGTGCGCGGCCGGTTCACCGACTTCGGCGGGTCCGTCGAGATCGCCCCGGACGACGTCACCAAGTCCCGGGTGGAGGCGGTGATCCGGGCCGCTTCCATCGACACCGGCAACGGCATGCGCGACACCCACCTGCGCTCGGCGGACTTCCTGGACGTCGACGCCCACCCGGAGATCACCTACCGCTCGACCGGCGTGACGGCCGCGGGGCCCGACCGGTGGACGGTCCACGGCGACCTGTCGCTGCGCGGGATCGTCCGGCCCGTCGACCTGGACCTCGCCTACCTCGGCACCGGCGCCGACCCGTGGGGCGGCACCCGCGCCGCCTTCCGCGCGACGGCCGACCTGCACCGCGAGGACTTCGCCATCAACTACAACCAGGTCGTCCAGGCGGGCATCGCCGCGATCGGTACGACGCTCAAGGTCGAGCTGGACATCCAGGCCGTGCAGGGAGAGTCGCTGCCGCAGGCGTAGGACCGGCGGGGTCAGCCTCGACGGGCACCCCGGCGCCTACGCTGGCCCCATGGCACCGAACATCGCGACCAACACGTCCGTCTCCCTCGACGAGCTGCTGGACTTCGTCCGTCCCCGGCACCGCGCGATCCTCCTCACCCGGCGCGCCGACGGCAGCCCCCAGGCCTCGCCGCTGACCTGCGGGGTCGACGACTCGGGCCGGATCGTCGTGTCCACCTACCCGGAGCGGGCCAAGACGCGCAACGCCAAGCGCGACGAGCGGGTCAGCCTGCTCGTCCTGAGCGACGAGTGGAACGGCCCCTGGGTCCAGATCGACGGCACCGCAGAGGTCATCGACTCCCCCGACTCCGTCGAGCCGCTGGTCGAGTACTACCGCAACATCGCCGGCGAACACCCGGACTGGGACGAATACCGTGCGGCGATGGTCAAGCAGGGCAAGTCGATCATCCGCGTCGCACCGGAACGATGGGGCCCGGTGGCCACCGGCGGCTTCCCGGCACGACTCGCCCCGCAGGACTGACCACGTCCCCCGCCCCACAGGACCGACCAGGCCCGGCGGCCACCGACGGCTTCCCGGCACGGCCCGCCCCGCAGGAGTGGGAACCGAGCGGGGTCGTCTCAGCCTCGTTCCACCATCGCCTCGATGCCCGCGATCAGCAGGTCCAGGGCGAAGGCGAAGTCGCGGTCCAGCATCTCCGCGACCGTGTCGCCGCCGCGGGCCGCCATGAGGTTCTTGGACTCCTCGATGACCTCGGCGGTCTCCGGTACCTCGGTCACCTTGCTCATGGAGTGCTGGAAGTACTCGTCCGGGGTCATGCCCGCGTCCGCGACCCGGCCGAAGAAGTGGCCCTCGATCGTGCCGTAGCCGTACACGAACTGGAAGACCGCCGAGATGGCGCTCGTGATGCGGTGGTCGGGCAGGCCGGTGCGGCGGACCACCCGCTGGATCGTGCGGGAGAAGACCAGCGAGTTCGGCCCGATGTTGAGGTACCGCCCGGCGAGCGGCGACAGCCAGGGGTGACGGACCAGCAGCGCGCGGTACGACGCCGCCAGCGCCCGGAGTTGCTCGCGCCAGTCCTCGTCCGCCGTCTCCGGGTCGGGCAGTTCCAGTTCGCCGAAGGCCGCGTCCAGGGCGAGTTCGAGCAGGTCGTCCTTGGTGTCGACGTACCAGTAGACGGACATCGCCGTCACGCTCAGCTCGGTCGCCAGCCGGCGCATGGAGAACCTGTCCAGACCCTCCGCGTCCAGCAGCCGTACGGTGACCTCGGTGATCCGGTCCCGGTCCAGCCCCGACGGCTGGCCCCCGCCCCGCCCCCGGCGTGCCTTGCCCTGCAGCCAGACGCTGGTCCGCGCGGCCTGCTCGGCAGCCTTCACCATGGCGCACCTCTCTGGGGGTTCTCCGGGTCACTGCTGATGACGATGCTAGGCGGCAGCCGAGCCTTCAAGGGCGCGTGGCCGTGCCGATGGGCAGCTCACGCGGCCAGGACCTCCGCGTCCTTCCTCGCCGCCCTGCGCAGCAGCACCGCCGCCACCAGACCGCCCAGCAGCACGGCCGCCGCGCCCACCAACTGACTGCTCTCCAGGCCCGCGGCGAACGAGTCGACCACCCGGCCTTGTTCCTGCGCCGAGCCCGCCGCCGCCAGCGCTTCCGGCAGGGACTCCGCCGCGAACCGCGAGTTGAGCACCGCCCCGAGCACGGCCACGCCCAGCCCGGTCCCGAACTCCGCGAGCGTGCCGTTGATCCCGGCACCGACCCCGGCCTTGGCGGGCGGTATCGCACTCATGATGGCGTGGGCCATCGCCGGGCTGGCCAGCGCGGTGCCGACGCCGATGAGCAGCAGCCCGGCCAGCGTCCCGGCGTAACCGCCGGAGGCCGTTGTGGCGATGGCGACCAGCCCCGCCGACATCGCCGTCATGCCGGTCAGGATCGACGCCGGGCCGCCCAGCCTCGCCAGCCACCTCGCCGATATTCCGGTGAAGTTGAGGGCGACGACGGTCAGCGCCAGCGGCGCGGTGCGCAGGCCCGCCTCCAGCGGGCCGTATCCGAGGACGAACTGGAGGTGCTGGGTGAGCAGGAAGAGGGCGCCGCCCATGCCGAAGGCGACCAGGACCATGCCGGCGACGGCGCCCGTGAACCGGCGGTCGCGGAAGAACTGGAGGTCGAGCATGGGGTGCGGGATGCGGCTCTCCCACCAGCCGAACAGGGTGAGCGCGGTCACCGCGACGACCGCGCTCAGCAGGACCCGGCCCGCCGTCCAGCCGTGCGAGGGACCGGAGATGATCACGAAGACGAGTGAACTCATGCCGATCGTGGAGAGCAGCGCGCCCAGCAGATCGGGGCGGTCGCCCTGCGGGTTCTTCGACTCGGGGACGAGGGCGACGACGGCCACCACACCCAGAGCGGCGACCGGCAGGTTGATCAGGAAGATCGCGCCCCACCAGAAGTGGTCGAGCATGAAACCGCCGACGAGCGGGCCGACGGCGAAGCCCAGCGAGTTGACCGCGGCCCAGATGCCGATCGCCTTCGGCTGCTCCTCGGGCGTGAAGATCTGCATCGCCACGGCGAGGGTGGTGGTCACCAGCAGCGCCCCGCCCACGCCCATCCCGGCGCGCGCCGCGATCAGCTGGCCGGTGGTCCCGGCGAGGGCGGCCGCCAGGGATCCGGTGCCGAACAGGGCCAGGCCCGCAATCAGCATCTTCTTGCGGCCGTAGCGGTCGGCGGCACTGCCCGCGGTGAGCAGCAGGCCCGACTGGACCAGCGAGTAGGCGTTGATCATCCACTGGATGTCGGAGGTGGTCGCGTCCATCTCGCGGGTGAGCGAGGGGATCGCCACGTTCAGGACGGTGTTGTCGAGCAGCACCGTGAGCTGTGCGAGGCAGATCACGCCGAGGATCAGCCAGCGCTGGGGGTGGCCTTGGGGGTGGCTCTGAGGGGACGACGAGGACACGGTCATGTTCTACAGCGTAGAATGATCCCTATACGGCGTACAACACAGGGGCGGGCACAGACGCGAAGGAGGGCGGTGACCACGGTCACCGCCCTCCCCCCTCGACTGCCGGACGACAGCCGGACGTCAGCCGGTCGCCTCCTGCGTCAGGTCGTAGAAGGTGGCCGAACCGACCGGGACCTGCTTGAAGTTGGCCTCGATCCACTCGGTGATCTGGGCGGACGTGCCGTCACTGCTCCCGCCCATGGCGCCGCCGCCCGATCCGCTGCTGATGAAGTAATGGATCTTGCCGTCGGCGACGTACTGCTTGAACTGCGCCAGCGTCGGGGACGGGTCGGTGCCGTTGAAGCCGCCGATCGCCATCACCGGGTCGCCGGTGGCCAGTTGGTAGCTCGCGGCGTTCTGGGAGCCGATGGCCGCCCCGGCCCAGGTGTACTTGTCGGAGTCGGTGTCGAGCAGCTTCTTGGCCTCGTCGGTGACGGTGGCGCCGTTGATCAGACCGCCCACGCCGCCTCCGCCGCCGCCCATCCGGCCGCCGTCGCCGTTCGTCTGCCCACCGGGGGCGGTCTGGCCCTGGCCGGGCGTGCCGCCCGGGAAGCCGCCGCCGTTCTGCTGGCCCTGACCCTGCTGACCCTGCTGACCGGGCACGCCGCCGCCGAACCCGCCACCGCCGCCGCCCGGACCGCCCCGGCCGCCGCCCATCATGGACGCGCCCGCCGGGCCCGCCGTCGGGATGGAGCCGGTGTGCGCGGAGTTCACGGTGCTCAGCGTGTACGCCGTCGGTCCGGCCAGCGCCGCGACGATGCTCACGGCCGCCGCCGCGAGGGCGAACCGCCGGGGCAGCCGGCCCGCGAAGACCAGGCCGAGCGCGCCGGCCAGGCCGCCGACCAGCACCAGCCACTTCAGCCAGGGCAGGTGGTCCGGGGTGCGGTTGAGCAGAACGTATCCCCAGGCCGCGGCTGCCACGGAGGCGGCGGCCAGGGTGAGCGAGGCCCAGATCTCGGACCGCTTCTCCCACAGGATGCCGGTGCCCATGCCGATCACGGCGGCCATGTAGGGGGCCAGCGCGATCGTGTAGTACTGGTGGAAGATGCCGGCCATGAAGCTGAAGACCAGGGTGGTGATCAGCAGCGAGCCGCCCCAGACCAGGAACCCGCCGCGGGTCACCGAGGTCCGCTTCAGCTTGCGGGTGGCCACCAGGCCGGCGGTCAGCAGGATCAGCGCGGCGGGCAGCAGCCAGGAGATCTGGGCGCCGATCTCGGAGTTGAACATCCGGTCCCAGCCGGTCTCACCCCACTGACCGGTGCCGCCACCGCCGCCACCGCCGCCGACGCTTCCGGTCTCTTCGCCGTTGAGGCGGCCGAGCCCGTTGTAGCCGAAGGTCAGCTCCAGGAACGAGTTGTTCTGCGAGCCCCCGATGTAGGGGCGGGAGGAGGCGGGCCACAGTTCGACGATCGCGACCCACCAACCGCCGGAGACGACCAGCGCGGCCGTCGCCAGGGCCAGCTGCGAGAAACGCCTCTTCAGCGAGACCGGCGCGCAGACGGCGTACACGATCGCCAGCGGCGGCAGGATCAGGAAGGCCTGGAGGGTCTTGGCGAGGAACGCGAAGCCGATCGCGACCCCGGCCCACACCAGCCACTTCGTGCGGCCGTCCTCCAGGGCGCGGACCACCAGGTAGCAGGCCACGGCCATCAGCAGGGCCAGCATGGCGTCCGGGTTGTTGAACCGGAACATCAGCGCGGCGACCGGGGTGAGGGCGAGCACCGTGCCCGCGATCAGGCCGGACGCGGGGCTGAAGCGGCGGCGCACGGAGGCGTACACGACGGCGACCGAGCCGACGCCCATCAGCACCTCGGGGACGAGGACCGCCCACGAGTTCAAGCCGAAGATCTTCACGGACAGCGCCATGGGCCACAGGGCGGCCGGGGGCTTGTCGACGGTGATGGCGTTGGCCGAGTCCAGCGAGCCGAAGAAGAAGGCCTTCCAGCTCTGGCTGCCGGCCTGTACGGCCGCGGAGTAGAAGGAGTTCGCGTAGCCGGAGGCGCTCAGGTTGTAGAGGTACAGGACGCAGGCGGCGAGCAGCAGTGCGAGGAAGGCCGGGCGCGCCCAGCGGGGGTCCTCGGGCCGGCCGCGCCAGACTCTGGCGGCGAGGGGCCGCTTCGGCTCGCCCGGACCGAGGGCCGGGGCGTCCGGCGCGGGAGGGGCCGTCTCCGGCTCGCTCCAGGTGGCCGTAGCGGCCGTGCCGCCCGAGCCGGCCGTCCGAGCCGTGTCGTCGAGGTGGGTGGTCATCGGGCGTCCCTCGGGTCGGTGTCGTGCGGGCGCACCGGCTGCAACCGGATGGTGGCGTCCCTCCCCCACTCTCGGCTTCGCTCGAGCGGGGGCACCCCCACGGTGCCGTCCGCGGCTTCGCCGGCGCGGAACTGGGTCGTGGCGCTGTTCTGGGAAGGGGTGTGGGGCCGCTGCGGCAGCGGACCGGGCGCGGGGTACGTCGGTGCGGCGGCGGTCCTCGTCGGGGGCTGGACCCGGTGCTGGGCCTCGGGCTCCTCGTCGCCCCGCCGGTCCGGGAACACCCAGGCGCGGAAGAGGAGGAAGCGCAGGACCGTCGCCGCGAGGTTGGCGGCGACGAGGACGGCCAGCTCGGTGGCGTGCGCCGGGTCGGACGTCGCCGCGTCGAGCGCGAAGAGGGAACCGCTGGTCAGCGCGAGGCCGATGCCGAACACGACCAGGCCCTGCGCCTGGTGGCGGACGGCGTCGGCCCGGCCGCGCACCCCGAAGGTGAGCCGGCGGTTGGCGGCCGTGTTGGCGACCGCGGAGACGAGCAGCGCGAGCGCGTTGGCCGTCTGGGAGCCGGAGAACTGCCGGAAACCGCTGTAGAGCAGCAGGTAGAAGAGGGTGGACAAGCCACCGACGACACAGAAGCCGACGAGCTGACGGGCCAGGCCCTTGGGTACGTCCATGATCTCGCGGTCGCGCGGATCGTCGCCGAACGGCCTGGTCAGCCGGTCCAGAGGAAGCGAACCGGTGGCCAGCGCCCGGCCCACGCGCCATACCCCTTTCAGATCGTCGGTCGCCGTCTTCACGATGTGCACCGTGGAGTCCGGGTCGTCGACCCAGTCGACCGGCACCTCGTGGATACGGAGTCCGGCTCGTTCGGCGAGCACCAGCATCTCAGTGTCGAAGAACCAGCCCGTGTCTTCCACCAGCGGGAGCAGAAGTTGCGCCACATCGCGGCGGATCGCCTTGAAGCCGCACTGGGCGTCCGAGAAGCGGGCCTGGAGCGAGCCGCGCAGGATCAGGTTGTAGGAGCGGGAGATGAACTCCCGCTTGGCCCCGCGCACCACCCGCGAGCTGCGGGCCAGCCGGGACCCGATCGCCAGGTCGGAGTGGCCCGAGATCAGCGGCGCCACCAGCGGCAGCAGCGCGTTGAGGTCGGTGGACAGATCGACGTCCATGTAGGCGAGGATCGGGGCCTCCGAGGCCGACCAGACGGTCCGCAGTGCCCGGCCGCGGCCCTTCTGCTCCAGCCGGAAGGACCTCACCTCCGGGACCCGCGCCTCCAGCAGCCTCGCCACATCCGGGGTGCTGTCCGTCGACGCGTTGTCCGCGATGGTGATGCGGAACGGGTACGGGAACGTCCGCGTCAGGTGGTCGTGCAGTCTGCGGACGCAGGGCTGGAGGTCCTTCTCCTCGTTGTAGACGGGGATCACTACGTCCAGGACAGGCGTACCGGCGGTGTCGGCCGGGAGGTGCTCCCGCGCCGGCAAGGTGCCGGGAGAAGAGTCGGTTCGCATGTCGACGACTTTCGTCAGGCGCCCTGTTGCACCCATGTGCTGGCCCTGTGCTGGCCCTGTGAGTCCTGCTGCCAGTTCGTTTCGGGCGCGGGACGGGGCAGGGCGGGGGCAAGAGCGGGCAGGTGCACGGTGAAAACGGTCCGTCCGGGCACGCTGTCGACGGTCACGGCACCGCCGTGCGCGGTCGCGACGGCCTCCACGATGGCGAGGCCCAGGCCGGTCGAGCCGGTGGCCCGGGAGCGCGCCGAGTCGCCGCGGGCGAACCGTTCGAAGACACGCGGGAGCAGGTCCGCCGGGATGCCCTGGCCGTTGTCCTGGACGTCCACGCACAGCCACGGGCCCCGCCGCTGCACGCTCGCGGTGACGGTCGTACCCGGCGGTGTGTGGGTGCGGGCGTTGGCGAGGAGGTTGACGAGGACCTGTTGGAGACGCGCCGAGTCGGCGGACACCAGGGCGGGCTCCTCGGGGAGTTCGAGGCGCCATACGTGGTCGGGTCCGGCGGCGCGGGCGTCGCTGACGGTGTCGATGACGAGGGGGACGAGGTCGGTCCGCTCGAACTGGAGCGGGCGGCCCGCGTCGAGGCGGGCGAGCAGCAGCAGATCCTCCACGAGGAAGGTCATCCGGCCGGCCTCGGACTCGATACGGCCCAGCGCGTGCCGGGTGTCCGGTCCGACCTGCTCGCGTCCGCGGCGGGTCAGTTCGGCGTAGCCCCTGATGGAGGCCAGGGGGGTTCTGAGTTCGTGGCTGGCGTCCGCGACGAACTGGCGGACCCGCATCTCGCTCTCCTGGCGGGCGTGCAGGGCGCCGTGGACGTGGTTCAGCATCCGGTTGAGCGCGGCGCCGACCTGGCCGACCTCGGTGTGCGGGTCGGTCTCGGACTCGGGGACCCGCTCGGAGAGGTTGACCTCGCCGGTGTGCAGCGGGAGTTCGGAGACCCGGGTGGCGGTGGCGGCGACCTTGCGGAGGGGGCGCGTGGCCAGGCCGACGAGCACACAGCCGGCGATGACGGCGGCACCGAGACCGGCGGCGGTGACGCTGATCTCCACGAGGATCAGCGTGTTGACGGTGCTGTCGACCGCGGCGGTCGGCAGGGCGACGTAGTAGCCGGACCCGTCGTCGCCGTGCACATACGCCACCAGGTAGTCGCCGAGGCCGGGAATGGTCACGGTGTGCGTGCCGGTCGTGGACACGCCCTCGAACACGGAGCGCTGGGCCGCGCTCAGCGGCGTGGCCTTCATCTGCTGACGGATGTCGTCGGACACCCGGTCGGCGACGGCGGCCTTGGTGATCGTGCCGTCGGCGGCGACCTCCGCGGCCACGGTCTTCTCCTGTGTCGGACCGTTGGTGACGAAGCCGTCGACCCGGTCCTCCACGAGGGTGGTCTTCTCACCGTCCCTGCCGAACGGCGGTCCCGAGAGCCGCTTGCCGGCGTCGAAGACCTGATCGCCGAGCTGCTCGTACAGATGCGACCGCAGGGCCAGCGTCGTCACCGTGCCGATCACCGCGCAGACCACCGCGATCAGCACCACCGACGCGACGACGAGCCGGGTCCGCAGGGTGCGGGGCTTGCGGGGCTTGCCTGCTCGCTTCTGCGCACGCGGCCGTCGTCGGCCGCTCATGACGCGGCGGGCTTGATCAGGTAACCGGCGCCGCGCCGCGTGTGGATCATCGGCTCGCGCCCGGCGTCGATCTTGCGGCGCAGATACGAGATGTACAGCTCGACCACATTCGCCTGGCCGCCGAAGTCGTAGGACCACACACGGTCGAGGATCTGGGCCTTGCTGAGCACGCGCCGCGGGTTGCGCATGAGGAAGCGCAGCAGCTCGAACTCGGTGGCGGTGAGGTGGATGTTGTCGCCGCCCCGCGAGACCTCGTGGCTGTCCTCGTCGAGGGTGAGGTCGCCGACGACGAGCACCGACTCGGAGCGGCGGTCGGCGGCGCCGGAGCGGCGGATCAGCCCGCGCAGCCGGGCCACGACCTCTTCGAGGGAGAACGGCTTGGTGACGTAGTCGTCGCCGCCCGCGGTGAGACCGGCGATACGGTCCTCGACGGCGTCCTTCGCCGTGAGGAACAGGACGGGAACGTCCGGCAGCTCACGGCGCAGCCGGCCGAGGACGGTCAGCCCGTCCATGTCCGGCAGCATCATGTCGAGGACGACGGCGTCGGGCCGGAAGTCGCGGGCGGTCTGGATGGCGCCCGTGCCGTCACCGGCACTACGGATCTGCCATCCCTCGTAGCGCAGGGCCATGGACAGCAGTTCGGTGATCGACAACTCGTCGTCCACCACAAGCACTCGGACGGGGCTCCCGTCCGGCCTCAGCAGTTCGGTGCGCCCCTGGGGCGAGGTCGTGGTCATGGAAGACACCATGTCGGGGTCCTCTGAGAGCACGCTTTCCCCTGTCTGTGATTTCCCTGAGAAACGCACAGCAGGCTCTCAGGAAAGCGCGGTGCGGGCGCGCTCGGGCGGCCCGTCCGTCCGCGTATGACCCGCTTCCGCGGCCGGGGCGGACTGGTGGAGTGCCTGACTCCGCGGTGGAGACCCTGGGGAATCCTGGGAGTTCCTTGAGAAACCGGCACCCGCCGGGGGCTCAGTCCGGCAGGGCGGCGAGCCACTCCGTGAGGAGGCGGTTGAACTCGGCGGGCCGCTCCTGCTGGATCCAGTGGCCGCAGCCGTCGAGGAGGTGTGAGGCGACCAGGCCGGGCAGGGTGGTGGCGTGCGCGTCGATCGCGTCGGCCAGCCAGGTGGTGGAGGCGTCCAGCCGGCCGGCGACGAACAGGGACGGCTGGGTGACGGGGGCACCGTCCTGATCGGCGAGGTCCTCCCAGTCCCGGTCCATGTTCCGGTAGCGGGCCAGCGCCCCGCTCAGCCCGGTCCGTTCGAACTCCGCCGCGTAGACGTCGAGTTCCGCCTCGCCGAGCCAGCCGGGCGGTCGGCCGGCGGGGAAGCGGTCGCGCATCCGGCCGCCGCGGGGGACGAAGTACGGGCTCGGCGCGTCGGGGGCGGGCATCGTGTCGGCGGACAGGGCCGCGTAGAAACCGGCGAGCCAGCCGCGTACGTCGGGCTCGATCTCGGCCTCGGCGCGGCCGGGTTCCTGGAAGTAGGAGACGTAGAACTCCTCCTCCGCGCCCGCCATCCCCGCGAAGATCTCGCTGGGCCGCGGTCCGCCGCGCGGGGTGTAGGGGACGCCGAGCAGTCCGACCGCGCGGAAGACGTCCGGGCGGAGCAGCGCGGAGTGGGCGGCGATGGCCGACCCCCAGTCGTGGCCGACGACCACCGCGGTCTCCGCACCGAGGGCGCGCACCACGGCGGCGTTGTCCGCGACCAACTCCCGCATGCGGTACGCCTCCGGGGCGGCGGGCCGGGAGGAACGGCCGTAGCCCCGGACGTCGAGGGCGACCGCGCGGTATCCGGCGGCCGCGAGGGCGGGCAGTTGATGACGCCAGGAGTACCAGGACTCGGGAAACCCGTGCACGAGAAGCACCAGCGGCCCGGTGCCCTGCTCCACGAGATGGATCCGGCCCGCGGGAGAAGGGACCGTCCGGTGGGTGACGTCCAAGGCCTGCTGCGACATGAGAACTCCACAACTGCGGATCTACGGCCCCGGCCGGCCGGGGGTGGCACCCCGAGCCGGTCGGAACCCCGTCGCCAGCATCCTGCGGGGAGGATCCCGGGCGGGGCGAGGGGGCTTGCCGATTCGGCAAACCGGGGGAGGGGCGGGGCGGTCGCCTCAGAACAGCTCGTCCTGGAGATGTCCGGCCGGCTTGTCGAACTCCCTTACCGGAACGGTCACTTCACCCGCTCCCCCGGCCGGGACCAGTTCCCAGCCCCGCATCAGCCGGGTGTCCAGTACGACGACTCCCGCCGCCGTCGCCAGATGCAGATCCGGTCCGGCGGCGGCGACCAGCTCCCCGCTCACCGCGCCCCCGGCGACCAGCTCGCTCACCGAGCCGGCGGCGGCCGGTGTCCCCGCCAGCCCGAAGACCTCCATGTGGTCGACGGCCAGGAAGGGCTCCCGCGTCAACGACTCCGGCCAGTCGCCCAGTCCGACCGCCCTCGCGTGCAACTCGCGGGTCTCCAGCGCCCGGTCCCCCTCCGCCACCGGCAACTCGGCCCGCACGGCCCGCTTCTCGGCGTACGGGATCCGGTCCGGGACGCGCAGCGCGGCCCTCAGCAGCTCCTCGGTGCGCCGGGCGGCCATCAGAGGGCCGGTGCCGAGCCAGCTGAAGGAGACGGCGCCCTGCTCCAGCAGCCGCGCCGAACCGCGCCCGACCGCGGTGATGCCGACCTTGACCAGGCCGGGGCCGAACCAGGCCAGGTACACGCGGTACGGCCGCGGATCGTCGGCGACACCGTCCGCGGCGACGGAGTGCGCCCGGTCCAGCCGCCCGCACTCCTCGCAGCGCGCCCCCGTGCTCCGCGCCGGCACGGCCGCCCGCACCGGGCACGCATGCCCCCGCGCCCCCGAACAGGCCCGCACACCCCCTTCCGCGACCCCGAAAGCCACCCGCTTCCCCCACGACAGCGGGCTACGACGCCCCCCGTCCCACATCAGCTCGGGCCCCGCCTCCGACCAGCGCAGCCCCGTGCACTTCCATGCCTGTGCCATCACCCACCACGGTAGGCGCCGCCACTGACAACGCCCCCTCGGCCACCCGTCCGCGCCCCGCGAGCCGGCACCCCACGCACCCGGGATGACCGGCCCGTGCCTCCAGGTCCCGCAACCGCATGCCCCACTCGGCCCGTGGCCGCACGCCCGGCGGCTTGCCCCACCCGGACAGGTGCAGCACCCACGTGACCAGTGCGCTCAGCGCCACGACCAGGAGCCCCGCCCCCACCAGCACCCCGGACACGGCACACACGCCGACCCCCGCCACCGAGGTGCCGACGGTGGCGACGGCGACCCCGGTCCAGCCGGCGACCGTATGCCCTTCGTCGTACAGAGACATGGAACCCTCACGCTCTAAGAAGTTTAGGTAGCTAACCTCTTACAAGGTAAGAGAAACCGAAAGCAGATAACAAGGAGGCAGCAGAAACCGACCGCAGAGGGAGCACCGTCCCGCGATGACCGCCCAACCACCCCGTCCCCCCGCCACCCCCGCGCAGGCACTGTCGGCGATGGACGACCTCATCGCGGCCAGCCTGGTCGGCCAGCAGGAGATGGCCCAGCGCCTGGGCCTGAACGTCACCGACCTGACCTGTTTCGCCTACGTCATCCAGGCCGGCGAGGACCTCCTCACCGCGGGCGACCTCGCGACCCGCGTGCACGTCACCACGGGCGCCGTGACCGGCATCCTCAACCGCCTGGAACGGGCGGGATACGTCACCCGCCGCCCCGACCCCCAGGACCGCCGCCGCGTCCGCGTGGCCGCCGAACCCACCGCGGTTGCCCGCGTGTACGCCCTGTACGAGCCCTACTACGCCCGCCTCAACACCCTCTTCGCCGACTACTCCCCCGAGGAGATCGCCGTCCTCACGGACTGGTTCACCCGCGCGACCACACTGGCGAACACCTACCGGGAGGAGCTGCGGGAGCGGTGAGTCCGCCCCCGCCGCGAGTCGCTGCGTCAGAGAGGTGTGACCCGCACCGACGGCAGAGGAGTCACCATGGAAGGGCGCCTGAACTTCTACGGCAGCCCGCTCGCCGCCAAGCTCGTGAAGCACATCAACTCGGTCGGCGGGGAGATCACGGACTCGACGCTGCGGCGGCTGCGCAGGAGCTGGTGAAGATCCGCGCCAGCCAGATCAACGGCTGCGGATACCGCACCGACATGCACGTCAAGGACGCCGCGCACGCCGGGCAGACCGCGCAGCGCCTCCATCTGGTCGCGGCCTGGCGCGAGGCGAAGGTCTTCACCGACGCCGAGCGCACCGCCCTGGAACTGACCGAACGGGGGACCCGCATCGCAGACGCGGCCGGCGGCGTCACGGACGAGGCCTGCGGCGAACGCCGCCAAGCACTACGACGAGGACCGGCTCGTCGCCCCGGTCAGTTGATCGCAGTCATCAACACCTACGACCGTATGAACGTCATCGTCCGGCAGCCCGCCGGCGACTACCGGCCGGGTCAGTTCGGCTGGTCCCGTCGGCGGGCCCGAGGGAGGACGGGGTCAGGACCGCCGGCCTCCGAACTCCCACTCGTGGACCTCGATCCCGGCGTACCGGTCCTGGGTCAGGACGGCGCGTGCCGCGTCCGGGTCCGGCGCCCGGACCAGCACCGCCGTCCCGAGCCAGGCGCCGCCGTCGTCGGACAGCAGCGGCCCGTACGCGATCAGCTCGTCGCGGGCGTCCGGTACGTCGAGATCGGCGGCCTCGCCCGCGCCGAGCCCGAGGACCAGGTACCGCTCGCCGCCGTCCCGGCCGCCGGGGAAGTCCCACATCGTGCGCCCCAGCAGGTTGCGCCACCGCCGCAGCATCACGTCCCGGTAGGCACCGGCCTGGTAGTTGGGCTCGTCGAACGCGAACGCCCGCGCGGCGGCCGGATCCGGCAGGTCGACGATGTGCACGCTGCCGGTGAGCACTCCCTCGTCGAAGGTCGGCCCCCGGGCGATCAGCTCCGCCTCGTACCGGTCCATGTAGGCCCAGTGCTCCTCCACCAGCTCGGTACGCAGGGCGAGAGAGCCGGGCCGGTCACGGTGATGACAGAAGAACTCCATGCGCCCAGTCTCGGTGAACACCCTGGGGGGCGGGACCGATCCACCGGACCAGGCCTCTCCGCGGCCCCCGTCCCGTATCCCGAGGTGCTTGCCGCCTCGGCCGTCTCGTACTACCGCCTGGCCCGAGCCGGCGCCGCCCTGGACGCCGCCTCCAGGAACTGGACCGCTGGGCCGAGAAGCTGAAACAGGCCCTGGGACGCCCCGGCCCCGGCTGATCGACGAAGACGGCACGCGGTACCAGGCGCCCTCCCCGGCCCCTTTGACCGCGCGTTTCGCGCCTCCCCGCGCCGGGCATCCGGCGGGAGCGCCGGGGCAGCCCGTGGGCAGGTCGATGAGGCAGGGTCGGAGGGAAGCAAGGTGACGGTTCCCGCCGGGAGGTGATGACCATGGGCGGCAATGCGTGTTCCGGTGGCGGTGACGCCGAGGAGGAGACCTGCCTCCGGCTTCGACCCACTGATTCTCTTCAACCGTCTGGTGCACACCTGCCGGGGACCGCTGGAGGTGGACGCGGCGGCGGTGATGGCCGACGACGGCCGGGGCACCCTGAAGACGATGGCGGCCACGGAGGACGGCGCCGCGTTCATCGAGCTGCTCCAGATGCAGACGGGCCGCGGCCCCTGCATGGACTGCTTCCGCACCGGCGAGACCCGTGGCATCCCGGACATCACCGCCGAACGGGACCGCTGGCCGAGGCTGGTCCGCGCCTTGCTCGACAACGGGTACCGGGCAGTGCACACCGTCCCGCTGCGTCTGCGCGATCGTGCTCTGGGAGCCGTGACCCTGCTCGACGCCCGGGTCGGGAACCTCTCCGAGGGCGACGCGCACCTGGCTCAGGCACTGGCGGACTCAGCGGCGCTGTCGCTGATGCACTGGTCCACGGAACCGAGGCGTGTCGACGACGTCGTCACCCGCGTGCGGAGCGCCATCGCGGCCAAGGCCGCGCTGGAGATCGCCAAGGGGATGATCGCCGCGTACGGGGGCATCGAGGTGAGTGAGGCAGGGCGCCGCCTGATTGACTACGCCCGCCGTCACCGGGTGAGTCTCGCCGACACGGCACACGCCCTGGTGAGCCGCACCATGGACCCGACCGTCGTCGTCGGTGATCCGTACGGCTCGTGAGGCCGGGAAGCTCCCGGTGGGAGCTAGCCGGCCCTGCGACGCCGAGCCGTGGCCGACTCGGGGATGAACTCCGGCCCGTCGTCGGGCGGGAAGTTCTCGTTCTCCGCGAACACGAAGTCTCCGAAGTCCGGTGCCTGGAAGGGGTTCGCCGTCGGAGGCGGCGACGTCGCGGTGGCACTGCGCGGCGCCCCTTCCGGAGCGGAGAACAGCGAGGTCGAGTCGATGAGAGGACTCCCATTCGTTACAGGTCCGTGAGGAAGCTGGTGTGCCGTGACCGGGCACGGCGGGTTCTACAGCTTGGTCAGCTTGGGGTACGGGCTCAGGATCCGCTGTTGCGCCGAGCCGAAATCCACGAGTACCGCGATTCCCTCCTCGATGCCGATCACCCGGCCGAGGCCGTACATGTCGTGCGTGACCTGGTCACCCACGGCGAACTCCTTGGGCGGCGGCGCGACCGGGGCCTTGAAGGGGCTGGTGGGCAAATAGCGCTTCGATGCAGCAGGCTTTGTCATTGCTTCCAGTATGCGCCTGCCCGCAACCCCCCGGCAGCGCTCGAACGCCCCCACTACCGCGGAAGCCGGGGTTCCCCGTCCAGCGGGGTGGCCCACTCGCGGAACAGGCGCAGCACCTCGTCGAGGTTGAGCGGCCCGCACGACGCCTGGAAGACACCGTCCGACACCCGCGTCATCGCCCAGTCGGAAGCGCTGCGCCGAACGACGGTCCGCGAGTAGGGCCGGCCGGCCAGCGACGTCTCTTCGAGGTCGATGTCCACCGACCAGCCCGGATTCTCGAGCGTCGCGATCCGCCCCCCCCCACGCGTGCTCCCAGTCACCGTCGCACCGGGCTCGGTACCACCGCTGCAACCAGCCGAGTTCTCCACCCGCGTCCACCACGGCCGCTGATCGTACGCAGGCCGGCGGCCGGAGGCGCAGTCACCGAACGGGAAACGCAAGAGGCCCCGGATCTCTCCGGGGCCTCTTGTCCGTGTGCACTCGGCAGGATTCGAACCTGCAACCTTCTGATCCGTAGTCAGATGCTCTATCCGTTAAGCTACGAGTGCTTGTCTTTCTTCTGTTTTCTGTCTCCGGTCCCGGCCCTTCCGGCCCGCTCGCGGCGACAGGAAGAACATTACATGACAGCCGCCGCCATGTGAAATCCGATTCCCATACCCCTTGTGACCTGCGAGAAGGCCCGATTTGGGGGGCAGTCGGAGGCGGGCCGGGAACGACGAAACCCCGGTCGCGGAGGACCGGGGCTTCGACGTCGAGCGGAGGCGGAGGGATTTGAACCCTCGATGGGATTGAAGTCCCAAACCGCATTAGCAGTGCGGCGCCATAGACCGGACTAGGCGACGCCTCCACACAGCCACTCGCGTGTGTGCGAGTGGCGCGTGCAGATGATGACACAGTCGAGCGTCGTGTCACCAATCGGCGTCCACGGTACTAGGCGGGCGGCCCGCAGGGCAAAGGCATTCGCCGGGCGGAACGTCCCCGGCGGCGGGGCGTTAGGCAGGCCATGGTCCAGGTCACACCGCTCCGGCGGCTCCTTCTCATCCTCTCCGCCGCCTCCGCGGTGGCCGTCACCGGCTCCCTCGGCGCCGGTTCCGTCACCGCCCACGCGGGCCCCGGCGCGGCCCGGCCGCCCCTCGCACCGCCGCCCGCCGGCGATCACCTCACCGTGACCGTCCGGGGCGCGGGCGGGGGCGCCGACGGGACGTTCGCGGTGCGCTGTCACCCGGGCCGCGGGAATCACCCGGACGTGTCGGGGGCCTGTGCCGCCGTGGACCGCAACACCCGCTGGGGGAGGGACGCCTTCGCGCCCGTGCCGGAGGGCAGCGTGTGCACCATGCGATACGGCGGTCCGGCCACCGCGCATGTCACCGGCCGGTGGGCCGGGCGGCCCGTCGACACGACGTTCGAGCGCGGCAACGGCTGTCATATCGAACGCTGGGACAGGTTCGTGCCGCTGCTGCCGGAGGTGGGTCGGGCACTGACCCGGCCCTGACCCCGGAGAAGGCGGGCCGAGGGCGGTCGACCCGGTTCCGTTCCGCCGCCGCCCGGACGGGCCCGCCGGACGGCGGTCCGGCGCCCCCGCCACCCCACAGATTTCGCACAGGTTTCCCATGGCAGAAGCACCCGTCGCGTAAACGTCACGCGAAGGTCCCGCGAAACCGGGGTGGGCGGTCATACGTTCTGTGTCACTTCGTCGTGCGAGCTGCCTCTCATCCGGCGCCGCGAGCACGACCCCAGCCCTTAGACTCCCTCGCGTGACACGCTGCGGGACGGTTGGCAATATGGCCCGAGCGGTCGGCAAAGGGCGGTAACAGGGAGGAAGCGACTCGTGAGCAGCAGGCCATCCCGAGGCGCTGCTCGCCTCGCAGCCATACTCGACGCACTTCCCGACGCGTTGGTCCTGGTCAACGCCAACGGAACCGTCGTCAACGCGAACACGATCGCGCTGGAGGCATTCGAGACGCCGGGCACCGCCCTCGTAGGGCGCGGACTGCTCGATCTCCTTCCGGAGTTCGACTCCAAGCTCATCCCCGGCTCGATGCGGCGCCCGGACCACATGGACCCGCGCGGCCGGACCAAGCCCACGCGGATGGTCGCCAGGCGTACCGACGGCACCGAGTTCCCCGTCGAGGTCACCAGCGCCAACCTGGAGAACGGCCAGCAGGCCTACGACAGCTACGGCTACGCCAACGACGAGCTGCTGATGCTCGTCGTACGCGACCTGTCGGGCACCGTCGACACCGAGGCCGAGCTGGCCCGGTCGCAGCGGCAGACCGAGATGATCCTGCGGGCCGCGTCCGAGGGCGTCGTCGGCACCGACACCGACGGGCGGATCGTGCTGGTCAACCCGGCCGCCGCCCAGACCCTGGGCTACCGGGCGAGCGACCTCGGCGGCAAGGAGCTGCACACGCTCGTGCTGCACTCCCGCGCCGACGGCTCCCCCTTCCCGTACGACGAGTCGCCGCTCGCCGACACCCTGCGCTCCGGGCGCAAGCACCGGGTGCGCGGGCAGGTGCTGTGGTCCAAGGGCGGGGACAAGGTGTCGGTCGACCTGACGACCGCGCCCGTCCGTGACGGCGACCAGCTCGTGGGCGCCGTGATGACCTTCACCGACCGGCGGCCGTACGACTCGCTCGCCGAGGAGAAGGACGCCGTCGAGAAGCGGCACCGGGACGAGCTGGAGCGGCTCTCCGAGGAGCACTCCTCCGACCTCACCGCACTGCGCCAGCAGCATGTCGCCGAGCTGGAGGAGCTGCGTGGGCAGCACGAGGAGGAGCTGGCGGCCGGCGAGGAGCGCTACGCCGCGCTGGGCGAGCGGGAGAAGGACCGGTACGAGGCCCTCGCCGCCCGGTACGACCAGTTGCTGACCCTCCTCGGCGGGTCGCTGCGCGGACCCCTGGACGAACTGCGCCGCGAGCTGTCCGCGCTCGCCGCCGACGACGCCGGGCAGCTGTGGCCCGAGGCCAACCAGGTCCTGCACCACCTCTCGGCCGGGTACGCGCGTATCACCACCCTCATCGACAACGTCCTCGACTACCAGCGCCTGGACACCGGCGGCGAGGCCATCACCCGTACGAAGGTGATGCTCGACGCCGTCGTCGCCGCCGGTGTCGACGGGGCCGTGGAGCTGGTCGGGCCCGGCCGGGTCCAGTTCGCCGTGCACGCCCCGCCCATCGAGGCCGAGGTCGACGCGCGGCTCCTCGCGACCGCGCTCGCCCACCTCGTCGCCGACGTCGCGGGCGTCGACGCCACCGGCAACGCGCCCGTCTCCGCGGGCGGTTACATGGACAACACGGTCGTCGTGGCCGCCGCCCAGCGCGGCGAGGTCGTCCGCATCGAGGTGCGCGGCCCGTACGCCGGCGGCGACCCCGTGCACGAACCGATCGTGCGCGGGATCGTGCGCGCGCACGGCGGCGTGCTCCAGACGCACGAGGTGCCGGGCATGAGCGGCAGCGCGTACGTCCTCGAGGTGCCGTTGGGCGGAGGCGCGGGCGCCGTCGCCGCTCCGGTCGGGTCCGCCCTCGCACTGGCCGGTCCGCCGGACGTGGCCCCGGAGGCGGCCGACGCCGAAGGTGAGCAGAACTCCGTCGCCGGGCGGCGACGAGCGCGGCGGTCCTCCGTGGACGCCTTCCTGGAGAGCGGGGTGCCGGGTGCGGCGGGCGCCGGTGCCGAGGGGGAGGCCGCGGTGCCGACCGGCCGACGCCGCAGGCGTGGCCCGGCCGCCGAGGAGATGCCGGCCCTGGCCCCCGCCGAGGAGCCCGAGGGCTCCGGCGGGACCGGCCGGCGCCGCGCACGGTCCGCCGCACCCGGCGAGGACGCCGGTGTGAGCGAGGGCGCCGTACTCACGGCCGCCGAACACGCGGCGGGGACCGCCGCCTCGGGTACCGGACTCGGCGGCACCGTTCCGCCGCAGGGCGTACCGGCGCCGAGCGGACGGCGGGCCCGGCACGACGACGACGAACCTCAGCTGGCCCTGCCGCCTGCCCTGCCCTCGGTCGCGGGCACTCCGGTGCCCGCGGAGGATGCCGAACAGCCGACCGGACGCCGCCGCCGTGCCCTGGCCGCCGCGAACGAGCGCGCCGCCGCGCAGGAGGCCGGGCCCCGTACGGTGTTCGCCCTGCCGCCCGCGGAGGCGGACCGGCCGACGGAGGGGGCGATCGGGGCGGAGGGGAACGCGAGGGCGCAGGAAGCCGGACAGCAGGCGTCGATGCCGGTCGCTCCGGGGCCCCTTCCCGGTCCCGTTCCTGGTCCCGTTCCCGGTCCCGTTCCCGGTCCGGGGCAGGTTCAGGTGCCCGCTCAGGCCACGTCCGACGACTCGCTGATCGACCACGGCCGGCACGACGCGGTCGCGCACGGCCAGGCCGACGACCACACCCCGCCGCAGCCGCACCCCACCACCGCACCCACGGGCCGTCGGCGGCGGGCCGCCGGGCAGCCGGTGACGGAGGCGGAGACGGTGACGGGGGCTCAGCCCCAGCCCCGGACGGAGGGCGTTCCGGCTGCCGCCGTTCCGGCGCAGGCTCCGCAGGCCCAGGCTCCCCGAGCGCAGGCGCCCGCGCCCGTCCAGATCGCCCCGGAGCTGCCGCTTCCGGCTCAGCCGCTCCCCGGTCAGCCGAATCCGGCCGCCCCGGCCGCCCCCGTCGCCCCGAACGTGCCGGTACAGGCAGATGCCCCCGCGCCGGTGCCGCCCGTCGGGCCGCTCCCCGCCCAAGCGGCGGTCCCGGCGACGCCGACCCCCGGCTCGGGCACCCCGCTGCCGCCCGAGGCGGCCACGGCACAGCCGAGGGTGGCTCAGCCCCTGCCCGCGGAGGCGGCGGCGACGAACCCGCCGTTCGACCCCAACTCCACACAGGGCCGCGCGATCAGCGTGCGGACGCTGGGCCAGGGCGTGCCCTTCACCCGGCAGGCCGCGCAGGTCCAGCAGGTCCAGCAGACGCAACAAGTCCAGCAGGCCCCGAAGGCCCCCCAGCCCACGACCACCACCCACTCCACCTCCGCCACTCCGGCCCCGCACAACCCGAACGGCTCCGGGCGGCGCCGCAAGCTGGGTACGCCGCCCGACCCGGCGGCGGGACAGGAGCAGGCGGCCCGTCCGCATCCGACGGCCGAGCAGGCCGCCGTACCCGCGGCTCAGCCACTTCCCGGGCAGTCCATGGCCGGGCAGTCCCTGGCCGGGCAGTCGCGGCTGGCGCCCGGGACCGAGGGGGCCGGGCGGTCGTACGCCATAGGGGCACCGGACAAGAACGCCGCCGAGGGGCCCGAGCCGCTGGACGGGCCGGGCGGGGCCGTCGAGGTGGCCGACCCGCCCCGGCCGCAGCCGATGGACGACGAGCTGCCGCCGGAGCCGCTGGACAACCCGCGCCGGCTGCTGGTGTGGCCGGCTCCGGACGTCAGTACGCAGCAGGCGCTCAGCGACCGCGGCTACCGGCCGGTGATCGTGCACTCGCGCGAGGAGGTCGACGCGCAGATCGCCGCCTTCCCGGCCGCGCTGTTCGTCGACCCGCTGACCGGTCCGATCACCCGGACCGCGTTGCAGTCGCTGCGCCAGGCGGCGGTGGCCGCGGAGGTGCCGGTGCTGGTGACGGCCGGGCTGGGACAGGCGACGCGCGAGGCGGCGTACGGCGCAGATCCCGCCGTACTGCTGAAGGCGCTCGCGCCTCGGGACAGTGAGCAGCATCCGCCGCGGGTGCTGCTGATCGAGGAGCACGCGGAGATCGCGCTGGCGCTGACCGCGACGCTGGAGCGGCGGGGGATGCAGGTCGCGCGGGCGGCCAGCGACGCGGACGCGGTCACGCTGGCCGGGCAGTTGCGGCCGAACCTGGTCGTGATGGACCTGATGCAGGTACACCGGGGTCAGGCCGGGATCGTCGACTGGCTGCGGGCGAACCAGCAGCTCAACCGCACGCCGCTGGTCGTCTACACGGCCGCCGTCGACCAGGCCGACCTGCCGCGGCTGGCCTCCGGGGAGACGGTCCTGTTCCTCGCGGAGCGGTCCACCAGCACGGAGGTCCAGGGGCGGATCGTCGACCTGCTGGCGCGCATCGGGACCAACTGAGGGACGCGGTTCAGAGGCGGGTGACCAGCCTGCGGGCCGCTTCCTTCACGGAGGCGCGCAGGCGGTCGCGGTCGGAGTCGTCCGCGCCGACCAGGATGCGGTTCATCTGGGGGACGACGGTGGCCCAGTTGGCGAGCGCGACGAGCAGGAACAGCAGGTCGCGGGCGGGGATCGTGTCGTCGATGACGCCGCGGTCCTGGCCGTCCTGGACGGCGGCGACCTTGCGGGCGTAGTGCTCCTGCCGTTCGGGCTCGTCGGGGAGCTCGGCGGTGCCGTACTCGATGCCCTCCCAGTAGAGGAGCCGCAGGAGTTCGGGGTGGGCGGCGTGGTAGTCCATCAGCCGGTCCATCCAGCCCTCGACGTCGTCGGGGTCGACGGGCACGGCGGCGGCGAGGTCGACCATGCAGCGGCCGAGGACCTGGGTGAACAGCTCCGCCTTGTTGCCGAAGTAGGCGTAGATGAGCTGCTTGTTGGCCCTGGCCTCGGCGGCGATGCGGTCGATGCGGGCGCCCGCGATGCCGTACCGGGCGAATTCGGCGACCGCCGCTTCGAAGATCCGCGCCTTGGTGGCCTCGGGGTCGCGGGTGGTGGTCCTGGTCGTTGCCATGGGGACATGGTAGCCGCGGGGTAACCAACTAGTTGGTTGACAGGGAATGGGCGGACCGCCGAGACTGTTCCCCTGCTGTTCCAACCAACCGGTTAGTTATCGAAGAGTCGGCTCGAAGGAGCGCCTCCGCCATGCCGTCCGCAGTCACCGCCAGGCAGCAGCACACCGAGCCCCTAGAGCGGGCCCGACTCGCCCACCGCCTGTTCCTTCCCCTCATCGCCCTCTGCACCGCGGTCACCGCCGCCAACATCTACGTGGCCGCCCCGCTGCTCCCCCTCATCGCCCACGACTTCGGCACCGCGCCCTCGGCCGTCGCCTGGATCGCCTCGGTCGCCCAGTTCGGCTACGCCGCCGGCCTCCTCTTCTTCGCCCCGCTCGGCGACCGCGTGAACCGCCGCCGGCTCGTCGCGGGCCTCTCGCTGGTCACCACGGCGGCCCTCGTCGCCGGTGCCGCGGCCTCCGGCACGGCCGTCCTCGCGGCCACCGTGTTCATCGCCTCGGCCGCCACCGTCGTACCGCAGCTCCTCGTCCCCCTGGTCGCCGAACGCGCCCCCGCCCACCACCGCGCCCGGCATGTCGCCGCCGTCATCGCCGGACTCTTCACCGGCATCGTCGCGGCCCGCGTCCTCGGCGGACTCGCCGGACAGGCCTTCGGCTGGCGCGCGGTGTTCGTCGGCTCGGCCGTCCTGACCGCGGTCCTCGGCCTGCTCACCGCGGCCGCCCTGCCCTCCGAACACCGTCGCCCCCGCGCGGGCGGCCTCTTCTCCGGACTCCGCGCGATGCCCGGCCTGGTGCGTCGGTCGCCCGACCTCTGGCGGGCCTGCGTGCGACAGGCCGGCATGTACGGCGCCTGGAGCGCGCTGTGGACGTCGCTGGCGCTGCTCCTGACGGACGAGTCGTACGGCCTCTCCACCGCGACCGCCGGCCTGTTCGGCCTCTTCGGCCTCGCGGCCAGCGTCGTCGCCCCGCTGGCCGGCGGCCTGGTCGACCGCTTCGGCGCGGCGAAGGTGGTCCGCAACGCGTATCTGCTGGCCGCCGTGTCCGTGCCGCTGTTCTGGCTGGGCGGTCAGGTGATGGTCGCGCTGTTCGTCGCCGCGATCGTGATCCACACGGCCCTCGTCGCCTCCCACGTCGCCAACCAGACCCTCGCCCTCACCACCACCGACGCCCCCGCCACCGCCAACAGCGCCTACGTCGTGGCGGGCTTCGCCGGCGGAGCCACCGCCTCAGCCCTGGCAGGCCTCGCCTACACCCACTTCGGCTGGACCGGCGTGGTCACGATCGCGGGGGTGTGGCTGGTGGCGGGGTGGGGGAGCACGGTGATCAGGCAGGGTAAGCGGGCGGGCCACGGGGCGAAGCGGGCGTAGGCCGGGGGCCCGGGACTCCGACCCCGATCGGAGTCGGCCCCGACCAGGAAACCACGACACCGCCACACCGACCCGGAGTACGGCGGCGCAGCCGCCGTAGACCCGGCGCCGTCACTGGAAAGCTGCCACACCCGGAGCGACCACGGACACGAGTGACCCCGACCGGACCCGGCCCCCGCCAGGAAGCCACCCCACCGCAGACCAAGCCGCACCGGCCCGGAGTACGGCGGTGGAGTGGCCGTGGGCGCGGGAGGCTTCGCCGTCCGGCCGGGAGGGCCTCCCCCAGCCGCGTGCCGCCACGCGCACCCGATCTGCCCGCCGTACGCCGATGGGCCGACCGGGCCGACTGGGCCGACTGGGCCGACTGGGCCGACTGGGCCGACTGGGCCGAAAGGGGTCCGACGGCCGAGACCGGCCCCGCCGCCGGCCGGGACGAGCGTCCTCCGCCGCAGCCGCGGGCCGGGCGGACACCGTCCCGTCGGCCCCGTCCGAACAGCCGCCCGCCCGGCAGAGGCCGCGAGGTGCTCCGCCGGGCGGGCGGGGTGGGTCAGAGCCGGGTGACGTCCAGGTCGCCCGCCGCGTACTGCTTGCGCAGCACCTTCTTGTCGAACTTGCCCACGCTGGTCTTCGGGACCGCCTCGACGATCGTCCAGCGCTCCGGGAGCTGCCACTTGGCGACGCCGCCCTCGTCGGCGAGGAAGGCGCGCAGGGACTCGAAGTCGGCGGTGGCGCCCTCCTTGAGGACGACCGTGGCCAGCGGGCGCTCGCCCCACCGGTCGTCGGGGACGGCGACGACGGCGGCCTCGGCGACGGCCGGGTGGGCCATCAGCGCGTTCTCCAGGTCCACCGACGAGATCCACTCGCCGCCGGACTTGATGACGTCCTTGGCGCGGTCGGTGAGGGTGAGGAAGCCGTCGGGGGAGATGGTGCCGACGTCACCCGTCTTCAGCCAGCCGTCCTCGCTGAACTTGTCGGCGGGGCGGAGGGGTTCGGCACCGTGCCCGTTGTAGTAGGCGCCCGCGATCCAGGGACCGCGGACCTCCAGCTCGCCCGCGGACTCCCCGTCCCAGGGGAGACGCTCGCCGCCGGGTCCGGTGAGGCGGGCCTCGACCCCGGCCGGGAAACGGCCCTGGGTCAGGCGGTACCCGAACTCCGCGTCGGTGCCGACCGCGGCGGCCGGCGGGCGGGCGATGGTGCCCAGCGGGGAGGTCTCCGTCATGCCCCAGGCGTGGCAGACCCGCATGCCGAGCCGGTCGAAGGCCTCCATGAGGGAGGGCGGGCAGGCCGCGCCGCCGATGGTGACCTGGGTGAGGGCGGAGACGTCCCGCGGCTTGGCGGTCAGCTCGGCCAGCAGGCCCTGCCAGATGGTGGGCACCGCGGCCGCGTGGGTCGGCTTCTCGCTCTCGATCATCTCGGCGAGGGGCGCGGGCTGGAGGAAGCGGTCCGGCATCAGCATGTTGACGCCGGTCATGAAGGTGGCGTGCGGCAGGCCCCACGCGTTGACGTGGAACTGGGGCACGACGACCAGTGTCGTGTCGTGGTCGGTGAGACCCATCGACTGGGCCATGTTGACCTGCATGGAGTGCAGGTAGATCGAGCGGTGGCTGTAGACCACGCCCTTGGGGTCGCCGGTCGTGCCGGAGGTGTAACACATGGCGGCGGCCTGGCGTTCGTCCAGCTCGGGCCAGTCGTAGGCGGTCGGCTTGCCGGCGATCAGGTCCTCGTACTCGTGGACCTGGGCACTCACTCCGGCGAGCAGCGAGCGGTCGCCGGGGCCGGTCACGACCACGTGCTCGACCGTCTTGAGGTGCGGGAGCAGCGGGGCCAGCAGCGGCAGCAGCGAGCCGTTGGCGATGACGACCCGGTCGGCGGCGTGGTTCACGATCCACGCGAGCTGTTCGGCCGGCAGCCGCAGGTTGAGGGTGTGCAGCACCGCGCCCATGGAGGGGATGGCGAAGTAGGCCTCGACATGCTCGGCGTTGTTCCAGGCCAAGGTCGCGACTCTCTCGTCGCCGGTGACCCCGAGGTCCTCCCGCAGAGCGTGCGCCAGCTGGGCCGCTCGGACGCCGATCTCGGCGTAGGTGCGGCGCTGCGGCTCCCCCTCGCCGGTCCATGTGGTCACCTGCGACGAGCCGTGGATCGTCGACCCGTGCGTCAGGATCCTCGAGATCAGCAGCGGTACGTCCTGCATGGTGCTCAGCACGGCGTCCTCCCAGGTGCGGCGTCATTGCCTACGCGGTGGTAACGGTTGCGCTGATTCTGCGCACATACCACTCGGTATGTCACTAGGGAGCGATGATCGATCAGGTCACGTTAAAGCGCACGTCGAACCGCCACGTCAGCGCGCTAACGAACAACGCCCAGCTCAGGGTCCTCCCGAAGCTTGCCGAGCGCCCGCGACACCGCCGACTTCACCGTGCCCACCGAGACGCCGAGCACCTCCGCCGTCTGCGCCTCGCTGAGATCCTCGTAGTACCTGAGGACGACCATGGCCCGCTGCCGGGCGGGCAGCTTCATGATCGCCCGCCACATCGCGTCGTGCAGCGCCTGCTTCTCGGCCGGGTCGTCGTCGCCGGGCTGCGGCTCCGGTTCCGGCAGCTCCTCGCAGGCGAACTCGTCGACCTTGCGCTTGCGCCACTGCGAGGTGCGCGTGTTCAGCAGGGCCCGGCGGACATAGCCGTCGAGCGCCCGGTGGTCCTCGATCCGCTCCCACGCGACATAGGTCTTGGCGAGCGCGGTCTGCAGCAGGTCCTCAGCGTCGCTCGGGTTCGCGGTCAGCGACCGTGCCGTACGCAGCAGCACCGGCTGGCGGGCGCTGACGTACGACGCGAAGGACGGGTACGAAGAAGGCCGCGTCTTGCCGTTCGAAGCGCGGGTGCAGACGGGTGTGGTCATGGCTCCACGCTAGGTTCGGACCCGCCTCCCGCGGATCGGCCGCAGGTGCCGAAGGCGAGTCCGCCTCAGGTTGTAGGGGTGGTGCCGGCTCCACCTCCTGAAGGTGGACGAGAGCACGCCGACTACTGCGGGATCACCCCTGGGGGGGCGGACACCGGCGGTACCGGCACCCTGGTCCGAACGCCGTCGTCCCGGTGCCCGGTTCCGGCGCCCCTGTCCCTGTTCAGCCGTCGGCCGCCAGCACCAGCCCCGAGGTCGGCACGCCCGTCCCCGCCGTGACCAGGGTGCGGGCGGCGCCGGGTATCTGGTTCACGGACGTGCCGCGCAGTTGTCGTACGGCCTCCGCGATGCCGTTCATACCGTGCAGGTAGGCCTCGCCGAGCTGGCCGCCGTGGGTGTTGAGCGGCAGGCGGTCCTCGGCGACGAACGCGGCGGCCTCGCCCGGCGGGCAGAAGCCGAACTCCTCCAGCTGCATGAGCACGAACGGGGTGAAGTGGTCGTACAGGATCCCCACGTCGATGTCGGCGGGCGCGAGCCCCGACGTCCGCCACAGCTGGCGGGCGACCACCGCCACCTCCGGCAGGCCCGTCAGGTCGTCGCGGTAGAAGCTGGTCATCTGTTCCTGGGCCCGCCCGGCGCCCTGGGCGGCCGCGGCGATCACGGCCGGCGGCCGTGGCAGATCGCGGGCCCGCTCCACCGAGGTCACCACCAGCGCCTGACCGCCGTCGGTCTCCTGACAGCAGTCCAGCAGCCGCAGCGGCTCGGCGATCCAGCGGGAGGCCGCGTGGTCGGCGAGGGTGATCGGCCGGCCGTGGAAGTACGCCGCCGGGTTGGCCGCCGCGTGCCTGCGCGCCGTGACGGCCACCTGCCCGAACGCCTCCGGGGTCAGCCCGTAGGCGTGCAGGTACCGCTGTGCCGCCATCGCCACCCAGGACGCCGGGGTGAGCAGCCCGAACGGAAGGGTCCAGCCGAGCGCCGTCCCCTCCGCCGACGGCTCCCGCTGCCGGACCCCGGAGCCGAAACGGCGGCCCGAGCGCTCGTTGAAGGCGCGGTAGCAGACGACGACCTCGGCCACCCCGGCCGCGATCGCCAGCGCCGCCTGCTGCACGGTCGCGCACGCCGCCCCGCCGCCGTAGTGGACGCGGGAGAAGAAGGACAGCTCCCCCATGCCGCAGGCCTGCGCCACCGTGATCTCCGGGCTGGTGTCCATCGTGAAGGTCACCAGGCCGTCCACGTCCGACGGTCGCAGCCCCGCGTCGGCCAGCGCCGCCCGCACCGCCTCCACCGCCAGCCGCAGCTCGCTGCGCCCCGAGTCCTTGGAGAACTCCGTCGCCCCGATCCCGGCGATCGCCGCCCGCCCCCCGAGACCGTCCCGCGTCCGCACGCTCACCGCGCCTCCTCCCCCGTCCCGGAGACGGACCCGGAGACGGACCCGGAGACGGACCCCGGGACGGTGACCGTGACGGTGCCGCTGACATGCCGCCCGATGCCGTTGTCGCCGGACACCCGCACCACCGCCGTGTCCCCGTCGACCTCCTCGACCGTGCCCCTCAACACCATCGTGTCGCCGGGACGGTTGGGCGCCCCGAGCCGGATGGCGACCCGGCGCAGCACCGCCGTCGGGCCGAAGTGGTCGGTGATGTAGCGGCCGACCAGGCCGTTGGTGGTGAGGATGTTCATGAAGATGTCGGGGGAGCCCTTGGCCCTGGCCGCCTCGGGATCGTGGTGCACGTCCTGGTAGTCGCGGGAGGCGACCGCCCCCGCGACGATCAGTGTCCGCGTGATCGCCACCTCCAGCGGAGCAAGCTCGTCCCCGGCCCTCATGAGACCCTCCCGGCCTTCACACGGCCACCCCCGCGCTCATGCGGCCGGCCCGTCGCCCTCACGCGGTCACCCCCTGGAAGACCGGCAGCACCAACTCCTCGTCGTACCGCCGGAATTCCAGCCGCACCGGCATCCCGATGCGCACCTTGTCGTACGGCACCCCGACCACGTCGCTCACGATCCGCACGCCCTCCGCGAGTTCGATCAGACCGACGGCGAAGGGAGGGGAGAAGGCGGGGAAGGGCGGGTGGTGCATGACGACGTACGAGTAGACGGTCCCCTCGCCGCATGCCCGGACGGTGTCCCACTCCTGCGCTCCGCAGCTCGCGCACCCCGGCAGCCAGGGAAAACGGAGGGTGCCGCAGGCGGTGCAGCGCTGGATGAGGAGCCGGTGGCCGCGCACCCCCTCCCAGAAACCGGCGTTGTCCCGGTTGATCACCGGGCGCGGGCGGCGCTCCTCGGGTTCGGTGGGATCGGATTCCCGGTGCGCCGGGGCGTACTTGAGGATGCGGAACCGGTGGACGCCGGCCGGCTCCCCGGCCACGCGCACCACCGTGCGGGTCGTCACGAAGTAGCCGGTGCCGAGCTTCGTCGTCTTGCGGCCGGAGACCGACTCGATCACGGTGTCGAAGGTGATCTCGTCGCCGGGGCGCAGGGGACGTACGTACTCCTGCTCGCAGTCGGTGGCGACGACGGCCGTGCAGCCCTCCTCGTCGAGGAGGGCGAGCAGTTCCTCGTAGGCGGGCGCGCGCCCGGCGTGCCCGCCGAGACCACCCATGGTCCAGGCCTGGAGCATGGTGGGCGGAGCGATGGCGTCGGGGCCGGTGTACGCCGGGTTGGTGTCACCGATCGCCTCGCACCAGTGGCGGATCATGGGCGCGTTGACCGGATCACGGCCGGCTCCGGCGGTCGCGGCGGGCCGGCCCTCGTAGGCCTTCAGCCGCGCCTCCAGCGCGTCCCGTACGTCTTCCGTGCCGCTCATCCTCATCACCACCGCCCCCTGGCAAGGTTTCTGACTGTCCGTCAGATGCGTGTCGATGTCAAGGTCACCGGTTTCCGGACGCGCGAAAACGCCTGCGCGGCGGCGCCGAAGCACCGCCGCGCAGACGCGTTTCCCACCCCCACAGAGCACCCAGCACGAAGGAGGAGGGCCGGCGCCGGGGCACCAGCCCCTCAGATCACCACCACAGGGGCGTGAAACTGACCGCCACGTTGCTGTTCCCCTGGTTGACGGCCGTGAACGCGGAGCCGTTGACCTGAGCGGTGTTGCTCTGGTTCGAGGCGCCCGAGCCGACGGCGTTCTGCTGTGTGGTGGACGAGTTGCCGTTGTTGTCGTGCCCGACGCCGCTGCCGACGATACTCGCGACACCCGCGTTCGATCCGTCGTCCGCGATGGCGCCGTTGTCCGCCGCCGCGACGCCGGTGAACAGAGCGGCTGCCAGCGGAAGGGCGGAGACGGCGGCGATGACGCGGGCGGTACGGATGCTTGCCATGTTGTTCCTCCAGAACGGGGACTACGCACCGGCTCGTGACCGGACGATTCGAGAAGTACGGCTTTCACCAGGGAAGTTGGCCGACCGCCCCGGTGCTGTGACGACGTCGCGAGACCAGAGTTGCCCACCGAATCCCCGTCGAACCACCCCGGAAGCCATGATTAGCACCCAAGCGTGATGACAAGTCGATAAACCCCTTGCGTCACTTTTCTTACCCGTGCCGCCTCAATCCCTGGCAAGTCGGACACCCACCCCTCAAGCCCCACAAGAGGCGAAGCGTTCCGGCACCTTCCCAGCCGGTCCGACCCCGCTCGGCGCGTCGGACCCTCACCCTCTTCCCTTTTTCGAACACACATACGAAAATAGATCCATGGCCACCACCGACCGGTACCCCCGGCAGGCCACCACGCTGGCCCTCGCCCACGCCCTGTCGGCCGCCGAACGCGGCCTGGCCGTCATCCCCCTGTCCCGGACCAAGCTCCCGGCCCTGCGCTCCCCCCACCGTGACGACCCGACGGCCCCGCCCTGCCACGGCGAATGCGGCCGACCCGGCCACGGCGTGTACGACGCCGGCACCGACCCCACGCGCATCCGCGAACTCTTCGCCGCCGCCCCCTGGTCCACCGGCTACGGCATCGCCTGCGGACTCCCCCCGCACCACCTCATCGGCGTCGACCTGGACACCAAGTCCGGCACCGACTCCACCACCGCCCTGCGGGAACTCGCCCTGCGCCACCGCTTCACCATCCCGCCCACCGTCGTCGTCCTGACCCCCTCCGGCGGCCGTCACCTCTGGCTCAGCGGCCCCCCGGACGCCGTCGTCCCCAACTCGGCCGGCCGCCTCGCCCCCGGCATCGACATCCGCGGCGCCGGCGGCTACCTCGTCGGCCCCGGCTCCCGCACCGACCACGGCGTGTACGCCACCGCCCCCGGCACCGCCCACCTCGTCCCCGCCCCCTGCCCCCGCGCCCTCCTGCGCCTGCTCCTCCCCCCGCCCCGCACTCCCCGCTCCACGTCCCCGGCAGCGGGCGGCGCCCACGGCCGCGGCCTCGTCCAGTTCGTCCTCGCCGCCCACCAGGGCCAACGCAACACCCGCCTGTACTGGGCGGCCTGCCGGGCCTACGAGGACGGCATCGGCGACGCCCTCTCCGACGCCCTCATCGACGCGGCCGTCCGCACCGGCCTGACCCCCCGAGAAGCCCGCTCCACCCTGGCCTCGGCAGCCCACATGACCTACCCGCGACGCTCCCCGCGACCCGGCCTCCCCCACCGACACCCCGGCCCGGACGAGCCACAGTGACGGGGGAACAGGGAAGGGGTGCCACCTGGGAGGGTGGCACCCCTTCTGAACTGCAACCTTCTGACCTGCTACGCGGTGGGTGTGGGATTTGAACCCACGGTGACTCGCGCCACGACGGTTTTCAAGACCGTTCCCTTAGGCCGCTCGGGCAACCCACCCCGCGCCACCCGTTGAGGGGTGACGCGAGGACAAGAGTAACGGGTGGCCACGCGCGTGTGGTGTCGTCGTGGGGGTGGGAGACGGTCAGCTGTCGCCCTTGCGGGAGCCGAGGGTGAGGTCGACCGTGTGGGTCTTGCCGTCGCGCTCGTAGGTGATGGTGACCTTGTCGCCCGGCTTGTGGGTCCAGATCTCGCCGATGAGGGTCGGGCCGCTGTCGATCACCGTGTCGTCGAGCTTGGTGATGACGTCGCCGGGCTTGAGGCCGGCCTTGGCCGCGGGGCCGCCCGCCTCGACCGCGGCGGCGCCGCCCGCGCCCTGGTCCGTGATCTTCGCGCCGTCGGTGGACTCCTCCAGCGAGACGGAGGCGCCGATCTTGGCGTACACCGGCTGCCCGTCCTTGATCAGCTCCTGGGCGACGTACTTGGCCTGGTTGATCGGGATGGCGAAGCCGAGGCCGATCGAACCGGACTGGGTGGTGCCGCCCAGGCCACCGCTGCCGGTGGACTGGATCGCGGAGTTGATGCCGATCACGTTGCCCTGGGCGTCGAGCAGCGGGCCGCCGGAGTTGCCCGGGTTGATCGAGGCGTCCGTCTGGAGGGCGCTCATGTACGAGGCGCTGCTGCCGGTGCCGTCGGAGGAGGCGACGGGGCGGTTCTTCGCACTGATGATGCCGGTCGTGACGGTGTTGGACAGGCCGAAGGGCGCGCCGATGGCGATCGTCGAGTCGCCGACGGCGACCTTGTCGGAGTCGCCGAGGGTGAGCGGCTTGAGGTCCGAGGGGGCGTTCTTCAGCTTGATGACCGCGACGTCGTAGCCCTGGGCGTGGCCGACGACCTCGGCGTCGTACTTCTTGCCGCTCGGGAAGGTGGCGGTCACCTTGCCGCCGTCGACGGCGTCGGCGACGACGTGGTTGTTGGTGACGATGTGGCCCTGGGTGTCGAAGACGAAGCCGGTGCCGGTGCCGCCCTCGCCGTCGCTGGACTCGGCCTGGATGGTGACGGTGGAGGGCAGTGCCTTGGCGGCGACGCCGGCGACGGTGCCCGGGTCGCGCTTGACGGAGCCGCCGCTGTCGGAGGCGGAGACGGTGGTCGAGCCCGTGTCGTCGTTCTTGGCGAGGGTGTAGCCGAGGCCTCCGCCGAGGCCGCCCGCGACGAGCGCGGCGACCAGGACGGCGGCGGCGAGACCGCCGCGGCCGCGGCGGGCCTTCGGCGGGGCGGGCTGCGGGTAGGCGGCGCCCCAGGCGGCGGTGTCGATTCCGGTTCCGCCGGGGTTCCCGGGGGGCGCCGAGGGCGCGCCGAAGCCGTTGTCGGCGTAGGACGGGGCGGGCGGCTGCGGGGGCGGCCAGGCGCCGTCCGCGGGGGCGGCCGCGCTGGGGGCGGTGGGCGGCGGCCAGTCACCGTCGGGGGCGCTGCCCTGCGGGGCGTGGTGGGCGGTCGGCGCCGGCGGGGGCGTCGTCGGCAGCGGGGTGGTGGGTGCCCCGGTGCCGGGGGCGGCCTGCTGGGGGGAGGCCGTGGGAGATTCCACCGGCACGGGGGGCGCGGACGGGGCCGGGGGAACCGGGGTGCCCTCGTTGGTGCCCTCGTTCTCGGTGTTCACAGCTGTTCTCCTCGGTCCACGGCTGTCTTACTCGGTCGCACTCGGTCACGCCCGTTCACGCTTGTCGTCGACCCCGCGCGCTGTAGCTGTGCATGTGCTTTTGTTCGGTGTCAGCTTTTCCCACGGGCCGTCAGAGCACCATAAGCGCTGCCTGTGGGTCCTTGGCCATTCTTTATACGGGGCATTTGGCGCATTGGCGGCACTTCCCCGGAACATCTCAGACGGTTCTCAGAGGGTTCTCAGACAGCCACCCGCCGACACCTCCGATACGGCCCGCCGGACGCGTACCCCGTACCGGTGGCACCATGACGCGGTGACCCACGCACGGCAGCAGCAACGCATCCAGGTCGTCGCCCACCGCGGGGCCTCCGAGGATGCTCCCGAGCACACCCTGGCCGCGTACCGCAAGGCGATCGAGGACGGCGCGGACGCCCTCGAATGCGACGTACGGCTGACCGCGGACGGCCATCTCGTCTGCGTCCACGACCGCCGCGTCAACCGTACGTCCAACGGCCGCGGCGCGGTCTCCCAGCTGGAGCTCGCCGACCTGGCGGCCCTGGACTTCGGCTCCTGGAAGACGCGAGCGGCGCGGGAGGCCTGGAACACGCGCGACGAGGAGCCCGACTGGGAGGTGCGGCCCGAGGACCGCGACGCGACCTCCGTCCTCACCCTGGAGCGACTGCTGGAGCTGGTCGCCGACGCGGGGCGCCGGGTGGAGCTGGCCATCGAGACCAAGCATCCGACGCGCTGGGCCGGGCAGGTCGAGGAACGGCTGCTGGTGCTCCTGAAGCGGTTCGGCCTGGACGCGCCCGTCACCGGCGAGGCGTCCCCGGTGCGGGTGATGAGCTTCTCGGCGCGCTCACTGCATCGCGTGCGTGCCGCTTCGCCGACGCTGCCGACGGTCTACCTGATGCAGTTCGTCTCGCCCCGGCTGCGCGACGGCCGCCTGCCGGCGGGCGTCCGCATCGCCGGGCCCTCGATGCGCATCGTGCGCAGTCACCCCGCCTATGTGGAGCGGCTGAAGAAGGCCGGCCACCAGGTGCACGTGTGGACGGTGAACGAACCGGCGGACGTCGACCTCTGTGTGCGTCTGGGCGTCGACGCCATCATCACCAACCGCCCGCGCGCGGTGCTGGACCGCCTGGGCCGCTGAACCCCCTCTTCCGTAGGAAGGAACAGAAAGTCGCAGAAGCCCCACTGGCCCCATCCACACCTCTTGACCCCGAGCACCACCTGAACCATCCTCGCTTCTCGGCCATACCGAAGAAATCCAGCCACATGACGACCTTCCGCTCACCGGGAGTGCTCCGGCGCATTCGCTCCGTGTTCGATCGGTGCGAGTGCGTCACGGGACATGGATTGGCCGGTTTCCGGTACAGGCCAATGGGGCATCCACACCGTGGCGTGGGGCGAAGGAGGTCTCGGGGGTGGCGTTGGTGGTGGCACAAGAGGTGCCCACGTCGTCAAGCATGGCCGTACCCCATGGCCCTGCGGGCGTGGGTGAGGCGAGACACCGTATGCGCGATCAACTGCGCACGGGCGGAGTCTCGGAGGCGGTCATCGACGATGCCGTTCTGATCCTTTCCGAACTTTTGAGCAACGCGTGCAAGCACGGCCGTCCGCTGGGCGACGCCTTGGCCGGGGACGGCGATGTGCGGGCCGCGTGGCGGGTGGACTCCGGCGGCCGGCTGGTCGTCGAGGTGACCGACGGCGGCGGGCCGACCCGGCCGGCCCCGGCGACCCCCTCCGTCACGGCGCACGGCGGACGCGGACTCAACATCATCACGGCGCTGGCCGACGACTGGGGCGTCCGGGACGACGTCCGCGGTGAGATCACCGTGTGGGTCGTCGTCCACGCGGACGCGTACGACCCCGACGCGGGCTGCCGGCGTGACGACTTCGCCTCCCGGGTCGGGGCGCCGTCGGTGGCGTCGATGCCGGGCCTGGACTTCGCGGACGCGTTCGACGACTTCGACCAGGCGGGACCGCACATCCGGCACCGCTGACCGCGGGACCGACAAGGGCCGACGGGAACCGGTCGGAACCGGCCGGGCTCTCCGCCCGCCAGGCCCCGGCGCGGTGTCCACAGGCCCCGCCGTCGTCCACAGGTTCCCGTGGCTCTCCGTGCGAGCGGCTAGGCTCCCGCCAGTACCAGACGAGCCGTACCCGGGAGACACCCAGATGGCCAAGAAGCGACCTCAGACGAAGGCCCAGCGGCCGCAGCTCACCGAGGGGGAGATCCCGGTCGTCGGCGCGCGGGAGCCCTGCCCCTGCGGCAGCGGCCGCCGCTACAAGGCCTGTCACGGCCGGGCCGCCGCCCATGCCGTGACCGAGTTGGTGCAGCGTCCCTTCGAGGGCCTGCCGGGCGAGGGCGACTGGGTGGCACTGCGCGAGCTGGTCCCGGCGGCCACGGTGGAACTGCCCCTGAAGGACGGCCTGCCCGAGGGCGTCCCGTCGGTCACGCTCGCCACGGTGCTGCCGATGGCCTGGCCGGCGTTGCGCCGCGACGACGGCTCGGTCCTCCTGGGTCTGCAGAACGACACCCCCTCCGGCGACATCAGCCGCGACCTGGCCGACACCCTCCTGCGGGCGCTGGCGGCGGAGCCGGGCACGCCCGTGCAGGCCCGGCGCGCACCGGCCGACGGTCCGCGGATGCAGGATCTGCTCGACCCGGAAGGCGCGTTCGAGCCAGTTGTGCACAGCGGTTTCGAGTTCTGGGTCCCGGACCCGGAGAACGCGACGCCGGAGGTGGCCGCCTCCCTGGAGCGGGCCAACGCGGCGGCGATCCCGACCGTGAAGCTGACCGGTGTGGACGCCGCGTACTGGTGCGAGACCCCGGAGAAGAACCACCTTCGCTGGGTCATGCCGTACCCGGAGGAGCATCTTCTGGACGCGCTCGCGCGGCTGCACGCGGCGGGTCGGTCGAGCCTGGGCGAGGGCACCCGACTGGTGGGGTCCTTCCGGGCGCACGGCCTGACCGTGCCCGTGTGGGACCTGCCGAGCGGGGTCTCCGCGGAGGATGTGGAGAAGCCGGCCGCCGAGTTCGCCGACCGGCTCACCACCGCGCTGGCCTCGGACGCGCCGCTCACGACCGACGAGCGTCGGGCGCGTGGCGGCCTGACCAACCGACAGGTGACGCTCAGCTGACGCACGAATCCGTTCGGCGGTGGGGGGGGCGGGGGGGGGGCGCGCCGCCCCCCGCGGGGGGGGGGGGGGCCGCGCCCCACAACCCCACTATAAACAGTATGTTAAGCCGAAAAAACCGCACGAAAGC
>NZ_JBHXHX010000005.1:265378-341819 GCF_042723915.1 Streptomyces sp. NPDC058335 | reverse complement strand
AGCAGCCCCAGCGCACCGGCCGCGGGGGGGGGCCCCCCCCCCGCCCGCCCCCCCCACGGCACCGGGCGGGGCGGCGTGACTCCGCTCACAACTCCCGTTCGTACAAGGTGAGTCGACGCCATAAGCGCCGATCTGCCGGTGTCCGGAAAGCCGATGAAAACAGGAGATCGAATTTGCTTGGAGCCGATCTCTTGTTACCGTTCCAATAGCCCGGTTGCTGGTGCATCCCCCGTCGCTAGCAACCGGGTCTTTCCATGCCCGGTTCCGCACCCGGCCCTGTACCCGGCCTCGCGCTCCGCCCGTGCACGAACCGGCGTCGGACGTCAACCGCCGGTGTCCGACCCTGAGTTGCTGCCGGAACGCAACAGGAGCGGCCCGTCACCGGCCGTGTGCGCGAACTCCGCGACCGCCGTGTACTCGGTGGGCCCGCCCCGGCCCCGCTCACGGGGCGTCTCGCAGGTGCCCGGCTCGTCATCGGCGCCCACCGCGCACCGCATCTGCACCGTACGCCCGCCGGGCGCCATGAAGCTCAGGACGGCCTCCAGGGCTCTGCCGGTGGCGTTGCGGTAGTAGGTGCGCGCCCAGGTGTCCTCGCCCTGTGTGAGCACGCAGGTCTGCGCCTCGACGCCGTCGGGGGAGGCGACTTCGGGACCGCAACGCGCCGCGGTGGCCACGCCGAGGCCCAGCAACAGGGGCGTACGGGAGGGTTCGACGGGGGGCGACTTGGCGTCCGTACCGTGACCGGCCGACGGCTGGCCGGCGCGGCCCGCCGCGGTGCCGGGGGCCACGTCCCGCCGCTCGGCGGAGCCTCGTTCGTCGCCCACCGGACCCGCGGACGCCATGGCCAGGGGCAGGGCGATCACGCACACCACCGTGCCCCCGAGGCCGAGGAGACGGAGCCATCGGGGGCCTGGGGGCGGTCCCCCAGAATGTCGCTGCATGGTGCGGAAGATAACGAGCCTCGGCGGGCATCCGGTCCGGTGAGGCCCCGACACCCTTACAACTCGGGCGCGCTCACACCCGTACGAGTGAGGGCGTCGACGACCGCGTCGACCACGGCCTCCACGTCGGGCACCCAGGGCGAGGCCGAGCCGGGCAGCGGCGCGCGCTCCCAGCGGATCTCCCCCTGGCCGGTTTCGGAAGGGGGCAGGGCGAGGTAGCCGCCCTCACTGTGGAAGCGCAGGGAGCCCGGGACGAAGTCCTTGGCGTACAGCAGCTCGCCCAACTGCTCCATGGAGTACGGCCGGACGAGGATCGACCAGCGGGTGGCCGAGGCGACGACCGGGCCGAGGCGCATGCCCTGCCGGTCGAGCGCGACGAGCGCGCGGGAGGCCGCGAGGGCGGGCAGGCTGACCGCGCAGGGTGCCGTTCCGCCGGTGGCCAGGACGATCGGTGCCGTCGGGCGGTTGGTCCACCACCAGCGGACCATGCGCGCGTCGGTGGTGGCCGTCAGGAGGCCTGGGTCGAAGGGATGGGCGCCGGGCACCGAGCATTCCGGGTCGGGGCAGCCGCACCGGGACATGCCCTGTGGATTCGCCGTCACGCCCGGGAGTACGGGCCACTGCCATTCCGTCGCGAAGGTCAGGGCCGCGTCGATCAATTCAGGCCCCCCGTCGCTGCGCTGGGACAGGAGCCTGCGTCGCCTTCCGAGGATCTCGCGCATGAGCGCTCGTTCCTTTCCGTTGCACCGCTGGCAACACCGTGGGTCACATCACACCATGTGTCGATCACTTCACTGTGCGTACCTGTTGGCGCATCACACCCCTGTCCGAGACAAGGGGAACCCCTGAGGGTCGAGCATTGGCTGCGCTTACGCGGCCACTCCGTCCAATACTGCGCCCATCAGGAGCATGGGCCTGGCGAGGGGTGGCGAAGTCTGGCGTTTTGCCGTCCGCGTATTTCTCTCCGCCTCCGCCACGGGAGGATGGGGCACGGTCGTCGGTGGCTATGACGCCGGGGCGGGTCACCAGGTTCCGGGTGGCTCCCAACGACCCCTGGTCCTTACCGAGTACGTACCCATCACGACCGTTGTGACGCTCCGTGGAGCAAGCCCAGTCGACCGCAAACACCCGTTACCCGAGGCAGTTTTAAGCCAACTTTGCACTTACGCAAGGGAGCCGGACAAAGCGTGACCGACAAACCCTCCGATCCCACGGACACCAGCAATCCCAGCAGGACAATGCTGGACATCCCCTCACGAGTGCGTGTACATGTGGAGACACCGCTAGCGGCGCAGAATGACATGGGGGTTTGCGATGCTTTTGAGCAATACGCACCGGTCCGAGAGCCGGACGCCATGAACGCCCCTCACCCCTCGAAAGTGGCTGGAATCGATTCGACGGTTCCCGCGCCCGCACACACTGTCGCGCCCGCGCCCGCCACCCCGGCCGCCTCACCGCTTTCCACCGGCGCGGGAGCGCTCCTCCAGGACCGCCTGGCCGGCTGGGTCTCCGACCTCACGACACTCCACGAACTCACCGAACGCCTGGCCCGTACGGCCACACTGCCCGACGCCCTCCAGGAACTGTTGCGCGCCGGATCCGCCCTGGTGGGCGCCCGACGCGGGCTCGTCGTACTGGAGCCGGCCGACGGCCTCGGCCCCGACACCACGATCGGCCTGGGCCTCGGCCGCGCCGACCTCGGCCACATCGAGACCGTGCCGCGCAGCTCCATGCCGTACGGCCGCATCCTCGACGGTCTGCCCGGCGGTGAGGGCGAGATCGCCCAGCCCGACCTGCTCGCCGAGGACGGCCTCGACCCCAGGCACCGCGAGGTGGCCGCCCGCCTCGGCTATGCCGCCAGCTATGCCCTGCCCCTGGCCGCCGGTGAGGGTACGGACCGCGTGGGCGCGGCAGTCTGGCTCTACGACGAGCCCGCCGAGCCGGTCGAACGCCAGCGCCACCTGGTCGGCCTGTACGTCCGCTACGCCGCCGAGCACCTCGCACGCCTCCTCGAACTCGAGCACACGCGCGCGTGCATGAAGACGATGACCGAGGAACTGCTGCCCTCACGGCTGCCCAGGGTGGCCGGCGTCCAGCTCGCCGCCCGGCACCGCACCGGTCCGCGCGGCGGCGGCGACTGGTACGACGCGCTGCCGCTGCCCGACGCGGCCCTGGGCCTGGCCGTCGGCTCCGTCACCGGGTCCGGGCCGAGCGCGGTCGCCGCGATGGGCCGGCTGCGCGCCTCCCTGCGGGCGTACGCCGTGATGGAGGGCGAGGACCCCGTCGCCGTCCTGTCCGACCTGGAGCTGCTGCTGCGGCTGACCGAGCCCGCGCGTTCGGCCACCGCGCTGTTCGCCTACTGCGAGCCCGCGCTGCGCAAGATCACCCTGGCCGGTGCCGGGCACTGCCCGCCGCTGGTGGTCGGCGAGCGGCGCACGGAGTTCGTCGAGACGTCCGTGTCCGCGCCGCTGGGCATGCTGGCCTGCTGGGAGGCGCCGAGCGTGGAGCTGGAGGCCGAGGCGGGCGAGACGGTGCTGCTCTACACGGACGGGCTGCTGCACCGTACCGGCGACCCCGTCGACCGTGCCTTCGCGCGGCTGCACGCGGCCGCGGCCGGAGTACCCCGGTCGATCCGCCACGACCCGGGCGCGGTCGCCGACCATGTGCTGCGGACGGTGCTGCCGGACGGGCTGGACGCGGCCGACAGCGCGGAGGACATCGTGCTGCTCGCGGCCCGCTTCGAGTGAGATCGCGGACCGGGCCGCCCGGCGCGTTGCGTTCCCCGGACGGTAAGAGGCGCTTCGCCCCTGGGCCCCCTTCTGTACGACCGTACGATGGAGGGGGCCCAGTGCCGTATCGAGGAGGATGACCGTGGCGGAAGAGCTCCCGGAGACCCCGGAGACCGCTGAAGAAGAGCCGATCAAAGAGCGCAAGAACGGCCTGTACCCGGGCGTGTCCGACGAGCTGGCCGAGAACATGAAGTCCGGCTGGGCCGACACGGAGCTGCGTGACCTGGAGCCGATCGCCCAGGCCGCCGAGACCGCCGCCCGCCGCGCCGCGCTCTCCGCGCGCTTCCCGGGCGAGCGCCTGGTGATCCCCGCGGGCAACCTGAAGACCCGATCGAACGACACGGAGTACGCCTTCCGCGCCTCCGTCGAGTACGCCTACCTCACCGGCAACCAGACCGAGGACGGCGTCCTGGTCCTGGAGCCCAAGGGCGAGGGCCACGTCGCCACGATCTACCTCCTGCCGCGCTCCGACCGCGAGAACGGCGAGTTCTGGCTCTCCGGCCAGGGCGAGCTGTGGGTCGGCCGCCGGCACTCCCTCACCGAGGCCGAGAAGCTGCACGGCATCCCCGCCGCCGACGTCCGCGAGCTGGCCGACCGGCTGCGCGAGGCCACCGGCCCGGTGCGGGTCGTCCGCGGCCACGACGCCGGCATCGAGGCCGCGCTGACCGACAAGGTCACCGCCGAGCGCGACGAGGAACTGCGCGTCTTCCTCTCCGAGGCCCGTCTGGTCAAGGACGGGTTCGAGATCGGCGAGCTGCAGAAGGCCGTCGACTCGACGGTCCGCGGCTTCGAGGACGTCGTGAGGGTCCTCGACAAGGCCGAGGCGACGAGCGAGCGCTACATCGAGGGCACGTTCTTCCTCCGCGCGCGCGTGGAGGGCAACGACGTCGGCTACGGCACCATCGCCGCCGCCGGCCCGCACGCCTGCACACTGCACTGGGTGCGCAACGACGGACCCGTGCGCTCGGGTGATCTGCTGCTGCTGGACGCGGGCGTCGAGACGCACACGTACTACACGGCCGACATCACGCGCACGCTGCCGGTGAACGGCCGCTTCAGCGAGATCCAGAAGAAGATCTACGACGCCGTGTACGACGCCCAGGAGGCCGGCATCGCGGCCGTGCAGCCGGGCGGCAAGTACCGCGACTTCCACGACGCCGCGCAGCGGGTGCTGGCCGAGCGGCTCGTCGAGTGGGGTCTGGTCGAAGGGCCCGTGGAGCGGGTCCTGGAGCTGGGCCTCCAGCGCCGGTGGACGCTGCACGGCACCGGTCACATGCTCGGCATGGACGTCCACGACTGCGCCGCTGCGCGCGTGGAGTCGTACGTCGACGGGACGCTGGAGCCCGGCATGGTGCTGACGGTCGAGCCGGGGCTGTACTTCCAGGCCGACGATCTCACCGTGCCCGAGGAGTACCGCGGGATCGGCGTCCGGATCGAGGACGACATCCTGGTGACGCGGGACGGGAACCGCAACCTGTCCGACGGGCTGCCGCGGCGGTCCGCCGAGGTCGAGGCGTGGATGGCTTCGCTCAAGGGCTGATACGGAGTCGATGGCCGGGTACCGGTGAGGTGCCCGGCCATCGCTGTGTCTGCTTCACGTACCTAGGGGGAGGGCTTCGTGGACGAGTTCTGGTCCGGGGTCGGTGTCGACCTGCATCTGGAGACGGACGGCACCGAGGGGCGGCGGGCCGGGCTGGAGCGGGCGCTGCGGGACGCCGTGCGGGACGGGCGGCTCTCCCCCGGCACCCGGCTGCCGGCCACCCGGCGGCTCGCGACCGAGGTCGGTGTCTCGCGCAACACCGTGAAGGCCGCGTACGACCAGCTGGTCGCCGAGGGGTACCTGACCGCGCGCCAGGGCTCGGGCACCAGGGTCGCCGCGCTGCCGTCCGCCGCCGCCGAACCGCCGACGGCCTCCGCACGCGCGCGTGAGCCCCGCTTCGACCTGCGGCCCGGCAGCCCCGACGTCGGCGCCTTCCCGGCAGCGGCCTGGCTGCGCGCGCTGCGCCGCGCGATCGCCACGGCACCCTCGCTGGCGTACGACTACGGCGATCCGCGCGGGCGCATAGAGCTGCGGACGGCACTGTCGGGGTATCTGGGGCGGGCGCGCGGGGTGATCGCGCCGCCGGAACGGATCGTGATCACCTCCGGCTATGTGCAAGGGCTCGCGCTGCTCACGCGCGCGCTGGAGGACGCGCCGGTGGGCATGGAGGACCCGGGACTGCCGTTCCACCGGGAGGTCGTACGGCGCAACGGCGGGCGCGTGGTGCCGGTGCCGGTCGACGATCGGGGGGTGCGCCCGCAGGAGCTGGGCGACCTCGGGGCGGTGGTCGTCACGCCCGCGCACCAGTACCCGACCGGCGTGACCCTCCACCCGGAGCGGCGGCGGGCGCTCACGGACTGGGCACGCGCGCGTGGCGCACTGATCGTCGAGGACGACTACGACGGCGAGTTCCGTTACGACCGGCAGCCCGTCGGCGCGCTCCAGGGGATGGCGCCGGGGCAGGTGGCCTATCTCGGCACCGCCTCCAAGACGCTCGGTCCCGCGCTACGGCTGGGCTGGATGGTGCTGCCGCCGCACCTCGTCGACGCCGTCGCCGACGCCAAGCTGCACAGCGACCACCACACCGAGACCATCGGCCAGCTGGCCCTCGCCGAACTGATCGCCGGCCACGCCTACGACCGTCACGTGCGCGCGTGCCGGCTGCGCTACCGGCGTCGCAGGGACCTGCTCCTCGACCGGCTGGGGGCGCGCAGGGGCGTACGCGGCATCGCGGCCGGGCTGCACGCGCTGGTCGAGGTCCGCGACGAGGCGGACGTACTGGAACGGGCGGAGGCCGAGGGACTCGCGGTCGGCCGGCTCGGCGAGCACTGGCACGCGCGCGAGGACGCCGAGGGACGGCCGCAGGGCCTGGTGGTGGGGTACGGGACGCCGAGGGAGCGGGCGTATCCGGAGGCCCTCGAAGTGCTGGTGAAGGTGCTGGAGGGGGCCTGAGCAGGACGGCCCTTGGGCAGTGTCTGGGATCTTTTGCGCACTGTTTGGGCCAATGGGGTGGCGTCGGATTGGTGCTACTGACGGGCCCACTGGCCGCCTAGTTTCGTGAGCATGACGAAGACGCCGCCGCAGCGCCTGCTCACCCTGGCCCAGTTGAGCAACTCCGTCGGGGACGGCGCCTACTACACGACGTCCGCGCTCTACTTCACCCAGGCCGTCGGTCTCACCCCCGCGCGCGTGGGACTCGGGCTGACCATCGGCTGGGCGGTCGGCTCGCTGGCCGGTCTGCCGCTGGGCCGCCTGGCCGACCGGCGCGGACCCCGCGGTACGGCGGTGCTGCTGGCGCTGGCGGCCGGGCTGGCGGTGGCGTCCTTCACGCTCGTGCGCGGCTTCCTGCCGTTCGTGCTGGCCGCCTGTGCCTACGCGGCCGCGCAGTCCGGGCTGGCGGCCGCCCGGCAGGCGCTGCTGGCCGGGCTGGTGCCCGCCGGGGAGCGGACCGGGCTGCTGGCCCGGCTCCAGTCGGCGCTGAACGCCGGGCTGGCGGTGGGCGCGGCGCTCGGCGGGCTCGCGCTGCACGCCGGGACGCGGACGGCGTATCTCACGGTGTTCCTCGTCGACGCGGTCGGCTTCCTGGTGTGCGCGCTGCTGCTCGTCGGGCTGCCCCGCGTCGCATCCGTCCCGGTCCGCCCGCGCGGCGGCCTCGGGGTGCTGCGCGACCGGCCGTACACGGTCGTCGCGCTGCTGAACACCGTGCTGTTGCTGCGGCTGCCGCTGCTCAGCCTGGTCCTGCCGCTGTGGATCACCGAGCGGACGGGGGCGCCTGCCTGGCTGGTGTCCGCGTTGTTCGTGCTCAACACGGCCGCGGTGACGCTGTTCCAGGTGCGGGCGGCGCGGGGTGTCACCGGTCTGGGCGGCGCCACGCGCGCGTTGCGGCGTTCGGGCTGGGTGATGTGTGCCGCCTGCGCCGTGTTCGCACTGTCGGCCGGGGCCCCCGCGTGGGTGGCGGCGGGTGTCCTGGTGGTGGGGGCGGTGCTCCAGGTGGCGGCCGAGATGGGGCAGTCGGCGGGCTCCTGGCAGCTGTCCTTCGACCTGGCCCCGGCCGACCGGGTCGGCGAGTACCAGGGGCTGTTCGGCACGGGGGTCACCGTCGCCCGTACCCTCGGCCCGCTCGTCCTGACCGCCCTCCTGCTGGAGTGGGGCACGCCGGGCTGGCTGCTGCTGGGCGGACTGATCCTGGCGGCGTCGTACGCGATGGGCCCGGCGGCACGGTGGGCTGCCGCCGGGCGGGAGGGGGAGGTTGGTGGACTCGGCGATGTTCGGCCGGCCCGGGTCAGCCGACCCTCACAGGCGTCGTGATCGGCAGGGAGTCGACGAACAGTGCGCCCGCCAGCAGGCCCGCGCTGCCGCGGGGGCTCCACGCGCGCGCGTGGAGGTCGGCGTCGAGCGCCCACAGGGCCGTTCGGCCCGCATCCGTCGCGGTGCCGCCCGCCACCAGGACACCGCGGGCGCCCGCCTGGACGTGGCGCAGGCCCACCGGGCCCGCGGTGTGCAGGAGTTCGGTGTCCTGGAGCGTGGACATGACGGTGAGCAGGGCGTCGAGCCGTGCCTCGGCCTCGCCCGCTCCGGCCGAGCGGGCCCCGGCGAGCGCGGTCAGCGCCCGCCGGACGTGCGGGAACCCGGCCCGCGCTTCGCCGCGTGCCCCGGCCGCGCCGTACTTGGCCGACACCGTGGAGCCGCGCGACGGGCGGCGCGGGGCGCCCCGGTCGGTGTGCGCGGCGATCCGCTGGGCGGTGTGGGCGACGTCGGCTCCCCGCGTGCGGGGGTCCAGGGCGGCCGCCGACACCAGCAGGCCGAGGGTCCACAGCGCGCCCCGGTGCCCGCCGCCGGCCAGCCCCACCGAGTGCTCGGCGCACCGCCCGATCGCGCCCAGCTCGGCACGCAGCCGTGGCGTGGCCTCGCCGGTGCGGCGGGCGGCGGCGGCCATCGCCGCGAGGCCGGGCGCGAGCGCCTTGGCCGACCAGCGCAGTCCGCGGTGGTCGCGGCGGGTGACGCGGGCGGCGAGGTCGCGCGGGTCGGGCAGCCCGGGTTGGGGAACCAGGGCCAGCTGTCCGGTCAGCGCTGACACGGCAGCCTGCGCGAGCGCCTCGTCCTCGCGGCTGGTCATCGCCCTGCTCCTACGAGGAGGCCGAGGCAGTGGGCGCGTCGCTCGGCGGGGTGCCGGTCGGCGGCGTTCCGGTCGGGGCATCGCCCGGGGGTGTGCCGCCACCGCCACCGCCGCCGCCCGCGCCGGTGTTCTCCGCGTCGGGGTCGACGCCGAGGGTCAGGGAGCCCTTGTAGCCCTTGGACGGGTCGGCCTTCTTGACGGGCTTGAGGGTGAGCAGGCCGCCGGTGGCGCCGCCGCCCTCGTAGACCATGTCGTCGTCGAGCTTGGTGTAGGTGCCGGAGTGCTCGGCGTAGGGCTCCAGGGTGAAGATCTCCTGGGCGATGTCGTCGGCGAAGAACAGCTGGCCGGTGTAGTTGACCTTGCCGCCCTCGTAGGTGCCGTCCTCCTTCTCGCCGCCGGTGTGGACCTTGAGGTGGATGTGGCAGGTCCGAGGCGTGTACCAGCCGGGGAAGATCGTCTCGAACTTGACGACCCCGTTGGCGTTGGCGATCTGGTAGCCGCGCAGGTAGGTGTTGTCGTCGGCGGTCGAGCCGTCCTCGCTCTCGGCCGGGGCCGAGCCGCCGGGGTTGGCGGTGGTGTAACCGGAGTAGTAGCCCCAGGCGTCGCAGTGCCAGATCTCCACGGCCGCGCCGGGGACCGGGGTGCAGCCGTCGGTGGCGTCCACGACGGTCAGGCGCAGGGTCAGCGGGACGCCGCTCTTGCCCTCGGTGATGTCCTTGCGCACCAAGGCACCGTCGAGGTAGTACGGCCCCTCGGTGACGCTCGACATCAGCGTCATGCAGGTGCCGGTGGTCGAGGACGCCGAAGCCGTGGCCGTCCCCGTCGCCATCGCTTCCGTGCCTGTCGTCGTGTCGGCGAACGCCGACTGGTAGCCGACGACGGCGAGACCGCCGGCCGCGACCGTGCCACCGGTCACCGCCAGGGCGCGGCGCCGGGTGATGGACGTGTCTTTGTGGTTTCCCGTCATGGACACGAAAGGTAGGAACGCCAACCGTCAGGGACATGGGCGGGAGCTGGGAAGCGGCTGTGAGTGCTGTCCGGGCTGGGACCGCCCGGCCGAGAGGCGGACGGGCCGGAGCGCCGACGGGCCGTCAGACCGCCATCAGGGGGGCGTCCTCGCGCCACTTGAGGATCTTGTCGAAGCTCACCACGGCCCCCCCGACGCCCGGCTTGTTGCCGATGTGGACGTGGTCGGCGAGTTCCCGGATGAGATACAGGCCGCGGCCGGACTCGGCATCGGCGTGCGCATGGGTGGGGGCGGGACAGTCGGCCGTGAAGCCGGGGCCCGAGTCGGCGACCTCGATGCGGCACTTCTCGCCGTCGAGGTAGGCGGTGACCCGGTAGGCCTCCGAACGGCCGCCGTGCGCGGTGTTCTTCCCGCCGTGCTCGACGGCGTTGGCGCAGGCCTCGCTCAGGGCGACGGAGAGGTCGTACGAGATGTCCGGGTCGACCCCCGCCGTCTCCATGGTGCCGAGCAGCAGGCGCCGGGCCAGCGGCACGCTCGCGGCCTCGCGGCGCAGATGGAGTGACCACCAGATGCTCATGCTCCAGCCTCCAGGCCGCGGCTCGACATACCGATACGTATTGCCGCCCTGAACCGTAAGTAAGCGCGATTTCCACGTGACGCCGCCCATATGGGGGATGTGGGGGGTGCGGAAAACGGTGTATGCGTGACGCAGGGGCATCAGTCATACCTGTCGTATCAGAAGGTGATCTTCTGGATCGGGCGGAATCTTGCGGACCTGACGTACGGCCGCTGGGGGGTCAGTGCGATGATGAGCCCGCCATGACTGACCCCCACCAGCGCACGGTGCGCTCCGGAGGCGCTCTCCGGCTGCTGCGGGCCGCGGTGTTCGCCGCGGTCTGCGTCGTGCTGGCCGGGGCGGGTCACACGCTGGCCGCCTGCGCCGCCGTCCCGTTGTGGACGCTGGGCGCCGGATTCCTGGGTGCCCTCGCGGTCGTGGTGCCGCTCGCCGGGCGCGAGCGCTCACTGCCGGGCATCGCGGCCCTGCTCGCCGTCGGACAGGCCGTCCTGCACACACTGTTCGGCCTCGGACAGCACACGTCGTCGACCGTCGCGTCGACCACGACCGCCGCCTCCGACGCCGCACTGGTCGAGCGGGCGGCACGGCTCGTGTGCGGGGCCGCCGCCGCGGCGCTGAGCCCGGCGCAGGCCCAGAAGATCCTCGTCGAGGCGCGGCTCCATCCCGCCGTTACCGGTGCGGGTGGCGGCACCGGGACGGGTACGGGTACGGGTGCCGGTACGGCGACCATGCACCACCCGGCGGACGCCATGGCCGGCACCGTGGGCTCGTCGATGTCGCTGCTGCCGTCCCTGCCGATGCTGCTCGGTCACCTCCTCGCGGCCGTCGCCGCCGGATGGCTGCTGCGGCGCGGCGACTCGGCCCTGCTGCGGCTCACGGACCTGTCCGCGCACGGCGTCGCCGAGACCGCGTGCGTACGGTCCCTGCGCGGAGCACTCGCCCTGGTGCGCGCCCTGCTCGCCGGACTGCCCGCCCTGCCGGACGCGGGTCCGCGCGTGCCGCGCACCGCACTGCTCCCTTCGCCCAGGCCACCCGCCGAGGCACTCCAGCACACGGTGATCAGGCGCGGCCCGCCGGCCGCCGCCGCCTTCCTCCTCGCTGCCTGACACGACGCGACCAGCACTCCACTTCGCCTGGAGGGCGCGGCCGCCGTCGTGCGGCACGCGCGCGTGCCGCACGCTTCCGTGCCCACGCCGGACCGCGTCCACGCCCGACCTCACGGTCGTACGCACCGTCACGGTCCGACCTCACCGTCGTATTTCACTCAGACTGGAGTGCTCGCTGTCATGAAGCCTGTCCTGAAGGCCTCTCGTCTCGCCGCCGCCGCTGCCGTCGCCGGTTCCGCCGTTCTCGTCCTGTGCTCGCCCGCCTTCGCGCACGTCAGCGTGCAGCCGGAGGGCACGGCCGCCAAGGGTGGCTACGCCGTCGTGAACTTCCGCGTTCCCAACGAGCGTGACAACGCCTCGACCACCAAGCTGGAGGTCAACTTCCCGGCCGACGCCCCGCTCGCCTCGGTGATGCCGCAGAAGGTCGACGGCTGGAAGATCACGGTCACCAAGAGCAAGCTGGCCAAGCCGCTGGAGGTGCACGGCCGGCAGATCTCCGAGGCCGTCTCCAAGGTGACCTGGACCGCCGCGGACAAGGGCATCGAGCCCGGCTTCATCCAGCAGTTCCCGGTCTCCCTGGGCGCGCTGCCCGAGAACGCCGACCAGATGGTCTTCAAGGCGATCCAGACGTACTCCAACAAGGAGGTCGTGCGCTGGATCGAGGTGCAGAAGGAGGGCGCCGAGGAGCCGGAGAACCCGGCACCGGTGCTCGCCCTCTCCGCCGCCGAGGACGACCACTCCCACGGTTCGTCCGCCGATGAGTCGTCCGAGTCGTCGTCCGAGTCGTCGTCCGACAAGTCCGGCGATGCCGAGCCGGCCGCCGCCACCACCGAGGCCTCCGACTCCTCCGACGGCACCGACACCACCGCCCGGGTCCTGGGCATCGTCGGCATCGTGATCGGTGCCGCCGGCGTGGCCTACGGAGTGCTCGCCGGCCGCCGCCGGACCACCGACGCCTCCTGAACTCTGCTCGTCCGCGGTGTCCACCGGGGGCCGCCCAAGCCCCCGGTGGACACCGGAGTCCATACAACTGGGACATTTTCTCTATGCGCAAGAAGACGTTCGCCGTGGCCGCGCTGCTCGCCGCGACCACCCTCACCCTCTCCGCCTGCGGCAGCGACAGCGTCGACAGCGGCTCCAGCCCCGTCGCGGTCGTCTCCGACGACTCCTCGCAGCAGGCCGCGACCGTGCTCGACCAGCCCTTCACCAAGCCGGACCTGGTCCTGACCGACACGCAGGGCAAGCCCTACGACCTCCGCAAGGAGACCGCGGGTCACCCGACGCTGGTGTACTTCGGCTACACCCACTGTCCGGACGTCTGCCCCCTGACGATGAACAACATCGCCGTCGCGAAGAAGCAGCTGTCCAAGGCGGACCAGGACGCACTGCGCGTCGTGTTCGTCACCACCGATCCGGACCGCGACACCCCGGCAGCGCTCGGCGCCTGGCTCAAGGGCATCGACTCCCAGGTGGTCGGCCTGACCGGTGACTTCGCCACCGTCCAGACCGGCGCACGCAGCCTCGGCATCTCCATCGAGCCGCCGCACAAGGACAAGAACGGCAAGATCGTCTCCACCCACGGCACCCAGGTCGTCGCCTTCTCCCCGAAGACGGACGCCGGTTACCTCCTCTACGGCGAGGACGCCAAGGTCGACGACTACATCAAGGACCTGCCCAAGATCATCAAGGGGCAGAACCCGTGAGACGGTCCGCCGCCTGCGCCGCCGCACTGACCTGCGCCCTGGTCCTCGCGGGCTGCGGCTCCGGCGACTCGGCGGCGGAACTGTCCGTCAGCGCCGCCTACATGCCGCAGCCGGTCTCCGCCTCCATGGCCGCGGGCTTCCTGACGATCACCAACAAGGGCGGTACCAAGGACGAGCTGACCTCCGTCACCAGCGATGTCGCGGGCAGCGTCACCGTCCACGAGACCGTCGGTGGAGCCATGCAGGAGGTCGACTCCCTGGAGGTACCGGCGGGCGGCCGGCTCCAGCTGGCCAGCGGAGGGAACCACCTGATGTTCGAAAACCTGAAACGGAAGCCGCGACAGGGCGAGAAGGTGACCGTGGAACTGCACTTCGCCGACTCCGGGACCGTCGAGGTCGAGATGCCGGTGGAATCCGCCACCTACACCCCGAACACCGGAAACTGAGGGAGGGACCGCCTTGCCCACGACCATCGCCCCCAGAATCCGGACGCTGGTGCTGCTGTTCCTGGCCGTCACCGGCGCGCTCCTCGCCGGCGCCGGGCAGGCCTCCGCGCACGCCGCGCTGACCGGCAGCGACCCCGCACAGGGGACGGTGGTCGACAAGGCCCCCACCCAGGTCTCACTGACCTTCTCCGAGCAGGTCTCCACGGGCGCCGACGCGATCCGCGTGCTCGACCCCAAGGGCAAGCGCGTCGACACCGGCGAGCCGTCCGCCGCCGGCGGCACGACCTACGCCGTCCCGCTGCACTCGGGGCTGCCCGACGGCACGTACACGGTGACCTACCAGGTGGTGTCCGCCGACAGCCATCCCGTCGCCGGCGCCTACACCTTCTCCATCGGCGCCCCCTCCGCGACCAGCGTCTCGGCGAGCGCGGGGCAGGCCGGCGGTGGAGTCGTGGGCGGGATGTACGGCTTCGGGCGGTACATGTCGTACGCCGGGTTCATCGTCATGGTCGGCGGGGCCGCCTTCGTCCTGGGGTGCTGGCCGGCCGGCACCGGGGCGCGTGCCGTACAGCGGCTCGTCGTCTCCGGCTGGCTCGCGCTCACCTCCGCCACCCTCTTCCTGCTGCTCCTGCGTGGCTCCTACACCGGCTCCGGCAAACTCGGCGACGTCTTCGACCTCGAACTGCTCGGGCAGGTCCTCCAGACCAAGACGGGCGCCGCGCTCGTCTCCCGGCTGTTGCTGCTCGCCGCGGCCGCGCTGTTCATCGCCGTGCTCTTCGGCGCGTACGACAAGCGGGAGGGCGAGGAGAAGCGGGACCTGACCTTCGGGCTCGCCATCGGCGGGACCGTCGTGGCGGCCGGGCTCGCGGCGAGCTGGGCGATGGCCGAGCACGCCTCCACCGGGCTCCAGCCGGGTATCGCGATGCCCGTGGACGTCGTACACCTGCTGGCCGTCGCCACCTGGCTCGGCGGGCTGTGCGCGCTCCTCGTGGCGCTGTACCGGGGCGCCACCCCGGTGGGGGCGTCGGCCGTCCGCCGGTTCTCACGGGTCGCCTTCGGCAGTGTCGTCGCCCTCGTGGTGACCGGCGTCTACCAGTCGTGGCGCCAGCTCGGCTCCTGGTCGGCGTTCACCGAGACCCGCTACGGGCAGCTCCTGCTCCTCAAGATCGGGCTGGTGGCGCTGCTGGTCGGCATCGCCTGGATCTCACGGCGGTGGACGAACCGGCTGGGGGAGACGGCAGCGGGCAGGACGACGGGGGCAGCAGCGGCTACGGCCACGGCGGGTGCGCGGAAGACGTCCGGCCCGGACAAGGCTTCCACCGCAGCCGGGAAGACGCGGTCGGCGAAGGCCTCCGCCACGGTCACGAAGCTGGAGAAGGGATCCGGGGTCAGTTCGGGGTCTGGGGCCGGGTCCGGTTCGCGGTCCGGGTCCGGGCCTGGGTCCGGTTCAGTGTCCGGGTCCGGTTCAGTGTCCGGTTCGGGAGGCGGGTCCGGGGGCGCCAAGCGTGCCGCCCAGCTCGCGCGGCAGCGGGCCGCCGTGGACGCGACGCGGCAGAAGCGGGCCCGTGACGCCGACCCCGAGCGGCTCGGGCTGCGCCGCTCGGTGCTCGCCGAGGCGGGCGTCGCCGTCGTCCTGCTCGCCGTCACCACGGCGCTGACCTCCACCGAGCCGGGCCGTACGGAACAGGACGCCAAGGCGGCTACGGCGGCCTCCTCGTCCTCCGCCTCGGAGGGCACCTCGGGGGCCGTGACCCTCGACATGTCCTTCGACACCGGCGGCACGGACGGCAAGGGCGTCGTGAGCGTCGACATCGACCCCGCGCGGGCCGGCGCCAACGAGATGCACGTCTATGTGACCCGGCCCAACGGGCGCGCCTTCGACGTCCCCGAGGTGAAGGTCGCCTTCACCCTCGAAGCCAAGAAGATCGGGCCGCTGCCTGTCACCCCCGACCACATCACCACCGGCCACTGGTCGGCGAACGGGGTCCAGATCCCCATGGCCGGCGAATGGCAGATCGCCGTGACCGTACGGACCTCCGACATCGACCAGGTGACCGTCTCCAAGAACGCGCAGATCGGCTGAACCACCCATGTCTGACCAGACCCTTTCGCAGGCCCCGGAGAAACCCCTGTCCCCCGAGACGCCCACGCCGGGCCTGACGCGGCGCAAGCTGCTCGGCACCGCCGGGGCCACCGGGCTCGTGGTGGGCGCCGCGGGCGGGGCCGCGGGCTATGCGGCGGCGCCCGCGCAGGCCACCCCGCTGTCCTCGATCGGGTCCCGCCAGGAGATGTTCCACGTGAAACATCAGCCGGGCATCACCCAGGGACTCCAGGCCCGCGGCCATCTCGTCGCCTTCGACCTGGCGGCCGGCGCGGGCCGCAAGGAGGCTACGGCACTGCTCCGTCGCTGGTCGGAGACGGCCCGGCGGCTGATGGCGGGCGAGGCCGCGAAGGACGACGACACGGACGTGGCGCGGGACGCGGGCCCGTCCTCGCTGACGATCACCTTCGGCTTCGGCCACAGCTTCTTCGCCCGCACCGGCCTGGAGAAGCAGCGTCCGGTCGCCTTGGACCCGCTGCCCGACTTCTCCTCCGACCAGCTCGACAGGTCTCGCAGCAACGGTGACCTGTGGGTGCAGATCGGCGCGAACGACGCCCTGGTGGCCTTCCACGCCCTGCGCGCGATCCAGAAGGACGCGGGCAGCGCGGCCAAGGTCCGCTGGCAGATGAACGGCTTCAACCGCACGCCGGGCGCGACCGCCCACCCCATGACGGCCAGGAACCTGATGGGTCAGGTGGACGGCACCCGCAATCCGAAGCCGACGGAGGCCGACTTCGACAAGCGGATCTTCGTGCCGGAGTCGGGGTCGAACGACCCGGCCTGGATGGCCAACGGCTCCTACGCCGTCGTACGCCGGATCCGCATGCTCCTCGACGACTGGGAGCAGCTGTCGGCCAATGCCCAGGAGCAGGTCATCGGGCGGCGCAAGTCCGACGGGGCGCCGCTGACCGGGGGCACCGAGACGACCGAGATGGACCTGGAGAAGACCGACGCCAACGGTGATCTGGTCGTCCCGATCAACGCCCACGCCCGGATCACGCGCCCCGACCAGAACGGGGGCGCGGCGATGCTGCGCCGGCCGTTCTCGTACCACGACGGCATCGACGCCGACGGAGTGCCGGACGCCGGCCTGCTGTTCGTCTGCTGGCAGGCCGATCCGCTGCGCGGTTTCGTCACCGTGCAGCGCAAGCTGGACCGCGGGGACGCGCTGTCGAAGTACATCCGCCACGAGTCGAGCGGTCTGTTCGCGGTGCCGGGCGGGGCGGCGGAGGGTGAGTACGTGGGGCAGCGGTTGCTGGAGGGGTGAGACACGCCGGGCGCGGGTCACGCCGGTTCACTCGCGTGAGGGGTGCGTGTGAGACGCGCGCTCCTCGTTTCGCAAGGCCCATTAGGGTGAGGTCATGCCAGCGAGCTATGCGTATCTCGGCCCCGAGGGCACCTTCACGGAGGTCGCCCTGCGCACGCTTCCGGAGGCGGCCACCCGGCAGCTGATCCCGTATGTGTCCGTGCAGTCCGCCCTCGACGCGGTCCGCACCGGCGAGGCCGAGGCCGCGTTCGTGCCGATCGAGAACTCGGTCGAGGGCGGGATCACCACGACCCTCGACGAGTTGGTCGCGGGCACCCCGCTCATGATCTACCGCGAGGTGCTGCTGTCGATCACCTTCGCACTGCTGGTGAGGCCGGGCACGAAGCTGTCCGAGATCAAGACGGTCTCGGCTCATCCGGCCGCGCAGCCGCAGGTGCGCAACTGGCTGAAGGCCAATCTCCCGGACGCCGTGTGGGAGTCGGCCGCCTCGAACGCGGACGCCGCGCGCCTGGTCCAGGAGGGCCGTTACGACGCCGCCTTCGCGGGTGAGTTCGCGGCCGCCCGGTACGGCCTCGAGGCGCTGGAGACCGAGATCCACGACGCGGAGAACGCGCAGACGCGCTTCGTGCTGGTGGGCCGCCCTGCCCGGCCCGCCGCGCCGACGGGCGCCGACAAGACGTCCGTGGTGCTGTGGCAGCGCGACGACCATCCCGGTGGGCTGCGCGACCTGCTGGGCGAGTTCGCCACCCGTGGCATCAACCTGATGGTGCTCCAGTCGCGGCCGACCGGCGCCGGCATCGGCAACTACTGCTTCTGCATCGACGCGGCCGGTCACATCTCGGAGCGCCGGATGGCCGAGGCGCTCATGGGCCTGAAGCGCATCTGCCGTGATGTGCGTTTCCTCGGTTCGTACCCGCGTGCGGACGTGACCGCGGCGCAGGTGCGGACGCCGCTGCCGGGGACCTCGGAGGGCGAGTTCATGGCGGCGGCGGAATGGGTCACGCGCTGCCAGGACGGCCGGTTCTAGACCGGGTCGGACCGGGTTGCGGGAAGGTGACACACGGCTTAAGCATGCCCTTCGCGCGGCTTACGCCGACCTGTCGCGCGCCTTCCGCGCGCCTTTCGGCCGGTCCTACCTGCATATCTTCGTTATCCACAGGAGTTATCCACAGGACGGCATCTCGACCTGGGGACAAGTCGATACGGAAGCACCATCTGGTCGACAAATCGCCCTACAGCACCCCCCTTGGACTCTGGCCCGGTAGGTCACTCTTCGTCCACCTGTTTCCTTCGATCAATCCTTTGGAGCGACCCATTTCCACCCGAAAGTGGGTGCGAGAGGGGTTTGATCAAGGAATTCGCCCGCCCGCAGGCGCTCTTCGGAATGATCGATTCCGATGTCCACAGATCTTTCGCACAGCCTGTGGATAACTTTCCCGGCGCGTGGATTCCTGTGGACAACGCACCTCCCAAGTCCCGCTGCGCACAAGGCAGTCGAGTCAACACCCTGCCGCAGGGCCGCCCCGTCCAGGGGGTGAGACGCCCCTTATTGACGCGGGAAACAGACCTGCGCCCACATGGGTCAATTACCCCATACCGGACTGTAAGGCGTGTTTCGCAATAGTGAGTCGTGAGGCGTCACCACGCACCGGTAGCCTTGACCACGTGATTGACCTTCGCCTGCTCCGTGAGGACCCCGACCGTGTGCGCGCGTCCCAGCGCGCCCGTGGAGAGGACGTCGCGCTCGTCGACTCCCTCCTCTCTGCCGACGAGCGGCGCAGGTCGTCCGGCGTCCGCTTCGACGAGCTGCGTGCCGAGCAGAGGACGCTCGGCAAGCTCATCCCCAAGGCCTCCCCGGACGAGAAGGCCGAGCTGCTGAAGAAGGCCGGCCAGCTCGCCGCCGACGTCAAGGTGGCCGACGCCGAGCGCGACGCCGCCGACACCGAGACCCGGGAACTGCTGCTCCAGCTCGGCAACCTCGTCCACCCCGACGTACCCGTCGGCGGCGAGGAGGACTTCGTCACGCTGGAGACGCACGGCGACATCCGCGACTTCGGCGCCGAGGGCTTCGAGCCCAAGGACCACCTGGAACTCGGCCAACTGCTCGGCGCCATCGACGTCGAGCGCGGCGCGAAGGTCTCCGGCTCGCGCTTCTACTTCCTCACCGGCATCGGCGCCCTGCTGGAGCTGGCCCTGGTCAACGCGGCGATCGCCCAGGCCACGGCGGCCGGCTTCACACCGATGCTGACCCCGGCCCTGGTCCGCCCCCAGTCCATGGCGGGCACCGGCTTCCTCGGCCAGGCGGCACAGGACGTCTACCACCTCGAGAAGGACGACCTCTACCTGGTCGGCACGTCCGAGGTCGCCCTCGCCGCGTACCACATGGACGAGATCATCGACGCCGACCGTCTGCCGCTGCGCTACGCGGGCTTCTCGCCCTGCTTCCGCCGCGAGGCCGGTTCGCACGGCAAGGACACCAAGGGCATCTTCCGCGTCCACCAGTTCGACAAGGTGGAGATGTTCACCTACGTCACTCCCGAGGACTCGCAGGCCGAGCACCAGCGCCTGCTGGAGTGGGAGAAGCAGTGGCTGACCTCGCTGGAGCTGCCGTTCCGCGTGATCGACGTCGCCACCGGTGACCTCGGCTCCTCGGCCGCCCGCAAGTTCGACTGTGAGGCCTGGATCCCGACCCAGGGCAAGTACCGCGAGCTGACGTCGACCTCGGACTGCACGGAGTACCAGTCCCGCCGGTTGTCGATCCGCGTCCGCGAGGGCAAGCAGGTCCGCCCGCTGGCGACCCTCAACGGCACGCTGTGCGCCGTCCCGCGCACCATCGTGGCGATCCTGGAGAACCACCAGCAGGCCGACGGCTCCGTGCGCGTGCCCGAGGTGCTGCGGCCCTACCTCGGCGGCCGGGAAGTCCTGGAGCCGGTGGCCAAGTGAGCGAGGCCGCCGCCCCGGGCTTTCCGTACCGGCTGATCGCGACCGACCTCGACGGGACGCTGCTGCGCTCCGACGAGTCGATCTCCCGCCGCACCCGTGACGCCCTCGCCGCGGCCACCGCGGCGGGCGCGGCCCACATCGTGGTGACCGGCCGCGGCGTCCCGTGGACCCGGCACATCCTCGACGACCTCGGCTACGACGGTCTCGCGGTCTGCGGTCAGGGCGCCCAGGTCTACGACGCCGGCGCGCACCGCCTGCTGACCTCGGTGACCCTGGACCGGCAGCTGGCCGGAGTGGCGCTGGCCAAGATCGAGGCGGAGGTCGGCCCGCTGTACCTGGCGGCCAGCCGGGACGGACTGGAGGGGGAGGTGCTGGTCGGCCCGGGTTACGCGGTCACCGGCAGGCTTCCTTCGACGCCGTTCACCGACGCGTCGGACCTCTGGTCGGCCCCGCTGAACAAGATCTACATCCAGCACCCCGAGTTGTCGGACGACGAGCTGGCCGAGGCGGCCCGCCAAGCCGCGGGCGGCTTCGTCACGGTCGCGATGGCCGGCGCCGGGATCGTGGAACTGCTCCCCCTCGGCCTGTCCAAGGCCACCGGCCTCTCCCTGGCGGCCCGCCGCCTGGGCCTGAAGGCGGCCGACACGATCGCCTTCGGCGACATGCCCAACGACATCCCCATGTTCGCCTGGTCCGCCAGAAACGTAGCCATGGCCAACGCCCACCCAGATCTGAAGGCAGTAGCCGACGAGCAGACCACCTCCAACGAGGAGGACGGCATCGCGGTAGTACTGGAGAGACTGCTGCGCTAATCCGCTGTGCCGGGCCCCAACGGGGCTGCGGGGCTGCGGGGCTGCGGGGCTGCGGGGCTGCGGGGCTGCGGGGCTGCGGGGCTGCGGGGCTGCGGGGCTGCGGGGCTGCGGCAAAGTACACCCGGCACCCGGCACCCGGCACCCGGCACCCGGCACCCGGCACCCGGCACCCGGCACCCGGCACCCGGCACCCGGCACCCGGCACCCGGCACAACGATCGCCGCAGGTGATCGGAACGCCCGGGATCGCCGCAGGCGCTCAGGGGCGCGGGGAACTGCGCGACCAGCCACGACCCACCCGCACCCGACCGAACACCCGGCCCGCTCCGGCCCGCCCCGGCCGCAACAACCCACCCGAGCCTCGCGACATACCCCAGGCCAAAACCCCAGCCCAGTCAAAGTGACAACGTCCTGCGGAGGATGCACGAATCGAACGTGCGCGGGGTTCCCCCCGACCACGGCTTAGCAAGCCGGTGCCTTACCGCTCGGCCAATCCTCCGGGTGGGCGGCCTCACGCGAGAGCGACATCGCGTGCTCGAAGCGGCCGCCCCGGGCAGCCCCCGTGTGCGGCGGACTCCATGGAGGGGTAACTACTCCGGAGACCGCCGCCGGCTGCCCTGTAGGGAGCTGGACGTACTGCCGTGCATGGACATCGCCCCGCTCCTCTCCCAGCGTGTGACGCCGACTACCCGGCGCTGCGGACAACAACCATCCTGCCCACACGCCGAGTTGAACACCACCGAATAAAACAGCTGTACGGGCAACGGGATTCACCGGGTCCGCCGACCGGCCGAAGCCGTCTCGTCAGGACGCCGTACCCCTACCGTCCTACCGTCCTACCGACGACGCCACCTGCGCCGCCGCGCCTTGCTGAAGAACCACCCCGCGGGCGGCTCGTCCGAGCGCCACGGCTGAGGCTCGGGCTCCTCCGCGCGCCAGCGCGCGGCAAGCATCCGTGCACGGGCGGACGGCTCGGAGGTGTCGGCGGCCCGTATGAAGTCCTCGTCGAGAACGAGATCGCTCCAGCCCTCGTCCGGACCCTGATCCGGGGCCCGGCCGGCAGCCCCGTCAGGTATCCCGCCCTCCGACCGCCCGCGGTCGTCGCTGCGGTCGTCGCCGCGCTCACGCCCGCCGAACCGCGCCGCCTCGTCCGCCATCCCGACCTCCTGCCGTCCTCACGGCCGTTTCCGTTCGTCCAGTGTGCCCAGGCAGAGATGAAGCCCCCGTCAAGAGCCCGCGCAAGAGCCCTAGCGGGAGCCCCGCCGCCTACTCCTCCCCGGCCAGCGTCAGCGCCCTCAGCTTCTGTCCCGCGTACCAGGTCGCGAGCACCGTCACGCCGATCAACAGGACGGTCGCCGTGGTCAGTCCGACGTCCGAGGTGATGAGGTCACCGCCGGCGACCTTGTCGGCAACGGCGAGCGACCACTGCTGGACGCTGAGCGTGCGCGCACCCGGCACCAGCGAACCGAACAGGGCCTCCCAGACGAGGGCGTAGACGAGGCCGAAGACCACCGCGTGCCGGGACACCGTGCCCAGCAGCAGGAACACCGCCGCGTAGGCGATGGAGGAGACCAGCGCGGCGATCGTGTAGGCGACGGCGATCTGCTGTCCGTTGCCGTTGAGGATGAACCCGGCAATCAGGGTGGGCAGCGCCGAGAACACCATCGTCACCGCGATGGCGACGATGAGCTTGGTGAAGATGATCGTCGGCCGCTTCAGTGGCTTGGACAGCAGATAGACCACGGAACCGTCGTCGATCTCGGGCCCGATCGCGCCCGTGCCGGCGATGACGCCGATGATCGGCACCATGGTGGCGAGCGCGAGCCCGCCGAGCAGGTCGGACGCGGTCTGGTCGTCGGCGCCGGCGAGGCCGCGCACCACCACCGAGATCGCGATCAGCAACAGCGGCAGCGCGCCGAGGATGAGGGCCCGGCGCCGGCCGAGCAGGGCGCGGTACGTGAGTCGGGCGACTGTGGGGTCGTACATCTTCGGCCTCCTACGCCGCGACCAGGTACGAGAACACGGACTCGAGGGACTCGTCGGACGGCGAGACCGTGAGCAGTCTGATGCCGTGGTCCCTGGCGACCCGTGGCAGCAGTGAGGTGAAGCGGCCGAAGTCGACGGCCTGGATGCGCAGTGCTCCCTCGGCGAGGTCGACCTCGATGCCGGACGTCGACGGGTCGGCGATCAGCGCGGCCGCGAGGGCGCGGTCGTCGCTGGAGCGCACGAGGTAGCGGTGCGGCCGGTCGGTCATCAGCCGGCGGATCTTGCGGAAGTCGCCGCTGGCCGCGTGGCGTCCGGCGACGACGACCTCGATGTGCCAGGCCAGTTGCTCGACCTCCTCGAGGATGTGCGAGGAGAACAGCACGGTGCGGCCCTCGTCTCCCATGCGTCGCAACAGGTCCATGAGCTGCATGCGCTGGCGCGGGTCCATGCCGTTGAAGGGCTCGTCCAGCAGCAGCAGTGACGGGTCGTGCACGAGGGCGCTGGCCATCTTCACGCGCTGGCGCATCCCCTTGGAGTACGTCTCGATCTTGCGGTCCTGCGCGTACTCCATCTCGACCGTGGCCAGGGCTTTCTGGGCGGCCTTGGCGCCGAGGCCGTGCAGCTCGGCGTTGGCGACGACGAACTCGCGGCCGGTGAGGAAGTCGTACATCGCCTCGCGCTCGGGGACGATGCCGATGTGCCGGTAGATGTCCTCGTTGCGCCACACCTGCTGGCCGTCGAGGGTGACGGTGCCGGTGGAGGGGGCGAGGAAGCCGCCCATCATGTTGATGAGGGTGGACTTTCCCGCGCCGTTGGGGCCGAGCAGGCCCGTGACGCCGGGGCCGACGGTCATGGTGATGTCGTTGACGGCGACCACGTTGCCGAACCAGCGGGAGACGTGGTCGAGGGAGAGCGTGGTCACAGGCCCACCTTCTTGTAGCGGCGCATCAGGAGGCCGTAGCACGCGGCGATCAGGCCCAGACAGACGAGGACGTAGACGACACCCTCCCCGTTGGACGGGCCGATCCCGCCCGGAGCTGCGGAACTGGCGCCGAGGAACGCCGACTGGACACCATCGATGAGGGTGACCGGTGAAAACAGCCCGATCCACGGGATGGCTCCGGTGCTGCCCTGCGCGTCGGCGATGGCCTGGAGCGTGGAGACGGCGCCGTAGGAGATGGTCAGGACGGCGATGACGGCCGCGATGCCGAAGCCGCGGCGCGGGGTGACCGCCGCGATGACCAGGCCGAGGCCGGCGAAGAGCAGCGAGAGCAGTGCCACGGACACGAGTCCCTGGGCGAACCCCTCGGTCTGGTCGGCGAAGTCGAGCTTGGCGAGCAGGGCGCCCACGTAGAGCACCAGCAGGGGTGCGGCGGTGAGGACGAACAGGGCGGAGGCGAGCGCCGCGAACTTGGCGCGGACGTAGTCCGTGGTCTCGATCGGCCGGGAGAAGTACAGCGGCACGGTCTTGAAACGCAGGTCGCGCGAGACGGACTGGGGTGCCTGCGAGGCGACGTAGAGGCTGATGACGGCCTGCATGACGATCGCGTAGCGGGTGTAGTCCAGCGGGAGTTCCTTGGCCTTCGTGGCGACGGCGACGGCGACCATGATGGCCGCGGGCACGCACATCACCACGAACAGCAGCATGGGCAGCACCTTGGACTTCACCGAGCGGCCGAGGCCGTAGGCGCCGCGCAGGGACTGCGAGTAGAGGGACCTGCGGGCGTAGGCGCGGCCCAGGCGCGGGCCGTCGTAGCTGCGGTAGCCGATGTTGTGGATGCGGGTCTGGTCGCCCGAGGGGGCGGTCACCGGGTGCTCAACTGCCATGGCCGACGGCCTCCTTCCGCTGCTCGTCACTGTCGTGGAAGACCTCGGAGATGTGGTGCCGGCGCTGTTCCATGCGCACCAGGCCGAGGCCCAGGTCGGCGACCACGTCCCGTACGACGTCGTAGGTGTCCTCGCCCTGTGCGGTCAGCAGCAGGACATGGCCCGCGCCCGGCAGGCCGCTGTCGGCGTCGAGGACGTCGACCCCGCGCGCGTGGAGCGCTTCGCGGACCGCGCGGGTGCCGTCCGGGTGCTCGTCGGTGTCGGTGACCTCGATGGCGAGGGTGGTGGTGGTCTGGGTGAAGTCGGTGGTGGCGCTGGAGCGCAGGAGCTTGCCGCCGTCGACGACCACGACGTGGTCGCAGGTGCGTTCGAGTTCGCCCAGCAGGTGGGAGGTGACGAGGACCGAGATGCCGAAGTCGGTGTGGATACGGCGGATCAGGCCGAGCATCTCGTCGCGGCCGACCGGGTCGAGGCCGTTGGTCGGCTCGTCGAGGAGGACCAGTTGCGGGTCGTGGACCAGGGCCTGGGCGAGTTTCACGCGCTGCTTCATGCCCGTGGAGTAGCCGCCGATGGGACGGTAGCGCTCCTCGTACAGCCCGACGTGGCGCAGGGTGTCGGCGGTGCGCTCGCGCGCGGCGGTCGGCGGCAGGCCGGACATGCGAGCCATGTGCACGACGAACTCGGTGGCCGAGACGTCGGGCGGCAGGCAGTCGTGCTCCGGCATGTAGCCGACGCGCTCCCGGATGGCGGCGCCCTTGGTCGCGACGTCTAGGCCGAGCACTTCGGCACGACCCTCGGTGGCGGGGGACAGACCCAGAAGGATCTTGATCAGTGTGGACTTGCCGGCCCCGTTGGCACCGACGAGTCCGGTCACACCGGGTCCGACGTCCACGGAGAGCCGGTCAAGAGCGGTCACCCGGGGGAACCGCTTGCTCAGGCTTTCGGTCGCGATCACAGTCACGTCGTCGACGATAGTGACGCGGACCACGCCACGTCGTCAGACCGCAGAGCTGTCCTCGTCTCAGACTCGAGATGTACGGGCCCGTAGGGGTTCCCCATCCTGAGAGCTACGGAACACGGGAATCAGGCGTCCCGTCCACCCTATTGACGCTTTCTCTAACAAGTGCCAGATTCGGCGGGGTCAAGTTACGGACACGTACCGCAATCGGCGCGGACCGGTGGGACGAGGTGGCATGACGACGGCAGAGACACGCGGACTCTCCTCCGGCCTGCGGGGATTCCAGCGGGTGCAGCGTCTGGCGTACGAGTGCGCGCAGGAGGTGGCGGACCGGCTGGAGCCCGGGGTCACGGAGCGCGAGGCCGCGCGCATGCAGCGAGAGTGGCTGCGCGCGCGGGGCGTGCGGGACTGGTTCCATCTGCCGTTCGCCTGGTTCGGGGACCGCACGGCGTTCGTGGGGTTCCGGGTGCCGCTCCAGTTCTTCCCGACCGACCGCAGGCTGGAGCCCGGGATGCCGTTCATCCTGGACATGGCCCCGGTCTTCGAGGGCTTCACGGCGGACATCGGCTACTCGGGCGCGCTCGGCGGTCATCCGGTTCAGGAGCAGCTGATGGACGACCTGGAGGCGCATCGGGAGCTGATCCTGCGAGAGGTGCGCCAGCGGCGGTCGCTGCGCGAGATCTACCGGGACGTCGACCGCCTCATGATCCGCCAGGGTTACGCCAACCGGCATCGCGCGTACCCCTTCGGCGTGATCGCGCACAAGGTGGACCGGGTACGGGAACGCCGATGGTCGCCCCGGCTGTTCGGGTTCGGCACCCAGGCCCTGAAAGGGCTGGCGTCGGACGCGCTGCACGGGCACCGTGAGGGCTGGTCGCCGCTGTGGTCGCCGTACCGCTTCTCCGATCATCCGCCGCGGCCGGGCCTGTGGGCGGTCGAACCCCATCTCGGATTCCGCGGCACGGGCGCGAAGTTCGAGGAGATCCTGGTGGTGACCGACTCCCGGGATCCCGAGGAGAGCGCCTTCTGGCTGGACGACGATCTGCCGCATGTGCGGCGCTGGGCACAGGGGAAGGCGGAGGAGAAGTGACGATGCTGGAGGGTGCGCGCGAGCGCCGGGTGCGGACCGGCGGTATCGAGCTGTGCGTCGCCGAACTGGGGGACCCCGGGTCACCGACGGTCGTCCTGGTGCACGGCTATCCGGACAGCAAGGAGGTGTGGTCCGAGGTCGCGTCCCGGCTGGCCGTCCGGTTCCACGTCGTCCTGTACGACGTCCGGGGCCATGGCCGTTCGACCGCGCCGCAGCCGCTGCGGGGCGGATTCACCCTGGAGAAGCTGACGGACGACTTCCTCGCGGTCGCGGACGCGGTCAGCCCCGGCCGCCCGGTGCATCTCGTCGGGCACGACTGGGGATCGGTGCAGTCCTGGGAGTTCGTCACGGTCGAGCGCACCAAGGGCAGGATCGCGTCCTTCACGTCGATGTCCGGCCCGTCCCTCGACCACTTCGGTCACTGGATCAACAAGCGCCTCACCCGGCCCACTCCGCGTCGCATCGGCCAACTCCTCGGCCAGGGCGCGAAGTCCTGGTACGTGTACCTGCTCCACACCCCCGTGCTGCCCGAACTCGCCTGGCGCGGCCCCCTCGGCAAGCGCTGGCCCGGCATCCTGCGGCGGCTGGAGAAGGTGCCCGGCGGCGACTACCCCACGTCCTCGCTGGCCTGCGACGCGGCCCACGGGGCATGGCTGTACCGCGACAACGTACGGCCCCGGCTGCGCCGTCCGCGCCCGAACGCCCACGCACACGCCCCCGTGCAGCTCATCACGCCCTTGGGGGACGCGTTCCTGTCGGAGCAGCTCTACGACGACCTGGAGCTGTGGGCTCCGCGTCTGACGCGTCGGACGATCGCGGCGAAGCACTGGGTGCCGCGCACCCGGCCCGATCAGCTGGCTTCCTGGATCACCGAGTTCGTGAACTCCGTGGAGAGCGAAGAGGGAATGGACGGGGAGAGTGACGCGGAGACGGCCGGCACTGAGCCGAACCCCAAGCCGGCCGGTCCGTACGCAGAGCGGTTCGGTGGCCAGTTGGTGCTGGTCACCGGGGCGGGCAGTGGCATCGGACGGGCGACGGCGTTCGCGTTCGCCGAAGCGGGCGCGCGCGTGATCGCCGTCGACCGGGACGCCGAAAGCGCGTCCCGCACCGCTGCGTTGGCCCGTGCCATCGGCGCCGCGAATGCCTGGGCGGAGACGGTGGACGTCTCCGACGAGCAGGCGATGGACAAGCTCGCGGCGAAGGTCCTTGCCGAACACGGCGTGGTGGACGTACTGGTGAACAATGCGGGCATAGGGCTGTCGGGTTCGTTCCTGGACACCACGCCGGAGGACTGGCGCAAGGTCTTGGACGTCAACCTGTGGGGCGTGATCCATGGTTGCCGCCTCTTCGGCCGCCAGATGGCGGACCGCGGCCAGGGCGGCCACATCGTCAACACCGCTTCCGCTGCCGCCTTCCAGCCGTCCAAGTCGCTGCCTGCCTACAGCGCGTCCAAGGCCGCCGTGCTGATGCTGAGCGAGTGCCTGCGCGCCGAACTGGCCGGTCGCGACATCGGTGTTACGGCGGTCTGCCCCGGCCTGGTGAACACGAGCATCACCTCCACGGCCACGTTCGTCGGTGTTGACGCCGAGGAGGAGCGACGTCGTCAGAGGCGCTCCGCGCGCATGTACGAGCTGCGCAACTACCCGCCCGAGAAGGTCGCGAGCGCGATTCTGCGCGCCGTCGCCCGGAACGAGGCGGTGGTCCCGGTCACGCCTGAGGCAAGGGTTTCGCATGCCCTGTCCCGCTTCGCGCCCGGTATGTTGAGGCGACTCGCGCGTGTGGAGCCGCGGCTGTAGGGCTGTTGTCGTTCGACGGTGGTGCGGGCGCCGAAGTGGGCGTCCTCACAGCCCTCTTCGACGGCTGGACCTCAAGTTGCCCACCATCAGCGTGCCTTGACGAACTGCTGGGAAATGGCGGGTCGTTGTCCACAGAATTCCCAATCCCCCTGTGGATAAATGCTGTTGGTTGTGGATCAAACATCGGGCACAAAACTCGATGCGTGATCCCCGTCTCGCCCGTCATGCTGATCGGATGGACGAAAGACGCACCGTGAAGGTGTCGAAGTACCTCTCCAAGCATCTGCGCCACCAGCCGGAGCGCATCGGCCTCACGCTCGACGAGGCCGGCTGGGTCGAGATCGAGACGCTCATCGCGGCAGCCGCGGCCCACGGATTCCCCTTCACCCGGGACGAACTGGACCACGTCGTCGCCGCGAACGACAAGAAGCGCTTCGCGGTCGAGGGCACACGCATCCGCGCCAGCCAGGGCCACAGCATCGGCGTGGACCTCGGCCTTCCGCAGGCGACGCCGCCGCCGTACCTCTACCACGGGACCGTGGCACAGCACCTGGACGCGATCCGGGACGAGGGGCTGCGGCCCATGAACCGGCATGACGTGCACCTCTCCGCCGACCGGGAGACCGCGACCCGGGTCGGCGCCCGCCGAGGGCGGCCGGTGGTGCTCTCGGTGGACGCGGGGGCCATGCACCGCGACGGCCACGTCTTCCAGGTGAGCGCCAACGGAGTGTGGCTGACGAAGGCGGTACCGCCGCGGTACCTGCGCTTTCCCGCGCCACACTGACTTCTACCGGCCGAGCACCGCCGTGGCCGCCGTCACCGCGCGGTCCGTGGCCGGACCGGCGCGTACGGTCACCGTTTCACGTGAAACACGGTCGGCCGCATACGCTCGATGACATGAGTCTGCGACTGAGCACCGTGATCCTCCCGTACCTCCGCTGGCACGAAGGCGGCCGTTCGGCCTGGACACGCGCCGAGCAGCTCGGCTTCCACACCGGGTACACCTACGACCACCTGTCCTGGCGCACCTTCCGCGACGGCCCCTGGTTCGGCGCGATCCCTACGCTCACCGCCGCCGCGACCGCCACCGAGCGACTTCGCCTGGGCACCCTGGTGACCTCGCCGAACTTCCGGCACCCGGTGAACCTCGCCAAGGAGCTGATCTCCCTGGACGACATCTCCGGCGGCCGGATCACCCTCGGGATCGGCGCGGGCGGCACAGGCTTCGACGCCACCGCCCTCGGCCAGGATCCGTGGACCCCGCGTGAGCGGGCCGATCGCTTCGCCGAGTTCGTGCCGCTCCTGGACCGGCTGCTCACCGAGGACTCGGTGTCCTACGAGGGCGACTTCTACTCGGCGCACGAGGCGCGCAACATCCCCGGCTGCGTCCAGCGTCCCCGGCTGCCCTTCGCCGTCGCCGCGACCGGCCCGCGCGGCCTGAAGCTCGCCGCGCGCCACGGCCAGGCCTGGGTGACCACCGGCGACCCCAAGCTGTTCCAGAACGGCACCCCCGAGCAGTCGGTCGAGGCCATCCGCCGCCAGGTCGAGAAGCTCACGGACGCCTGTGTGGCGCTCGGACGGGACGTGCACACCCTGGACAAGGTCCTGCTCACCGGGTTCACGCCGGACCGCGGCCGGCCGCTGGAGTCCCTCGACGCCTTCGTGGACTTCGCGGGCCGTCACCAGGAGCTGGGTTTCACGGAGATCGTCATCCACTGGCCCATCCCGGACTCCGACTTCGCTGCGGACCAGAAGGTCTTCGAGCAGATCGCCATGGAGGCCCCGGCGCAGCTGCGCTGACCTCGGCCACGGACGCTGCGCCGACCTGTGACATCACCGGTCACAACTCATCTGTGCGGACTCCCGCACGACCGTGCGGACCGATACGGGAGAATGACCGGGTGACCTCAGCGACTCGACAGCCCGAGACCCCGGCCGCCACCACCCCGCCGCGGTTGATCGCCACCGACCTCGACGGGACCCTGCTGCGCGACGACAAGTCGGTGTCCCCGCGTACCGTCACGGCCCTCGCCGCCGCCGAGAAGGCGGGCATCGAGGTCTTCTTCGTCACCGGCCGCCCCGCCCGCTGGATGGACGTCGTCAGCGACCACGTCCACGGGCACGGCCTGGCGATCTGCGGCAACGGCGCCGCCGTGGTCGACCTGCACGGCGGTCCCGGCTCCCACCGGTTCGTGAAGGTGCGCGAACTGGCCCGGGACAACGCGCTGGACGCCGTACGGCTGCTGCGCGAGGCGGCGCCCGGGACCGTGTACGCGGTCGAGCAGACGTACGGCTTCTACCAGGAGCCGGAGTATCCCAAGATGCACATGGAGGTCCCCGACTCCCTCGCATCCGCCGAGCGGCTGCTGGCGCCGGACGCCCCGGGGGCCGGTGAGCCGGTGCTGAAGATCCTCGCGTTCCATCCCACGCTCGACCCCGACGCCTTCCTCATCCTGGCGCGGCTGGCCATCGGCGACCGCGCCAATGTCACCCGTTCCAGCCCCAGCGCGCTGCTGGAGATCAGCGGCCCCGGTGTCTCCAAGGCCAGCACTCTCGCCCTGTGCTGCGCGGAGCGGGGCATCTCGCACGAGGAGGTCGTCGCGTTCGGGGACATGCCGAACGACGTCGAGATGCTCACCTGGGCGGGCCGTTCGTACGCCATGGGCAACGCGCACCCTGATGTGATCGCCGCGGCCTCCGGGCAGACGGTCGCCAACAACGACGACGGGGTCGCCGTCGTCATCGAGCGGCTGGTCACCGAGCGGCTCCGGGCCTCCGACTGAGCCAGGTCTACCCGACGGGCGCCCCGCGCGCCGCCAGCCACGGCACCGGGTCGACCGCCGACCCCATCTCCGGGGTGACCCGCACCTCGAAGTGCAGGTGCGGGCCGGTCGAGTTGCCACTGGTGCCCGACTGCCCGATCCACTGCCCCGCCCTCACGCTCTCGCCCTGGTCGACGGCGACGGACGCCAGATGGGCGTACTGCGTGTAGTAGCCGTCGGCGTGCCGGAGCACGATCTCGATGCCGAAGGCGCCGCCGCACGACACCCGCACCACACGGCCCGCGCCGACCGCCTTCACCGGCGTGCCGATCGGTACCGCGAAGTCCTGACCCGTATGCCGACCGGCCCAGCGGGCGCCGCCGCTGCCGAAACCCGCGGACAGGGTGTAGCCGTCGACCGGTGCGGCCCACTTCCGCGCGTCACTCTTCGGTGGCCGGTCGAGCCGCTCGGCACCTCGGCAGGCACCCGCGGCGACCGATGCGTCCGCCTGCCCCTGCAACTGCCACCGCGCCTGTTCCAGCTTCTGCTCGATGCCCTTCTTCAGCACGGCCAGTTCGGCGGTACGCCGCTCCAGCGCCTGCCGGGCGGCCGCCGCTCTCGCCTCGTCGGCGGCCAGCCGGGTCTCGGCCCGCCGGCTCTTGCCGATCGCGTTGCCCACCGCCAGCTTCGTCCGTGAAAGGACGTGCTGACCTCGCATCAGCTCGACGGGGCTGCTCGACAGGACGAGCTGCGCGGCGACGGGCAGCCCGCCGCTGCCGCGGTACTGGGCGCGCGCGATGCGGCCCAGGTCCTCACGCAGCACCGTGATCTCCTGCCGTTCACGGTCGAGGAGTTGCTCCAGCCGCTGTGCTTTCTCCCGTTGCGCCTCGGCTTCGACGCGCCCCGCCTCGTACTGCTGGGTGGCCACGGCCGCCTCCTCGTACAACCGCGCCACCTGCGCGCTGAGCCCGGAGCCGGGCCCGCCGCCCGCACCGTCACCGCCCGGCTCGCCGTCGGCGGTCGTGGGCCGCATCACCAGCACCGCGGCCGCACACAGCAGGACCGGAACCAGCAGTGCGCGACGGCAATGTGAGGGCATGTCAGCGATCCTGTCCCGGCCACCCCCTCCCGGTCCTGTTCTGGTCCTACGCCTGGGGGACCAACAACCCCGAATGGCCGAACGCGGACCGTGCCGGGCGTTCGCTCAGAACGGGAGCCCAGGGCCGCCGCACCGACCGGGGGAAAGGTCGCGCTTCACCGCACCCCCACCAGCAGCTCGGCCGCCTCCTCACGCTCGACCATCTCGCGCAGCGGTCCCTCCCCCACGGCCAACTCCGCGTAGGCGCCGCGCTGCACGACCCGGCCCTCGTCGAGGACGACCACCTCGTCCACCGCGTCGAGCCCGGCGAGCCGGTGGGTGATGAGGAGCGTCGTACGGCCTTCGGTGGCGGCCAGCAGGTCCGCGGTGAGCGCGTCGGCGGTCGGCAGGTCGAGATGCTCGGCGGGCTCGTCGAGCACCAGGACGGGAAAGTCGGCCAGGAGCGCGCGGGCGAGGGCGAGGCGCTGGCGCTGCCCGCCGGACAGCCGGGCGCCGTGCTCGCCGACGAGCGTGTCGAGCCCGTCAGGCAGTCCGTCGGCCCACTCCAGCAGCCGGGCGCGGGTCAGCGCATCACGCAGGTCGTCCTCGGTCGCCTCCTTGTTCGCCAGCAGCAGGTTCTCGCGGACCGAACTGTCGAAGAGGTGCGCGTCCTGCGCGCACAGCCCGACCAGCCGCCGTACGTCGTCCCCCTCCAGGGCGTACGCGTCCACCCCGCCGAGCGTGTACGAACCCGCACCGGAGTCCAGGAACCGAAGCAGCACCTGCGCGAGCGTCGTCTTGCCCGAACCGGAGGTCCCCACGACGGCGATCCTGCGGCCCTGCTCCACGGTGAGGTCGACACCGGCGAGCGCGTCCCGGCCCTGTCCCGCGTACCGGGCGGACAACCCCTTGAGGACGAGGGGGAAGGGCGACATGGGTGCCTGGCGAGGCCGCTCGGGCTCGCGCACCGGCTCGGGGGAGTCCAGGACCTCGTACACGCGCTCCGCGCTTCTGCGCACGCGCTGGCGGTACTGGACGGCGAGCGGCAGGCCGAGGACGGCCTCGAAGGCGGCGAGCGGGGTGAGGACGACCACGGCCATGGTCACTCCGCTCAGCCGTCCCGCGTCGACGGCCTGCGCACCCACGAGGGCGGCGGCGGCCACCGTCAGTCCCGAGACGAGCGCCGTCAGCCCTCCGCCGAGCGCGGTGGCGGTAGCGGCGCGCGAGGCGATCCGGGTGAGCACGGAGTCCGCCTCCCGGACCGCGGCCGTACGGGCGTGCAGGGCGCCCGCGACCGTCAGTTCGGCGGTGCCGGTGAGCAGGTCGGCGGCGCGGGTGGCGAGTACCCCTCGTGCGGGGGCGAGTCGGCGTTCGGCCCGGCGGGCCACGGCGCCGGTGACCAGTGGGACGCCCGCACCGGCCGCGAGCAGCCCCACGGCGAGGACGGCGCCCGCCTCGGGGAGCAGCCACGCCGTGAACGCGACGGACCCCGCGGAGACGGCGACGGCGGACGCGGCGGGCAGCAGCCAGCGCAGCCAGTAGTCCTGGAGGGCGTCCACGTCGGCGACGAGCCGCGTCAGCAGGTCGCCCCGGCGGGTGCTGCGCAGCCCGGCAGGCGCGAGCCGCTCCAGCCGTCGGTACACGGCGACCCGGGTGTCGGCGAGCATCCGCAGTACGGCGTCGTGCGACACGAGCCGCTCGGCGTACCGGAACACGGCCCGTCCGATGCCGAAGGCCCGGGTCGCGGTCACTGCCACCATCAGATAGAGCACCGGGGGCTGTTGCGACGCACGTGAAATGAGCCAGCCGGAGGTGGCCATGAGGCCGACGGCGCTGCCGAGAGCGAGGCTGCCGAGGAGCAGCGCGAGACCGAGGCGTCCACGCCGGGCACCGGCCATGCCTCGTACCCGGGTGAGGACCCCGCCCCCGGACGGGGCGGTTCGCGTCTCCCGCACGGCGTCCACGTCTTGGCCTTCGGCCTCGATCCCGGAACGCTGCGGTGTGGCCGCCGGGAGTCCGTGTGCCTCCGCTCGTACCACCGTGTCCGCGGCTTCCAGCCGCACCACACGGTCCGCCACCGCCAGCAGCGCCGGGCGATGTACCACCAGCAGGACCGTCCGACCGGCCGCCAGCCGTCGTACCGCGGTCACGACCTCCGCCTCGGTCTCCCCGTCGAGCGCGGCCGTCGGCTCGTCCAGCAGCAGCACGGGCCGGTCGGCGAGGAACGCCCGCGCCAGCGCGAGCCGCTGACGCTGACCGGCGGACAGCCCGGCCCCGTCCTCGCCGAGCACCGTCCCAGCACCCGCCGGCAGCGCGTCCACGAACTCCAGGGCCCCCGCGTCACCGAGCGCCCCGCGTACGGCGGCGTCGTCGGCGTCGGGACGCGCCAGCCGTACGTTGTCGGCGATCGTGCCGGCGTAGAGGTGCGGGTGCTGCGGCACCCAGGCGATCCGGGAACGCCACTGCTCCAGGTCGATGTCCGCGAGGTCGGCCCCCCCGACGCTCACCCGGCCCTCGGCCGGCCGGACGAAGCCCAGGAGGGCGTTCAGCAGGGTGGACTTGCCGACGCCGCTCGGGCCGACGAGTGCCACCGTCTCCCCGGGGGCAACGGTGAAGGACACGTCCGAGACGGCGTCGTCGGAGCGTCCGGGGTAGCGGACCGTCACACTCTCGAAGGCCACACCGCCCGTCGGCGCCGCGCCCGTGCCGGACACCGGCAGCGGCGTCTCCAGGACGTCGAAGATCTCCTCGGCCGCGGCCAGCCCCTCGGCTGCCGCGTGGAACTGCGCCCCGACCTGCCGCAACGGGAGATAGGCCTCGGGCGCGAGCACGAGGATGACCAGGCCCGTGTACAGGTCCATCTCACCGTGCACGAGCCGCATGCCGATCGTCACGGCGACCAGGGCCACCGAGAGGGTCGCCAGCAGCTCCAGCGCGAACGACGAGATGAAGGCGATCCGCAGCGTCCGCATGGTCGCCTGCCGGTACTCGCCGGTGATGCGTCGGATCGACTCGGCCTGCGCCTTGGCCCGCCCGAACACCTTGAGCGTGGGCAGTCCCGCGACGACGTCCAGGAAGTGACCGGACAGCTGGGACAGCAACCGCCACTGACGGTCCATCCGCGACTGCGTGGCCCAGCCGATCAGCACCATGAAGACAGGGATCAGCGGCAGGGTGCCGACGATGATCGCGGCGGACACCCAGTCCTCGGTCACGATCCGCGCCAGCACCGCCACCGGCACGACCACCGCGAGTCCCAGCTGCGGCAGATAGCGCGAGAAGTAGTCGTCGAGGGCGTCAACACCCCGGGTCGCGAGCGCGATCAGTGAACCGGTCCGCTGCCCGCTCAGCCACCCGGGACCGAGCCGGGCCGCCCGCTCCAGCAAGCGGCCCCGCAACTCCGACTTCACTGCCGCGCTTGCCCGGTGCGCGGACAATTCCGTGAGCCAGGCGACCAGCGCGCGGCCGATCGCCACAGCCACCAGGAGCAGCAGGGGCGTGCGGAGTTCCGCGACCGGCCTACCCTGCTCGAAGGCACCGACCACCACCTCGGCGATGAGCATCGCCTGAGCGATCACCAGCACTGCTCCGACGGCTCCCAGACCGACGACCGCCACGAGAAAGCGGCGGGTGGCGCGGGCGTATCGGAGGAGACGCGGGTCGATCGGTTTCACGTGAAACACACCCTCTTCTCAAGGGGCATGTTTCACGTGAAACATGCCCCAGCTCGACTCAGTGCGCGGGCTCAGCGAGGTGCTGCGTACCGATCCGCTTACGGAAGACCCAGTAGGTCCACCCCTGGTAGACCATGACGACCGGCGTGGCGATCGCCGCGCACCAGGTCATGATCTTCAGGGTGTACGGGCTCGACGAGGCGTTGGTCACCGTGAGGTTCCAGTCCGCGTTGAGCGAGGACGGCATGACATTCGGGAAGAGCGTCAGGAAGAGCATCGTGACGGCGGCCACGATGGTGAGGCCTGAGAGGGCGAACGACCAGCCCTCACGCCCCGCCTGGTTCGCCACCAGCGCCGCGACGAGGGCGGCGACGGCCACGACCAGGGCGACGAGGCTCTTGCCGTCACCGCTGTCGATCTGCGTCCACAGCAGGAAGACCAGCGAGGCCATGGCGGTCAGCAGACCGACCTTGGTCGCCAGCTTCCGCGCCCGTTCCCGGATGTCGCCGACGGTCTTGAGGGCCGTGAACACCGCACCGTGGAAGGTGAACAGCGTCAGGGTGACCAGACCGCCGAGCAGTGCGTACGGGTTGAGCAGGTCTCCGACGGTGCCGACGTACTCGAAGTCCTGGTCGATCTTCACGCCGTGCACGATGTTGCCGAAGGCCACACCCCACAGGAACGCGGGGAGGAGCGAGGTCCAGAAGATCGCGTGCTCCCAGTTGCGCTGCCAGTTCTCCTCGGGCCGCTTGGCCCGGTACTCGAAGGCGACACCCCGCACGATGAGGCAGACCAGGATGAGCAGCAGGGGCAGATAGAAGCCGGAGAAGAGCGTGGCGTACCACTCCGGGAAGGCGGCGAAGGTGGCGCCGCCCGCCGAGAGCAGCCATACCTCGTTGCCGTCCCAAACGGGTCCGATGGTGTTGATGAGCACCCGCCGCTCGGGCCGGTCGCGGGCGAGCAGCTTGGTGAGGATGCCGACCCCGAAGTCGAAGCCCTCCAGGAAGAAGTAGCCGATCCACAGGACGGCGATGAGGACGAACCAGACGTCGTGCAGTTCCATGACTGTGCAGCTCCCTCGGGCCTAGTAGGAGAAGGCCATCGGCTTGTCGGCGTCACGGGAGTCGCCGCCGATCTTCGTGGGCGGGTTGAGGTCGGCCTCGGTCAGCTCGGGCGGGCCGGCCTTCACGTACTTCACGAGCAGCTTGACCTCGACGACGGCGAGGATGGCGTACAGCACCGTGAAGGTGATCATCGAGGTGAGGATCTCGGCCTGGGAGACGCCGGGGGAGACCGCATCCCGCGTCTGCATGACGCCGTACACGACCCAGGGCTGGCGGCCCATCTCGGTGAAGATCCAGCCCCAGGAGTTGGCGATCAGCGGGAACGCCATGGTCCACAGCGCCAGCAGCCAGTACAGCCGGGTGAGCCTCGAGCCGAGGGGCTTCTTCAGCAGGACCAGACGCGGTACCTCGTCCTCCCCGGTCCGCAGGGCGGCCGGCAGGAGGAACCTCCTGCGCGTGAGCCACAGCCCGACCAGACCGAGGGAGAACGACGCCATGCCGAAGCCGATCATCCAGCGGAAGCCCCAGTAGGCGACGGGGACGATGGGCTTGTAGTCACCCGGGCCGAACTTCTGCTGGAGTGCCTCATTGGTGTCGTTGATGCCGGGCACGTACGACTCGAAGTCGCTGTGTGCCAGGAAGGACAGCAGGCCGGGGATCTCCAGGGCGACCTTGTTGTGACCCTTGTCGACGTCCCCGTAGGCGAACACCGAGAAGGGCGCCGGCTCCTCGCCGTCCCACAGCGCCTCGGCCGCGGCCATCTTCATCGGCTGCTGCTCGTACATGACCTTGCCGAGGGTGTCGCCGCTGACCGCGGTGAGCAGCCCGCCGACCGCCAGGGTGACCAGGCCGAGCCGCAGCGAGGTCCGCATCTCCGGGATGTGCTTCTTGCGCATCAGGTGGAAGGCGGCGATGCCCACCAGGAAGGCGCCACCCGTCAGGAAGGCCGCCGAGAAGCTGTGGAAGACCTGGTTGAGAGCGGTGTTCTGGGTGAGGACGCGCCAGAAGTCGGTGAGTTCGGCGCGCCCCTTCGCCTCGTTGATGCGGTAGCCGACGGGGTGCTGCATCCAGGAGTTGGCCGCGAGGATGAAGTACGCCGACAGCAGCGTGCCGATCGAGACCATCCATATGCAGGCCAGGTGGACCTTCTTGGGCAGCTTGTCCCAGCCGAAGATCCAGAGCCCTATGAAGGTCGACTCGAAGAAGAAGGCGATGAGGGCCTCGAAGGCCAGCGGTGCGCCGAAGACGTCGCCGACGAAGCGGGAGTAGTCCGACCAGTTCATGCCGAACTGGAACTCCTGCACGATGCCGGTGACGACACCCATCGCGATATTGATCAGGAAGAGCTTGCCCCAGAACTTCGTCGCCCTGAGGTACTTCTCCTTCTCTGTGCGCACCCATGCGGTCTGGAGTCCGGCGGTCAGCGCGGCCAGCGAGATCGTCAGGGGAACGAACAGGAAGTGGTAGACGGTCGTGATGCCGAACTGCCAGCGCGCCAGGGTCTCCGGCGCCAAAGCCAGGTCCACGTCACCGCTCCTTACTCAACCGCTTGTGAAAGCGTTCACATTCACAAGCAATTATGGCGCACGGATTTTCGATGCGTGAAGGGGGTCCCCCTTACCTTGGGGAACCCCCTCGCGGCATCGAGCCGACGACGCCATGTCATAGGAGCTGACCTGCGGAAACCGCCCTCACCCTTGCGGACCGGGTGACCCATGTCTCACCCGCTACAGCTCCTTGCGGAACCCCTCCGCCACCTTCAGGAAGATGTCGTTGGCCTCGTTCTCCCCGATCGTCACCCGCACACCCTCCCCCGGGAACGGCCGGATCACGACGCCCGCCTGCTCGCACGCCGCCGCGAAGGAGACCGTCTGCTCGCCCAGCCTCAGCCACACGAAGTTGGCCTGCGTCTCCGGCACCGTCCAGCCCTGGGCGCGCAGCCCCTCGACCACCCGGTTGCGCTCACAGACCAGGGAACCGACCCGGCCGAGCAGCTCGTCCTCGGCCCGGAGCGAGGCGATCGCCGCCTCCTGGGCGATCTGGCTCACCCCGAACGGCACCGCCGTCTTGCGCAGCGCCGCCGCCACAGGCTCATGGGCGATCGCGAAGCCGACCCGCAGCCCGGCGAGCCCGTACGCCTTGGAGAAGGTCCGCAGGACACAGACGTTCGGCCGCTCCCGGTACAGCCCGACTCCGTCCGGCACCTCGGCGTCGCGGATGAACTCCCGGTAGGCCTCGTCGAGCACGACCAGGACATCGCCGGGCACCCGGTCCAGGAACCGCTCCAGCTCGGCCCGCCGCACCACGGTGCCCGTGGGGTTGTTGGGGTTGCAGACGAAGATCAGCCGGGTCCGCTCGGTGATCGCGTCGGCCATCGCGTCCAGGTCGTGCACATCACCGGGCGTCAGCGGCACCTGCACCGCGGTCGCGCCGCTGATCTGCGTGATGATCGGGTACGCCTCGAAGGACCGCCACGCGTAGATGACCTCGTCGCCCGGTCCAGCCGTCGACTGGACCAGCTGTTGGGCGACGCCGACCGAGCCGGTGCCCGTGGCGATGTGCGAGGCCGGCACGCCGAAGCGTTCGGACAACTCCTCCACCAGGCCCGAGCACGCCAGGTCCGGGTAGCGGTTGAAGGACCCGGCAAGGGCCGTGACGCGCTCCAGCACGCCCGGCAGCGGCGGATAGGGGTTCTCGTTGGAGGACAGCTTGTAGGCCACGGGACCACCCGTCGCGGCCGGCTTGCCCGGCTTGTAGGTGGGGATTCCCTCCAGCTCGGCGCGCAGCTTGGGGCTCGTCTCGCTCACCGCAGTCCTCCTCGTGACCACCACCGGCTTCAATACTGCTCACCTTATGAGGATTCGGCGCGCCTGCGTACAGCTGAGAACGGACCTCCGCTCACGAAACCCGGGCGGGGTCGGCCACGTCACACCCACATCAGCGGCATCACCGTATGAAGGCGGACGAAGGCGTACACGTTGGGGGCGCGCCGTACATATATCTATGCGCCGGTGGCTCGCGCCGTGGCGCGCATCCCTCGTGCAGGTGAGTTGAGACCTCTTCGAAACATCGGTGCCTTGGCAGGCTCATCCGTGCCCACACGCCACGTCCTGGCATGGAATAGTCCAACTACCTTGCTTTCCCATGCACTTGGCCCCCTCTGACCATGCAGAAACGTGCCTGTCAATGTGTGCATATGCGTCCGCCCTACCCCACCGGATGAGCCCTACTATCGGCTCGCCATGACAGCAGCAGGGAAGCACCAGGTGAGCCGCGCGGAAACCTCACGCCGAGGCAGCCGGCCGGGCCGGGCGGGCATCAGGGACGTGGCCGCCGCCGCCGGAGTGTCCATCACGACCGTCTCCGATGCCCTCAACGGCAAGGGCAGGCTCCCGGACGCCACCCGACGCCATGTCCGCGAGGTCGCCGACCGACTGGGCTATCGCCCCTCGGCAGCGGCCCGAACGCTCCGTACCGGCAAGTCGGGCCTCATCGGTCTGACCGTGACCACGTACGGGGATGAACCTTTCACCTTCACCGAGTTCGCGTACTTCGCCGAGATGGCGCGGGCCGCCACGTCCGCCGCGCTCGCCCGCGGCTACGCCCTCGTCATCCTCCCCGCGACCTCGCGCCACGACGTGTGGTCGAACGTCGCCCTGGACGGCACGGTCGTCATCGACCCCTCCGACCAGGATCCGGTGGTCGGTGAACTCGTCCGGCAGGGCTTACCGGTCGTCTCCGACGGCCGCCCGGCCGGGCCGCTCCCGGTCACGGCGTGGGTGGACAACGACCACGAAGCAGCCGTCCTCGACATCCTCGACCATCTCGCCGACGCCGGTGCCCGCCGCATCGGTCTCCTCACCGGCACCACCACCGACACCTACACCCACCTGTCGACCAGCGCGTATCTGCACTGGTGCGAGCGCGTCGGCCAGGACCCGGTCTACGAGTCCTACCCCGCCCACGATCCGTGTGCGGGCGCCGTCGCCGCCGACCGGCTGCTCGCCCGGCCCGACCGGCCGGACGCCGTCTACGGCCTGTTCGACCCCAACGGCACCGACCTCCTCGCCGCCGCCCGCCGCTACGGCCTGCGCGTCCCGGAGGACCTGCTGCTGGTGTGCTGCAGCGAGTCCACCGTGTACGCCAACACCGAGCCACCCATCACCACGCTGTCGCTGAAGCCCCGGCGCATCGGCACCGCGGTGGTCCAGCTCCTCATCGACGCGATCGAAGGCGTCGAGTCGGACCGGCCGGTCGAGCAGGTGATACCGACGGAACTGATCGTGCGTACCTCGTCCCAGCGACGTTCGCCACGCACGACGGTCAGCCCACCGCGGGTGCCGGAGGAGAAGTAGGAGGGGGCGGCCGGCCTGGGGCGCGGCTGCTTCCCGTCCGGCTTCGGGCCCGACCACGGGGCGGATGACCTGGTTCCGGTTCCGGGTCGTCCGACCGCAGGGAACGGCGCCGCTGGGGCTCCGTCGGTCGGGCGGCCGCGGAGGCAGGGGGTGGGCGGTCGCCGAGGCGCCCATCGGAGGGACCCGGCCCCGACGATCGCGGACGGCTGCTCCGGCTCGAGAAGCCCGAAGTCCAGCCCGAGTCGGCCGAAGCCGGTCGGCATGAGCCGGGTGGAGTTGACCGGCGCCACCCGAGGCGCGGCCCGACGATGATCGCCGCAGGCCCCACACCCCGGCCGCGCCCCTCGCCACAACACGCCCGCAAATTCCCCGCCGACGGCGGAACATGCGGAGGCCGCGGGTGTAAGCACGGTGAGCAGTGGGTGAGCGAGTACTGCCGAAGCCCGGCCCAATCGGGGCGAAAGCCGCGGTGAACAGGAGCCTTGCTCTGATTCACCACCCCTGGGTCGTCACACGGCACGATCCGCATTCCTATGATGGGCGCACGGCACCGCGGACCGTTGCGACCAGGCAGTCCGAAGCGGTGCAGATGCGGCGCGATGGTGGAGGGGTCTGATGACTCAGGGGGCCGGTCAGGGACCCGAGGTGGAGCGTACGGCGACCGTGCGCGACTTCCGGGTGCCCGCATACGTCCACGAGACCGGTCCGTACGCCCACAGCGCGCACCCCGGTAACGCGGCACCGCCCCTCGAGGACCCCCTCGAACCCCCGGACGGCTACACGCCCACCCAGCGGGATCTGCCCGTCATCAACCGGGGCGACACCCTTCAGGTGCCCGTCGACCCGGCCGTCGCCCAGGCCCCGCAGGCCGCGACCGGCCCCGGTGCGCTGTTCGTCGTGGGCGACGTGCACGGCTATCTGGACGAGCTGATCGCCGCGCTCCAGGAGAAGGGCCTGATCGACGCGGCCGGCAACTGGTGCGCGGGCACCGCCCGGCTGTGGTTCCTCGGCGACTTCACCGACCGCGGCCCGGACGGCATCGGCGTGATCGACCTCGTGATGCGCCTGTCCGCCGAGGCCGCGGCGGCCGGCGGCTACTGCAAGGCCCTCATGGGCAACCACGAGCTGCTCCTGCTCGGCGCCAAGCGGTTCGGCGACACCCCCGTCAACTCCGGCGCGGGCACCGCCACCTTCCAGGCGGCCTGGCTGCTCAACGGAGGACAGAAGTCCGACATGGACCGCCTCCAGGACCACCACCTCCAGTGGATGGCCCGCCTGGACGCCGTGGAGGAGGTCGACGGCCATCTGCTCGTGCACTCCGACACCACCGCCTACCTCGACTACGGCGACTCGATCGAGGCGGTCAACGACACCGTCCACGAGACGATCACCCGTAATGACGCGGACGAAGTGTGGGATCTGTTCCGCAAGTTCACCAAGCGCTTCTCCTTCCGCGACGAGGGCGGCGCCGATGCCGTCCGCTCCCTGCTCGATACGTACGGCGGCACCCGCATCGTTCACGGCCACAGCCCGATTCCGTATCTGCTGGGCGATGTCGGTTCCGAGGACGACGAGGACTCGGCCGGTCCGGTGGTCGAAGGGCCGCACGTCTACGCCGACGGGCTGGCCATCGCGATGGACGGCGGCGTGACGATGGCCGGAAAGCTGCTGGTCCAGCAACTGCCACTGCCCATCTGACCGTTCCGGGGTCCGTCGCCGGCCGCGCCGGGCCCGCCCGACGGCGCTACGGCCCAGGGGCCAATTTCAGCAAACCCCCTGTTACCTCATGCCGTCGCCGCTCTACCATCGGTTCATCCGTAGCAGGCTCCCCTCCGTTTCTGCCCGACGGCTCGTTGGCATGCGAGCCCCAAGCCCTACGGAGCATCGGGGGATGCACATGAACAGCGTTCCGCAGCACCTGCACAGCGAGGACCGCCAGGAGTACGAGCGGATCCTCGACGAGGCGCTGCGCTCCGCACCACACCACCCGGAACTGGCCGCTGTGGGACAGCGGCTCAACCCCGAACAACTGCGCACCATGGCGCTCAACGCCTCCGCGCTCATCACGGCGTCCGCGGCGACCGAGTACCAGCACTATGTGAAGGTCCGTGGGGAACTGCGCCATCCGGCGCCGTCCACCCCGTCCTCGGCCGGTCATGAGTCCGGCGGCGCCGGTGAGCCGGGCGTGGGCGGGATGGGCCTCGCCGCCACCATGGGGGAGGCCGCCGAGGCCGCCGGAGCGGGCGCCGTCGCCATCGCCGCCGTCCTCACCCCGGTCCTCGCCGGAACCGCCGCGGTGATCTTCCTGCTCGTCGGTTACATCCTGCGGATGCTCGACCCCGAGCCGGCGTTCGCCAGGACGATGCTCACCACCGGATGGACGTTCGGGGCCGTGGCCGCGGCCGCGATCCTCGTCGCCACCGTCGGCCTCCTGCTCACCGCCCTGCGCAACCGTCCCTCCCTGGAGGCCGGCCCGTACAGCGAACTGAGCGAGGAGGTGGGCCGCGCGAGGGAGGCCTGGCGGGAAGCCCTGCTGGAGCGGGGCATCCTGCCGTTCCTCCGCGAGGCCCTCGCCCACCCCGGCACGAGCGCCGCGCTCGACCCCGCACCGGCCCCTCCGGCACCCACCGGCCGCCTGCCGAAGATCGGCTACGACCGTCCGGGCTTCAGCAGCCCCGACGAAGGAAACTCGGCCGGCTCCCGCCCCAGCTACAGCAGCCCGGACTACACCAGCCCGGACTTCGGCGGGCCGGAACACCAGCCGGAATAGGCCCTCGGCTTGCGCCCCCGCCCAGGGGAGCGCAAGCCGTAGGCCGGGCCGACGGAACGAGGGCCAGGGCGTCAGCCGGCCTGCCGGTCAGAGGATGCCCGCCTGCCCCGCGGCCGTGAGCCAACTCGGGAACTCGGACAGGAGACGGTCGTAGAGCTCCTGGTCCGGGACCGTGCGGATGTCGTCGACGGCGAAGAAGCCGACGTTGTCCACACGTCGGCCGGGCAGTGCGTCGAACCGCTCCAGCACGCCGTAGTTCGAGCGGCCGAGCCCGACGAACTGCCAGAAGATCGGCTCCGCCGCCGCCGCGCGCAGCTCCTTCTCGATCGCGGCGTCGCGGTAGACGCCTCCGTCGGAGAAGAACAGCACCAGCGTCGGGGCGGCCGCCGGATTCGCCCGAACATAGTCTCTGACCTGGGCGATCACCTTCTGTTCCTCGTTCTGGATGCCGACCGAGCGCATGTCGACCTGGCCCGGTTGCAGTCCCTTCCGCGGCTTCTTGCTCCGCCTGAACAGGCTGATCTCCCCCACCCGCACATGCAGCCGCAGCCACTCGGGGAGTTCGCCCAGGCGCAGGTCCGGCAGCCGGGCAGGGTCGGAGGCGAACGTCCAGGCCTGCATCTCACCGTCGTCATCAAGCTCTGCCGCCACAGCGGCCATCCGCTCGACCACGTCGGCCACCACCCCGCCGGAGTACAGGAACGACATGGACCCCGACGCGTCGAGCACGAGCACCACCCGCGCACTGACCCCCGCGGCACCGCGCTTCCGCAGACTGACCGCGACCTGCTCCTTCCGCAGGGACAGCCGCTTGCGCATATCGACCGGAAGCTGCTCCTCCCCCTTGGTCAGCCGGCCCCCGGCAGACGGCGCGGATACGGCGGCGGAGGCGGCCGGAGCCGACGGAGGCACGGGCGGGGGCGGGGGCGGCGTGCGTACGGCCGATGCCGCGTGGTCGGCTGCCGGCCCAGCGGGCTCCTCATCGACGCTGATCCCGAAATCGGTGGCCAGCCCCGCGAGCCCGGAGGCATACCCCTGCCCGACCGCGCGGAACTTCCACTGCCCCTCCCGCAGGTACAACTCACCTCCGATGAACGCCGTCTCCGTCTCTCCCCGCATCTCGAACCGCGCCAGCTCCGCCAGGCTCCCGGCATCGAGCAACCTGAGCGTCAGGCCGGCCACCTGCCCGAAGGTGCCGCCGTCGGCGGACGCGCACAGCGCCACACGCGCGACGGCACTCTCCAGCGAACGCAGGTCCACCTCGACCGTGTCGGCAGTGACACCGGCGGCGCTCCGCCTGCCCAGATGGGTGACTGCGCCGGAAGCGTGCCGCGGCTGGTTGTAGAAGACGAGGTCCGCGTCGTCACGCACCCTTCCGGCGGCGGTCAGCAGCAGAGCCGACACATCCACGTCCTGCCCGCCGGCCCGCTCGGACCAACTGATCTCGACGCGCACGGACGGCACATCGACCGGCAGATTGGCGCCCTTGCTCATGGATCGCGCTGTCATGCACCCAGTCTGCCGACCTCTGCGCCAGAAGCACCGCCCCAGGACGATTCCCTGCGCGTCAGTCCGCGATCGGCAGATACACCCGATTGCCCGCGGCCGCGAACTCCTTGGACTTCTGCGCCATTCCTTCCTCGACCTCCGCCCGACTGCCGCCGTGCTCACGGCGGATGTCGTGAGAGATCTTCATCGAGCAGAACTTCGGTCCGCACATCGAGCAGAAGTGAGCCGTCTTGGCCGGCTCCGCCGGGAGTGTCTCGTCGTGGAACTCCCGGGCGGTGTCCGGGTCGAGGGCCAGGTTGAACTGGTCCTCCCAGCGGAACTCGAAGCGGGCGTCGGACAGCGCGTCGTCCCACTCCTGCGCACCGGGGTGTCCCTTGGCGAGATCGGCCGCGTGGGCGGCGATCTTGTAGGTGATGACACCGGTCTTGACGTCGTCACGATTGGGCAGGCCCAGGTGCTCCTTGGGCGTGACGTAGCAGAGCATGGCCGTGCCCCACCAGGCGATCATCGCCGCACCGATGCCGGAGGTGATGTGGTCGTACGCCGGGGCGACGTCGGTCGTCAGCGGGCCGAGCGTATAGAAGGGAGCTTCATCGCAGATCTCCTGCTGAAGGTCGATGTTCTCCTTGATCTTGTGCATCGGGACATGTCCCGGGCCTTCGATCATCGTCTGAACATGGAAACGCTTCGCGATCCGGTTGAGTTCCCCGAGCGTGCGCAACTCCGCGAACTGCGCCTCGTCGTTGGCGTCCGCGATCGAACCGGGCCGCAGACCGTCGCCCAACGAGTACGTGACGTCGTAGGCCGCGAGGATCTCACAGAGTTCCTCGAAGTTCTCGTAGAGGAACGACTCCTTGTGGTGGGCCAGACACCACGCGGCCATGATCGACCCGCCTCGGGAGACGATGCCGGTCTTGCGGTTGGCCGTCAGCGGGACGTACGGCAGGCGCACCCCCGCGTGGACGGTCATGTAGTCCACGCCCTGCTCGGCCTGCTCGATCACCGTGTCCTTGTAGATCTCCCAGGTCAGCTCCTCGGCCCGGCCGTCGACCTTCTCCAACGCCTGGTAGAGCGGCACCGTGCCGATGGGGACGGGGGAGTTGCGCAGCACCCACTCGCGGGTGGTGTGGATGTTGCGGCCGGTGGACAGGTCCATGACCGTGTCGGCGCCCCAACGGGTCGCCCACGTCATCTTCTCGACCTCCTCCTCGATGGAGGAGGTCACCGCCGAGTTGCCGATGTTGGCGTTGACCTTCACCAGGAATCGCTTGCCGATGATCATCGGCTCGATCTCCGGGTGGTTGACGTTGGCCGGCAGCACCGCACGTCCGGCCGCGATCTCCTCGCGTACGACCTCGGGCTCCACGTTCTCCCGGATGGCCACGTACTCCATCTCCGGCGTGATCTCGCCCCGGCGGGCGTACGCGAGTTGGGTGACCGCCTGACCGTCACGGCCCCGGCGTGGCAGGCGCGGCCGTCCGGGGAAGACCGCGTCGAGGTTGCGCAGCCCGCCGCGCGGGGAGGTGTGCTTGATCCCGTCGTCCTCCGGGCGGACGGGGCGGCCCGCGTACTCCTCTGTGTCACCGCGGGCGATGACCCAGTTCTCCCGCAGAGGCGGCAGCCCTCTGCGGACATCCGTCTCGACGAGCGGATCGGTGTACGGGCCCGAGGTGTCGTACAGCGTGACCGACCGACCGTTGGTGAGATGCACCTGACGGACCGGCACGCGCAGGTCGGAGCGGGTGCCCTCGACATACGCCTTGTGCCATCCGATGGACTTCCCGGCCTCCCCGTCGGCAGAGACCTCGTCGGAGATCTGCGCGGAGGCAGGCGTGCGTGCGTCCTTGTTGGTCATGAGACCTACTCCCTACGCCGGCATTACCCGGTAACAGGTTCAGCGGTCGACGCAGCGGCTTCCGTCTGCCGACGTGTCATGTGAAACATCACTCGGTTGTGGTGACGTTCCACGTGAAACATCGCGAAGACGGAGGTCAGCGCCCTCTCAGCCCGGTGCTCCGAGCTCCCGCGTGTGCAAAGGTGCCTCCACGCTAGCGTCCTTTGTGGCGCGGTGAACAGTGGGCCTCTGTCGTTCTTGCGATGATCGGGCGGTGACCACGACACCCCATCCCCCGTTCCCACCGCCCGAACAGCCCCGCGGGCCGGGTATTCCTCCCGGTGGACGCCCCCGGCAAGGACAGGGGCACGGCCCCGGTGGCGGTTCGGTTCCCCGACCCGGTTCCGGGCCCGTTTCCCGTCCCGAGGACGGCTACAGCTTCGGCCCCGACGGCGGACAGGGCGGCGGCCCCGGCTTTGGTGGCGGACACGGGCACGTGTCCGGCGCCGGAGGGCACGGTGGTCGCGGGCACGGGCCCGGTGGTGGCCACGGCGGCGGCCGTGACGGCGCCGGAAGCACGGGTGGAGGCGGGGGCCACGGGCACGGCCCCGGTCCGGGTGACGGGCACGGCTCGGACGACGGCCACGGCAGCGGGCACGGCTCCGGCGACGGACACAGCGGTGGGCACGGTGGGGAGGGCCCCGGTTCAGGTGGCGGTCACGGGCACAGCCACAGTCACGGTCCGGCCGCCCCCGTCTCCCAACACCTGCGCAAGGTCATCGCGGCCGTTCTCATCCCGTTCGGCGTGGCCGTGCTCGTCGGCATGGTCGTGCTGTGGCCCGGCGGTGCCCCGGCGCACGAGCGCACCGGCGTCGGCTTCGACCGGCAGACGCAGCAGGCGACGGTCTCCAAGGTCGAGAGCATCAGCTGCTCGTCGGCGAACGCCTCGGGCGGCACCCCGACCGGCGACACCTCGACCGCCGAGGGCTCCTCCGCACAGCAACAGGAGGACGGCACCTGCAAGAAGGCCACGATCCGTGTGGACACCGGCTCGGACAAAGGCCGTACGTTCACCGAGATCGTCCAGCCGGACCAGTCACGTCAGTTGCACGAGGGCCAGAAGGTCGTGGTCGCCTACGAGCCCTCCGCGCCGAAGGACCTCCAGTACTCGGTCACCGATGTGAACCGCCGTGTCCCCATGGGCCTGCTCGCCATCATCTTCGCCGTCGCCGTCGTGGTCGTCGGGCGGCTCCGGGGTGTCATGGCGCTGGTCGCGCTGGCCATCAGCTTCATGGTGCTGAACTTCTTCGTCCTGCCCGCGATCCTGCAAGGCTCGAACCCGCTGGCCGTGGCGGTCGTCGGGGCGAGCGCCATCATGCTGATCGCCCTCTATCTGTGTCACGGTCTCTCGGCCCGCACCTCCGTTGCCGTACTGGGCACGCTCATCTCCCTGCTGCTGATCGGCGTCCTCGGCTCCTGGTTCGTCGACTGGGCGGCGCTGACCGGCAATACGGACGACAACACCGGTCTGATCCACGGTCTGTACCCGACGATCGACATGAGCGGTCTGCTCCTGGCCGGCATCATCATCGGTTCGCTCGGTGTCCTCGACGACGTGACGGTCACGCAGACGTCGGCGGTCTGGGAACTCCACGAGGCCAACCCCTCGATGGGCTGGCGAGGGCTGTACCGGGCAGGCATCCGGATCGGCCGCGACCACATCGCGTCCGTGGTCAACACGCTCGTCCTCGCCTATGCCGGCGCCGCACTGCCGCTTCTGCTGCTGTTCTCCATCGCCGAGAGCAGCGTCGGCACGGTCGCCAACAGCGAGCTGGTCGCCGAGGAGATCGTGCGCACACTGGTCGGTTCGATCGGCCTGGTCGCGTCGGTTCCGGTCACCACGGCGCTCGCTGCGCTCGTGGTCTCGGCGGACCGGCCGGGAACCGGCGCGCTCCCCGAGACGGCCCCGGCGACGCCGGGTGCCACATCGGCCGGTACGGCGGGCCCCGCCCCGCAGGGCTCTCGGGGCGGCAAGGGCAGGCGGCGCAAGCACTGACGCGGGCGGGCGTTCGAAGGGAGCCACGGGTACAGACTCCCTTCGAACGCCCCGCCCCCGCAGAAGCGTTCCTTCATCCTTGCGCCGCCAGCCCCCCGCCAGACCTCACCCGGCACTCTGCTCCTCCGCCAGAATCCGGTCCAAGGCCTCGTCGAGATGGGCGTCGAAGTCGGCGAACGCCCCCTCCTGCCCCAGCGGAACCAACTTGTCGGTGCGGTCGAGGAAGGCCACGAGCGGAGCCGCCGAGGAGCGGAACACCGCCTGGTCACCGCCCACCTGAAGCCGGATCAGCACCTCGCCCAGCACCTCCCGGTCGGCCGGCGAGACCCGCACATCTCCCTCTCCGCACGGCCTGCCCACCCCGTCGATGAGCAGCTCACGCCCGAACGCCCAGGTCACCGGGGCATCACCGGGCAGATGGAAGGTGAGCCGCACGGCGTACGGATCGCAGGTCTCGTAACCCAGTTCCACCGGGATGCGGAACGAGAGCTCCTCGGAGACGAGAAAGCTCATCATGACCTCTGCCTCTACTGCCTGCACGGACTCGCGCATCGCCTTACCCCGTCATTGCCGTCGACTGGCTGGGAATCAACCCCTGACACTGCAGGCATCTTGCTGAACGTACACAACAGATCACAAGGAGTGAGTTTTCAGATACTGATAGAGACCGCAAATGATCCCAGCATCCGCCCGATCTCGCTCTGCAACTGCTCTACGGCCGCAGGCAGCCGGTCGGCCTGGTGGGCGGGGAGGGAGATGGCCACCGTGGCGGCGGTGGTGCCCACAGTGATGGGGATCGCGGCACACACCGTCCCCAGCGCGTACTCCTGCCGTTCGACGACCGTCTCCATCCGCCGCACCCTCGCCAGCCGCCGCAACAGGGTGTGGTCGTCCCGGACGGTGTACGGGGTGATCGACTGCACGGGGTAGCGGTCGAGGTGGTCGCGGCGGGCCTCGTCGTCCAGCTGGGACAGCAGGCACTGACCGATGGCGTGCGCGTGCCCGGTCTCGCGGAAGTCGGCCCATTCCTCGACCGCCGGATTGCCCGGGGTGTCGGAGACGCACATGACCTCGATCTCGCCGTCCCGGTAGCGGGCGTAGTACACCGGAACGCCGATCGAATCGCGCCACCGCTCGAGGGTGGCGACCACGACGCTGCGACGTTTCTGCGTGGCTCCGCTGCTGCCGAGGCGCTCGGCGGCCTCCCCGAGGTAGAACATCCCCTTGTCGCGCCGCAGGTAGCCCTCGTGCACGAGGGTGCGCAGCAGGTGGTAGGCCGTGGGCAGTGCCAGGCCGGTCTCACGGGCCAGTTGCTTGGCCGGCGCCCCGCCGTCGTGCCGGGCCACGGATTCCAGCAGTCGCATGGCGCGCTGCACTGAACCGATGAGCGTCGCGGCGGACTGCGGTTGTTCGGGGACGCCTCTGCCGGCCGGCCGTTGGAGCAGGGGTGCGGTGGGGCGCGTGCGGGTGGGGGGTGAGTGCGGTTCCGCGAATGCTGCGGTGTCAACCGTGGCCAAGAGTCACTCCCGAAGTTCGAGAGGGCGGTCCGTGCGGGGAACACGGGAGGGGGGCGCCGATCGCGGGTGCTTCCCCGCGAGGGGTTCCGGACTTTAACGGCCCGCCACCGCAGACGGTCGTGCTGTCCGGGAAACTTCCCCCAGCCGAGGGAACCGGTGAATCCTGTTACCGGTCCCCGCTCCCGGCACCGCTCACCAGTCGCCGCGTGACGAGGACCCCGCCGTGAACTTCCGGACCACGTAGATCAGTCCGCCGACGACTGCGACGAAGACCAGCAGCTTGAACAGAAGGCCGATCACGAAGCCGACCACGCTCGCTATCAGGCCGCCGAACACGACCAGCGCGATGACCGGCACCGCCACCCACTTCACCCACCACGGCAGTCCCGCGAAGATCTCTTGCATCGCTCTCGCCCTCGTCTGTCCTGTCCGGTGCCACTGACGGCCCGGATCTTCGATGTCCTGCCGTCGATGCTAGGGCCCGAGGGGGTGCCGGCGGGGGCCTCGCACCCCTTGTCCTCCCCTGACCGATCCCTTAGGGAACCCCGAGGCGGCGCGTCCCCTGCCAGGCGTAGACGCTCAGCCCTCCGCCGGCGAGAACACGACCAGGACCCGCAGATCCTCGCTGATGTGGTGGAACTTGTGGGCGACGCCGGCGGGCACGTACACGACGCTTCCGCGCGCGACCTGGGTCGTCTCCAGGCCGACCGTGATGGAGGCGCGCCCGCTCACGACGAAGTAGACCTCGTCCTGGTTGTGCGGGTTCTGTGGATCGTGGTCCCCGGCATCGAGCGCGTAGAGGCCCACCGACATGTTCCGCTCCCGCAGAAATTGCAGGTAGGCGCCATCGTTGGCGGCTCTCTCCGCCTCCAGTTCATCCAACCGGAATGCCTTCATCGCCCTCGTCCGCCCTCGTAGCCGATCTCTTCTGCCACGATCAGACACATGAAGAATTTCGTAGTCAAGACGATCGCCAACGCGGGCGCCCTGGCGGTCGCCGTCTGGCTGCTCGACAAGATCACGCTGACCGGTGCCGGCACGGGCAAGAAGGTCGGCACCCTGATCGTGGTGGCGCTCCTGTTCGGCCTGGTCAACTTCCTGGTCAAGCCCATCGTGAAGGTACTGACCTTCCCCCTCTTCATCCTCACGCTCGGCCTGATCACCCTGGTGGTGAACGCGCTGATGCTGCTGCTCACCTCGTGGTTGGCCGACAAGCTCGACCTCAGCTTCCACGTCGAGGGTTTCTGGACCGCGGTCCTGGGCGGCCTGATCATCTCCGTCGTCTCCTGGGCGCTCAACGTCGTCCTGCCCGACGAGGACTGAGCGTGCGATGAGTTACCGCGTCTGCTTCGTCTGCACCGGCAACATCTGCCGATCTCCGATGGCCGAGGCCGTGTTCCGCGCGCGCGTCGCGGAGGCAGGCCTCGGAGGCCTGGTCGAGGTGGACAGCGCCGGCACGGGCGACTGGCACGTGGGCGAGGGCGCCGACCCGCGCACCCTCTCCGTCCTGGAGGAGAACGGCTACGCCGTCGAACACACGGCCCGCATGTTCGAGCGGTCCTGGTTCTCCCGCCTCGACCTCGTGATCGCTCTGGACGCCGGCCACCTCAGGGCCCTGCGCCGCCTCGCCCCCACCGACGAGGACGCCCAGAAGGTCCGCCTGCTGCGCGCGTACGCCCCGGCGGCCGACGGCGACCTGGACGTTCCCGACCCGTACTACGGGGGCCGGGACGGCTTCGAGGAGTGCCTCCAGATGGTGGAGGCGGCGAGTGTCGGCCTGCTCGCCTCGGTTCGCGCGAACGTGGAAGGACGAGTGGCATGAGTGACCCCACTGCGGCCGACGGCGCCGGCGAGGGCACGCGCGCGGTGCGTGCCGGTCTTCCGGAGCCGGTGAAGTACGAACCGACCCTGCCGGGCCCGGTCTTCGCCGCGCACTTCCACCTGCCCGGCGAGCCCACGGGACCGTACACCTACGGCCGTGACGAGAACCCGACCTGGACCCATCTGGAGCGCGCCGTGGGCGAGCTGGAGGCGCCGGGGCAGGACGGCGTCGAGACGCTCGTGTTCGCCTCGGGCATGGCGGCGATCTCGTCCGTGCTCTTCTCCCAGCTGCGCGCCGGGGACACCGTCGTCCTGCCCAGCGACGGCTACCAGGCGCTCCCCTTGGTGCGCGCCCAGCTGGAGGCGTACGGCATCGAGGTGCGCACCGCGCCGACGGGTGGCGACGCCCAGCTCGCCGTTCTCGACGGGGCGCAGCTGCTGTGGATCGAGTCCCCGTCGAACCCGGGCCTCGACGTCTGCGACATCCGGCGTCTCGCCGAGGCGGCGCACGAGCGTGGTGCCCTGGTGGCCGTCGACAACACGCTGGCGACGCCGCTCGGGCAGCGCCCGCTGGAGCTCGGCGCCGACTTCTCGGTGGCGAGCGGCACCAAGCAGCTCACCGGGCACGGCGACGTTCTCCTCGGCTACGTCACCGGACGCTCCGGCGATCCGATGACGGCCGTACGGCGCTGGCGCAAGATCGTCGGGGCGATCCCAGGGCCCATGGAGGCCTGGCTCGCACACCGGTCGATCGCCACGCTCCAGTTGCGTGTGGACCGGCAGAGTGCCACCGCCCTGGCCGTCGCCCAGGCGCTGCGGGGGAGGCGGGAGGTGACCGGGCTGCGGTACCCGGGGCTGGTGGACGATCCGTCGCACCAGGTGGCCTCCCGGCAGATGCGGCGCTACGGGTGCGTGGTCTCCTTCACGTTGCCCACGCGCGCGCGTGCCGAGCGTTTTCTCGAGGAGCTGCGGCTCGTGGACGACGCGACGAGCTTCGGCGGCGTGCGCTCGACCGCCGAGCGGCGTGGCCGCTGGGGCGGGGACGCGGTGCCGGAGGGCTTCATCCGGCTGTCGGTCGGCGCGGAGGACCCGGAGGACCTGGTGGCCGACGTACTGCGCGCGCTGGAGGAGTCGACGCGGTGACCGGCTTACGGGTGCCTCCGGGTGTCCTTCTCCGTACGGCGGACGGTCCGAGCCTCCCCCCTCGTGACTCGGACCGTCCTGCGGTTCTGCGCGCTAAGAACCGCGCGCACTAGGCTAGTTGACTCTGTGTCAGTGTCCAATCACAGTAGCGACAGAGACCTATCGACTTATTTATAGTTGGGCCCTGCCGCGGCCCGGGAGAAAGGCAGGGGAAGGGGGAGCGCGCTTCATGGATCTGGCTTTGCTGCGCACCTTCGTGACCGTGCACCGGGCCGGTTCCTTCACCCGCGCCGCCGCCCTGCTGGGTCTGTCCCAGCCGGCCGTCACCTCGCAGATCCGCACGCTGGAGAGGCAGCTGGGCCGGCCCCTGTTCCTGCGCCAGGCCCGCGGTGTGACGCCGACGACCATCGGGGACGAGCTCGCCCACAAGGCCGCCCCGCACCTCGACGCCCTGGTCGAGATCGCCGGGACCGGCCTGGACGACGAGTCCTCCGTACGGACGCTGCACCTTGCCGGGCCGCCCGAGTTCATCGCCGAACGGGCCCTTCCCTCCCTCACCGGACTGACCGGCGACGCCGGACAGGGGCTCGCCCTGCGCGCCACCTTCGGGACCGCCGAAGAGGTGCTGGACGGACTGGCCGCCGGGCACCACGACCTCGCCATCACCACGGCCCGGCCGCGCGGCGCCCTGCTCACCGCCACCCCGCTGTGCGACGAGGAGCACGTCCTGGTCGCCGCGCCGAGCCGGGCCGGGCCGATCGACCCCGAGAAGTCGAGCCGCCGCGGGGGAGCGTCCGCGCTGGAAGACCTTCCTGTGGTCGAGGTCCACGAGTCGCTGCCCTTCGTATCCCGCTACTGGGCCTCCGTCTTCGACGCCCGCCCCGCGGCCTCGGGCGCGGTCATCGTCCCCGACCTGCGGGCGGTCCTGGCCTGTGTGACGACGGGTGCGGGTCTGGCGGTGCTGCCCCGCTATCTGTGCACGGCCGCCCTGGACCGTGGGGACGTCGTCGAACTGCACCGACCGCCGGTGCCGCCGCTTCGGACCTACGTCCTGGTGGTGCGCACCGGCACGCTGGCGATGCCGCACATCGCACGGGCGCACGACTGGCTGCTGAGGGCGGCGGCCGACTGGTGCTGAACCGCTCCTCCGGCACCTCACGCACCGGTCTCGCCCGGTGACGATTCGCGATGTTTCACGTGGAACCAGCCGGGCCACATTCCTCCCATGACCGTCCGACCTGTGGTCAAGCGCACAGCGCGCGCCGTTCTGCTGGACGGCGCCGACCTGATCCTGATCAAACGCACCAAGCCCGGCCTCGACCCCTACTGGGTCACGCCCGGTGGCGGAGTCGAGCCGGAGGACACCACCGTCGTCGACGCCCTGCATCGCGAGGTCTACGAGGAACTCGGCGCCAAGATCACCGACGTGGTTCCCTGCTTCGTCGACACCGTCGAGCACATCGGCGAGGACGGCGGCGCGACCGGCGTGAAAGTGCAGCACTTCTTCGTCTGCCGGCTGGAGTCCATGGACCCCGGCCTGCGGCACGGCCCCGAGATGGACGAACCCATCGGGGAGTACGAGATCGTCCGTGTGCCGTTCACCCGGGTCGGGATCGCCTCCGTCCACCTCGTCCCGTTGTCGCTGCGGCACTACCTCGACGGCAACATCGAGGGCGTACGGGCCATGCACGCGCCCGACCTGGGGTGACCCCCGCGGCTCGATGTCAGCTTCCGGCGGCGACCAGTTCTTCGACCGAGTCGTGGCGTATGCGCTCCGACGGGATGCCGACGTCGCGCAGGGCCTCCACGCCGCTGCGGATCATGCCGGGCGGACCGGACACATAGGCGTCGTACTCGGTCCAGGGGCCGAGGGCCCGTACGGCATCGGGGAGCTGGAGCAGGCCGTGCCGATCGACCACCGGGCGGATCTCCAGCCAGGGGTGGGACTGCTGGAGCCTGAGCATGGTGTCGATGTCGTACAGGTCGTGGTCGCTGCGGGCGCCGTAGAACACCTCAACCGGACGGCGGACGCCGTGTTCGGCAACCTCCTCGACGAGGGCCCTGATGGGGGCTATGCCGGTGCCGCCGCCCAGACAGAGCAGTCCGCTGTCCCGGGTGTGGTCGACGGTCATCGAGCCCGCCGGCGGCCCCAGCCGGACAACGTCGCCGGGTTGCGCGCGGTGCACCAGGGCGTTGGACACCCAACCCGCCGGCACGGCCTTCACGTGCAACGTGAGCAGGCCGTCGGAGCGGGGTGCCGAGGCGAAGGAGTAGTGCCGCCAGATCCGCGGCCACCACGGCGTCTCCAGGCCTGCGTACTGACCGGCACGGAAGGGGTAGGGCTGGTCGGGGCGGAGAGTGAGGACTGCGATGTCCGGCGTCCTCAGGTCGTGGGAGACGACCTCGGCGTACCACCAGGCGGGGGCGCGCAGCTCGTCCGCGGCCGCTGCGTCGATCATGACCTGCGAGATCGTCGTGTAGGTCCGCACCCAGGCCGCCTCCGTCTCGGCGTCCCACACGGAATCGGCGTACTTGCTCAGCGCCCCGATCAGACACTCGCCGACGGCCGGGTAGTGCTCGGCGCGGGTGCCGTACTTGCGGTGGCCGCGGCCGAGGTTCTGCAGATAGTCGACGAGAACCGGGGTGTTGTCGATGTGCTCGGCGGCGGTGAGCAGCGCCTTGAGCAGCCGGTCACGCTGAGCGTCCATCGCGGGCGGGAACAGCGGGCGCAGGTCGGGATGGCGTACGAACAGCAGTGCGTAGAAGTACGAGGTGACCTTGTCGGCCACAGGGGCCACCTCGGCCATGGTCCGGCGAACGAGGACGGCCTCCGGAGAGGGGTTCCCGGCGAGGGCGGGACGTTGGGCGGGCACTCGTGGCTCCGGAGGCGCGGGAGGCGGTGCTGGCCGCCGGGACTGCCGGAGGACTGTCTGGAGGCCGCCGAGAGCCTGTGCGGGGGCATCAGCCCGATGCGGGCCGGGCTGCGAGAGGGCGGTGTCGGTCCGAAGCCCGCCTGAAGTCCGCGGAGGGATCGCCGCCCGCACCTCGTCGGATTCCGCTGCCTCCGTGGGCGCCCGGGTGCGGACGGCCGGTGGAGCCTCCGCGGCTGGTCGCTCGGCGACGGAGGACGGCCGGGGTTCCGCGACGGGCGCGTCGGCGAGGAGAGCCGACCGTGGTTCTACGGCGGATTCCGGAGGCCGATCGGTCGACGGCTCGGGCGCTGCCGTGGGAGGCCAGGGTATTCGGGTGCCGGGTTCCGCGGCCTCGCCCGGGGGCGGCTCGCCGACGGGGACGTTCGTCTTCCTGCCCATCGGGCGGAGCGCCGCCAGCCGGCGGCCGTCGGAGGTTCCCCGCTCGGCGTCGGCCGCCGGGGCCGGCTGCTTGTGCGGCGTGAACCATCCGTCCCCGCCGCCGGACGTGCCGCTGTCGGCCGACCTGGTGGTCGGAGCGTCCATGGTGTGCCTCGCCTCGAACATATTTCGGTCGGTCTGCGCACTTCCACGTTCGGAAGGTGCCTGCTTCCCCCGCAGATGGCCTGCCGTTCCGTTCCGCGGCCGGTCCGGCCTCTGTCCACCCGTGAATTCGGCTGCATACGGTGACGCAAGGGGAGAGTACGACTGGGCCGCAGTTCCCTCACCGCAGCATCACCTCTGCGCGAAGGCCTCGGTCCTACAACTGGAATAGCGGGTCTTCGATCCCTCCGTCCCGTTAGGCTGCATTGCCTGTTTCCGGTCCTCGCGGAATGCGTACGCCGTGTTTCGCGCATCACGTCCCGGACACGAACCGGAGTCGACCATACCGGGCGCCGCCTCGCACACAAGTCCCCCCTTCCCTCCGCACGACTGCGCCCGGGTGCGAACCGCCGGTTCCCTCAATTACCGGGCTCAGAGCACCAATTCATAGGCATCCCACAGATCCTTCCCCGCGTAGGAGTGGGTCGCCAGGCCCGTCAGATGCCGGTCGGCATTGACCGCGACCGACACCGGCACCGCCGCGAACAGATCCTTGTCGGAGAGCGAATCGCCGTAGGCGACGCAGTCGGCCCGCGTCACGCCGAACTCCGCACACAGCCGGTCGGCGATCAGTACCTTCGCCGCGGCATTGAGTACGCCCGCGGGATCCACGGGCTGGGTGAAAGGAACAGCGGGAAAACGCGAACCGTAAGCGGCGTGTGCGCCCCACCCGGTCAGCCGCTCCACGAAGAACGACGGCGAGAGCGACACGACGGCGCAGTACTCTCCGCGGCTCCTGATCTCCGTCCAGACCTCGCGGATGCGCGCCAGCCAGGGCGCACCCTCGAACGCCGTCGTGACATGGGCGTCGGTGAGCCCGGTCCACAGCTCATACACCCGCGCCGCGTACTCCGGCGGCCCGATCAGGCCCGCCGAGACCGCTCGGTCCAGGGCGACCGTCTCGGCCTCGAGCCCCAGTTGGCGCGAGATCTCGACCGGCGCCGACGTTCCGTGCAGCAGCGTGCCGTCGAGGTCGAAGAGGTGAAGTCGTGTCATGGCGCCGAGGCTAACCGGATGCACGGGCGGCGCTTCGGCCCAGCCCTTCGGGGACCCACCCGCCGATGTTTCACGTGAAACGACGCCTGGTTGTCGCCACGCCGTGCAGTGGGCCACGGCTTGGCCAAAAGCGCATACGACTCTGGGGAAACAGGTGGACGCCGGAGGCACCGGTCGGACAGCCTGACCTGCGTGCCGACTCCTTCCCTCCCCGCTCTCCCCGTCCGCCGTCTGACGCACCGCGACCTCATCGCCTGCGCCGACTTGTCCGAGGACAGGGGGTGGCCGCGCGAGGAACACAAGTGGGGCCTCCTCCTCACCGCCGGAAAGGGGTACGGCATCGACGACCCGGACGGGGGTCTCGTCAGCGCCTGCGTGGTCACCGAGTACGGCCCTCACGGCCGTCCCGCTCTCGGGGCCATCGGCATGGTGCTGGTCGCCGAACGGCATGCCCGGCAGGGCGTCGGCCGCCGACTCATGCGGCACATCACCTCCGTCATGGACACGACCCCGCTGACCCTGCACGCGACACCGAACGGCCGTCCGCTGTACGAGGAGTTGGGGTTCAAGACCACGGGCCGCGCCGAGATGATGGTCGGCCGCTTCACGCCCGGTGGAGCGGGACCCCGCGTCCCGACGCGTGCGGCCACGGCGGAGGACCTCACCTCGATCCTCCGCCTGGACGAGGAGGTGTTCGGCACCGACCGCACCCCCGTGATCGTCCGGCTGCCCGCGTTCGCCGACCAGGTGCGGGTCGCCGAGGTCAGCGGCCGGATCGTCGGCTACGCGGCCGCCTGGCCCAACATGGACACGCATGTGGTGGGGCCGCTGATCGCACAGGACACGGAGACGGCGAAGTCTCTCGTGGTGTCCCTGGCCGAGCACACCGACCGTCCGCTGCGCACCGACATCGACGTCCGGCACGAGGAACTGCTGACCTGGCTCAAGGAGCGCGGCCTGGCCTCCGCCGCCTTCAACACCGTTATGGCCTACGGCATCACAGAGCTGCCCGGCGACTGGACGCGACGGTTCGCACCGCTGACGGTGGCGGCCGGCTGAGGCATCCGCAGACGCGATGCCGGGTCCCGAGAGCCCCGGGACCCGGCGTGGTCCGAACGCCTGGGTCAGGCCAGCGCCTCCACGGCCGCGGTGGCGAAGCCGTGGTCCTGCTCCGGCGCACCTCCTCCCACGCCGACGGCCCCGATCAGCCGCCCGTCACGGTGAACCGGCACGCCGCCCGCGATGAACAGCAGCGGCCTGTCGAGGGCGGTGGGCAGAGTGTGGAACAGGCCGCCGGGCTGGACGGCGTCGACGAGGTCGGCTGTGGGGGTGTTCAGCTGAAGCGCCGTGTAGGCCTTGCGCGTGCTCGTCTCGCCGGAGATCAGCACGGCGCGGTCGTCTCGGCGGAAGGCCAGTAGATGGCCACCCGCGTCCAGGACGGTGACGCTGACCGTGACCCCTGCGGCCTCGGCTGCGCGGCGGGCGGCCGCGAGGAGGACGTCGGCGTCGTGGATGGTGAGGGGCGCGACAGCGCCGGTGGTGCTCATGGGGGTCTTCTCCTTGCGGGTGCTTCTTGTGGGGGAGATCTGTGCGGTGTTTCTCGTGGGGGTGGGTGAACCCAGGGTCGCGGGGACGGCCCTGGCTCCGCGCCTGCGAGCGGCTCAGTGGTGGACGGCTGCCGGCTGTTCGGCCGGAGTCCGTCCGGCGACGACGGCACTGGCGGCGCCGTCGCGGCGCTCCAGCGCGGCCGAGACGAGGGCGAGGACAAGAGCCGCTGCGGCGAGGGCGGCGCCGACCCAGTTCGGGGCGGTGTAGCCGAGGCCTCCGGCGATGACGAGGCCGCCGAGCCAGGCGGCGAGGGCGTTGCCGAGGTTGAAGGCGCCGATGTTCACCGCCGAGGCGAGCGTCGGAGCGCCGTGCGCCTGGTCGAGGACCCGCTTCTGGAGCGGCGGGACCGTGGCGAAGCCCAGGGCGCCGATCAGGACGATCGTGACGGCCGCGAGGACCTTGTTGTGTGCGGTCAGGGTGAACAGGGCCAGGACGACCGCCAGGCTGCCCAGGGAGACGTACAGCATCGGCATCAGGGAACGGTCGGCGTACCTGCCGCCGACGAGGTTGCCGCCCACCATGCCGAGCCCGAAGAGGACGAGCAACCAGGTGACGGAACCCTCGGCGAAGCCGGTCACATGGGTCATCATCGGCGCGATGTAGGTGATGGCCGCGAAGACACCGCCGAAGCCGAGGACGGTCATCGCCATGGCGAGCAGGACCTGGGTGTTCTTGAAGGCGGCCAGTTCGTGTCGCAGGCGTACGCCCTCCGCGCGGGGCAGTTCGGGCACGAGCTTGGCGATGCCCGCCAGGCCGAGGACGCCGAGGAGCGCGACGATGCCGAAGGTCACGCGCCAGCCGACGGTCTGCCCGACGAGGGTGCCCAGCGGGACACCGACGACGTTGGCGACGGTGAGGCCGGTGAACATCATCGCGATGGCGCCGGCCTTCTTGTCCGGGGCGACCAGCTCGGCCGCGACGACCGAGCCGATGCCGAAGAACGCGCCGTGGGCGAGCGAGGCGACTACCCGGCCGACGAGCATGACGGCGAAGGCGGGGGCGACCGCGGACAGGAGGTTGCCGATGACGAACAGGCCCATCAGCAGCATCAGCATCCGCTTGCGGGACACCTTGGTGCCGAGGACGGTCATCAGCGGGGCGCCGAGCACGACACCGAGCGCGTAGCCGGTCACCAGGAAGCCGGCCGTGGGGATGGAGACTCCGAAGTCGCCCGCGACCTCGGGCAGCAAGCCCATGATCACGAACTCGGTCGTTCCGATTCCGAAGGCCCCGATCGCGAGGGCCAGTAGCGCGAGAGGCATGGTGGGGTGGACCTTCCAATTGATTGCAGGAGCGCTTTGGGTGCGTTCACAATAGTTGCACACGCGGGTTATATGCAACCGCGGTCTATTGCGCGGTTGCCCTATCCTGGGATCCAGCCGCACCGGGACGGAGGAGAACACCCATGACTGCGACGGACCCCGCGCTCACCGCTCTCGCCCAGGGCTGGTGCGCCCTCTCCTTGCTCCACGGCAGGATCGAGGCCCACATCGAGCGCGCTCTCCAGGCTCGGCACGACCTGAGCGTGCGCGAGTACTCCCTCCTCGACGTCCTCAGCCGTCAGCACGACGACGAGGGGGGCCATCTGCAGATGAAGCAGGTCGCCGACGCCGTCGTCCTCAGCCAGAGCGCGACCACGCGGCTGGTCACCCGCCTCGAGGATCGTGGCCTGCTCGAGCGCTACCTGTGCCCCACCGACCGCCGCGGCATCTACACGAACGTCACCGAAACCGGCCTGAAGCTGCTCGACGAGGCCCGGCCAACCAACGACGCCGCCCTTCGCGAAGCCCTCGACGACGCGGCGAAGAACCCGGAGCTGGCCCCGCTGGTCCGGGTCGTGGAGTCCCTGAAGGCCTCCGCCGCTGCATAAGGTGCGGCCATGGGAGATCTCGAAATACGCGCCGCCGTCGTCAAGGACATCCCCGCGATCGTCGGCATGCTCGCGGACGACCCCCTGGGTGCGCGGCGTGAGTCGCCCGACGACCTCGCCCCGTACCTCGGCGCGCTGGAACGGATCAGTGCCGACCCGAACCAGCGCCTGGTCGTCGCCGTGCGCGAGGGACGGGTCGTGGGCACCCTCCAACTGACGATCGTGCCCGGTCTCTCCCGGCGCGGGGCTACCAGGTCGATCATCGAGGGCGTACGCGTCCACTCCGACGAGCGCGGCAGTGGCCTGGGCACCCGGTTCATCGAGTGGGCGATCGAAGAGTCCAGGCGGGAGAACTGCCGACTGGTCCAGCTGACCTCCGACAGCACGCGCACCGACGCCCACCGCTTCTACGAGCGACTGGGTTTCGAGGCCTCGCACGTCGGCTTCAAGCTCCAGCTCTGAAGCACCCGGACGTCGACCCCGGCACAGAACCCGGACGTCAAAAGGAGAAGGCGTCGTGTTTCACGTGAAACACGACGCCTTCTCTCCCGTAAGCGCTAGCCGATCCCCCGCCATCCCTCCGCGTCCACACCGCCGGGCACCTCGGCCCGCTCGTCGTACGGCTGGCGAGTGAACACGAACGACCCGAGGTCGAGGTGGTCCACGGTGCCGTCCGGTCGCCGCACGACCCGCAGAGGCTCGCCGGCGAAGTAGCCCTCCAGCCCCGTCCACGTTCCGTCACCGTTCGCCCGGAACCGCGAGCGCCGCCCACCGCCGGAGAGCGGCCCGAGGGAGACATGGCCGTCGGCCGTGACCCGCAGGGCGAACGGACTGGTCCCCCAGTACCACTGGCCCGCCAGCTCCACGACGGACCGATCGGCGTCGCGCAGCGGCCGCCACGGCTCCGGAATCCGCGGCTCAGCCTCGGCCACGATGCGTACGAGGTCGGCGGCGACCTGAGTCACCATCGGGCCGGACGTGCAGTTGGCGAGGACCACCGCGGCGACGTCGTCGGCCACACTGATCGTGAGTCCGGCCAGGAATCCCGGCACCGATCCGGAGTGCCCCACCAGCACCCGGCCGCCGAGGTTCTCGATCCGCATCCCGAGCCCGTAGGTGCCGCCGTCCGCGAGGTCGGTGAGTTCGGCCGGCGCCGCGGGCGTCCGCATCTCCTTGAGGGTCTCCGCGCTCAGCACCCGGTCGTCCCCTCGGATCAGGAAGGCGGCGAACCGCGCGAGATCACCGCTCGTGGACCAGAGTTGCCCGGCCGCGGCCATCCGGCCGAAGTCCTCGCTGGGTTCGGGCAGCATCACATCGGCCCAGGGGTGCACCGCCCAGCCACCCGCCTGGGGAGCCAGGGGTCGTGCACTCGTGCGATCCAGGCCCAGGGGTTCGAGCACTTCCCGCCGTAGTACCTCCTCCCACGGCGCACCCCGGAGTCCTTCGACAAGAGCCCCGAGGACGCTGTAGCCGGGGTTGGAGTAGTGGAAACGACGCCCCGGCCGATGCACGGCGGGCCGGTCACCGAGAACGTCGGAGAGATCGGGACGCAGCGATCCCGGAGTCCGCTCCCACCACGGACCGGGTGACTCGGCCGCCAATCCGCCGGTGTGAGCGAGAAGCTGGGCGACGGTGGCCTCACCGACACCCGAGCCCGGCAGATGCTTCTCCAGCGGGTCCTCGAGGTCGAGCGCCCCTTCGTCGCGCAGCCGCAGCACGAGAACGGCCGTGAAGGTCTTGGTGATCGAGCCGATCCGGTACTGCACGTTCTCGTCCGGCGCGTGCCCGTCGACGCAGGTCCGCGCCCCGTGCCACACAGCCCGACCGTCCCGCACCACCGCGGCGACGAGCGAGGGCGCCCGCCCCTCGGACTGGGCAACGGCGATCCGGTGCAGCAGCGCCCGCCGGGTGCCGGGAAGCAGCTCTTCCAGAGGTGTCGTCATGAGCCCAGTCCACCCGGCGGCTCGGCCGGAGTCGAGCCCATTTCGCCCAGGGCATGGCAGGGTCTCGCCGCCGATGACACGTCGATCTTCTGTGACCTGCTGGTTCTCTGCTGGTTCTCGGCTATCTCACCGCGATGTCACCCAAGATCAGTCTCAGATCGATGATTTTCTCGGCGGAACGATGAGGCTGCGGCTGAGCCACCGAGCACGAGGACTACATGCGAACTCAGATCGCGCACCGATGAGTTTCCCGCGCCGCGCCGGTCTGTACGCGTGAGACCGACTCACGGAAGCCTGGTGCCATGCGGAAATTGACCTACGGCATGAACCTGACCCTGGACGGCTACATCGCCGCGCCCGCCGACGACATCGGCTGGAGCGTGCCGAGCGACGAGCTCTTCCAGTTCTGGTCCGACCAGTTGCAGGCGACCGACCTGGCGCTGTACGGACGCAAGCTGTGGCAGGGGATGAGCTCCCACTGGCCGACCGCCGACCAGCAGCCCGACGCCACCCCGGCGGAGATCGAGTACGCACGCCGCTGGCGGGACATGTCGAAGGTGGTGTTCTCCTCGACGATCGACAAAGTCGACTGGAACACCCGCCTGGTCACCGGCGACGCGGTCGCCGAGATCACCCGGCTCAAGGCCGAGGACGGCGGCCCGATGCACATCGTCGGCGCGACGCTCGCCGGGGCTGCCATGCGGGCCGGGCTGATTGACGAGTACGTGCTGGCCACCGCGCCGGTCCTGGTGGGCGGCGGCACGCCGTTCTTCGCCGCGCTGGACAGCTGGGTGAACCTGAACCTGGTGGAGACGCGGACGCTTCCCTGCGGCGTGATCCTGACCAGGTACGAGACGAGGCGCTGAGCGCCCGTCCGGGAATCACGGGCTCATATGCTCCGCGGGTGACACCGGAGGAGCTGGCTCGGTTGCGCCGCGCACGCGACCTCATGGACCGCGAGTACGCCGAACCGCTCGACTGGCCCGCGACGGTGCGGGCAGCCCTGATGTCGCCCTCACGCTTCGCCCGCCAGTTCCCCGCCGCATACGGCAGGACGCCCCACAGGTACCTGAAGACCGCCGCATCGAGCGGGCGAAGGCGTTGCTGAGATGCAGCGACCGGACCGTCACCGAGGCGTGCTGGAGGTCGGCTGCACCTCGCTCGGCTCGTTCAGCGCCCGCTCCACAACCGAATAGCTGCCAGCAATCGATGACGAGTACCGCAGTTTCGGTGACATCGCCGGGCCACGCTCCTCGCTGAGCAGCTGGACGAGGATCTGGAGTTGTTGAGGCGTTTCTGGTCCGGCGACTCGGTGCACCACCGTGGTCGACGCTGATGCCTGCCACGGTGCAGCGGCCCTGTCCGCCAGTCTGGATCGGCGGCTCCTGGCTGCGCCACCGGCCCATGCGGCGGGCAGCGCAGTGGGATGGTGCGGTGCCGCTCCTCGAGACGGCCCGGCATGGTCCTCTGCCGGATGTGGCCGAAATACGTGATCTGGTCGGATACGTGCGTAGGCACCGTGCGGCCGGGGCCGAGCACCCCTTCGAGTTCGTGCTGGGCGGCGCCACGCCCTCTGACGCGGCCAAGGCCAAGGGCGTGATCGGACCGCTGCACGACGCTGGCTTCACCTGGTGGGGATCTTTCGTCGCTCGTCTTCGTGCAGCTGTCCCTGCACCACCGCGGCGATCTCCTCGGCGTCGTCGGCTGCCGACCCGGCTGGTCGGGGATCACGGCTGCGCGGTCGGAGAACAGCAGGTCCTTCAGGGACAGGCGCAGCACCCGCCCCGGCCGTCCTTCAGGGCCACTTCGTTGCCCGCCGTGGTCGAGGACATATCCACCACCTCGACGGTTTCCCGGTCGCAGCGGAAGCACGTACCGACTCCGCCCCGGGCCCCGGCCCTGCTCATGGAGCCGTCCGCAACAGCCGTGAAGGGCTGAGCGGTTGGTCGAGATCGGTGATAAGGCGACCTGTCCAGATCAGGTGATGGACCGCGGACCGCACGTGGAGCTCCGGACGGCCAGGCAAACGGCGCGGGGCCTGCCCCAACGGGACTCCATCGAGGCCAGCGCCGAGGATCTCGTCCAGAAGGTCGGGGCTCAACAGGAAGTTCCTGCGGTAGCCGGCCAGGAAGCGGATCTTCTCCAATTGTGCCGCCAGCGGCCCGCTCCACACCTCGTACTGCCGTCCCCGCGACTCCACCACCCGTCGAGTCCAGTCGAAGGTGAAGGCCACCTCGGGCTCGGACAACCGGTGCAGGGGCTTGACGTCCACGACTACCGGCACCTGGTCGGTCATCAACAGATAGTCCGGGATGTTCTTGCGGGGCTTCCCATCCACTCCGGCTTTCAGCAGAAAGGGCTGGCCACGATGCGGTGTACGGAGGGATCAAAATCCGCGAAGAGCAGTCTCGCCCACTCCTCACAGCACGTCCCCATCACGGCTGAGACTGTGCCACGGAATCTGAGACCCTACGCATGCCGATCAGGTCTGCGCCATGTCCACGAAGCGGGAATAGTGGCCCTGGAAGGCCACCGTGATCGTGGCCGTCGGACCGTTACGGTGCTTGCCCACGATGATGTCCGCCTCGCCCGCGCGCGGCGACTCCTTCTCGTACGCGTCCTCGCGGTGCAGCAGGATCACCATGTCGGCATCCTGCTCGATGGAGCCGGACTCACGCAGGTCGGACACCATCGGCTTCTTGTCCGTGCGCTGCTCGGGACCACGGTTCAGCTGGGAGAGCGCGATCACCGGGACCTCCAGCTCCTTGGCGAGGAGCTTGAGGTTACGGGACATGTCCGAGACCTCCTGCTGACGGCTCTCGGAGCGCTTGGAGCCACCGGCCTGCATCAGCTGGAGGTAGTCGATGATCACGAGCTTGATGTCGTTGCGCTGCTTCAGCCGGCGGCACTTCGCGCGGATTTCCATCATCGACAGATTCGGCGAGTCGTCGATGTAGAGCGGTGCGGACGACACCTCGGGCATCCGGCGGGCCAGACGGGTCCAGTCCTCGTCCGTCATCGTGCCGGAGCGCATGTGGTGCAGGGCGACACGGGCCTCGGCGGACAGCAGGCGCATCGCGATCTCGTTGCGCCCCATCTCGAGGGAGAAGATGACGCTGGGCAGGTTGTGCTTGATCGAGGCCGCGCGGGCGAAGTCCAGGGCGAGCGTGGACTTACCCATGGCGGGCCGGGCCGCGATGACGATCATCTGGCCGGGGTGCAGCCCGTTGGTGAGCGAGTCCAGGTCGGTGAAGCCGGTGGGCACGCCGGTCATCTCGCCGCTGCGCGAGCCGATCGCCTCGATCTCGTCGAGCGCGCCCTCCATGATGTCGCCGAGCGGGAGGTAGTCCTCGCTGGTGCGCTGCTCGGTGACGGCGTAGATCTCGGCCTGGGCGCGGTTGACGATCTCGTCGACGTCGTCGTCGCCCGCGTATCCCATCTGGGTGATGCGGGTGCCGGCCTCGACCAGACGACGCAGGACCGCGCGCTCGTGCACGATCTCCGCGTAGTACTCCGCGTTCGCCGCCGTCGGCACGGTCTGGACCAGCGTGTGCAGGTACGACGCACCGCCGACCTTGTTGATCTCGCCGCGCTTGGTGAGCTCGGCGGCGATCGTGATGGGGTCGGCCGGCTCACCCTTGGCATAGATGTCGAGGACGGCCTGGTAGATCGTCTCGTGCGCCGGCTTGTAGAAGTCGTGGCCCTTGAGGATCTCGACGACGTCGGCAATGGCGTCCTTGGACAGGAGCATGCCGCCGAGTACCGACTGCTCCGCGTCGAGGTCCTGAGGCGGCACCCGCTCGAAGGGCGTCCCGCCCCCGTCCCACTCCCCGCTGTCCCGGCCCCGGTCATGCTGCTCGTCACGCCCGCGGCCCCCGTCGCGCCGACGTGCAGGGGGCAGACGATCACTGGGACCGCTGTCGGCCCACGGATCGTCCAAGGGCTCGGAAATGCTCAACCGAGCCACCTCCTCCCGTCCGCGGAGCGGACCTCGCCGCGCCCCATATTTCTACGGCACGGCACTGACAACTAAGAGGCCCAACTCCGGTTCGGACGCGTCGGTTTTGTGAGACTTTCACGGTCGCCGAACGGAGCGGGCGCCGGACCACGGTAGGCCCGCGGGCCACGTCAGCCAATCTGGTTATCCACAGGCCATGTGGACGACGGCCCCGATGCTGTGGAGAACTGCGCCAAACCTGTGCACGACCCGGTGGACAGCCCTGTGAACAAGCACTCTCCTTTCCCTCCCTGAACTCCCTGACCAGCGGTTTTCCCGTCCACCGGCTGTGCAGGAGAAAAACTTTCCCAATCGGATCAAGATCGCTGCGAAGGGTGCAGGGGAGCACACACAGGGAGTCACCAAGTAAGGGTCACTAGGCAATTGCATCTCTTACCTGTGGACGGTTAGATTGGTGGCCATGACACCGGCTCCCACGATCCCCAAGGCCACCCGGCGACAGCACGATCGAGAGATCGTCGCACTGGCCGTCCCGGCCTTCGGCGCGCTCGTCGCCGAGCCCCTCTTCGTCCTTGCCGACAGCGCCATCGTGGGCCACCTCGGCACCGCGCAACTCGCCGGACTCGGCGTGGCCTCCGCCCTCCTGACCACAGCGGTCAGCATCTTCGTCTTCCTCGCCTACGCCACCACGGCGGCCGTCGCACGCCGTGTGGGCGCCGGCGATCTCCCGGCCGCCATCCGCCAGGGCATGGACGGCATCTGGCTGGCACTGCTGCTCGGCGCGGCCGTGATCGCCTTGGTTCTGCCCACCGCCCCCTCGCTCGTGGAACTCTTCGGCGCCTCCGAAACAGCCGCCCCGTATGCGATCACCTATCTGCGTATTTCGGCACTGGGTATCCCGGCCATGCTGGTCGTCCTCGCCGCGACCGGCGTTCTGCGCGGCCTCCAGGACACGAGGACCCCGCTCTACGTCGCCATCGGAGGCTTCGTCGCCAACGCCCTGCTGAACGTCGGTCTCGTCTACGGCGCGGACCTCGGCATCGCGGGCTCCGCCTGGGGCACGGTCATCGCCCAGTGCTGCATGGCCGCCGTCTACCTCGTCGTCGTGGTCCGAGGTGCCCGTCGGCATGGCGCCTCGTTGCGCCCCGACGCCGCCGGCATCCGGGCCTCGGCCCAGGCCGGAGTGCCCCTGCTGGTGCGCACGCTGTCCCTGCGGGCCGTACTGATGATCGCCACCGCCGTTGCGGCCCGCCTCGGTGACGCGGACATCGCGGCACATCAGATCGTCCTGTCGCTGTGGAGCCTGCTGGCCTTCGCCCTCGACGCCATCGCCATCGCCGGACAGGCGATCATCGGGCGCTACCTCGGTGCCGACGACCCCCAGGGTGCCCGGGTCGTCTGCCGCCGCATGGTCGAGTGGGGCATTGCCGTGGGTGTCGTGCTGGCCCTGCTCGTGGTGCTGGCCCGGCCACTGTTCCTGCCTCTATTCACCGGGGACCCTGGGGTCAAGGACGCCGCCCTGCCTGCTCTGCTGGTGGTGGCCCTGTCCCAGCCGGTCTGTGCCATCGTCTTCGTCCTGGACGGCGTACTGATGGGGGCGGGCGACGGGCCGTATCTCGCCTGGGCGATGGTGGTAACTCTGGCGGTCTTCGCCCCGGTCGCCCTGCTGGTCCCCGCTCTCGGTGGCGGTCTCACGGCACTTTGGGGAGCGATGACGCTGATGATGGTGGTCCGCATGCTGACTCTCTGGCTGCGCACCCGTTCGGGACGCTGGCTGGTCACCGGCGCGAGCCGCTGACCGTTTCACGTGAAACGGGTGTTTCACGTGAAACATCGCAACGCCGATCTGATGCCGCCGGATCGGTCCAGGCATGCGGAAGGGGCCGCATCCCTGAGGATGCGGCCCCTTCTCAGCTCTACAAGCCGAGCGCAGCGATCAGGCCGCGACGACCTCGAGGTTGACCTTGGCGGCCACCTCGGGGTGCAGACGCACGGACGTCTCGTGGGCGCCCAGGGTCTTGATCGGCGAACCGAGCTCGATGCGGCGCTTGTCGACCTCGGGGCCACCGGAAGCCTTGATCGCCGAGGCGATGTCGGCCGGGGTGACGGAACCGAAGAGACGACCGGCGTCGCCGGAGCGGACCGCCAGGCGGACCTTGACACTCTCGAGCTGGGCCTTCACAGCGTTGGCCTGCTCGATGGTCTGGATCTCGTGAATCTTGCGAGCACGACGGATCTGCTCGACGTCCTTCTCGCCGCCCTTGGTCCAGCGGATCGCGAAGTTCCGCGGGATCAGGTAGTTGCGAGCGTAGCCGTCCTTGACGTCGACGACTTCGCCGGCGGCACCGAGGCCAGAGACCTCGTGGGTGAGGATGATCTTCATTTTTCGGTCACCCTTCCCTTATCGCGCCTGGGCGGTGTAGGGCAGCAGCGCCATCTCACGGCTGTTCTTCACGGCCGTGGCGACGTCACGCTGGTGCTGCGTGCAGTTGCCGGTCACGCGGCGGGCACGAATCTTGCCGCGGTCGGAAATGAATTTCCGCAGCATGTTCGTGTCCTTGTAGTCCACGTACGTGACCTTGTCCTTGCAGAATGCGCAGACCTTCTTCTTCGGCTTGCGCACAGGCGGCTTCGCCATGGTGATTCTCCTGTGTGATCAAGAAGTTGGGATACGACCCGCCTTCGGCCCGACCAGGCCCGGAGAACCGGGCCCGAAGGCCTAGAAGGGGGGCTCGTCCGAGTAGCCGCCGCCAGCGCCGCCGCTGCCGCCGGAGTTTCCACCCCAGCCGCCACCGCCGCCGCCCTGGTTGCCACCGGCGGGAGCGCCGGTCGCCCACGGGTCGTCGGCGGGAGCGCCGCCGCCCTGCTGGCCGCCGCCGGAGTTTCCACCCCAGCTGCCGCCACCCTGGGCGCCGCCACCACCGGCTCCGCCGAAGCCACCGCCACCACCCTGACCACCGCGGCCGGCGGTCTTGGTGACCTTGGCCGTGGCGTTGCGCAGGCTGGGACCGACTTCCTCGACGTCCAGCTCGTAGACCGTGCGCTTGACGCCCTCGCGGTCCTCGTAGGACCGCTGCTTCAGCCGGCCCTGCACGAGGACGCGCATGCCTCGCTGGAGCGACTCAGCGACGTTCTCCGCCGCCTGACGCCAGACCGAGCAGGTCAGGAACAGGCTTTCGCCGTCCTTCCACTCGTTCGTCTGGCGGTCGAAGGTGCGGGGAGTGGACGCGACACGGAACTTCGCGACCGCCGCACCGGAGGGGGTGAAGCGCAGCTCGGGGTCGTCGACAAGATTGCCGATGACCGTGATGACGGTCTCGCCTGCCATGGGGGAACCTCTCGGCGGGTTTGCTGCTGCTGGCTGCTAGTGCTGCTACTCGGAACCCGAGACCAGCTGAGCGAGAGAGCTCAGTGGGTTTCGGGGCGGAGGACCTTGGTCCGGAGGACCGACTCGTTCAGGTTCATCTGGCGGTCGAGCTCCTTGACGACCGCAGGCTCTGCCTGAAGGTCGATGACCGAGTAGATGCCCTCGGGCTTCTTCTTGATCTCGTACGAGAGACGACGACGGCCCCAGGTGTCGACCTTCTCCACCTTTCCGTTGCCCTCACGGACAACGGAGAGGAAGTTCTCGATCAGCGGGGAGACAGCGCGCTCCTCGAGATCGGGGTCGAGGATGACCATCACTTCGTAGTGACGCATGTGGAACCCACCTCCTTTGGACTCAGCGGCCACGGTCGTTCCGTGGCAGGAGGGTTGTGATGCGTACGCAACGGTATCGGCCGCCACTGACAATCGGGGGTCGCGTCGCGACGTTCCCGCTCGCAGGTGGCGGATTCCCCGGCTGTGCCTGGGCAGACACCGGTGCAGAGGGTACAGACTACCTGCACACCGGCTTCCGGTTGAAATCCGGCCGGGGAGGCCGTCAATCTGTACACATCGGGTGTGTATGGCGCTACGATGCGCCGCTCTCCGCAGGAGGTGCCTCATGGCACAGGCATTGCGACCCACCACCGCCGGTTCCCTCTTCGCCACCGACAACAGGCCCCATCCGCTCCAGGACACCCTCACGGCCGTCACCCTGGTCCTGGGAGCGGTGGCCTTCATCACGGCGATGTTCCACAGCCTCCACCTGCTCAGCTCGTGGGCCGGCCTCGTGGGGATCTTCACCGGCGCTTACGGACAGTGGATCTCCGAGACCACCCGTGAGCGCTTCGGCCTGATCCTGGGCCTCGGTGCCTCCGGCATCGGCTTCTTCCTCGGCATGGCGCACGGCGGCCTCTTCGGCGGCCTCTGGTGACCTGACCGGCGCCGGTCGGGCATCACCGGCATCGTCGGCCGAAGAAGCCGCGCCTGACCGGCTCCACCCCGGCGGAACGCCCCAGCCGTCCACAAGGCCGGGGCGAAGGTGCCGTACGCCCAGTCGGGGCGCTCGCGTGGCGCAGTAGGCTTCGGCGCGAGAGCCGGAGCCCCTGTACCCATGGGGACACACCAGCCCGAGGAGCGCCCCGAATGAGCCTGACCCTGAGGACGATCAGCCGCGAGCAGCATCTGGCGTACATCCAGAGCCTGCCGTCGGCAAGCCACATGCAGGTTCCGGCCTGGGCCGATGTCAAGGCCGAGTGGCGGTCGGAGAGCCTCGGCTGGTTCGACGGCAGGACCGGTGAACTCGTCGGTGCAGGCCTCGTTCTCTACCGCCAGCTCCCCAAGATCAAGCGTTACCTCGCCTACTTGCCCGAGGGCCCGGTCATCAACTGGTACGCGCCGAATCTGACCGAGTGGCTGGAACCGATGCTCGCGCACCTCAAGCAACAGGGCGCCTTCTCGGTGAAGATGGGGCCGCCGGTGATCATCCGGCGCTGGGAGGCCGTCTCCATCAAGGCGGGCATCCAGAACCCGGACGTCAAGCGACTGCGGGACATCGAGGCCGACTTCATCGAACCGCGAGCCTTCGAGGTCGCCGACAAGCTGCGCCGGATGGGCTGGCAGCAGGGCGAGGACGGCGGTGCCGGCTTCGGCGACGTGCAGCCGCGCTACGTCTACCAGGTGCCGCTGGCGAACCGTTCCCTCGAAGAGGTCCACAGGAACTTCAACCAGCTCTGGCGCCGCAACATCAAGAAGGCCGAGAAGGCCGGTGTCGAGGTCGTCCAGGGCGGCTACCACGACCTCGAGGAGTGGCAGCGGCTCTACGAGATCACGGCTGTGCGCGACCACTTCCGGCCCCGCCCGCTGTCGTACTTCCAGCGCATGTGGACGGCCCTCAACACCGAGGACCCCAACCGCATGCGCCTGTACTTCGCCCGCCACAACGGCGTGAACCTTTCGGCGGCGACCATGCTGATCGTCGGCGGACACGTCTGGTACTCCTACGGCGCCTCCGACAACATCGGCCGCGAGTTCCGACCCTCGAACGCCATGCAGTGGCGGATGCTGCGCGACGCCTACGCGCTCGGCGCGTCCGTCTACGACCTGCGCGGCATCTCCGACTCCCTGGACGAGTCGGACCACCTGTTCGGCCTGATCCAGTTCAAGGTCGGCACCGGCGGACAGGCCGCCGAGTACCTGGGCGAGTGGGACTTCCCGCTGAACAAGCTGCTCCACAAGGCGCTCGACATCTACATGTCGCGCCGCTGAGCACCGTCAGCTGCTTCGATGGCGTCATACGTCTCGACAGCTTCCCCACCTCTGAATCACCGCAGCCACGAGAAAGGTTCCAGGTCCGGCCATGGCGCTCACGCTCTACGTCGACACCGCGCGCTGGCGGGCGCACCACAAGCACGTGCAGGAGCAGTTCCCGGGGCTCGTCCCGGTCTGCAAGGGCAACGGCTACGGCTTCGGGCACGAGCGGCTGGCCGAGGAGGCCACCCGGCTGGGCTCGGACATCCTCGCGGTCGGCACGACCTACGAGGCCGCGCGCATCAAGGACTTCTTCGGCGGTGACCTGCTGGTGCTGACGCCGTACCGGCGCGGTGAGGAGCCCGTCCCGCTGCCCGACCGGGTCGTGCGGTCGGTGTCGTCGATCGACGGCGTCTACGGCCTCGTGGGTGCGCGCGTGGTGATCGAGGTGATGTCCTCGATGAAGCGGCACGGCATCAGCGAGCAGGACCTGCCACAGCTGCACGCCGCCATAGAGAACGTCCGCCTGGAGGGCTTCGCCATCCATCTGCCGCTGGACCGTACCGACGGCTCGGACGCCGTCGAGGAGGTCATCGGCTGGATGGACCGGCTGCGTGCGGCCCGGCTGCCGCTGCACACGATGTTCGTCAGCCACCTCAAGGCCGATGAACTCGCCCGCCTGCAGCAGCAGTTCCCGCAGACCCGCTTCCGTGCCCGCATCGGCACGCGGCTGTGGCTGGGGGACCACGAGGCCACCGAGTACCGCGGCGCCGTCCTGGACGTCACGCGCGTCGCCAAGGGCGACCGCTTCGGCTACCGGCAGCAGAAGGCGGCCTCCGACGGCTACCTGGTGGTCGTGGCGGGCGGTACGTCGCACGGGGTGGGGCTGGAGGCCCCCAAGGCCCTGCACGGCGTCATGCCGCGTGCCAAGGGCGTCGCGCGCGCCGGCCTGGCCACGGTGAACAGGAACCTGTCTCCGTTCGTCTGGGGCGGCAAGCAGCGCTGGTTCGCCGAACCGCCGCACATGCAGGTGTCCATCCTGTTCGTCCCTTCGGACGCACCGGAGCCGACGGTCGGCGACGAGCTGGTGGCCCATCTGCGCCACACCACCACGCAGTTCGACCGCATCATGGACCGCTGAGCAGCACGGCAACGACGTAAGGCCGTACACGGAGCCTCCGTGTACGGCCTTTTGCGTGGATGGACCGCGCCGTGTTCGCTCAGGGCGAACCGTTGGCGGTGTCCTGCTTGCCCCACTCCACCTGCGGTCCGTCGAAGTGGCCCGCGTGCCGGGCGGGACGGGCCGCGGTTCCCAAGACGAACACGTCCTCCGCGCCGTCGAGCACCCCGCCCGAGGGATCGTCGTCCCCGGCCCGGCGGACGACGTCCCGCTCGGGCATCAGGATGTCCCGCACCACCACGACGCACAGGTAGAGCGTCCCGAGCAGGTGCACTCCGATGGCCCAGTGATAGCCGTCGGTCGGCAGTCCCTTGTGGGCGTCTCCGCTGGTGGTGTACGCGAGGTACAGCCAGATACCGAGGAAGTACGCCACCTCGCAGGCCTGCCAGATCAGGAAGTCCCGCCACTTCGGCCGGGCCAGTACGGCCAGCGGCACGAGCCACAGGACGTACTGCGGCGAGTAGACCTTGTTGGTGAGGATGAAGGCCGCCACGATCAGGAAGGCCAGTTGGGCGAAGCGGGGGCGCCGCGGAGCGGTCAGCGTCAGCGCCCCGATGCCCAGTCCGCACACCACGACCAGCAGCGTGGCGAGGGTGTTGACGCTGTCGGTGGTGAGCGGATCGCTGGAATTCTGGGCCACGATCAGCCAGAACGACCCGAAGTCGACGCCCCGCTCCTGGCTGAACGTGTAGAACTTCGACCAGCCTTCGAAGGCGAAGACCATCACCGGCAGGTTCACCACCAGCCAGGCGACGAGCGCACCACCCAGGGCCGTACCGAAGTCCCGCCACTTCCCCGCCCGCCAGCACAGGACGAACAGCGGGCCCAGGAGGAAGACGGGGTAGAGCTTGGCGGCGGTGGCGAGCCCCAGCAGAACGCCGAACGCGAGCGCCCGGCCGCGTGACCACATCAGCATCGCTGCGGCCGTCAGAGCGACCGCCAGCAGATCCCAGTTGATGGTGGCGGTGAGCGCGAACGCGGGTGCCAGGGCCACCAGCAGACCGTCCCAGGGGCGACGGGCGTGCGTCCGGGCCACGCAGACGGCCATGACGGCCGCGCACGCCATCAGCATCCCGGAGTTGACCATCCAGTACCACTGGCCCTGGTGCTGGGCGCTGCCGCTGCCCGGCGTCAGCCAGGCGGCAACCTCCATGAACACTCCGGTGAGGACCGGGTATTCGAGGTACTGCATGTCACCGGGGAGCTTGTCGAAGTACGGCACGAGTCCGTCGGCGAATCCACGCCCCTGGTACAGGTGCGGGATGTCCGAGTAGCAGGCATGCGTGTACTGGGAAACCGCGCCGAAGAACCAGCCGCCGTTGTAGCAGGGCGCCTTCTGAATCAGGCCGAGGGCGAACATCCCGATGGCCACGAGGGCGACGACCCGGACAGGAGACAGCCAGGACGTCCCGGTCAGGGCTCGCCGCCCCAGAGGGCCGCCGATCAGCTCACTGCCGGCCGCGGCCACCTCGTCGTTCCTGGTCGGCCGCACCGGCTCCGGCTCGTGCACGCGCGCTGGCGTCGATTCTGCACTGGGCATGGCTCACATCCTGCCGTACGGACCTAGGAAAACGCCGAGGGCCGCCCCACCCGGTCCGGTGAGGCGGCCCTCGTTTCACGTGAAACATCCGGGAGTTTATCTTGAAAAGGCGCTGGGGGGCCCTTTGGCGGGTTACAGGGGGTGGCGGCGGAGTAGTTAGCGGGATTGGGGGTG
>NZ_JBHXHX010000005.1:258171-265368 GCF_042723915.1 Streptomyces sp. NPDC058335 | reverse complement strand
CACACCGGGCGTTACGTCCCTCTTAACCCGCCGCGGGCCGCCCCCCCCGGGCGGGTGCGGGGGCCCTGTTTACCGTTTAAACACCGGTTTTTTTCCCGTCACACGCCCGTGCGGGGCAATTGCGCGACTAACCGCTTGATCCTCCGAAGAAGTTCCCGCCATTGGCGTTGCCTCTGGTGTCATCCCCGGTGTCGCTGGGGGATGGCGAGGGACTCGCCTCGCCGGTGCCGCCGTTGTCGCCTCCGCCGTTCACACCGCCCGAGTCGTCCTCGCAGCCGAAGAAGCTGTTGCAGGTATCGGAGGGGGAGGGCGACGGCTCGGGCTCCGTCTCACTGGGGCTCGGGGACGGCGAGGGGCTCGCCTCCTCGCTCTCCGTGATCGAAGGAGTGGGCGACGGAAGCGGCTCCTCGTTGACGACCTCGCCGATGGGCTGCGGATCCGGGAAGCCCTTCTTCGGCAGGTTCTTCATGGCCTCGGCCATGTAGTCGTGCCAGATCTCCGCCGGGAACGAGGCACCGTGGATCTTCTTCTGGCCACCCGTTCCGAACATCTCCAGGAACGTGCGGTTCTTCTTGGTCTCGTCGTCGTCGTACCGGAACATGGTGATCGCGGTCGACAGCTGGGGCGTGTAGCCGACGAACCAGGCCGACTTGTTGCCGTCCGTGGTACCGGTCTTGCCGGCCACTTCACGACCGGGCAACTGTGCGGCGGTACCCGTTCCCTTCTCGACCACGGTCTTCAGAATGTCCGTGACGTTGTCGGCGACCTTCGAGGTGAACGCCTGCTTGGTCTCGGTCTTGTGCGTGTAGATCACGCCGTCCTGGCTCGTGACCTTCTGGACCGAGTAGGGGTCACGCTGCTTGCCGCTCGCCGCGAAGGTGGCGTAGGAGCCCGCCATCCGGATGGCGCTCGGGTCGGAGATGCCGATCGAGAACGACGGGAAGCCGGCGCCGGTGAGGCTGCCCGGCTTGAGGCCGGCGCCTTGCGCAGCCTCCTTCACCTTGTCCAGGCCGACATCCATGCCCAGCTGGACGAAGGCGGAGTTCACCGACTCGCGCATTGCCTCACGCAGGTCGACCTTGAAGTTGGGCGGGGAGCCGTAGGAGGCCTGGCCGTCATTGGTCTGGAGCCACTCCTCGCCCTTCTCGTTCTTCCAGATCGTCCCGTCGTAGTTCTTGATCTTGAGCTTGTTCTTGCCGCTGAACAGGCTCTTGGGGGAGACGATGGTGCGCTCGTCCTGGGCCTGCGACGAGCCCAGGTCCTTGTCGCGGACGCCCCAGGTCATCGCCGCCGCGAGGACGAACGGCTTGAATGTCGAACCCACCTGGGCACCGGTCTGGTCGGCGTTGTTGGTGAAGTGCTTGGTCGCGTCCTCACCGCCGTAGATCGCCTCGATCGCGCCCGTCGCCGGGTTGACGGACGCCCCACCGAACTGGACGTGCGTGTCCGTGTCAGGTCGTTCCTTCGGCTTGATGTTGGCCTTCTGGACCTTCGAGACCGCCGTCTTGAGCTGCTCGACCTTGTTCCTGTCGAAGGTCGTGTGGATCGAGTAGCCACCCTGCTGAAGTTTGTTCTGGGTGATCCCCGTTTCCTTGCTGTTGGTGATCACATAGCTGTTGGCGAGGTCGACGAGGTAACCGATCTGACCGCTCAACTGGGTGTTCGAACGCGGGTTCTTCCACTTGGGCAGCGTCGTGTACTTGGCCCGCGTCGCGGCGTCCAGGTGCTTGTACTCGACCATCTTGTCGAGGGTGTCCTGCATCTGGTTCAGAGCACGCCTGCTGTTGGCCTCCGGCGTCGCGCCGGTCGGGTCGATGGAGCGGGCACCTGCCGGGTCGTAGTAGGTGGCGCCCTTCAGCGTGGCGGCCAGGAAGGCACACTCACCCTCGTTGAGGTCGATGGCGTCCTTGTCGAAGTACGCGCGGGCAGCGGCCTGAATGCCGTAGGCGTTGCGCCCGTAGTACGCCGAGTTCAGATAGCCCTCGATGATGTCGTCCTTGTCCTCCTCCGCCCCGACCTTGATCGAGACGAAGATCTCCTTGAACTTCCGGGAGAGCGTCTGGGACTGGTCGTTCAGCATGGCGTTCTTGACGTACTGCTGGGTGATGGTCGAGCCACCCTGCGTCTGTCCGCCTCGCGCCATGTTGAACACCGCGCGCGCGATGCCCTTGGGGTCGATGCCGCTGTCGTCGTAGAACGTCTTGTTCTCCTGCGAGATCACCGCCCAGCGCATCGCCTCGGGGATCTGCGAGAGATCGATGATCTGGCGGTTCGTCTCTCCACCGGTGGCAACCATCTGGGTGCCGTCGGCCCAGTAGTAGACGTTGTTCTGCGCCTCGGCCGTCTCGTCGACCTTGGGGATGTCGACGACGGCGTACCCGACGCCCGCCACCGCGACCATGCTGCCCATGAACCCGACGAACAGGCCGGTGACGAGCTTCCAGGACGGCACCCAGCGCTGCCAGCCGTACTTGCCGGCGCGCGGATAGTCGATCAGGCGCTTCCTGCCCGGCTCCGGGCGCCCTCTGCCCCGGCCCGGAGGGCCGGACGGGCCGCCGCGACGGCCTCCTGCGGGCTCGGCGCCCCTGCGCCGGCCACCCGTGCTTCTCTGTGCCGCGCGCCGGGCATCGGCACGGCCACCGGACGACGGCTCCTCGCCTCCAGGCCCGTGGAAACCCGACCCGTACGAGTCGGAAGGAGACCCGGTGGCGCCTCGCGGTGCCGCACGGCGGCCGGAGGACGAACCGGACTGGCCGCGTCGGGCCGCGGCACGTCCGCCTTCCTGCGACTGCGGCGGTTTGCGACGGTGCTCGCTCATCGAACGACTACTCCTCGGGCAGGCGCATCCGTGCGCGCCTGGAAACGGCGGCTGGTTTCCTGTCCCCCCGAAGTACGGATGAGGTCGCTGGCGCATTCACCCGTACCGCACCGGGGAACTCGACGCCCCCCGGCGTCACGCGAGTCCCGGTGGTTTGCATGGCGCACAGACTACGCACCGCCAAAACCTGCCTAGCCCCGAAGTTCACCCCAAAACAGGCAACTTGCCTACAACGAATCGGTGATGTGATCCCGTTCACCATCGTCCCCCTTGTCCCAGCCGGAAGGTCGTTCTATCGTGCTGATGTATCGAGTCGATACATCAGCACGGCATAAGACCATCAGCGGGCCCGGCACCACGGGTCGCGGAAGAGGGGAGGCGACGATGAGCCGGCGTTCCGGGATCCTCGAATTCGCCGTCCTCGGCCTGCTCCGCGAGTCCCCGATGCACGGCTACGAGCTGCGTAAACGACTCAATACCTCACTGGGTGTGTTCCGTGCGTTCAGCTACGGAACCCTCTATCCCTGCCTCAAGACGCTCCTCGCCAACGGCTGGTTGATCGAGGAAACGGGGAACAGCCGGGAGGACGCCCTCGCCGCTCCTCTCACCGGGCGCCGCGCCAAGATCGTCTACCGGCTGACGGCGGAAGGTAAGGAGCACTTCGAGGACCTGCTCTCCCAGACGGGCCCGGACGCGTACGAGGACGAGACCTTCGCCGCTCGCTTCGCCTTCTTCGGGCAGACCTCCCGTGATGTGCGCATGCGCGTCCTGGAGGGCCGCCGCAGCCGCCTGGAGGAGCGTCTCGAGAAGATGCGCGCCTCACTGGCGCGCACCAGAGAGCGCCTCGACGACTACACGCTTGAGCTCCAGCGCCACGGAATGGAGTCCGTGGAGCGCGAAGTGCGCTGGCTGAACGAGCTCATCGAGAGCGAGCGGGCCGGACGGGACCTGAAGGGTTCCGGCTCCGGGGGGTCCGCTCAGCAGAACACCACATCTGGATCGGCGGGCGGCCTGCCCCGTCCCGGGGACACCCCCGGGACGGATACGCCCGGCGAAACCGCCACGTGAGAGTCCATTCAGGGCCTCACTCGTACACACAGGGAGCAACCGGAATGGGTTCGGTTCGCGTAGCCATCGTCGGCGTGGGCAACTGCGCGGCGTCGCTGGTGCAGGGCGTCGAGTACTACAAGGACGCCGACCCGGCGTCCAAGGTCCCGGGCCTGATGCACGTGCAGTTCGGGGAATACCACGTCGGTGACGTCGAGTTCGTCGCCGCCTTCGACGTCGACGCGAAGAAGGTCGGCCTCGACCTCTCCGACGCCATCGGTGCCAGCGAGAACAACACGATCAAGATCTGCGACGTCCCGAACAAGGGCGTCACGGTTCAGCGCGGCCACACCCTCGACGGTCTCGGCAAGTACTACCGCCAGACCATCGAGGAGTCCGCCGAGGAGCCGGTCGACATCGTCCAGATCCTCAAGGACAAGCAGGTCGACGTTCTCGTCTGCTACCTGCCCGTCGGTTCCGAGGACGCGGCGAAGTTCTACGCCCAGTGCGCCATCGACGCCAAGGTCGCCTTCGTCAACGCCCTTCCGGTCTTCATCGCCGGCACCAAGTCGTGGGCGGACAAGTTCACCGAGGCCGGCGTCCCGATCGTCGGCGACGACATCAAGTCGCAGGTCGGCGCCACCATCACCCACCGTGTGATGGCGAAGCTGTTCGAGGACCGCGGTGTCCGTCTCGAGCGCACCATGCAGCTCAACGTCGGCGGCAACATGGACTTCAAGAACATGCTGGAGCGCGACCGCCTCGAGTCCAAGAAGATCTCGAAGACGCAGGCCGTCACCTCGCAGATCCCCGACCGCGACATGGGCGAGAAGAACGTCCACATCGGTCCTTCGGACTACGTGGCCTGGCTGGACGACCGCAAGTGGGCCTACGTCCGTCTCGAGGGCCGTGCCTTCGGTGACGTCCCGCTGAACCTCGAGTACAAGCTCGAGGTCTGGGACTCCCCGAACTCGGCGGGTGTCATCATCGACGCCCTGCGCGCCGCGAAGATCGCCAAGGACCGCGGCATCGGCGGCCCGATCCTGTCGGCGTCGAGCTACTTCATGAAGTCCCCGCCGGTCCAGTACTTCGACGACGAGGCCTACGCGAACGTCGAGAAGTTCATCCGCGGCGAAGTCGAGCGCTGATTCGACCGAACCCGGCGCGCGGACTCGACAGAGAGTCACGCGCGCCGGCTCAGCACAGCACATCGCGCTGTTGCCGGCAGCGCTGAAATTCGCTCCTGCCAGGGCTGACGAGGGCCCCCGGGTCATGTGATCCGGGGGCCTCGCCGTGTGTGAGGCTGTCCCCCATGGCCGTCGTCCGCGATCTACGCGTCCTGCTGCGCTTCGGCAACTTCCGGCGCCTGCTCGCCGTCCGGCTCCTCTCCCAGTGCGCCGACGGCGTCTACCAGGTCGCACTCGCGGCGTACGTCGTCTTCTCCCCGGAGAAACAGACCTCGGCCACCGCGATCGCCTCCGCCATGGCGGTCCTGCTGCTCCCGTACTCCCTGGTGGGCCCCTTCGCCGGCGTCCTCCTCGACCGATGGCGCCGCCGCCAGGTGTTCCTCTACGGCAACCTCCTGCGCGCCCTGCTGGCGTCGGTCACGGCCGTCCTGATCATCAGCAGCGTTCCCGACTGGCTCTTCTACGCCTCCGCCCTCTGCGTCACCGCGGTCAACCGCTTCGTCCTCGCCGGCCTGTCGGCGGCGCTGCCGCGGGTGGTCGACGCCGAGCGCCTGGTCATCGCCAACTCCCTCTCGCCCACCGCCGGAACGCTCGCCGCGACCGCGGGAGGAGGACTCGCCTTCGTGGTCCGCCTGCTGGTCGCGGACTCCGACGCCGCCGTCGTTCTGCTGGGCTCTGCGCTGTACCTGTGCGCCGCCCTGGTGTCCCTGAGCCTGGCGGTGGACCTGCTGGGCCCCGACCGGGAACGGGTCTCGCCCCGACTCGCAGCAGCCCTCCGGGGAACGGCCAGCGGTCTGGCGGCCGGCCTGCGGCACCTCTCCGAGCCGGGTCGTCGGCAGGCCGCCTGGGCGCTCGGCGCGATCACGCTGATGCGGTTCTGCTACGGCGCCCTCACGGTCATGATGCTGATGCTCTGCCGGTACGCCTGGTCCTCCGACCCGGAGGAGGGGCTGGCCCTTCTCGGGCTTGCGGTGGGCGTCGCGGGCGTGGGCTTCTTCGTGGCAGCCGTGGTGACCCCGTCGGCCGCCGGGCGACTGGGGCCCGGCCGCTGGATCGTCGTCTGCTCGGGCGTGGCCGCTGTCCTGGAGCTCGCGCTGATGCTCCCGTTCGCCGAAGCCACCGCGTTCACCGCGGCCTTCGTCCTGGGGCTCGTCACCCAGGGCGCGAAGATCGGCACCGACACCATCGTCCAGTCCTCCGTGGAAGACGGCTTCCGCGGCCGCACCTTCTCCCTCTACGACGTGCTGTTCAACGTCGCCTTCGTCGGTGCCGCCGGAGTAGCCGCAGTGATGCTGCCGCCGGACGGGCGCTCTACGGCCCTGGTGGTCACGGTCGCCGTGATCTACGGGGTTGTTTCTATGACAATGGCACGATTTGAACGCCAGTAAGTGTCACATCAATGCCACAGACTTCCCCTGGGCTACGGGGCTGTCACTGGCGGCCGGTAGTTTACGTGCGTCTTATCTCGCGTCTCACGCGTCACACACCTATGTTCTCTAGGGGGACCCCCAGTGACGACTCCGCCGCCCCAGGGCGAGAATCCGTTTGCACAGCAGGGCCAGCAGCCCTACGGCCAGCCCCAGGGCCAGGCTCCGTACCCGCCGCAGCCCGGCCAGCCCGGATTCCCGCAGCAGGCCAACTCCCCTTACGGAGCGGTCCCCCCGGCGCCGCCCAGTCGCAAGGTCAGTTTCAAGCTGATCAAGAACGTCGTGATCGTCCTGGCCGTCATCGGTGTGGGCATCGGTGTCTTCATATCGAACCGGGACGACGCCAACACCGCCGCGGTCGGCGACTGCATGCACCGCGGCAGCACGAATGACAACGACCCCGACCTCGAGGTCGTCGAGTGCAGCTCCTCGAAGGCCCAGTACGTGGTGCTGGCGAAGGTCGAGGGTGACTACTCCGCGGTCTCCGCAGAGACCAAGTGCTCGGAGAAGGCCAAGGACTTCCAGTACTCGTACACCGAGACCGGTGACGGCAGTAACTTCCTGCTCTGCCTGAAGGACTACTCGAAGTAAGGCAGTCGCAGAGAGGGGCGGTGTTTCACGTGTAAAACCCCCCCGCCCCGGATCCGGGCGGGGGGCTGGTTGTAGTGAGAAAATACCCCCCAGAAACCCCGCAGCCAAACCTGGGCCCACACAGCCC
>NZ_JBHXHX010000005.1:87624-258161 GCF_042723915.1 Streptomyces sp. NPDC058335 | reverse complement strand
CTAACACCTACACGGTTCCCGTATTTAATTTCCTGCTCTCATTAAATAAATACTCTTCTTATGGATTTGGTTTTTGGGGGGTTTTTATAACTTAAAACACCCCCCCTCCGCGTATCCGGGCGGGGTCATGTTTCACGTGAAACATGACCCCGCTTCACGCGCTCAGCCTTCCTTGGCCCACCACTGCCGGAGCGCCGCCACCGCCGCGTCGTACCCCATCGGCCCGTTCTCCAGCCGCAGCTCCAGCAGGTGCTTGTACGCATTGCCCACGGCAGGACCTGGGCCGACCCCCAGGATCTTCATGATCTGGTTGCCGTCGAGGTCCGGGCGGATCGCGTCCAGCTCCTCTTGTTCCTTCAGCTCGTCGATGCGCTCCTCCAGCCCGTCGTACGCACGCGAGAGCGCGGCCGCCCTGCGCTTGTTGCGCGTCGTGCAGTCCGAGCGGGTCAGCTTGTGCAGACGGTCGAGGAGCGGTCCAGCGTCCCGTACATACCTGCGGACAGCGGAGTCCGTCCATTCACCGGTGCCGTAACCGTGGAACCGCAGGTGGAGTTCGACCAGGCGCGAGACGTCCTTCACCAGCTCGTTGGAGTACTTCAGCGCGGTCATGCGCTTCTTGGTCATCTTCGCGCCGACCACCTCGTGGTGGTGGAACGAGACCCGGCCGTCCTCCTCGAACCGACGGGTGCGCGGCTTGCCGATGTCGTGCAGCAGCGCGGCCAGACGCAGGGTCAGGTCGGGCCCCTCCTCCTCCAGCGCGATGGCCTGCTCCAGGACGATCAGCGTGTGCTCGTAGACGTCCTTGTGCCGGTGGTGCTCGTCGCTCTCCAGCCGCAGGGCGGGCAGCTCCGGCAGCACGTACTCGGCGAGCCCGGTGTCCACGAGCAACGTCAGGCCCTTGCGGGGGTGCGTGGAGAGGATCAGCTTGTTGAGTTCGTCCCGGACCCGCTCGGCCGAGACGATCTCGAGCCGGCCGGCCATCTCGGTCATCGCCGTGATGACCTCCGGGGCCACCTCGAAGTCGAGCTGGGCCGCGAAGCGGGCGGCACGCATCATCCGCAGCGGATCGTCCGAGAAGGACTCCTCGGGCGTCCCCGGAGTGCGCAGCACCCGTGCGGCGAGGTCATCGAGACCACCGTGCGGATCGATGAACTCCTTCTCCGGGAGCGCCACGGCCATCGCGTTCACCGTGAAGTCCCGCCTGACCAGATCCTGCTCGATGGAGTCGCCATACGACACCTCGGGCTTGCGGGAGGTGCGGTCGTAGGCCTCCGACCGATAGGTGGTGACCTCGATCTGGAAGCTTCGATCAGCGTCTCCGACGCGGGCTTCCTTCTGTGCGGCGACCGTGCCGAACGCGATCCCGACCTCCCACACGGCATCCGCCCAGGGACGGATGATCTTCAGCACGTCCTCGGGACGGGCGTCCGTCGTGAAGTCGAGGTCGTTGCCGAGCCGGCCGAGCAGCGCGTCCCGGACCGAGCCGCCGACCAGGGCGAGCGAGAACCCGGCCTCCCGGAATCGGCGGGCGAGGTCGTCAGCAACAGGAGCCACCCGCAGGAGTTCACTCACCGCGCGGTGCTGCACCTGGCTGAGGGCACTGAGATTGTCTTCGTTGGCGTTCGGCACAACAGAAGAGGGTACGTGGCCCGGCACTGCGCGAGCGCCCCTATTAAGGTGTATGGCCGCCCTCCACGACAGCCGCATAAGTCAGCATGCGTGACATGCGCGACTGATCCTCCTTATACACGCACATAGGGGATGCCACCGCGATTGCACCTGATCTTGTGGAGCAGACCGCGGCACTTCCCCTCAGCGGGCATCGTTACCATGCGTGGACGCACATTCCGACGACCACTGACGACGACGAGGGACGGACGAGCGCGTGGCCGAGGCGGCAGACTTCCCGGGGATGGCTCCCTCACCTGCCCGCCGGTGGCTGCGGCGCACCGGAGCACTGCTCGCGGGGGCGCCGCTGCTGGCCGGTCTGCTCCAGCTGTCCGCGTCCTCGGCGCAGGCCGCGGAACACACCTACGCCAAGGAAGCCTCCAGTACGGGCACGGTGGCCGTCGCCGTCGACTCCCTGAGCCCCAGCATTCCCACCGAAGGCGACACGCTGACCGTCTCGGGCACGGTGACCAACAAGGGCAAGCAGACCGTCACGGGCGCTCATGTGGACCTGCGCGTGGGGTCCGCGCTGGCCACCCGCTCGGCGATCGACAGCACCGCCAAGCGGTCCGACGACATCTCCAGCTCCAGCGGATCCCCGGTGGGCGACAAGTACGTCGCCGAGTTCGCCAAGCTCACTCCCGGGATCTCCGAGCAGTTCAGCATCTCCGTACCGGTCGACGAGCTCGACCTCGGGGACGGCGGTGTGTACCCGCTGGGCGTCGCCCTGTCGGGCGAGACGTCCGCGAAGCCGTGGGAGCAGGTGCTGGGCATCCAGCGGACATTCCTGCCGTGGCAGCCGGACGAGGCCGACACCAGGACCCGTACGACCGTGCTGTGGCCACTGGTCTCCGACGTCCACATGACGGCCGAGACCGGGTCGAACGAACAGCAGACACCGGTGTTCCTCAACGACGACCTCGCCGCGGAGATCTCTCCCGGCGGTCGCCTCGACCAGCTCCTGAGCCTCGGCAAGAGCCTCGACGTGACCTGGGTGATCGACCCGGCCCTGCTTGCCTCCGTCGACGCCATGACCGAGCGGTACGACATCGTCTCCGGTGACACCACCACGGCAGGCAACAACCAGGCCGTCGCCGGCCGGTGGCTCGCCGAACTGCAACAGGCCGTGCAGGGCAAGCAGGTCGTCGCCCTGCCCTACGCCGACCCCGATCTGGCCTCCCTGGCACACAGCGGGACCAGCGTCACCGGCTCCCTGAACCAGCTCAAGGCCGCCACAGACGTCGCCGCCAGCACGGTGGAGACCGTGCTCCATGTGACCCCGAGCACTGACTTCGCCTGGCCGGTGGAGGGTGCCGTCGACCCGTCGATCGTGAAGGTCGCCACCTCCGCGGGCGCCGACAAGGTGATCGCGCGAAGCGACAGCCTCGCGGAGAACGGCGATCTGTCGTACACGCCCTCCGCGGCCCGCCCCATCGGCGGCGGCACCACGGCGGTGGTCGCGGACTCCCGCCTGTCGGAGGCGTTCCAGGGCGACCTCACGAAGGCCTCCGCTTCCACGCTCGCCGTGCAGGAGTTCCTCGCGCAGAGCCTGGCGCTGAACCTCCAGACGGACAAGCAACGCAGCATCGTCGTCGCCCCCCAGCGCATGCCGACCGCGGGCCAGGCCCAGGCCATGGCGGAGGCGGTCACCGCTCTGCAGGGCGGGACCTGGTCGCAGGCGCAGCAGCTCACGGCGACCGCCACGGCCAAGCCCGACCCCGGTGCCACGACGAAGGTACCGTCCCAGTCGGCGTACCCCTCCTCGCTCAGCAAGCGGGAGCTGCCGCGGTCAGCCTTCGTGGACATCGCCACCACGCAGGACCGGCTGGACAACTTCAAGGTGATCCTGACCGACGAGTCCCGGGTGGTGACCCCCTTCGGGCGGGCCATCAACCGCGAGATGTCCACGTCCTGGCGGGGCCGGACCACCGCGGCCAGCAGCTTCCGCCAGGGCGTCCAGGCCTACCTCACCAAGCTGGCCGAACAGGTCAAACTGATCCAGAAGTCGGAGCTCAAGCTCTCCGGACGCAGCGCCACGATTCCGGTGACCGTGCAGAACAACCTCGTGCAGGGTGTCGACCGCTTGGTGCTGCGGCTGACCTCGACCAATCCGACCCGTCTCGAGATCGACGGCAAGGCCTACGCCGAGCGGCCCATCGAGGTCTCCGGCGGGCACAGCACGACGGTGAAGTTCCCCACCTCGGCCAACGCCAACGGCCAGGCGGCGGTCGTCGCCCAGCTGTACACCGAGGACGGCAGGGCGTACGGCGCACCGGTCACCTTCGGCGTGAAGGTCACCGAGATCACGGCCACCGTGATGCTCGTCATCGGCGGCGGTTTCCTGCTGCTCGTGCTGGCCGGCTTCCGGATGTACACGCAGCGCAAGCGCGCGGCGGCCCGGGAGGCCCAGGAGAACGGCACCGACGAGACGGACCCGGCCGCCGACATGGCCGAGAGCACGCAGGATTCCGGGAACGGGCGCGCCGGCGAGTCGGACGCCCGGTCCGGGGCAGACGACCCGGTGCAGCCGAGTGACGGGACACCGGACACCGCAGCGGAAAGCACTGACCCGTCCGGGACGGGTGAGAGAGTGGACCGTTGAGGATGTCGTGGCCGGTCGGCCCGGAACGATGAGGTGGGGTAACCATGAACGCGCCGTACGACGGTGACCGCGGCCAGGCCGCGGGCAGCTCGGGCTACCCCGAGGGCCCGCCGCCCGAGCACGGCCAGGTGCCGCCGCAGCACCCCGCGGACATGTACCTCCAGGACGCCTACGACCAGGACCCGTACAGGTCCCAGGACCTCACCGCTCAGGATCCGGTCGCCGAGGCGCTCTACGACCGTGCAGCGCATCCCCCGCCGCCGCCCGGAGCCCACCCTCCCCAGCAGCCGCTCTACGGCCCGCCGCAGCAGTCCCCCTACGCGCCCGACCCACACGTGTGGGCCCAGACACCGGCGCCCGAGCCGGAGGGCCCTACGCAGTACCTGCCGTACGGCGACGACCCGCGCACCACCCAGTTCGTGGGCGTGGACGACCTCGTCACGCACTCCGGCGAGGAGCGCCACGAGCCCGACGCCTTCGCCCACCTCTTCCGCGACCAGCAGCAGGGCGGCACCCACCCGCCGATGGGGTCGTCCGCGGTACCGGGCCCGGCGCACGCTCCGGGCGGTCACGTTCCGGGTGGGCAGGTTCCGGTGGCGCAGTACCAGGCACCCGCGGCCGCCCATGCGTCGGGGCTCGTGGATCCGTCCTCCGGGGCCGACCAGACCATGAACCTCACCGCCACGCCGGCGGCCCCGGCACCGCCCGTGAAGAAGAGCGGACGGGCAACGGGACTGCTGAAGTCGAGCGCGGTGATGGCGGCGGGCACGATGGTCTCGCGTCTGACCGGGTTCATCCGGTCGGCGATGATCGTCTCCGCCCTGGGCCTCGGCTTCCTCGGCGACTCCTTCCAGGTCGCCTACCAGCTGCCGACGATGATCTACATCCTGACCGTCGGCGGTGGCCTCAACTCCGTGTTCGTGCCGCAGCTCGTCCGTGCCATGAAGGACGACGACGACGGCGGCGAGGCATACGCCAACCGCCTGCTGACGCTCGTGATGGTGGCCCTGGCCGCGCTCACCGGCCTCGCGATGTTCGCCGCCCCGCTCCTGGTCCGCATGCTGGCGAACCCGGTCGCCAGCAACCCCGCGGCCAACGAGGTCGCCGTCACCTTCACGCGCTACTTCCTGCCCTCGATCTTCTTCATGGGCGTCCACGTGGTGATGGGGCAGATCCTCAACGCGCGCGGGAAGTTCGGCGCGATGATGTGGACTCCGGTCCTGAACAACGTCGTCATCATCGTGACGCTCGGCATGTTCCTGTGGGTGTACGGCACCGCGGCGGACTCCGACATGAGCGTCACGAACATCCCGCCGGAGGGCCAGCGGCTGCTCGGCATCGGCATCCTGCTGGGCCTGGTCGTCCAGGCCCTCGCGATGATCCCGTACCTGCGCGAGACCGGCTTCCGGATGCGGCTGCGCTTCGACTGGAAGGGCCACGGCCTCGGCAAGGCCGCCATGCTCGCCAAGTGGACGATCCTGTTCGTCCTGGCCAACCAGGCGGGCGCGCTGGTGGTCACCCAGCTGTCCACCGCGGCCGGCATCGACTCGGGCGTCAAGGGCACCGGTTTCGCCGCCTACGCCAACGCCCAGCTGATCTGGGGCCTGCCCCAGGCCATCATCACCGTGTCCCTCATGGCCGCGCTGCTGCCCCGGATCTCTCGCTCGGCGGCCGAACAGGACGCGGGTGCCGTCCGCGACGACATCTCCCAGGGCCTGCGCACGACGGCCGTCGCGATCGTCCCCATCGCTTTCGGCTTCATCGCTCTCGGCATCCCGATGTGCACCCTCATCTTCGGCTCCTCGGGCATCAGTGAGGCCACCAACATGGGCTTCATGCTGATGGCCTTCGGCCTCGGCCTGATCCCGTACTCGGTGCAGTACGTCGTGCTGCGCGCCTTCTACGCCTACGAGGACACGCGAACGCCCTTCTACAACACGGTGATCGTGGCGGCCGTCAACGCCGCCGCTTCCGCCACCTGCTACTTCGTACTTCCGGCCCGCTGGGCCGTGGTCGGCATGGCCGCCTCCTACGGCCTGGCCTACGTCATCGGTGTCGGCGTCGCCTGGAACCGGCTGCGCAAGCGGCTCGGCGGGGACCTGGACGGCGCCCGCGTAATGCGGACGTACGCGCGGCTGTGCATCGCCGCCGTGCCGGCCGCCCTGCTCAGCGGCGCCGCCTGCTACGGCATCGCCCAGACTCTCGGCCAGGGCGTCCTCGGGTCCTTCGCCGCGCTGCTGGCCGGTGGAATCGTGCTGGTCGGCGTCTTCTTCGTCGCTGCCCGCCGTATGCGTATCGAGGAGCTCAACTCGCTCGTCGGCATGGTACGCGGACGCCTGGGTCGCTGAGGCAGGGGTAGGCGCACAACCATCGTCCGCCGCCGCGTGTCGTGCATAGCGGCGGACTGTGGGCACAATTGGTTTCGGCGTCGGACGGCGCGCACGAGGTCGGACGGCGCGCATGGATGGGGAGGCAGGAACGACGGTGGCGGAACGGAGTACGGCTGCCGTCGACGTGGCAGACAACAGCGGCGATCAGCCGCTGACCGCACAGGCGGACCAGTCCACGGCCGACGGTGTGGCCAAGAACCGGGAGCGGGACACGGACAGCGACGAGGCACAGGGGAGTGGCGGGGCCGAGAGTCCCGGGAAGGCCTCGGCGCCAGAACTGCACAGCGGCCACAAACTCGCCAGACGCTACCGACTCGAGGACTGCGTCACCCGTCTGGACGGTTTCAGCAGTTGGCGGGCGGTGGACGAGAAACTCCGCCGTGCCGTCGGCGTCCATGTTCTGCCCGCGGATCACACGCGGGCCCGTTCCGTCCTGGCGGCGGCCCGGTCCTCCGCCCTGCTCGGCGACCCTCGTTTCGTCCAAGTCCTGGACGCGGTCGAGGAGAACGACCTCGTCTACGTCGTCCACGAGTGGTTGCCCGACGCCACCGAACTGACCACGCTCCTCGCTTCCGGGCCGCTGGAGCCGCACGACGCGTACCAGATGGTGAGTCAGATCGCCTCCGCCATGGCGGCCGCCCACCGCGAGGGGCTCGCGCACCTGCGACTGAACCCCAACGCCGTGCTGCGCACCTCCACCGGCCAGTGGCGTATCCGCGGCCTCGCCGTCAACGCGGCGCTGCGCGGCATCAGCTCCGACACCCCCCAGCGCACCGACACCGAGGCGATCGGCGCCCTGCTGTACGCGGCACTCACCCAGCGCTGGCCGTACGAGAACGACGCCTACGGTCTTTCCGGACTGCCCAAGGCCGTCGGACTGATCGCCCCCGACCAGGTGCGTGCCGGCATCCACCGGGGCCTGTCGGAACTTGCCATGCGCGCTCTCGTCAACGACGGGGCGACCGCCTCCCGGCACGAGTCCGCGTGCGCCACACCGGAGGAACTGGTCAAGGCCATCGGTGAGATGCCCCGCATCCGCCCGCCGGAGCCCGCGTTCACCGCGCCTCCCGAGTACCAGCGCACGACATACCAACAGGGCAGCTACGGACGGCCCGCGACGCACCCGGGCGCCACCCAGCCGGTGCGGACCCCGCCTCCCCCGTTGCAGAGCCGCACCGGCAGGGCGCTGAAGTGGGCGGTCTCCGCACTGCTCATCGCGGCCCTCGGCCTCGGCAGCTGGCAGCTCGCGGACGCCCTGATGGACCAGGGCAACTCCGAGGACACGAACCAGACGCAGACGACGGACAGCGACGACAACAACAGCGCCGCGCCCAAGCCGGTCCAGCAGCTCAAGATCCAGGGCTCGCAGGAGTACGTCGCCAGCGGTTCCGCACAGGCGCCGGAGGACGTCGCCAACACCTATGACGGTGACAGCTCCACCTACTGGCGGACCAAGAAGTACGACGAGGGGCCGACCCTTGCTCCGTACAAGCCCGGAGTGGGCATCGTCTACGACCTGGGGTCGGCGCAGGACATCTCCGCGGCGTCGATAGGACTCCGGTACGCCGGCGACCACACGACCGTGAAGCTCTATGCCACGGACTCGCTCGCCCCGTCCACGGGCATCAGCGGAATGAAGGAGATCGGAACCGCCGACACCAGCGGTACCTCGCTCACCGTGAAGGCGTCGAAGACGGTGAAGACCCAGTACGTACTGCTCTGGATCACCGCCGTACCGAACGCGCCCACGGATGGCTACAGTGGCGCCGGCTACAAGCAGGCCATCACCGACGTGAAGTTCACGGGCTGATATCTCACCTGAGGGGGAGGGGGTCCGATGGCAGCAGGCGCCGGATACGACGGGATCAGCGATCATGACCTCCTCGCCCGCCATGTGGAGGGTGACCCAGACGCCTTCGGTGAGCTCGTACGGCGTCACCGTGACCGGCTGTGGGCGGTGGCCCTCAGAACCCTGGGGGACCGCGAGGAGGCCGCTGACGCGGTTCAGGACGCTCTGGTGTCCGCCTACCGGGCCGCCCACACCTTCCGCGGCCAGTCGGCCGTCACCACCTGGCTGCATCGGATCACGGTGAACGCCTGTCTGGACCGGGCCCGCAAGGCGGCCTCCCGCAAGACCTCCCCGATCGACGACACCGAGCGCCTGGAGCAATTGCTGGAGCCGCACGAGTCGGCCTCGGGACCTGCCGAGCGCAACGACCTGCACCGCCAGCTCCTCGAAGCCCTTGGCACTCTGCCGCCCGACCAGCGTGCGGCGCTCATCCTGGTCGACATGCAGGGCTATCCCGTCGCGGAGGCCGCCCGCGTACTCGACGTTCCGACGGGGACGGTGAAGAGTCGCTGTGCCCGGGGCAGAGCGAGACTCCTGCCGCTGCTCACTCATCTGCGGCCGGCCAACTCCGGCGAGGTGAGGGAATCCGGGCGAGGACGGAACCGGGCGGAGGGGACATCCGTCCCACCGGCAGCGGGTCCTCGGGACGAAGGCCCGGACGGCGCCGGGACCGGCGATTCAGCTGCTGTGAAGGGCGGAGGTGGGCGAACGTGACATCGACGACGGACACGACCGGGCACCCGGACGTCACAGAGATCTCCGACCTCACCGAGGGTCTACTCCCTCCGGACCGCAGTGCGGAAGTGCGTCGGCATCTGGACGACTGCGTGCTCTGCGCGGACGTCCACGCGTCGCTGGAGGAGATGCGTGGCCTCCTGGGGGCGCTGCCCGGGCCGACGCGGATGCCGGACGATGTCGCCCACCGCATCGATGCCGCACTGGCCGCGGAAGCCTTGATCAGCGCCGCGGCTCCGGAGTTCTCCGCACTCGAGTCGTCGGACAGCACCCTTCATGTTTCACGTGAAACATCGACGTCGCCGCCGCGGCCCGCGGGACGGGCCCGAACCACCACCACCGGACCGGGCCGCAAGGGTCTCCGGCGGGGCGGGCGACGCAGGATCGCTGTACTGGGTACCGTCTTCGCCGTCGCGGCGCTGGGTCTCGGGTCGGTCCTGGTGTCGTCGCTGACCGGCGACGAGGGACCGGGCACCTCGGCGCCCGGTCAGCGGTCCACCGTCGCGGACAGCTTCTCCGAGAGCGGTCTGGAACAGCAGGTCGCTGATCTCCTGGCTGCCTCCCCCAACTCCAGTCCGCCCACTCTGGGAATGCAGGGCGAGCCCGAGACGAAGACTCCCAGGGTCTTCCAGCAGCCCACGGTGCCCGACTGCGTCCAGAAGGGCATGGACCGGAAGGACGCGGCCCTCGCCGTCGAGAAGGGCACGTACCAGGGGAGGGACGCTCTCCTCGTCGTCCTCCCCGACAGCTCCGACAGCACTCGGGTCACCGCGTACCTGATGGATGCGACCTGCGTCAGCCAGCCGTCGTCCGGCACCGTGAAGGTCCTTCTCAAGGACTCCTACACGCGCCCCTGACGCTTCGGGCTGCGTCCCCGTCGTGCTTCGTATCCCGTACGGCCTCGACCCCTTGGTGTGCCCGGACACAGCGGGAATGCGCGCCCCTTAGGATCCGTTGGGTGGGGTGAGAGTTCCCAGAGGCTCCCCCGGTCGATCGACATAGACCAGAGACGAGGAATGAAGCCGTGAGCGACGTCCGAAACGTGATCATCATCGGCTCCGGGCCCGCCGGCTACACGGCGGCGCTCTACACCGCGCGCGCATCGCTGAAGCCGCTGGTGTTCGAGGGAGCCGTCACCGCGGGCGGCGCCCTGATGAACACCACCGAGGTCGAGAACTTCCCCGGCTTCCAGGACGGCATCATGGGTCCCGAGCTCATGGACAACATGCGCGCCCAGGCCGAGCGCTTCGGCGCCGAACTGATCCCCGACGACGTCGTCTCCGTCGACCTCACCGGTGAGATCAAGACGGTGACCGACACGGCGGGCACGGTCCACCGGGCCAAGGCCGTCATCGTCACCACCGGCTCGCAGCACCGCAAGCTCGGCCTGCCCAACGAGGACGCCCTCTCCGGCCGCGGCGTCTCGTGGTGTGCCACGTGCGACGGCTTCTTCTTCAAGGACCAGGACATCGCCGTGATCGGTGGCGGTGACACCGCGATGGAGGAGGCCACCTTCCTGTCGCGCTTCGCCAAGTCCGTGACGATCGTCCACCGCCGCGACACCCTGCGCGCCTCCAAGGCGATGCAGGAGCGTGCCTTCGCCGACCCGAAGATCTCGTTCGTCTGGGACAGCGAGGTCGCCGAGATCCAGGGTGACCCGAAGCTGGCCGGGCTGAAGCTGCGCAACCTCAAGACCGGTGAGCTCTCCGACCTGGCGGTGACGGGCCTGTTCATCGCGATCGGCCACGACCCGCGCACCGAACTCTTCAAGGGCCAGCTCGACCTGGACGAGGAGGGCTACCTGAAGGTCGTCGCCCCGTCCACCCGGACGAACGTGACCGGTGTCTTCGCCGCCGGCGACGTCGTCGACCACACCTACCGTCAGGCGATCACCGCAGCCGGCACCGGCTGCTCCGCCGCCCTCGACGCCGAGCGCTACCTAGCCGCCCTCGCGGACGAGGAGCAGGCCGAGCCCGAGAAGACCGCCGTCTGACCCCCTCCCGCCCCACCGCACACATCAGTTAAAGGAGCCCGCCGTGGCCGACCTCAAGCATGTAACCGACGACTCCTTCGAGCAGGACGTCCTCAAGAGCGACAAGCCCGTCCTGGTGGACTTCTGGGCTGCCTGGTGCGGCCCGTGCCGCCAGATCGCCCCGTCCCTCGAGGCGATCGCGGCCGAGTACGGCGACAAGATCGAGGTCGTCAAGCTCAACATCGACGAGAACCCGGGTACGGCCGCCAAGTACGGCGTGATGTCCATCCCGACCCTGAACGTCTACCAGAACGGCGAGGTCGCCAAGACCATCGTCGGCGCCAAGCCCAAGGCCGCGCTCGTCCGTGACCTCGAGGACTTCATCGCCGAGTGACGTTCTGAACGCCGCTCAAGCGGCGCATGTTTCACGTGAAACAGGAATGGGCCGACCCGGAGGGGTCGGCCCATTCCTGTTTCACGAAGCCGATCACAGGGGCCGCAGCGCAGGCTCCTTCTGCACGGCTCCCAACAGTCGGTCGAGCGCCATCTCCACGTCTTCCTTCCAGGAGAGGGTAGTGCGCAGCTCCAGCCTCAGCCGCGGATGAGAAGGGTGCGGTCGAACTGTCTTGAACCCCACCGCCAACAGATGTTCGGCCGGCAGAAGACACGCGGGGTCCTTCCAGCGTGCGTCACCGAACGCCTCGATCGCTTTGAAGTCCCGGCGCAGCAGGTCCTTGGCAACCGTTTGGACCATCACCCGGCCGAGTCCTTGGCCCTGGTAGCCCGGCATGATGAACGCGGTCATCAGCTGCACCGCGTCGGGGGAGACAGGGCTCGTGGGGAACGCCGTCGAGCGGGGAACGTACGCGGGCGGGGCGTAGAGCACGTAGCCCACCGGGACGTCATCGACATAGACGACCCGGCCGCAGGACCCCCAGTCGAGCAGGACCGCGGAGATCCAGGCCTCTTTCTCCACCGCCGCCGTACCCGTCCTTACCGCTGCCTCACCGCTGACGGGGTCCAGCTCCCAGAAGACACACGAGCGGCAGCGTTGGGGAAGGTCCTGAAGGTTGTCCAGCGTGAGCGGTACGAGCCGACGCCCCATGAAGGCTGATCCTCGCTTCCTTCGCCCGCAGCATCGCGAGCGGCAATCAGAGCGTTCCGTTCCCTGAGCAGACTGCCGACGAACCCGCCGACCGCGCCGATCCCCAAGGCCGCGCCCAGCAGTCCGGTCCGGCTCATCGTTCGCATGGCCCCCGCCTCCCACTCAAAGGTGTCATCAGGTGGTTGCGCCATAGCTCATCGCATCGTATCCAGGACGCGATTCCCTCGATACCGCCCGATAGCAAAGAGCGAGCCGTGTTCCGGACACCGGAAACGGCTCGCTCTTGGCAGTCGGAGGGCGCAGGCCCCGCTCATCGGGCGATCAGTCGTCCGTTTCCTCGGACTCGCCCTCCACCAGGCCCTTCTGGAGAACGGGCCCTTCACCAGGTGCCAAGCTGTCGAGGATCCGCTCAAGATCTTCCATGGAGGCGAACTCGACGGTGATCTTGCCCTTCTTCTGCCCCAGGTCGACCTTCACCCGTGTCTCGAAACGGTCCGAGAGCCGGCTGGCGAGGTCGGACAGGGCCGGCGACACCCGGCCTCCGGCGCGGGGCCCCTTGGCACGCTGAGGGGTCTGCGGGCGCGACCCCATCAGGGTCACGATCTCCTCGACCGCGCGTACGGACAGCCCCTCCGCCACGATGCGATGCGCGAGTCGGTCCTGCTCCTCCGAGTCGTCGACGGAAAGCAGCGCCCGGGCATGACCCGCCGAGAGGACACCGGCTGCCACCCGGCGCTGAACCGCCGGGGAGAGCCTCAGCAGCCGCAGTGTGTTGGAGACCTGCGGACGCGAACGTCCGATCCGGTCCGCCAACTGGTCGTGGGTGCAGTTGAAGTCCTTCAGCAACTGGTCGTAGGCGGCAGCCTCCTCCAGCGGGTTCAGCTGAGCCCGGTGCAGGTTCTCCAGCAGCGCGTCCAGCAGGAGCTTCTCGTCGTCCGTGGCCCGGACAATCGCCGGGATCGCCTCCAGACCCGCCTCACGGCAGGCCCGCCAGCGCCGCTCGCCCATGATCAGCTCATAGCGCGCGGGACCGGTCTGCCGTACGACGACCGGCTGGAGGAGGCCGACCTCCTTGATAGAGGTGATCAGCTCCTGGAGGGCGTCCTCGTCGAAGACCTCACGCGGCTGGCGCGGGTTCGGCGTGATGGAGTCGAGCGGGAGTTCCGCGAAGTGGACGCCCATGGGCGGTGCGGGAACGTCCGCGCCACCGTTCGCCGAGGGCTCCTCTGTTTCACGTGAAACAGGCGGCAGCGTGGCTACTTTCGCCGCGGCCACCCCGCGGTCGGTCGTCAGGACCGGAACACTGGCGGAGGACGTGGAGGTCACGCCTCCCACGGCAGTCTGCGCCGGTGTCCTCTCGGTCGGGGCAGCAGGGATCAGTGCGCCAAGACCACGGCCCAGCCCCCTCCGTCGATCACTCACTGGATCCCCTCCATGGTCGGGTTGTTCTGGGCGCCGATATGGGCGTGGGTGCCGTCGTAGCTGACGCCGACGCCCCTCAGCGCAATCTCGCGGGCTGCTTCAAGGTAGGACAGTGCACCGCTCGATCCAGGATCGTAGGTCAGTACCGTCTGTCCGTAGCTCGGCGCTTCGGAGATGCGGACAGAGCGGGGAATGCTCGTCCGCAGCACCTCGTCGCCGAAGTGGGTGCGCACCTCATCGGCGACCTGCGACGCGAGGCGCGTCCGGCCGTCGTACATGGTGAGCAGGATGGTCGAGACGTGGAGGGCGGGGTTGAGGTGTCCCCGCACCAGCTCGACGTTGCGCAGTAGCTGGCCCAGTCCCTCCAGCGCGTAGTACTCGCACTGGATCGGGATGAGGACCTCCTGGCCCGCAACCATCGCGTTCACCGTCAGCAGACCGAGCGAGGGCGGGCAGTCGATCAGGACGTAGTCCAGCGGCTGCTCGTACGCCTGGATGGCTCGCTCGAGTCGGCTCTCGCGCGCCACCAGCGACACCAGCTCGATCTCCGCACCGGCGAGATCGATCGTGGCGGGAGCGCAGAAGAGGCCTTCGACATCGGGGACGGGTTGGACCACTTCCGCCAGCGGGCGGCTCTCGACCAACACGTCGTAGATGGACGGAACCTCGGCGTGATGGTCGATCCCGAGGGCGGTGGACGCATTGCCCTGCGGGTCGAGGTCGATCACCAGGACGCGGGCACCGTGCAGGGCCAGCGAGGCGGCAAGGTTGACGGTCGTCGTCGTCTTGCCGACGCCGCCCTTCTGGTTGGCGACCACCATGATGCGCGTCTGCTCGGGCCGTGGCAGGCCCTCGCCGGCGCGGCCAAGAGCCTCAACCGCCAGTTGGGCAGCACGACCGATCGGAGTGTCGTCCATCGGAGGCGGTGTTTCACGTGAAACATCCTCCCCCATCGACTCGGTACGGGGACCGGGGACCGGATCGGTCATCGGTCCCGCGATGTTGGCGTCGGACCGCAAGGATTCACTCTCCTCGACTTCAGGCTCGCAATGAACAGAGCCTCCCATGCCTTCGGGGTCGCGAACCAGTGAGGCCTGGTCTTCTGTGGAGAAATCCACCTCTGTGGACAACTCCGTCCCCTTGACAAGTGAGCCGAGCGGCTTCCGGTCACGGGGTTCGGCCGCAGCGCGACCGCGGCTGATGATGCCGTGCAGCAATGAGCGACGTTTCACGTGAAACACGATGCACAGCGCCCGCGGCCGAACTGCCGCGACACTCCGTCATGCGTAGGTTGGGCAGCTTGTGTGGAGTACGACTGTCCTTCAGGCCGGATCAGCGGCGCCGGCGTGTGCGCCCTGTCCTGGCTGCCTTGGCACGCTTCGCGGCGAACCTCACACCGCCCGGACTCTCCCCGACCTCGACCCGCACGACCGTGGAGAGCGGATCCACCAGTCCCTCGCCGACGTGGAGGATCGACGTGCTCACTGCGCCGAGCTTGCTCAGTGCGGTGGCCGCACTCTTCAGCTCCTCCTCGGCGGTGTCGCCCTTCAGCGCGAGCATCTCACCGTAGGGGCGGAGCAGCGGAATGCCCCAGGCGGCCAGGCGGTCCAGCGGAGCGACCGCCCGTGCGGTCACGACATGGACCGGGGGAAGCTTGCCCATGACCTCCTCGGCCCGCCCGCGTACGACGGTGACATGGTCGAGGCCGAGAAGCTCGACGACCTCGGTCAGGAAATTCGTGCGCCGCAGAAGGGGCTCCAGCAAGGTGATCTTCAGATCCTCCCGCACCAGGGCCAGGGGAATGCCCGGCAGGCCGGCGCCGGAACCGACGTCGCACACCGTGACGTCCTCGGGCACGGCTTCGGAGAGCACCGCGCAGTTCAGGATGTGCCTCTCCCACAGCCGGGGCACTTCCCGTGGGCCGATGAGCCCACGCTGCACACCTGCCTCGGCCAGGAGCTCGGCGTACCGGACCGCATCCGCGAAGCGATCACCGAATACCTCGCGTGCTTGCTCGGGCGCAGGGGGGAGCTCCGCTGCCTCCGTCACGGGGACCGTCCTTCCGTACCGCATCGGCGCGTTCCGCGCCGACCACCAGAACTACCAGGTCTGACAAGACCGGCCCCGCCTGCGCGACAGACGGGGCCGGGAAGACGTACGTGCTGAATCAGTTGGGCAGCACGACGACGAAGCGCTGCGGTTCCTCGCCCTCGGACTCGCTGCGCAGACCGGCCGCTTTGACCGCGTCGTGGACGACCTTGCGCTCGAAGGGCGTCATCGGATCCAGCTTGACCGGCTCGCCGCTGTTCCTCGCGTCGGCCGCGGCCTTCGCACCCAGCTCCGAGAGCTCAGTGCGCTTCTTGGCCCGGTAGCCCGCGATGTCCAGCATCAGTCGGCTGCGATCACCGGTCTCCCGGTGCACGGCAAGACGCGTCAGCTCCTGCAACGCCTCCAGGACCTCGCCGTCCCGGCCGACGAGCTTGTACAGGTCGCGACCTGCCACGTCACTGATGATCGACACCGAAGCACGGTCGGCCTCGACGTCCATGTCGATGTCGCCGTCGAGGTCGGCGATGTCCAGCAGACCCTCGAGATAGTCCGCCGCGATCTCGCCCTCCTGCTCCAGGCGGGTCAGGGTGTCTGCACCCTCGGCGGCGGCGGAGGTGGTGCCTTCCGTCACGGGATGGGCTCCTTCTTACTTCTTGGACGGGGACTTGGGGCGCTGCGGGCCGCCCTTGCGCTGCCCGGACTGGGCCTTGCTACGGCCCCCGCTGGAGCCGGTCCTCGGCTTGGCGGCGTCGGCGGGCTTGGCGTCCTGCGGCTCGTCGGACTTGGTCAGCGAGGTGGGCTCACCGGCCGCCTTGGTGGTTCCGGACTGGCGCTGGGACTTGCTCTGGCGCTTGGGCTGCTGCCGCCGGGCCGTGGCCGTCGTGCCGTCGCCGTCCTCGGTCAGTGTGGCGGTCTGGGCCTCGCCCTTCGCCACGGTGCCGTCGGGCTGGGCCGCCAGGCCCGCCTTGCTCAGACCGTTGATGAACTTGCGCTCGTAGTCGTTGCGGTCGCGGCCCTTGGCCACGATCGCCTTGACGATGGCCTTCTGGCCACGGCCGCGGATCTTGCCGTGGTTCGTGACGTGCTTGTACAGGCGGTCCAGGTAAGCGGCCTGAGCCTTGGAACCCGGGGTCGGGTTGTTGCGGATGACGTACATCTGCTGGCCCATGGTCCACACGTTGGTGGTCAGCCAGTAGACGAGGACACCGACGGGGAAGTTGATGCCGAAGACGGCGAACATGATCGGGAAGACGTACAGCAGCATCTTCTGCTGCTGCATGAACGGCGTCTTCACGGTGGTGTCGACGTTCTTCGTCATCAGCTGGCGCTGCGTGAAGAACTGCGAGGCCGACATCAGGACGATCATGATCGCGGTGACGACGCGGACGCTGGACAGCGAGGCGTCGAGCGCGGAGACGTCCGAGGCGCTGTCGGTGAACTTCGCGGCCAGCGGGGCGCCGAAGATGTGCGCCTTCTGCGCGCTCTGCAGCAGGCTCTCGTTGATCACACCGATGGTGTCACCGTTGGCGATGCTGTTGAGCACGTGGTACAGAGCGAAGAAGAACGGGGACTGCGCCAGGATGGGAAGGCACGAGGAGAGCGGGTTGGTACCCGTCTCCTTGTACAGCTTCATCATCTCTTCGGACTGGCGCTGCTTGTCGTTCTTGTAGCGCTCCTGGATCTTCTTCATCTCGGGCTGCAGTGTCTGCATCGCCCGTGTCGCCTTGATCTGCTTCACGAAGAGCGGGATCAGGCAGATCCGGATCAGGATCACCAGGGACACGATGGACAAGCCCCAGGCCCACCCGGTGTCAGCACCGAAGAGGGCGCCGTACACCTTGTGGAACTGGACGATGACCCAGGAGACGGGTGTGGTGATGAAACTGAAGAGGCTGGCAATCGTGTCCACTAATCATGCTCCTTGGGCATGGGACGGTGTCTCTGCGGCCGGGCTTGAAGAAGGGTTCTCTTCGGTGGCCGTTTCGGCGGCGGAGGGCCCGCCCTTGCGTGCGCGCCATGTGTTGCGCAGCATCTCGTGCCACCGCGGACGCTTGCGCGGCGGGACATGGTCCACGCCGCCGAGCGACCAGGGATTGCATCGCAGGATGCGCCAGGCGGTGAGGGCCGTTCCCTTGACCGCACCGTGCCGGTCGATGGCGGTGAAGCCGTAGTGGGAACACGACGGGTAGTACTTGCACACCGGCCCGAGCAGCGGACTGATCGTCCACTGGTAGAGCTTGATCAAGGCCAGCAGCGGGTACTTCATCGCGCGCCCCCTCCTAGTAGCCGTTGAAGGGCGGCATCGAGGTCTTGGGCCAGCTGTGCGTGGTCTGCGTCGCCCGCACCGGGCAGCGCCCGTACGACTACCAGGCTACCGGGGGGAAGGAGGGCGACTCGGTCACGCATCAGATGACGCAGTCTGCGCTTCACTGCGTTGCGCACGACCGCTCCGCCCACGGCCTTGCTCACGACGAAACCCGCACGCGTCGGGGGAGCGCTCTCCCCAGGCGCGTGCGGGTCCGTGGCACCGCTTCGAAGATGGACGACGAGAGTCGGACGGCCGGCCCGACGGCCCCGTCGTACCGCGGTCGCGAAGTCTTCGCGCCGCCTCAGCCGATGCTCGGTAGGCAGCACGACGTCATGACCTGATCAGGCTCAGGCGGACAGGTTGGCGCGACCCTTGCTGCGGCGGTTCGCGAGAATCGCGCGACCGGCACGGGTGCGCATCCGCAGGCGGAAGCCGTGGGTCTTGGCACGACGACGGTTGTTCGGCTGGAAGGTGCGCTTGCTCACTCGGGGGCTCCAGAAATCAATCGGTGGTGGCGGGGTGCCGTCCTGGCTGTCACCGTGCGCCCACGAGGTAGCTCGCGGTCAACGCCCGAGTGCACCGCTTCCCGATCACCTGACGCGATCTGTGCCCATCGGAGGCAGGCGGCAGCAGCCATCGACAACTCGACCTGGTCACGGTACGCGCGGCTACGCCATCCGGTCAAACCGGCGGCCGTGGGAGACACTGTCCACAGGCTGGGGACAACAACTTGAACCGTACCCGTCGGCCTGACTACCGTGGCTGAACTCCGATTCGTTCCTTTGTCCCTGCCCGCACCCGATGCGAATCCCCACCGTCCCACCGTCACACGAACGTGGGACCCACGAGAGAGCGTGCCCTGTGGCTGACGTACCTGCCGATCTTGCCGCAGTGTGGCCACGAGTACTGGAGCAGCTCCTCGGTGAGGGCCGCGGCCAGGGTGTCGAGGTGAAGGACGAGCACTGGATCAGGCGCTGCCAGCCGCTCGCCCTGGTCGCCGACACCGCCCTGCTCGCCGTGCCCAACGAATTCGCGAAGGGCGTGCTGGAAGGCCGCCTCGCCCCGATCGTCAGCGAGACGCTGAGCCGTGAGTGCGGCCGGCCGATCCGCATCGCGATCACCGTCGACGACTCCGTGGGCGAACCGCCCGCCTCATCGGGACCGTCGCGCTACGACGACCCCGCACGTCCGTCCGGCCAGTACGACGGTCCGCGCGACAACCCGTACCAGGGCTACGGCCGCCACCGCGCCGATCAGCCCCAGGGGGGCGGCGACCAGGGTTCCCGCCAGGACCAGCTGCCCACCGCGCGGCCGGCCTACCCGTCGGAGTACCAGCGGCCCGAACCCGGCGCCTGGCCCCGGCCGGGGCAGGACGACTACGGCTGGCAGCAGCAGCGCCTCGGTTTCCCCGAGCGCGACCCGTACGCGTCGCCGTCGCAGGATTCGTACGGCGGCTCCGGGCAGGACTCCTACGGCCCGCCGTCCCAGGACGCGTACGGGTCCCAGGACCAGGACTCCTACGGCCCGCCCTCGCAGGACTACCGGCCGCAGGCCATGGATCGGTCGTCCTACGACCGCTCGCCCTACGAGCAGAAGCGCTCGGACTACCAGCAGTCGCGCCCCGAGTACGACCAGCGCGACCCCACCCGGCGCGAGATGCCCGAGTCCTCGGCCGGCGGCGGTCATCCGCACCGGGGCCCGGCCGGTCACGGTCAGTCCGGCGCGCCCGGTCCGCTGGGCGCGAAGCCCGCGCCGGCGAGCGGCCCCGGCGAGCCGACCGCCAGGCTCAACCCGAAGTACCTCTTCGACACGTTCGTCATCGGCGCCTCGAACCGCTTCGCGCACGCGGCCGCGGTCGCCGTGGCCGAGGCGCCCGCGAAGGCGTACAACCCGCTGTTCATCTACGGGGAGTCGGGTCTCGGCAAGACCCACCTGCTGCACGCCATCGGGCACTACGCGCGCAGCCTCTATCCGGGCACGCGGGTGCGGTACGTCAGCTCGGAGGAGTTCACCAACGAGTTCATCAACTCCATCCGCGACGGCAAGGGCGACAGCTTCCGCAAGCGGTACCGCGAGATGGACATCCTGCTCGTCGACGACATCCAGTTCCTGGCGGACAAGGAGTCGACGCAGGAGGAGTTCTTCCACACCTTCAACACGCTCCACAACGCCAACAAGCAGATCGTGCTGTCCAGCGACCGGCCGCCCAAGCAGCTGGTGACGCTGGAGGACCGGCTGCGGAACCGTTTCGAGTGGGGCCTGATCACGGACGTCCAGCCGCCCGAGCTGGAGACGCGGATCGCGATCCTGCGCAAGAAGGCGGTGCAGGAGCAGCTCAACGCCCCGCCGGAGGTACTGGAGTTCATCGCGTCCCGCATCTCGCGCAACATCCGCGAGCTGGAGGGCGCGCTGATCCGGGTGACGGCGTTCGCGTCGCTCAACCGGCAGCCGGTGGACCTGGGCCTGACCGAGATCGTCCTGAAGGACCTGATGCCCGGCGGCGACGACTCGGCGCCCGAGATCACCTCGACGGCCATCATGGGCGCGACCGCCGACTACTTCGGGCTCACCGTCGAGGACCTGTGCGGCACCTCCCGCGGCCGCGCGCTGGTGACGGCCCGGCAGATCGCCATGTACCTGTGCCGCGAGCTGACAGACCTCTCGCTGCCGAAGATCGGCGCCCTGTTCGGCGGCCGTGACCACACGACGGTGATGCACGCGGACCGCAAGATCCGCAATCTGATGGCCGAGCGACGCTCGATCTACAACCAGGTGACCGAGCTGACGAACCGCATCAAGGCGGGCTGACAGAGCCGCACGGACCCGTCGAGGGCGTTCCGGGAGCTGATCCCGGGACGCCCTTCGTCGTGCCACGGGTCGGCGCCCGGCCATCCGCTGTTCGAATACTCGCCGGGTTACGGCCGCTCTCCACAGATTCGGTGACTTTCTTCCGTCCACAACCTGGGGACTGCCAAGTTGTCCAGATCGTGTCCACAGGCGCCTCGGGTGAAAGAGAATCGGGGCAGGTCACCTGGCTGTGGATTCGTGGACAAAAGTTTTCCACAGGCTGTGGATACTGAGATCGTCCACAGCCTGTGCACGAAGTTGTCCACCGGCAACCCACAGGCTGTGGCCGGTTGTCCCCAGCCAACACCGGTTTCTCCACATGGCTGTCCACTGTTCGGCAACCTGACGGGCCTCCTCACCGGGTCGAGTGAAAGGCGTCACACGAAGGTGCCGGAGCGGGCTGTGGGAAAGCCGGCGAAACCTGGGGACGGTCCTGGGGAGAAGTCGCCTCTCCCTGTGCATGGGGTGTGCAGAACTTTCTGTTCTCCACAGAAGGCCCCAGTTGTCCACCGTCTCCGTCCCCAGGGCCAGTGGATAAAATATCGGCTCTCACCTGGGGAAACAGGGTTATCCACGGTATCCACAGCCCCTACTACTACTCCCAACTAGAGAGAGCGAGAAGTCCGGTTCGAAGGAGGGGCTGTGCACAACTCGCTGTCCGGGTCCCGGCTGCTCCTCGTCACGACTTGACCCGAGGGGCACCTACTGTCAGTGCGGTGCGTCAGACTGGACCCCGGTGGTCCTTCCCCTCACAGGGGCTGACGACACCGAGACAGACGACGAAAGCCAGGCAGGGCGAGAAGCGCCGGCAACAGCAGGAGGCGGCAAGAGTGAAGATCCGGGTGGAACGCGACGTACTCGCGGAGGCAGTGGCCTGGGCGGCGCGCAGCCTCCCGGCCCGTCCGCCGGCGCCTGTCCTCGCCGGCCTCCTGCTGAAGGCCGAGAACGGAGCCCTCAGCCTCTCCAGCTTCGACTACGAGGTCTCCGCACGCGTGTCGGTGGAGACCGAGGTCGAGGAGGAGGGCACGGTCCTCGTCTCCGGCCGGCTGCTCGCGGACATCTGCCGCGCACTGCCGAACCGGCCGGTGGAGATTTCCACAGACGGTGTACGGGCGACGGTGGTCTGCGGCTCCTCGCGGTTCACCCTGCACACACTGCCTGTGGAGGAGTACCCGTCGCTGCCCCAGATGCCGAACGCGACGGGCACGGTCCCCGGCGAGGTCTTCGCCGCCGCCGCCGCCCAGGTCGCCATCGCGGCCGGCCGTGACGACACCCTGCCCGTCCTCACCGGTGTGCGCATCGAGATCGAGGGCGACACCGTGACGCTGGCCTCCACCGACCGCTACCGCTTCGCGGTCCGGGAGTTCCTGTGGAAGCCGGAGAACCCGGAGGCCTCCGCGGTCGCCCTGGTGCCCGCCAAGACGCTCCTGGACACCGCCAAGGCGCTCACGAGCGGCGACAGCGTCACCATCGCGCTGTCCGGCTCGGGCGCGGGCGAGGGCCTGATCGGCTTCGAGGGCGCCGGCCGCCGTACGACGACGCGCCTCCTGGAGGGCGACCTCCCGAAGTACCGCTCGCTGTTCCCGACGGAGTTCAACTCCATCGCGGTGATCGAGACCGCCCCCTTCGTGGAGGCCGTCAAGCGCGTGGCCCTGGTCGCCGAGCGCAACACCCCGGTGCGGCTCAGCTTCGAGCAGGGTGTGCTGATCCTGGAGGCCGGCTCCAGCGACGACGCACAGGCTGTGGAGAGGGTCGACGCCCAGTTGGAGGGCGACGACGTCTCGATCGCCTTCAACCCGACCTTCCTGCTGGACGGCCTCAGCGCCATCGATTCCCCGGTGGCCCAGCTGTCCTTCACGACGTCCACCAAGCCCGCGCTGCTCAGCGGCAGGCCGGCGCTGGACGCCGAGGCGGACGAGGCCTACAAGTACCTGATCATGCCGGTCCGCCTCAGCGGCTGAGCCGCCCGGACTTGTCCACAGGCCGTGGAGGAACGCCTCCCGGCCTGTGGCTGAAGCCGCAGAAGCCGCAGGTGAGCGCGCGAATGGGGCCGTACGTCTGAGCGCGTATGCCCACAGGTGTGCGTGAGGGTCCGGGTTTAGGCTCGGACATGGGTACGAAGGTGCCCGCACGCCACACAGCGACCTAAGGAACAACTGATGGAGCTCGGTCTCGTCGGCCTCGGCAAGATGGGCGGCAACATGCGTGAGCGGATCCGCCGCGCAGGCCACACCGTCGTCGGATACGACCGCAACCCGGACCTCGCCGATGTGCACAGCCTCTCCGAGCTTGTGGGCAAGCTCAAAGGCCCGCGCGTCGTGTGGGTGATGGTCCCGGCCGGTGCCGCCACCCAGTCGACCGTCGACGAGCTGGGCGAGCTGCTGGAGCCGGGCGACGTCGTCGTGGACGGCGGCAACTCCCGCTGGACGGACGACGAGAAGCACGCCGAGGAGCTGGCGGCCAAGGGCATCGGCTTCGTCGACTGCGGCGTCTCCGGCGGCGTCTGGGGCCTGGAGAACGGCTACGCGCTGATGTACGGCGGCGACGCGGAGAACGTCGCCAAGGTGCAGCCGGTCTTCGACGCGCTCAAGCCCGAGGGCGACTTCGGCGCGGTGCACGCCGGCAAGGTCGGCGCCGGCCACTTCGCGAAGATGGTCCACAACGGCATCGAGTACGCCATGATGCAGGCCTACGCCGAGGGCTGGGAGCTGCTGGAGAAGGTCGACTCGGTCACCGACGTCCGCGAGGTCTTCCGCTCCTGGCAGGAGGGCACCGTCATCCGGTCCTGGCTCCTCGACCTGGCGGTCAACGCCCTCGACGACGACGAGCACCTCGACAAGCTGCGCGGCTACGCACAGGACTCCGGTGAAGGCCGCTGGACCGTCGAGGCGGCCATCGACAACGCGGTGCCGCTCCCGGCGATCACCGCGTCCCTCTTCGCGCGGTTCGCCTCCCGGCAGGAGGACTCGCCGCAGATGAAGATGATCGCGGCGCTGCGCAACCAGTTCGGCGGCCACGCGGTCGAGAAGAAGTAGTCCACCGGGCCGTTTCGGCGGCCCATCACGGGATCGTTTTTTCGGCGGTCCACAACGCCGGGGGAGGTCGGCGAAACGACCATGCACGTCACGCATCTGTCGCTGGCCGACTTCCGCTCGTACGCCCGGGTCGAAGTCCCGCTCGACCCGGGCGTCACCGCGTTCGTCGGCCCCAACGGGCAGGGCAAGACGAACCTTGTCGAGGCCGTCGGCTATCTCGCCACCCTCGGCAGTCACCGGGTCGCCTCCGACGCGCCCCTGGTCCGCATGGGCGCCGACCGCGCGGTCATCCGGGCGCAGGTCCGGCAGGGCGACCGGCAGCAGCTGGTCGAGCTGGAGCTGAACCCCGGCAAGGCCAATCGCGCCCGCATCAACCGGTCCTCGCAGGTCAGGCCGCGCGATGTGCTGGGGATCGTACGGACCGTGCTGTTCGCGCCCGAGGATCTCGCCCTGGTGAAGGGCGATCCCGGGGAGCGGCGACGCTTCCTGGACGAGATGATCACCGCGCGCTCCCCGCGGATGGCGGGTGTGCGCTCCGACTACGAGCGGGTGCTCAGGCAGCGCAACACCCTGCTGAAGTCCGCCGCGCTGGCCCGTCGGCACGGTGGCCGGACCATGGACCTGTCCACGCTCGACGTGTGGGACCAGCACCTCGCGCGCGTGGGCGCCGAGTTGCTCGCCCAGCGTCTCGACCTGATCGCCGCGATCCAGCCGCTCGCCGACAAGGCGTACGAACAGCTGGCGCCCGGCGGCGGCCCGGTCGCGCTGGAGTACAAGGCGTCGGCGCCGGGCGAGGCGCACACGCGCGAGGACCTCTACGGACAGCTGATGGGCGCGCTCGCGGACGTCCGTAAGCAGGAGATCGAGCGGGGCGTCACCCTCGCGGGCCCGCACCGGGACGACGTGCTGCTCAAGCTCGGTCAGCTGCCCGCCAAGGGATACGCCTCCCACGGCGAGTCCTGGTCCTACGCGCTCGCCCTGCGGCTGGCCTCGTACGACCTGCTGCGGGCCGAGGGCAACGAGCCGGTCCTGGTTCTCGACGACGTCTTCGCCGAGCTGGACACCCGGCGGCGGGAGCGGCTGGCGGAGCTGGTCGCACCCGGTGAGCAGGTGCTGGTCACGGCCGCCGTCGACGACGACGTACCGCATGTGCTCGCGGGCGCGCGGTACGCCGTGGCGGAGGGGGCGGTGGAGCGCGTATGACGGCGCAGGAGCCGAAGAAGGCGTCCGATCCGAAGATGGCGCCGGAGTCGAAGAGAACGCCCGAGCCCTCCGGTGTCGACCTCGCGCGCGTGGCGCTGAGGGCGGCGCGCGAGCAGGCACGCGCGCGGGGGGACGCGGCGCAGCAGAAGAAGCAGGCGCGGCGCGGGGGCGGCCTGCGTTCCGGCGCGCGCGCGGACGGCCGCGACCCCATGGCGCTCGGCTCGGCGATCAACCGGCTCCTCACCGAGCGCGGCTGGGAGGCGCCGGCCGCGGTGGGCGGGGTGATGGGGCGCTGGCCGCAGATCGTCGGCGAGGACATCGCCAAGCACTGCGAACCGGAGCGGTACGACGAGGACGAGCGGGTGCTGTTCGTGCGCTGCGACTCCACGGCCTGGGCGACGAACCTGCGGCTGCTCGCCCCGACGCTGGTCGCCCGTCTCAACGAGGACCTCGGCCACGGCAGGGTGCAGCAGATCAGGGTGCAGGGCCCCGCGGGCCCGGTCCGCCGCTACGGCCCTCTGCGGGCCCCGGGCAGCAAGGGACCCGGCGACACCTACGGGTGATATGTGTCACGTAATCCGGCCGGGACGGTGCTGTCGTACCGTCCCGGCCGTCGTCTTTTCGGACCGTGCGGCCCGCCGCGGGTCTGTGCCGCCCGCGCGCGTCCGGAGCCTGTTCGGAAGGGTCCGCGCGGGTCCGGAAGGGGTGGCGAATGCGGAGTTGACTCGCCGGTAGCCAAGGGTTGACACCCCGAAGCGCTGAGTGCCTCCGTGAGCCTCTTGGAGGCCCGCTCCGTATATGGGGACCCGGTGGAGACCGGTTGAGGGCGGCACATGCGGACTCAGGTACCGGCAAACCCCCATCACTGTCGGCGCTACGGGTAGACTGGAAGGGAATCCCGCCCCAAACGTGGGGACCGCCCGGGAAACGCTGAGCAACGCTGATCAAGGCTTACCAACGCAACATGCCGCAGCCGCTCCGGCAACCCGCCGACGAGCCCGGCTCGTGCTGTGCCAGAAAGGGCGCTTCGTGGCCGATTCCGGCAACCCCAACGAGAACATCCCGTCCACCGACGCCGGCGTCGTCCGCGAGGCCGTGACCTCCAGCAGCGAGGTCACGGCCTCCTACGACGCCAGCGCCATCACCGTCCTCGAGGGCCTGGACGCGGTCCGCAAGCGACCCGGTATGTACATCGGTTCGACCGGCGAGCGCGGCCTGCACCACCTCGTGTACGAGGTCGTCGACAACTCCGTCGACGAGGCGCTGGCCGGCCACGCGGACACGATCGACGTCACGATCCTGGCCGACGGCGGCGTCCGAGTGATCGACAACGGCCGTGGCATCCCGGTCGGCATCGTTCCCTCGGAGGGCAAGCCGGCCCTGGAGGTCGTCCTGACCGTGCTGCACGCGGGTGGCAAGTTCGGCGGCGGCGGCTACGCGGTCTCCGGCGGTCTGCACGGCGTGGGCGTCTCCGTCGTGAACGCCCTGTCGAGCAAGGTCTCCGTCGAGGTCAGGACCGAGGGCTATCGGTGGACCCAGGAGTACAAGATGGGCGTCCCCACCGCGCCGCTCTCCAAGCACGAGGCGATCGAGGAGACCGGCACGTCGGTCACCTTCTGGGCCGACGGCGACATCTTCGAGACCCTCGACTACTCCTTCGAGACGCTGTCACGGCGATTCCAGGAGATGGCGTTCCTCAACAGGGGTTTGACGATCAAACTCACTGACGAGCGCGAGTCGGCGAAGGCCACCGCCGGTGCGGACGAGGCGGGTGCGGACGACAAGGACGAGGTCAAGACCGTCACCTACCACTACGAGGGCGGCATCGTCGACTTCGTGAAGTACCTCAACTCCCGCAAGGGCGAAGCGGTGCACCCGACGGTGATCGACCTCGAGGCGGAGGACAAGGACAAGAGCCTGTCCCTCGAGGTCGCGATGCAGTGGAACAGCGGCTACAGCGAGGGTGTCTACTCGTTCGCCAACATCATCCACACGCACGAGGGCGGTACGCACGAAGAGGGCTTCCGCGCGGCGCTGACCAACCTGGTCAACAAGTACGCGCGCGACAAGCGGCTGCTGCGCGAGAAGGACGACAACCTCACGGGTGACGACATCCGCGAGGGTCTGACCGCGATCATCTCGGTGAAGCTGAGCGAACCCCAGTTCGAGGGTCAGACCAAGACCAAGCTGGGCAACACGGAGGCCAAGACCTTCGTCCAGAAGGCGGTCTACGAGCACCTCAACGACTGGCTGGACCGCAACCCGGTCGAGGCGGCGGACATCGTCCGCAAGGGCATCCAGGCGGCCACCGCGCGCGTGGCGGCCCGCAAGGCCCGCGACCTCACGCGCCGCAAGGGTCTGCTGGAGTCGGCGTCCCTGCCGGGCAAGCTCTCCGACTGCCAGTCGAACGACCCCACCAAGTGCGAGATCTTCATCGTCGAGGGTGACTCCGCCGGCGGCTCGGCCAAGTCCGGCCGAAACCCGCAGTACCAGGCGATCCTCCCGATCCGCGGCAAGATCCTCAACGTCGAGAAGGCCAGGATCGACAAGATCCTGCAGAACCAGGAGATCCAGGCCCTGATCTCCGCCTTCGGCACGGGCGTGCACGAGGACTTCGACATCGAGAAGCTCCGCTATCACAAGATCATCCTGATGGCGGACGCCGACGTCGACGGCCAGCACATCAGCACCCTGCTGCTGACCTTCCTGTTCCGCTTCATGCGGCCGCTGGTCGAGGCCGGGCACGTGTACCTCTCCCGTCCCCCGCTCTACAAGATCAAGTGGGGCCGCGACGACATCGAGTACGCGTATTCCGACCGCGAGCGCGACGCGCTGCTCGAGATGGGCCGCCAGCGCGGCAAGCGGGTCCGCGAGGACTCCATCCAGCGCTTCAAGGGCCTCGGCGAGATGAACGCCGAGGAGCTGCGCATCACCACGATGGACCAGGAGCACCGCGTCCTCGGCCAGGTCACCCTCGACGACGCCGCCCAGGCCGACGACCTGTTCTCGGTCCTCATGGGCGAGGACGTCGAGGCGCGCCGTGCCTTCATCCAGCGCAATGCCAAGGACGTCCGCTTCCTCGACATCTGAGTCGGTCTCAGCTGACCGGACCAGGAAGGATCAACACCAGCAATGACCGACGAGAACACTCCCGTCAGCCCTGAAGAGGGCGGCGAAATCGCCATGCGCATCGAGCCCGTCGGGCTCGAGACGGAGATGCAGCGTTCGTACCTCGACTACGCGATGTCCGTCATCGTCTCGCGTGCGCTGCCGGACGTCCGCGACGGCCTCAAGCCCGTCCACCGCCGCGTCCTGTACGCCATGTACGACGGCGGCTACCGCCCCGAGCGCGGCTTCTACAAGTGCGCCCGCGTCGTCGGCGACGTCATGGGCAACTACCACCCGCACGGCGACTCCTCGATCTACGACGCGCTGGTCCGCCTCGCGCAGTCGTGGTCGATGCGCATGCCACTCGTGGACTCCAACGGCAACTTCGGCTCGCCGGGCAACGACCCGGCGGCGGCCATGCGGTACACCGAGTGCAAGATGGCGCCGCTGTCGATGGAGATGGTCCGCGACATCGACGAGGAGACCGTCGACTTCACGGACAACTACGACGGCCGCTCCCAGGAGCCGACCGTCCTGCCGGCCCGCTTCCCGAACCTGCTGATCAACGGTTCGGCCGGTATCGCGGTCGGCATGGCGACCAACATCCCCGCGCACAACCTGCGCGAGGTCGCGTCCGGTGCCCAGTGGTACCTGGAGAACCCGGAGGCCTCGCACGAGGAGCTCCTGGACGCGCTGATCGAGCGCATCAAGGGCCCCGACTTCCCGACCGGCGCCCTGGTCGTCGGCCGCAAGGGCATCGAGGAGGCGTACCGCACGGGCCGTGGCTCCATCACCATGCGCGCGGTCGTCGAGGTCGAGGAGATCCAGAACCGCCAGTGCCTGGTGGTCACGGAGCTGCCCTACCAGGTCAACCCGGACAACCTCGCGCAGAAGATCGCCGACCTGGTGAAGGACGGCAAGATCGGCGGCATCGCGGACGTCCGTGACGAGACCTCGTCGCGCACGGGCCAGCGTCTGGTGATCGTCCTCAAGCGGGACGCGGTCGCCAAGGTCGTCCTGAACAACCTGTACAAGCACACCGACCTCCAGACGAACTTCGGCGCCAACATGCTGGCGCTCGTCGACGGCGTGCCGCGCACGCTGTCCCTGGACGCGTTCATCCGCCACTGGGTGACGCACCAGATCGAGGTCATCGTCCGCCGTACGAAGTTCCGGCTGCGCAAGGCCGAGGAGCGGGCGCACATCCTGCGCGGCCTGCTGAAGGCCCTGGACGCCATCGACGACGTCATCGCGCTGATCCGGCGCAGCGACACCGTCGACATCGCGCGCACGGGCCTGATGGAGCTCCTGGAGATCGACGAGATCCAGGCGAACGCCATCCTCGAGATGCAGCTCCGCCGGCTGGCCGCCCTGGAGCGTCAGAAGATCGTCCAGGAGCACGACGAACTCCAGGCGAAGATCACCGAGTACAACGCGATCCTCGCCTCGCCGGTCCGCCAGCGCGGCATCGTCAGCGCCGAGCTGGCCGCGATCGTCGAGAAGTACGGCGACGACCGCAAGACCCAGCTGATCCCCTACGACGGTGACATGTCCATCGAGGACCTCATCGCCGAGGAGGACATCGTCGTCACCGTCACGCGCGGTGGCTACATCAAGCGGACCAAGGCCGACGACTACCGGGCGCAGAAGCGCGGCGGCAAGGGCGTACGGGGCGCGAAGCTGAAGGAAGACGACATCGTCGACCACTTCTTCGTCTCCACCACGCACCACTGGCTGCTGTTCTTCACCAACAAGGGCCGCGTCTACCGTGCGAAGGCGTACGAGCTGCCCGACGCCGGGCGCGACGCGCGTGGACAGCACGTGGCGAACCTGCTGGCCTTCCAGCCGGACGAGGCGATCGCCGAGATCCTCGCGATCCGCGACTACGAGGCGGTGCCGTATCTGGTCCTGGCCACCAAGGGCGGTCTGGTCAAGAAGACGCCTCTGAAGGATTACGATTCGCCGCGTTCCGGCGGTGTCATCGCGATCAACCTGCGGGAGCGGGAGGACGGTTCCGACGACGAACTGATCGGAGCCGAACTCGTCTCGGCCGACGATGATCTGCTGCTGATCAGCAAGAAGGCCCAATCGATCAGGTTCACCGCATCGGACGACACTCTGCGCCCGATGGGCCGTGCCACCTCGGGCGTCAAGGGCATGAGTTTCCGTGCGAGCGACGAGCTGCTCTCGATGAATGTTGTTCGACCCGGTACGTTCGTGTTCACTGCCACAGACGGTGGGTACGCGAAGCGCACCAACGTCGACGAGTACCGCGTCCAGGGTCGCGGCGGCCTCGGCATCAAGGCCGCCAAGATCGTGGAGGACCGCGGCTCCCTCGTCGGCGCGCTGGTCGTCGAGGAGACGGACGAGATCCTCGCCATCTCGCTGTCCGGCGGTGTGATTCGTACGCGAGTCAACGAGGTCAGGGAGACGGGCCGTGACACCATGGGCGTCCAACTGATCAACCTGGGCAAGCGCGATGCCGTGGTCGGCATCGCACGTAACGCCGAGGCGGGGCGTGAGGCGGAGGAGATCGACGGCGACGTTGCCGTGGACGAGACCGTCGAGGACGCCGCGACCAGCGGTACGGACGAGGGTGCGGCGCCCTCGACCGAGTAGCACGAGGAGTGAGTCATCGTGAGCGGAGCCACGGGCGCCGGTTCGGTCGGAACATCGGCCGGCACCTCTGCCGGCCCTTCGACCGGTACCCCCACCGGTACGGAAACGGACGGCGGCCGTGGCTCCGCCGCGGTGAACAAGGACGCGCGTACGACCGACGCGCGGCCCACCGAGGGGCGGGGAACCGACGCCCGGACGGCCGACGCGCGCGCGACGGATCCGCACACGACCAACCTCCAGGCGATCAAGTCACCCGCGAAAGACTCGCACTCGCCCGACACGCATGGATCCCAGGGGGGAACTGTGACGGACACCCGAGGTCCGCAGACCCAGCAGTACGCGGCTGGAGCGGGCAAGGCCGGTGCCGAGGCCCAGGAGGCCTCCCCGCTGCCCGGCGAACGCCAGGGACAGCAGCCCGCCGGGCCCTACCACCCGCCGCAGGCCTACGCGACTCCCGCCCCGGCCGGCGCGGTCCGTCGACCGCGCACCGGCGCCCGGACCACGCCCCGGGTGCGCAAGGCGCGGCTGCGGGTGGCGAAGGCCGACCCGTGGTCGGTGATGAAGGTCAGCTTCCTGCTCTCCATCGCGCTGGGCATCTGCACGATCATCGCGGCGGCCGTCCTGTGGATGGTCATGGACGCGATGGGAGTCTTCTCGACGGTCGGCGGCACGATCTCGGAGGCGACCGGCTCCAACGAGTCGAACGGCTTCGACCTCCAGTCCTTCCTCTCCCTGCCCAACGTCCTGCTGTTCACGTCGATCATCGCGGTCATCGACGTCGTCCTCGCGACGGCCCTCGCGACGCTCGGCGCGTTCATCTACAACCTCTCCGCGGGCTTCGTGGGGGGCGTCGAGCTGACCCTCGCCGAAGACGAGTGACTTGGCCGCCGGCGCTGTTCCAAACCTCCGCCGAACCTCCGGCGACAACCGATTTTGGGACTGCCCATGTCGTGCGCTAATCTTCAGGGGTCAGCGCGCGGGACATACACCGCAGAGCGCGGCGGGGCTATAGCTCAGTTGGTTAGAGCGCATCCCTGATAAGGATGAGGCCACAGGTTCAAATCCTGTTAGCCCCACCGAGGCCTAGTGCCAGGTCAGACGGCCGGTAGATCCCCAGGATCTACCGGCCGTCTACATTTGTGGATCTTGTTACCCCGCTACTACCCCGTAACTTGCCCTTCGCTGGGTGCTGGGCTCGGGGGCCGATGTCGGTGCCGCCCTCTAGGCTTGCAGCGCACCCCCCTGCCGATTCACGCGGCAGGGGGGTGTCTGCGTTCCGGCCGGGGCCTCCCGATCCTGACCGGAGTCTGCTCGACAGCTTAATCGAACGCACATCCGAATTCAGTCTGCCGGTCGTAGCCTGCCATGCTCCTACCGCTCGCGTCGACCGCCCACGCCGGGAAACGGGTCGAACGGTCTCTTTGTTGTCCGGATCTCACCGGTGATGAACCGTCATATACCGGAGTATCAACGGTCGAAACTGCTGCGCAGGTCTCGTGGAACTCACCTCTGCGGTCTGTGGATCGGCCGCCGCAGTGGGTAAGGTCAAGTCGGGGAGGCGGACGTGACCATTCCGGCCGCCTGACGCACAGCCCCAGAACAAAGCCCGACTGGGCTGCTCGGGAGGCGCCCAGTCGGAAAGGGCGCCCCCTGCCGCATAGCTCGGCAGGGGGCGTCTCGACACAGTAAACCGCCCCGCCCCTGTACGGGGGCGGGGCGGCGGCGCTCAGCCGCTCGGGCGAGCGCCTGGCGGGAACAGTGGACGCACATCACACTGCCCCGCGTCCGGGGCCATTGATCAGACAAAGCGCGGATTTGCACGCAGGTAGAACAAGATCGAATAAAGCCTGGTGTGACCAGGCTGACTTATGATCACGCTGGTCACACGGTTTGTCGAGTGTCCAGCGACCCACCTGACGACGGATGGCTCCAGGAGCGGCAGCGCATCGGCAGGTCCATCAAGGCCGCCCGCATACACCGCAATCTCACCCAAGAGGCTGTCTTCCTGGCGATCCCGATGAACCGCAGCTACTACCAGGAGATCGAGGCCGGCGCGGCGAACCCGACCCTGGACACCCTCCTGGACATCTCCAAGGCCATCGGTGTCCAGCTCGCTGAGCTGCTGGATGAGCGGCCGCCCCTCAACGGGGGGTGAGGGGCGGCCGGCCTTCCCGCTACCGGCGCGGACGGCGTCGCTGCCGGGAGCGGGGGCTCATTCAGACCACTCCACGCCCTTGGCAGCCGTGGGCGAGGACCGGCCGTTGTAGTAGTCGACGTGCTCGGAGTCGGTGTGCGGTTTCCGGGTGCACCGTCCCGTCCCGTCGGGGTGCTCGAGCCAGCAGTAGCCGGCCGCACGACCACCGGACTGCGCGGCACGCAGGCTGCGTGCCAGGAGACTCATGTCGTCGGACGGCTTGCTCATCGCCACTCCTGCCGGACGATGCGGTACAGGGCCAGGCTGACGGTGCAGTGTTCGGCGGCGTCGGCGCACTGCTCGCAGCTCCCGGCGTGGTCGTGCAGGGCCTGCACGGCGGCACGGGTGACGTCGACCGGGCAGCCGCGGGGGAACGTGGAGTAGTGGCCGTCCAGGCGCTTGTGGCGACGCTCGCCGAGGTCGACAGCCGAGTCCGTCGTCAGCCCGGCGCCGCACCAGACGCATGCGGCGCCCCGGAGCTGTTCCTCGGCGAGGCCGTCGAGCGGGGGCAGGGAGATGATGGCAAGAGCGTCCACGGTGGCGGCGGCGCTCGGGGGATCGGCTCGCATGTTCAGGCCTCCACAGTCACTGTGCTCCGTCTCACACACAGGACCGTAGGACGCGGTACAACAGAGCGGGGCACGCAAAGTGCGTGCCTTGGCTCGGGGGCACGTAATGGACACTTCAGGCATCGGCCGCCGCATCGCCTACTGGCGGGACCTACGCGGCTTCACCCAAACCGACTTCGGCCAGCTCATGGGCCAGACGCGGCGCTGGGTGCAGGACATCGAAGGCGGAAAGCGCCAGCAGGACCCGCGACTGTCGGTACTGGTGCGCGCGGCTGACGTCCTGCGCATCCCCCTGGAGCAACTCGTGTCCGACGCCGCCCCTGAGCCGCCCGCAAGCGGCGCCCCGCCCGCCAGTGCCCTCCGCGTCATCGACGCCCTCTACGACCCTGGTAGCGACGAAGACCCGCCCCCGCGTGACGTCCTCCAGCGCAGGCTCGATTACTGCTGCACCGCGTTCCAGGCCTGCCACTACGCGGCGCTCGCCCGGGACCTGCCCGCCCTGATCGGCGATGCGGCAAGGTCGGCTCACGTCGCACCTGTAGGCGAGCAGAGTGAGGCGCAGGCACTGCTCTCCCGTCTCTACCAGCTCGTTACGTCGTACCTGCACAAGTACGGGGCGGCGGCCGCCATCCCGGCCGCGCTCGCCGCGGACCGGGCGCTGGCCGCAGCTGAGCGATCCGGAGACCCGGTGCAGATGGGTGCGGCTGCACGTCGGGTGGCGAAAAGTCTTGTCCACCAGCAGCGCCCGCAGGCCGCTGTCGAGTTCGCGACGGCCGCCGCGCGGCGCCTGTCCGAGGGGCTGGCCGACCGGGGGTCGCTCGGACTTTCCACGCTCGGGATGCTGTACCTGTCCGCGGCGCTCGCCGAGTCCTCTCAGGAGAGGACCACCGACCGGGTGGCGGCGGCCAGCGGCTACGTGGACGAGGCCGGCGAGGTAGCCGCGAGACAGGGTGCGGATCTGGACGAGGACTACACCCAGTTCGGCCCGACCAATGTGGTGCTGCACCGGATGGACATGCTGCTTCGCTTCGAGGACGGGTGGTCGGCGCTGGAGGCGGCGAAGAAGGCGGAGCCCGCAGCACTCGCCGAGATGACCCGGGAACGGCAGGCCGGCCACCAGGTCGCGGTAGCACGCGCGTCGCTACTCACGCGGCGCAAGGACGATGCGGCGAAGGCGCTCCTGGAGGCCGAGAGACTGGCTCCAGAGGAAGTACGGGGCACGCCGAACACCGTGAACCTGGTCAAGGACGTCGTCGGGGCAACGGCCAGGCCGGAAGCTCCGTTGCGTGCGCTGGCCGAACGCTGTGGACTGCCTGTATGACAACGCCAGTTCTGTACCTGATCGCCTGCGCCGCAGGTCCCACCCAGTACATCGACGACGGCGTGCGCGCCGCCCAGGCTGATGGCTGGGACGTGTGCCTGATTCTCACGCCGGCCGCAGCCGCATGGTGGGAGCCGCGCATGCAGGAGCTGGTCGAGCTGACCGGGCACCCGGTGCGGTCGCGGTACAAATTGCCGTGGGAGGCGGACGCGTTGCCGAAGGCGGCCGCCATGCTGGTCGCGCCGATGTCCTGCACCACCCTCAACAAGTGGGGTGCCGGCATCGCCGACACCGTGGCCATCGGTATCCCGTCGGAGGCCGTACACATGGGCGTCCCGGTTGCGGTCATGCCGTACTTCAACCAGGCGCAGGGCGCGCAGCCTGCGGTCGCCCGGTCGATCGCTGTGCTACGGGATCAGGGCGTCGTCGTGCTTGACGGGCCGGACGGGTACGAGTCGCATCCGCCTAAGCAGGGGGACCCGAAGGCGTTCCCGTGGAAGCGGGCGCTGGCCAGCGTGCGACGCCAGGCTGACGCCTGAGACATGACGAAGGGCCCCCTCCCGCCCGGAGGCGAGAGGGGGCCGTGTCGTCAGGGGTCGGTATCCGGGGCGAGTTGCTGCGTGCGGGCGTCCACGCGGTCGACTGCGTCCCGCAGCGACGCGCCAGAGTTGGGTTGTAGCTCATGTTCGACGCGGCCGAGGCGCTCCTCGATGCCGTCCAGCCGGGCCATGACGCCGGGTCTGCCCGACACACCAGGGCGCGGTGGGACGCCGTTCCAGTCGTCGACGAACTCGTCGACTCTCACCACGATGCGTCGCACGCCGCGGCTCATGCGCCACAGCAGACCGAGGAGCGCAGCGATGGACACTGCTGCCAGCGACCAGATGACGAGCATGTCCACGGGGGTGACCCCGGTGGCTCCCCCGGTCACTCGCGGCTCCGCACGGTCTCGGTGACGCCCGGTCCCTCCGTACCGCCGGACGTCGCGACGGCCGTCAGCACGGTGAGGACCGCGGCACCGCCGCCGAGCGCCAGGCCCTCGCTCCAGTTGGCGTGGATGATGCCCAGGGTGTCCAGTCCGAGGGAGCCGACGAGGACCTGGGCGAAGGTGCGCACGGAGCGCTCGGCGGTCGCCTTCCAGAAGGCCTTGGTGAGCATGCGTTACTCCTTGACGTCGAAGCCGCGGCGCTTGCCGAGCTTGGTGAGCGATGCGAGGCCGGGGATGCCGTCGGCGTCCTTGCCGGACCAGCCACAGCGCATCTGCCAGAGGCCGTAGGCGGCCTTGGTCGCGGTGCCGAAGTGGCCGTCCGCGAGGGACTTGGCGAGCAGGCCCTCGGCGACGAGAGCCGCCTCCACGGTCTTGGTGCCGGCGTAGGAGACCGGCGTGCCCTTCTTGGGCGGGTCCGTCTTCGCCGCGGCGATCAGCCGGGACAGGTCGACGACGGGCCGCTGACTGCCCGAGCCGGACGAGGAGCCCGGCTTTCCGGGGCGGGGCGCGCCCTTCTGGACCCAGGCGTACAGCGCCGGTCCTGGGCACTCGGTGGGGTAGCCATCCTGGTGGCCGAGGATCTCCTTGCCCGCGCCGTGCTCCTGGAGGTCCTCGATGCCGTCGCGCAGCGCGTGCAGCAGTTCGTCGGTCGGCTCCGTGAGGCCCTCGTCGCCGATCAGAGCCACGATCGCGTAGTGCGCGCGGTTGAGGACCTGGTTGCCGTTCGCGCCCGTACGACGGCCCGGTCCGCGGCCCTCCAGGACGTAGCCGTGCACGCACGCGGCCCGGTTGTAGGCGACGTCCGAGTAGCCCTCCTTCACGTTCGCGAGGTGGGACTCCCGGATGCCCTTCCACAAAGCAATGCACAGGCTGTGGTCCTTGGCGAGCTTCGCGGAGACGGCCTGCCCGAGCCAGTGGACCTTGACGCCCTTGGCGGTGGGCTGGAGCGCTGCGGCCGAGGTGGGCCAGCCGAGTGTCTTGCGGGTGACGAGCTTCATCACACGCCCTCCCGCTCTGCGTTGGAGGCGGCGACGACCGCCCAGTTCTTCGCGGACCAGAGGTCGTCCAGGGCCTTGGCCACCTCCGGCCCAGCGAGGGTCTCCGCGAGCCGGTGCGCCAGGTCGTGGAACGGCTTGCTGACCGCCTGGAGCCCGGCGGGCAGGTGGTCGTAGCGGAAGTTGCGCAGCATCGCGGCGGTGGCGGGATGGATCTCTGCGGCCATGAGTGCCTCCAGGACGTGAGAAAGCCCCGGCCGGATCGGCTCGGGGCGGTTGTTGTGCGAGGTGCTGGCAGTCAGTACGTGGCCCGCCAGAAGACGGGGACCGACGCCCAGGTGGCGGCCGCGCTGGCGGCATCGGTGACGTAACAGAACAGCGTGAACCCGGTCGACGTCACGGTGATCGCGCGGGTGTCCCACCGGGCAGTCGGACCGGCACCGGACTGGATCTCCGTATCCACACCGGTAGGCACGGCCGGGAACGCCTCGGGAAAGGTCACCGTCTGCGTGAACGAGGTCAAGCTGGTGAAGGACACCAGCACAATGCCCCTCTGCTCGTCCGTCGCGAGCAGCCGGTCCGGGGTCAGGAGCATGCCCGGCTGCCAGAGCGTGGCGGGAACGGTCACAGGGCCGCCTCCTTTCTACAGCGGCACGGCCGCGGGTCGGGCGAGGGAGATGGCCGTGCCCGCGGCCAGCGGCTTGGTGACGCCGTTGCGCGAGCGGATCACGGTGTGACGCTGCGGGCTGAGGACCTCGAACTGGTCGTACCTGACGGCGGGGTTCACGTTGGTGTTCCCTGGCGCACTGATGGACCGGCAGCCTACGAAGGCGCTGGTCGTGACCGACGTGTCCGTTACGACGACGTGCCAGGCCCGTGGTTCCGGCGCGGCCGCCGGCCACACCTTCGCGCGGATGGTGCTGCCCGCCACCTGGAGGCGGCAGCGGAGGAAAGTGCCGGGCACATGGGTGATAGGCGACACGTAGGTGCGCAGCGATGTCTCCACCGCGGCGGACCGCTTCCTGACGTCCAGAAGGACCGCGTTGCCGGTCGTGATCTCCACTCGCGCCATGTAGAGGTTGTCGGCGTCGACATACCGTGCGACCGGCCCGCCGTACAGCGATCCACCCGTGGCGGCCGCCGACGTCGTCAGGTTCACGGCTACGTCGACGTCCGGCCAGGTGAAGTCGATGAAGCTCCGCCGGGAGGCGTTCACCGTGGTGAGGACGTGCGAGCCGTACCCAGATCCCACCGCATAGTCGGTGGCCAGCGTGCCGCCGATCACGCCCCACACCTGGCCCGTGTCGGCGGTGCCCCAGCCGCCCGAGACCGTGCGGCCGAAGGCGTCCAGGGCCCAGCTGGCGATCGCCGTGGCGCGCACCTCTTCCCCGCCGACCTTCAGGTCGAGCGGCAACCACACGGGGGATGTTGTCCACGGCTGCGCGCCGGGCGTGGCCACCAGCAGTTGGGTGTCCGTGGCCGTCGCGGCGGCCAGGAGGACCGAGCCGTCGGTGTCCACCCGGGCGGGCGCCCGCCCGGTGAAGGAGACGTCGTCGATGTAGACGGCGTCCTCGCCCGCTGACGCGCTGTTGTCCTTCACGTACCGGAAGATCACCTGCGTCTTGCCGGTGACGTCGACGATGGCCTGGGTCCACGGCGTGGTGCCCTGCGCGCGCAGGACCTGCACGCCGTCCACCAGGACCACGAGCCTGTCGCCTTCGAAGCCAGGTCCTGAGGCCTCGGTAGACGTCCAATACCAGAACCGCATCTCGGTCTGGCCCGGCGGGATCTGCATGATGGCGTCGCTGGTCTGGTTGTGGGTGATCGCCCCGCTGCGCAGCGACCAGGTGCCCGTGTTGAAGTGCAGCTGCGACCGGGACCAGGGAAGGTTGCCGCCGAAGCTGAGCGGCACCACGTAGGTGCTGTCCTCGAAGTCCTCGTAGTAGGGGACGCCGGCCACGTTCCACGGCTGGCCCGGCGAGCAGTTGAAGACGATGTCCCACTCGAAGTTGCTGGAGAACGTCTCCTCGTAGCCCTGGACGATCAGCTCGATGTCGCCCGGGGCCACCCAGATCGGCGGATTTTTGATGACGATCTTGTCGCCGACGTCCACGTTGAGGATCTGCTCCATCAGCGTGGACGCCTTGTGGACCATGACCCGGACCTGCGGGTAGCGGCGCCCCTTGTAGGTGCCCAGGTGCAGGCGCCACCAGGCGATGGGCTCCGTCTGCTCGTCGCGGTAGAGGCTGAGGTCGTCCGCGGTGTCGTAGCCGATACCGACCCCGTTGGGCGGGGCCTGGACCGACAGCGGCCCTTCTTCGAGGACCGCTCGTGCGCTGGAGCCGCCGATGCGGTTCACCGTGACGTCGTTCTGGGTGGCCTCGTCGTCGCCCGTCGGCTTCAGTGGCGGGGCCAGTCCCGGCCCGTTGTAGTCGAGGGTGAGCGCGGGGACCTGGTTGTACATGGTGGCCCGCCCTCGGTACCGCAGGGCGGCCTGGTCGCGGTCCTCGTACAGGATTCCGCCGTCCGCGTCCGCGGCCTCCTCCAGTAGATCCAGCACGCCCATCGGACGCTGCGATCCGAGGAGGGTCTGCTCGGACACCGTCCCGCACACGGTGAGGGGCAGGCCCTCCTCGTCGGCCAGGCGCAGCATCCGTTCGCCGGCCGTGTCGCCGGAGAATCCGAGGTCGGCGAAGTTGTAGATCCCGACGTTCGCCGTGGGGAAGACAGCGATGTGGCCTAGGCGCATGCCTTCGAGGTCGGCGGAGTATCCGCCGTTGACTCCCAGCACTCCGGTGATGCGGCCCACGCTGCCGGCGTAGGTGTCGCTCCACACGCCGCCGACACCGCCGATGGGCACCCACTTGACGGCCCAGTCGACGTTCGGGCCGTCCTGGGAGGCCCAGAGCTGCCAGCGGGTCCACGTGTTGAAGACGCCGAAGTTGACCAGGCTGAGGATCTCGGAGACGACCTCGTCGCCGTCCGCGTCATACCCGTAGATCTCGGCTGCGTTCGTCTTCAGCATCAGCCGCCAGGTTCTGACGGTTCCGGAGGATGTCCACTGCATGACCGTGCGGGGGATTGTCGGGCCGCTGTTGGGGAGGTTGAAGATGAACTCGGTGTGCCAGGCAGTTGAGGCGCTGGGCGGTACCGGGACGCTCCCGGAGATGGTGGATCCGCCGCGCACGGCGGGGAGCGCGCTGGAGCCGGCCAGTGAGTCGTCGGCGGCCAGGTCCATGCCCGAGGTCGCCATCGGTCGTACGCCCGCGATGGGGCTGTAGAACTGGGTGGCGCCTGGGCCGTCCTCGAGCGGCCAGTAGGCGAGCGGTCCGGCGGTCGGGATGCGCCGGCGGAGGGTGGAGGACAGGGCCTTGTTGCCGCGCCGCATTCGGCGAAGGACGCCCGCAGTTGTGGCGTCCACCCATGCGTGCGCGCCGGAGGGATGCCATTCGGTGGGGTAGGCGGCCAGCTCGTGAGTGAGGCGGCTTCGCCGGTTGGTCAGGTGGGCGTTCCCGCTCATGCTCCAGGTGCGTCCGGCGCTGTCGACGAAAGACGTCGCTCCCGGTGCCTGGGCGGTGAAGTCCGGCGCGGCCGCCAGTGGGCCGTTGATGCCATTGCGCAGCTCGAACCGGTAGAAGCGGCCCACAGGGTTGGCGAAGGTCACCGCGCCGACCGCGCCCAGCTGGAGGGGCTGTGTCGTGTTGAAGATTGACGTGGTGCCCGAATGCACGACAGGACTGCCGAGCTGTGTCCACGGCCCTGCGGTCGACGACGCGGTGTAGAAGGTGACGGTGTTGCCACCGGCCCCGTTGTCGGCATCAAGGGTGACCCGGATGGTCATGCGGCCGCTGGGCGGGATGGACAGGGGCGCCGAGCTGCTCGTGACGTTGTTGTCGCCGTCGGGGCTCCAGTAGAACCAGAGCTTGCTCTGGAAGAGGAACAGGATCCAGCTTCTGCCACCGGGAGCGCCGGTGAACTTGCCGGCGAGTTCCGTCTCGTCGGACGCGTGCCAGTCGGTGAGGTAGGCGTCCAGGCGGATGTCGATGTCGCCGCTGATGTCCAGCGACGCGTCGTCCGGCGTCTCTGCACGGTCGGTGGTGCCCGTGGTGGCCATGTGGGTGGTGCTGCCCGCCACCGAGACTCGGAACGGGGTGTTGAGCCCGAACCGCTCGTAGTACTCGCCCATCGGGTTGTCCGGGCTGAACCGGCCGTCGGTGTTGTTGATGAGGGGGCGGCAGATCGACGGGTCCACGCGGGCGCCCAGGTCCGGGCGCCCGCGCGTGTGGGTCAACGACTGGCGGGTGAGCATGTTGCCGGTGGCGTCCACCCACGTGCCGTCGATCAGGAACTCGCCTCGAAGGTCGATGTTCACGGGCTCCTCCTGCCTTTGCCGAACGCGAGCTGGACATCGCCGCCGCCCTTTTGGTCGACGATGCCGCGGATCAGACGGGTCATCTCCTCGGGCCCGGCGACCTGGAGTTCGACCTTGACCCGCTGCTCCGGGAGCGCAGTCATCCCGCCGGCCGGGAGGCTGCCCACGCCGCCGGCGGCGAAGGACGGCAGGCCGTTTGCCGCCAGGTCGGGTTGCCCCACCCCGGGCAGACCGTTCAGCGTGCTGCGCAGGCTCGGGATGCCGTCGAGGATGCCGCCCCGGAAGTCGGCGATCAGGGCCCGGCCGGAGTACGTCGTGTATCCGCTGCCGGAGAACGGGCCCTTCTTCGCCGGTGAGAATGGGAAGAAGTCGCGGGCCGCGCTCACGACCGAGGAGGCCGCGTCGCGCACGCTCCCGATCTTCGACTTGATGCCGTTGATGAAGCCGCTGATCAGGGACGATCCCGCGTTCCACAGGTAGCCGCTGAGGTTGCCGAGCGCTGACCGGGCGCGCCCGGGAAGGGCCTTGATCGTGGACACGGCGGAGGCCAGGCCCTTGCTGATCGCGTTGCCCATCGATTTCAGGGCGCCGGTTGCTACGGAGGCGATCCGGCTGCCCAGGCTGGACAGGGCCGATACCGCCCGGCCGGGCAAACCGACGAACCACCGGACGATTGCATTGATCATGTCGGGCACGATCGAGTGGCCGACGAGCACGTCGTAGAGCCACGTGAACAGGCCGACGATCTTGTTGACCAGCCAGGTCACTGCCTGGATCGCAGGCTGGAAGCCCTTCTGGAGACCCGCCAGGAACGAAATCAGCCCGCTTAGCACGGGCACGACCACGGCCGTGATCACGCCCGTGGCCAGCCGCAGCAGCAGCTCGGTGAGTTTGATCAGCGGGGGCAGCAGCGGCACGATCGCGGGCAGCAGACTGATCAGCAGCTGCGTGCCCAGCATCATGATCTGCGGCAGCAGCGGGGCGATCGCCGTCAGGATCTCCCCGAGCGACTTGCCGAGCTGCACGCCGAGCTGGATCAGCTGCGGCAGGACGGGCAGCAGCTGCTGGAGCGCCAGCATGAACATCTTTGCGCCCTGGGTCACCAGCTGCTTCAGGACCGTGCCGAGGCCGGCCAGGATCGGCTTGAGCGTGCTGCCGAGCCCGCTCGCGATCTGGCTGATCACCGGGGAGAGCGCGATGAAAATGTCGGTCAGGCTGGTCAGGATCGGCATGAGAGGCGGCAGCAGGCCAGCGATCAGCTCACCGATCACCGGCAGGAGCGGCGCCAGCGCGGTGATCAGGGCACCGACCGCTTTCGCGGCCTCCACCAGAACGGGCCCCAGTGCCTCGATGACCGGCCCCAGCGCTTCGCCCAGCGCCTCGATCAGAATCTGGACCGGCGGCCCCAGGGCCGTGAGCACCGGTCCGATCACGGCGAGGGCCTGGCCGAGCAGCGGCGCCACGGTCTGCGCCAGCAGCGCCATGGTGGAGAAGAGGGCCTTCAGCCCGCTCTGTACGGCCGGGGAGGCGAACGCGGTCGCGAGTGCCCCGGTGATCTCCTTCAGGGTGCCGATGAAGCCCCCGCCGGAGGTCTGAGCCGCCGAGAAGATCGAGCCGATGATCGAGCCGACGTTCCCGGCGATCTCCACCAGGTCGCCGATCAGGGCGATCGCGGCCTCGATCGCCTTTTCCATCGCCCCCGAGTGGAAGGCGTCCGAGATCTTCTGCGAGAGGCCGTCCAGCGCACCGCCCGCGGCCGCTGTGAGCCGGCTGAAGCTCGGGGCGGCGGCCGCTGCGACCTGGGTCAGCGCGACGACGATCTGCCCGGGGACGCGGGAGAGGTTGTACAGGCCGCTGTTGGCCCCGCTGATGGCCTTGCCGAGGGTGCCGGACTTCGACAGGCCGATGGCTGCGTTGCCGACGTTCTTCGCCATCAGGTTCATGGCGCCGGCAGAGTTGGTCAGGCCGTTTCGCAGCACAGGAAGGGTGTGCTGACCCATCCCTCGAAGGACCCCGTCCAGGCCCTGGAAAAGCCTGTCCTGGACGTCCTTCTTGAGGGCGTTGAACTCCTTCGACATCGACTTCACCTGAAGGGCGAAGGCGCGCGCGTTGGGGGACAGCTTGGCGAGGGCCTTCTCGAACTCTTCGGCCTTCTCGGGATCCAGCGCGGCGGAGACGGCGTCGCCGACTCCACTCATGCCGATCTTCAGGGCGTACGTGGCCAGTTGGATCGCGACGATGCCCGTGGCCGCGAGGCCGGCCGCCGGGGCGATGTTCGCCACGGTCGTGGCCAGGGCCGCGGCGAGAGGCACCGCGGCGCCCAGCTTGGCGACGATGCCACCGAGGGAGCCGATGACGCCTGGGAGGCCCCCGGCCGCGCCCCCGATTCCGCTCAGCGAGAGGCCGAACCGGCGGCTCTCGTTGGTGCCCTGGACGAGGCCGGCCGCCATGAGCTGGCTGGTCGTGGCGAAGCGTCCGTCCAGGGTGCGCAGGCGGCCTTCGACATCGCGCTGGAAGCCGCGCATGGCCAGCTCGGCGTCCGAGAGGCCCTGGTGCATGCCGGAGTCGTCGGCGTGGATGAAGCCGACCAGCTCGCCGATGGACAGGGCCACGTGACTCGCCCCCGTCCGCTGTTGAGTTGTGGTGGATCAGGAGTGCAGGGCGGAACGGACCTGCTCGGGGTCGTCGATGATGGAGATCTCGTCGCCCGCCACGCGGCGGAACATCGACTCCGGGCTCAGGCCGATGAGCAGGACGTAGAAGCGGCGCCGGGTCAGCCGCGCGATCTCGTGCGGGCCGAGGCGGTACTCGCGCTGGAAGTCGGCTTCGATCGCCCACCAGTGCTCTTTGACGGCGACTTCGAGGCGGCTCTCCTCGCGGCGCGGTTCGGCGCTTTTCCCGCGTCGTCCTGCTGCTTCACCAGTTCGAAGGCCTCGGCGAAGGTGAGTTCCTTACCGTTGGCCTGCGCGATGCCCCAGGCCAGGACGGTCTGGAGCTCCAGCAGGCCCATGCCGTTCTCACGCCAGCTCTTGAGGGCGTCGATGCCGAAGAGGAGCGTGATCAGCTCGGCGAAGTCCTCCTCCGACTCGGACTCCTGGAGGTCGTTGATGCGCGCTTCCATGGCCAGCGGGATATCGGTGGGCACGGTGACCTCGACACCTCGGATGACCTCTCTGCGGCCGCCGGAGGCCTGCGCCCAGAACTCGTCCCAGGACTGCGTCGCGGCGGCGGCCTTGCGGGCGGTCACGGCTTCGCCACCGTGGTCTCGGCGCCGGAGCGGGTGAATGTCGCCGCCCAGCCGACCTTGTCGTTGTTACCGCCGCCCTGGTCACCCAGGTTGACGTGCGCCGTCCACACGCTCCACGTGGTGTCGTTCTTGTGGGAGAACCGGAACCGGCCGAGGGATTCCTCCCCGAGACGCTCGCTCAGGGCCTCCACCTTGGCCTGGCCCGGGGCGATGGCGCCGGTGACGTTGTCGCGCTTGCGGAAGCCCTCGATCGTCATCGACTTGGCGATCTGCATCTTCTGCGACTCGGCCTGGCCCTGGGAGGTGAACACCGTGGTGTCGGCGGTCTCCTCCTCGTGGCTCTTGGAGAAGGTGTTGATCTCCTCGATCGTGATCCATGTGCCGGGCGACAGAAAGTCCTCGATCTGGAAGTCGACGTCGCGGGCGTTGTACTTCTGCTGTGCCATTGCTCCTCCGGGCATGACGAAGGCCCGTAGCCAACCGGGCTACGGGCCTGGGGAAGTGGTGGTCAGACGCGGTGCGTCGTGATGGAGCGGATCTCCATGCGGAAGTTGGCCACGTGCTCGTGCCGACCCAGCTCGTCGATACCGAGTGCTGCCGGCGCGTTCTGGAGGGCCACGGACAGGATCAGATCGGTCCCGTCCGGCAGCGTGGTCTCGCCCAGGCCGTGCAGCTCGTCGCGGATCGCCTTGCAACGCTGCCGGGAGATCCGCGGGTCCTTCGTGCCGCGCACGCGGACCTGGACATACGGCTCGTCGTAGCCGAGCTTGGAGTCCGGCTCGCGGCCGTCGTCGTAGATGGTCAGGGCCACGGCCTCGTCCGGGGCGGGCGGCATGGTCTCCAGGAACAGGTCACCGTCCGGCGAGGCCGGCCGGTAGGTCACCAGGCCCTTGTCCTGGAGGTGGCGAGCGAGGCCGTCCAAGAGGTCAGCCACGCAGCCACCTCCGCAGCGGCACCGCCATCATCCGCAGCACGACCTGGCGCTCCCGGTTCATCGGGATTTCCAGGTACTTCGCCATGCGGCCCGGCAGGTGCTTGAAGTCCAGCCGCTCATGCTGGATCCGGGCATAGATCGTGTCGTAGGAGACCGCGCCCTCCAGGCCGTCGACGTCGACCCGTCCGGATCGCTCCAGGGTGCCCTCGTCCAGCGGCACGATCTTCCGGGACTCCGCCAGGACGTGCTCCAGGCCGCGGCGCAGCCCTTCGCTCGCGAGGCGCCGGCCGCGCGAGGTCCACTGGCGGCGGCCGTCGAAGCTGAACCGCGTGTACTGCGTCATAGGAGCTGCACCTCCAGATGGTCCGGGAGCGGCAGGCCGCCGCCGTCGCGCCGCAGCTGGGCGATGACGGTGGTCTGTCGGCCCCCGGGCAGAGTGACGCGGGACTCCGGCGGGGCGGCGAGCGCGTCCAGGCGGCAGTAGAACGTTGCGGCGGAGGTGACCTCGCGGCCGTCCGACGCGCGCACGAGCCGTGTCTTCTCCTCGAGGAAGCACCGCACCGTGACGGGGTTGGCGTACACCGGTCCGGCGGCGCTCTCCCCCTCGTACTCCTCCACGCTCACGGTGTGGCGCAGCCACACGCCGGGCAGCTTCACCAGGTCACCACCGCCCCCAGCCGGAAAATCTCCGGTGTCAGGTCGGCGGAGCCGAAGACGTCGCCAACCTCAGGGGCGACCTCGCGGGCCGCCGAAGCCGCCCCCGAAGTGCTGCCCTCCGGCCGTGACATGGACGCCGACCCGAGCTTGACGCTGCCCCACCCAGCCGTGGACGCGCCGGTGGAGTCGCCCAGCTCATCCCACCAGGCGGCCTGCGCACACACGGCGTCGGCGAAGGCCTGCCGCACGATGCTGTTCGAGGGGTAGCCGTCGCCGTCCACCTCGTACCAGCACAGGCGGAAGACGGCCGCCTCCAGCATCCGCGACGCCTTCGCCAGCTGCACGTCGATGTCCTGGGGCGGGGTCTGCCCGGTGTACGCCTGGTACTGCGCGGACGTGGCGTAGATCCTGGCCACCGGGCACCCCTTACGTCGCTGCGCCGAGGATCAGCACGTCGTACGTCACCGACGTGCCGGCCGCGCTGTTGGTCACTGTGAGGAGGTCGCCCGTGGCCGGGGTGACCACGGCGCCCGCAGCGCTCGGAGCCACCCACACGAACGCTCCGCCCGGCTGCACGGAGATCCCGTCGCCCGCCGCCAGGAAGATCCCCGGCACGCCGTTGGCGGCGGGCTGGGCCACCTGGACGTTGTTCGTGTTCGCCGCCGCAGCGACGACGATCACGGCCTTCACGCGGGCGAAGGTGAGGGCCTGGCCGAACTTGTCGGAGAGGACTCCGGCCAGGTCCAGGTTCTCCGTCCCGGACGCGGCGAGGACGCGCTGATCGTGGAAGATCAGGTTGGCCGCGCCCGCGCCGGCCCCGTCGGCGAAGGTGAGCGCCTTGAGGTACTCGATCGTGTCCTGGGGGATGGACAGGTCGTCGGGCTTGGTCTGGGTGGCGTTGAGGCGGACCTCCAGCCGCGTTCGTGTGAGGGCCATCAGTCACCACTTCCGTCCGCGTACTTCGCGGCCAGCTCGTCGCGGGTGGCCTTGTCCGCCTCGTCCTCGTCCATGCCCTGGGTGACCGCGTAGGCCTTCCAGTCGGCCTTGGACGCGGAACGGACCGGAGGCTTGACCGGTTCCTGGTCCCCCTCGTCGGGGGCGTCGACGGCCGTCACGCCGTACGAGTCCGGCAGCGCCCGCAGGGCCACGGCCAGGTCCTCGTCGTCCGTGCTGAACGCTCCGTCGACGAAGCGGGCCTTGCCCGCCGGGCTGTGGACCTGGAGCTGCGGGTACCTGGTGGTGCGGAATTCGTGCGCCATCAGTTGTCCCCTCAGACCGCGAGGCCGGTGATCTTGCCGTGGGTGCGCTCGTTGCCGTACATGAGGCCGACCTCGCCGTACAGCTGAGTGCGGTCCGTCGCGCCCGTACGTGCGAGCGGCTCGGCGAAGAAGTGGCCCTTGCCGGGGATCTCCTGGTAGACGGGCATGCACTGCTCCAGCGACGACACGGCGATCGCGTCGTTCGGCATGTGCCGGTCCAGCATGATGTTCAGCCGGCCGAAGTCGCTCTCGATCGTCTGGACGTGGACGCCGCCGACCGTGCGGGAGGACTCCTCGTAGCCCTTGTCCGTGATGAAGATCTTGGTCACGGCGCGCTTCTGGGTGCTGCCGCAGATCAAGGTGGCGGTCTCGGACTCGTGAATGCCGCCGTTGTCCCACACCGACTGGAGGAGGTCCAGGACCATGTCCTCCGTCAGCGGCGCCGCGGCCGCGGCTACCACGTTGGTCGTGATGGCCTCCAGGAGGCCGCGGGTCTTCCTCGCCACCGTGTTGTCCGCGGGCTTGTTGTAGGTACCGCGCAGGAAGCTGTACTCGATGTCGCGGACCATCTGCTTGAGCATCTGCTCGATCTGCCAGTCCGCCTCATTGGTGACCGGGTTGGTCTGGGCGTTGTTGATGCCCGACTTCGCCTGTACCGCGGCCAGCTTGGTGTAGGACACGGCGACGGTCTCGTGGTGGATCTGCACGATGTTGTCGACGCTCGCCCGCACGCGGTTCTGCGGGCTCGGGGCGTCGGCGCCCTCCAGCGCCGTGTTCTGGCCAGCCGCGCGCAGGTCGTAGGTCTCCCACTCGAACTCGATCGAGTTCGTCTGGCCGCCGCCCGTCAGGCCGCCGATGGCGGAGAAGAACGGGGTGTCCGACGGGGTGAGTTGGTACAGGATGCCGGTGTAGTTCGGCAGGTTGTAGGTGGTGCCGAGTCCGGTGATGCCGGCCATGGGCCACTCTCCTTCACGTGTGTTCGGGGCGCGGCGATGGCCGGCCCGGGTCTACTGCTGTGCGAGGCCGGGCAGCTTGGAGTTCTCCAGCTGCATGGCGAGGCGCCAGTTGCCGTCGGCCTTGGCCTGCGCGATCTGCTGATCGAGCGTGGGCGCCTGGTGGCCGGAGCCGCCTCCGAGGTCGCCGCCGGAGCGGCCGGGGCCCTTGGCGGGGGCGAGCTTGGAGAACTTAGTGACCGCGCTCTTGATGGCCGCGACGTTCACCTCGCCGTCCTCGGCGACGAACCGGGAGATGTCGATGTACTCGGCCGCGTCCCCCAGGTCGATGCCGGCCGCAGCGACCGCGGCGCGGAACTCCGCACCCGCGAGCTTGAGTCCGTAATCGGCGGCGGCGGCCGTGCGGCCCTTCTTCTCCGCCTCGGCTACGGCCTTCTCCTGCTCGGTCATCTGCGAGGCCTTGAGCGTGGCGAGTTCGTCCTGCGCCTGCTTGTTGGCCTTGGCCCGGTCCTCCCACTTGCGGGCCTCGGCCTTCCAGTCCGTGCCCTCGTCGCCCAGGGCAGGCGGGGCCGGAGGAGTGGCCGGAGGTGTCGCGGGCGGGGTGGCCGGAGCGGGCGGGTTACCGGCGGGCGGTACGGCCGGCGGGGTTCCACCGGATCCGCCTTCGCCCTCGCCGTTGCCACCCGCGATGGCGTAGATCGGCGAGCCGTTGCGGCGCTGGCCAAGGACGGTGCCCGCTGCGTGGGTTGCCAGCGGGTGCTTGAAAGGGTGCTGCATGGTGTTCTCCCGTGCGGGATGTCCGGCGGTCGCCGTGCGGCGGATGCCGGGAAGCGTGAGAGGCCCCGTGACCTGGGGCGAAGGGGAGCAGGGGGAACGTGCCGGGCAAATGCCCTTACCTTCTGCTCATGAGCACTCAGAACAGCGAGCCCCAACTCGCAGACGAAGCAAGGACCGCCCTCCTCGAAGCGGTCACCAAGGCGGCCACGGCAGGGCGAGGAGAGGAGGCCAGGGCACTCGCCGAGGCGTACGCCATCCTCAACACCTCTGCGCCCAGCGAGCAGCACAGCCCGGATCCGGACAGCCCCTGGTTCCAGGCGGACACCTACGAGATGTCCAACCGGGCGTTGAAGGGCCGCCGGTAGTCATCGGGCGGAGCGGATCTGTTCGCGCTGGGGCTTCCGGCGCAAGTCCGGGTGAGCGGCCACGTGCTCGCGCGCAGCTGCCTGCCACTTGCGGACGTAGGCCCCAGCACGACGGCGAGCGGCATCGTCCATCGCGACGGCGTGCTCGCGCTTCCAGCGGCGGATGTGCCGCTCGATCTCCCGCTGCCGCTGGGTGTCCTCGTATGTGGTTCCCGGGGTCGCGTGGTGCGGCGGCCGCGTAGAGACGCCCGGGAGGTACGCCGACAGCGAGTGTCGACAGTTCGGGTGGAACAGCCCAGCCGCACGCGCTTCGATCAGGCTGCCAGCCACGTGGACGACAACTGGGGGCGTCTCGGGGCGGCGGCGCAGCAGGCCGCGGCGCGGCTGCTCGGGCGGGGCCACATGCTCGGCGAGTACCGTCTGGGGTCCGGACGGCCCGGCCAGGGTGAGGACCTCGCCCTCCCACCGTGCGCACAGAGGGCACTCCAGAGGCGCGTCGGACACCATCACGAGCCCGATGCCGATCTCGGCGAGCGCATCGACGTGGCCCTCTACAGCCGCGCGCGCCGTCACGCTGCGGACGGCCATCTCGGCGTACGACGCCATGTCCCACGAGCGGCCAGCCCGGTCCACGAAGCCCGTGATCCCGCGCTGCGCGAAGGCGTTGAGCGCCCTCTGGGACGCCTGCCTGCGGGTAGCCGCACCGAGGAGGACGTTCCCAGCCGGGCCCGCGACCACCCGCCGGTACACGTCCACGACCGCGCGCGTGATCCGCGCGTACACCGGCCGCGTGTCCTGCGCCATCGACGCGGCCAGCCGGTCGACGGCCGGAGCGTTCGGCAGCGTGCGGCGGGCCACCAGCTCCCGGCCGATGTCGAGCGCTCCGAGTTCGGCGACGGCGGCCTGGCGGCCGCGGTTGTACGCCTCGATCAGGGCCTCGCGCACCTTGCCGTCGGTGTCTTGCTGGAGCGCATCGGCGACGGTCTCCACGGCGGTGCGGAGGTTGCCCAGGGCGGCGAGCTTCAGCTCTGCCCAGCGGGGGGACTGGATGTCCGCCTCCAGGGCCTTGGCGAGGTGCTCCAGGAGCGCGGCCTCGGCGTCCTGGTAGAGGTGGGCTACCTCAGCGGCCAGGTCCTCCGCCATTGCTGGGGAAACCGGCATTCGGCACCCCCTCGCCCTCGGCGCCGGTCTCGGTCGGGTCGGAGACCATGCGGCCGGACTCGGCCAGGATCTTGTCGACCTCGGTCGTGACCTGCTTGTCGTCCCAGTCCGGGTGGACCAGACGTACGAGCGTCTCGCGGGACGCTGCCTCGGCACGGCTGAGCAGCTCGGCGGTGGTCGCCAGCTCGCCCAGGCCCTCGCTGATGGAGTCCTGGAACTCCACCTTCGGCGGCTCAAGGTCCAGGTCCCGCACGCCGAACCGCGGACCGGCCTCCACCGCCAACTGCGCGGCGAGCGCGTCGGCGATCGCGGGCTGCCAGTACAACGCCTTACGCGCCCGGGTGATCAGCGACCTGCGTTCGCGGGCCTTGATCTCCGTGGCGGTCACCGCCTGGCCCTCGCCGTGCTCGCCGAACGTCGATGCGGAGTAGCCGGCCTGCCGGGCGGCCTCGGCGACGAGTGCGGAGCAGGTGTCCAGGTGCTGCTGCACGCGAATCTCGAACTGGACGACCTCCAGCGGGTTCGGATCGCCGGGCCGCTGGAGCATGTTCAGCCCGGAGTAGACCCGGCGCTCCTCGTTCCAGGCGGCGCCCTGGCCGGGGCCGAGGGAGTCCAGCATGGAGTTCGGGACGATGATGCGGCCCTTGCCGTTGATGATGTCCCGCATCCAGCTGGACCACGTCTCGTCCAGGGCGTCCATGAGCGGTTCGATGCCCTGGAAGTCGGACTGCCCCCAGTAGTCGGCGGCCGGGATGTTCCTCCAGGCCCGTGCGGGGCGGACGTTGGGCGCGTAGGAGGTGGTCAGGTGCTTGGGTGCCCCCGTGTCGATCCAGTCCTCGGACGTGATCTCACGGGCGATCGGCTCAGTCTCCGGGTGGTCCTGGAGTGCCATGCGCCGGCCGAGCATGCCCGGTGTGCCGACGTACAGGGCGTGGAGGATCCGGCCCCGCTCGTGGCGTTCCAGGTGCCTCCACACCGTGTTCCCGTCGACCTCCACCACGCGCCAGAAGGTTGCCGCGCGCAGCCTGCCGTGCGCGAAGTCGGGTACGGCCTGGTCCGCCGGGACTGCCGTGAGCCACGGCCGGTCGGAGATCTCCTCGTCCCAGACGAGCCGTAGGTATGCGCCGCCCAGGGCTGCGCATACCTCGCCGCCCTCGAGGAGCGTGGGATGGAGCTGCTGCGACAGCTTCTCCAGCCGCTTCTTCGTGGCTTCGCTGGTTCCGGTCAGGGTCGGGGGCTCGGAGAACAGCAGCATGGAGCTAGTGCGGGCGATGTCCCCGGCGAGCGGGATGTGGAGCTGCTCGCGCTTCTGGCCTGGCTCGGTGGGCTGGCCCCAGAACCAGCGGGCCACGGTGCCGACGACGCCACCGCGGTACTGCGCGGGGCGGTTCTCGGGGAGTTCGCGGATGCCGCGGTTGAGGTAGCGGTCGCCGAGCCGGTCGGGGTCGGAGGAGTACCAGGCGTCCCAGTCGGCGAGTGCGGTCTGGACGGTGGGGTCGGTGGGCGGCCACGCGATGTCGCGGTCAGGGAGCGGCATCGGTCACCTCCTCGTCGGCGAGCGGTCCCTGGGTCAGGTCGACCTCGCGGGCGATGATCTCCAGGACAAGGGTGGGAAGGCAGCCGGGCTCGGTGCGTACGGTCACTGACCGCACGCCGGGGATGCGCTGGCCATCAAGTTCCACGGTCCCGCAACCGGCTGGAGCCAGGCGTACCTTGGCGAGCTGCACGGCCATTAGGCGGCCACCTCCAGGAGCATCGGGATGTGCGGCCGCCACAGGGCCTCGGTCGTACGCACTCCGTACCGGAGCGCGTCACAGGAGTGGTCGTCCTGCTTGATCGGCTTGTCCTCGCCCTTCTCTGCCGCCTCGTCGTCCCAGCTGTAGCCGGGCAGTTCGTCGATCAGGCCGACGCAGGAGCGGTGGATGCGGAGCCGGTCCGCGGCGAGCAGGGAGGCGACGGTGCGGATGCCGTCCAGGACGCTGTTCTCCGCCGGGACGACGCCCGGGGTGTTATCGCGGTGCAGCTGCTCGATGAACGAGGCGGCGGACGGGTCGACGACGGTGAAGTCCGGCCGTACGCCCTGCCCGGCCAGCCATTGGCGGCGGCCGGCGGAGTACTCGGCATCGGTCATCTGCCGACGGGCGGTCCGGGAGTCGTGCCGGTATTCGGACGTGACGTAGATCCGTTGGTCTGCGCCGAGGCCGATGAGGAGGTCGGCGAAAGGGTTGACGGTGCCGTAGTCGATCGCGTCGCACAGCCAGCGGGTGATCGTCGGGATCTCGTCGACGACGTGTCGGGTGGCGTCGAAGGCCTCGTAGATCGCACCCTCGGACATGACCCAGTGGCCGAGGATGTAGCGCCGGTACCAGAGGCCGGTGAAGGCCTGCTTCATGCGGGCGACGTAGTCCGGCGAGAGTGCCGGGTTGTCGTCCAGGGTGAAGTGCCAGGAGCGGATGCCGAGTTCGGCGGCCCGGTTGAGCCAGTCCTTGCGCAGCCAGTGGCCCGGGTTGTCCGGGTTGGTCGTGCCAAAGATCAGCGCGCCGGGGACGCTCATACGGTCGATGAGCCGCTTGAAGAACTCCTTCGGCAGCAGCGTCATCTCGTCGACGTATGCGCCGGCCCCGGTGAGCCCTCGGAGGCGGGCTTCGGCCTTGGCGTCGTTGGCGGTGATGATCTCGATCTGCTTGCCGAGGATCCAGGCGACTGACGCCCCACGCGTGTACTTGATCAGCTTCGCAGCGTCGCCGAACAGCGACGGGTCGGTGAGCGGCCCGAAGACGTTGCGCGCCACGGTGTCGAAGGTCTTGCCGACGATGACCAGCTCGCCGCCCGCAGGCGCGTTCTCCACGTACATCAACCAGCGCAGCAAGCTGGCGATGGTCTTGCCGCTGCGGACCGACCCCTCCCAGACGTTCAGCCACGCCGTGGAGCGCGCGATTGAGATCTCTTGCTTCTCCGAGAGGGTCGGCTCAGCCGTCCCCATGGCGTTCTCGCAGCTTGTCGAACAGGTTGGTCAGCAGAGAGCCGACCTCGCCCTTGTTGTCCTCGTCCTTCGGCGGTACGAGCCTCAGGGACCGGTCGACGGCGGTCGCGACGGTGGCCATGAGGGCCCGTTTGTCGGCGGGCGTCGGTTCGGAGGCCTCGTACGTGTCGAAATCATGCTCCTTGCCTCCCCAGTCCCAGTACAGGTGCGGCTGGCTCATCTTCGCCAGCTCGCGTTCGGCGACGTCCTGGAGGCGGGTGGCGAAGGCGGTGCGGCGCTCGGCGAGGTCGGCCTGGCGGACCTCGGTGGCGGCGCGGACCTCGGCGGCCCGGTCGAAGCTGATGCCGAGGTCCTCGGCGATGGCGCTGATGGTGCGGCCGGAGCGCTTCAGTTCGCGGGCGATGGCGTTGCGGCCTTTGCCCTCGGCGTGGAGTTCGCGGACGCGCCGGCGGTCCTCGTCGGTGACCGGTCGGGCCTTGCCCATGGCGGTCACCCCCTGGACATGACGAAGGCCCGCGCGGTGGCGGGCCTTCGGTGAAGTATTTGTGTCCGGGCACGCCGGACTTGGCCTCAGGATGCGACATGATCGCCGGGAATGCAACCACGTCCGTGGTGTGCCCGGTGGTTGGCTACCTGGGCGGGTACTGGCCGTGCGGCTGGTGCCCGTACGGCTGCGGCGCGTAGGGCTGGCCCGGGATCGGGCCCGCGTAACCGGCGGGGACCTGCGTAACGGTGACGCGCCGGCGCCGTGCGGACAGGTAGACCGGGGTCCACAGGCCGACGGTCATGAGGATCATGAACCAGTGGAAGGTGATCAGGATCCATCCCATTTTGCGCCGCGTCTTGATCGTGGGCATACGTCCCCCTTGGGTGCTTGCCAGGAGAGCCAGAGTCCCAGTGACGTGAGGGAAGTGTGGGCGCTGTGACAGTTCTGTGACTGATCAGCTTGGCCGTCGGTAGCCGCGACGACCCGTCATGGCCGTCATGACGGTCTGCCCGTACCAGCGGTTCACGCCGTGCGCCGTGTCGTCGGGCTCGGGCCAGCGCTCGCGCGCGAGGTCGGCGCGGATGGTCCCGGCCTTGATGCCGATACCTGCTTCCTCCAGCTCCTGCGCGGTGTACAGGCGGCGGGGCTCGAGGTCGACGGCCTGGCGCTCGATGTGGTCGCGCACGAAGTCGGCCACGGCCTGGCGGTCGTACTCCTTGTACCGGCCGCGCTTGCCGACCGGGGCGGGCCACTCGGAACGCTGGGACCAGCTCTTGGTCACGGTGTGGAGGCTCACGCCGTACGTCTCTGCGATCTCGGGGGCGATGATGCCGGGCCGTTCTACCATGGTGGAGAACTCTCCTTTGCGGAGTTTTCAACTGGTGGGGCCGGCGCTCTCTCACCCCCTGGCGTTGCTGGGGGATCGCGCCGGCCCCGTTTGCGTGCTGGGGCCAGGGGTTCCGGGAGGAGAGGGGGCCCGCCCCCAGGCTGGCTGCCGGGGGCGGGCGAGAGTCTTACGACTCGTCCGGCTCGTCCTCCTCGATCAGTTCGACCCAGGTGACGAATCGGTTGACGGCGAACTCAACGACGTCGAGTCGCCAGGGGGCCGGTCCTGCCATCTTCGTCAGGACGAGCATCTCGTAGGCGGCGAACCAGTCGAGCACCATGTGCTCGTAGGCCCGCTTGTCGCGGTCCGGGATGGGTTCGTCCTGGATGAGCTGGCGCACCCGGTTGAGGGCCAGGAGCGCCGTTGCCGGGCCGTCCTCGTCGTCCCGTGCCTCGAAGGCGGGGAGGGTGACGGGGAGGGGCAGGTCTTCGAAGAGTCCCTGCATGTAGGCCCAGGCTCCGATGATGCCCTCCATGAGGGCCAGGAATCGGTCCCTGTCGTGGTCTGCCACGACGTTCTCCTCTCTGGAATTTTCAACTGGCTGTCGGGTTCGGGGCTCTCACCCCCCGGCCTGACATGTCTAATCTTACAGCACTGACATCTAGAATTGCAACGTCAGGTTGGAGAGAGCAGGAGGGCCCCCCGGCTGGCTGCCGGGGGGCCCGTGCTGGACTAGTCGGTCCGGTTGACCAGGAGCCAGACCATCAGGTTCTTGAGTGCCTGGTCGCTGTACAGCAGGTTCGCACCGACACCTTCAGCCCTGGTTTCCATGTACCTCGTTGCGCACAGCGCGTAGAGGTCGATGGCCGCCAGGAGGTGAATGCAGCCGGTGAACAACTGCGCCTCCTGCGTCTCGCCCATCGGCTGATCCTTGGCCAGTTCGGCCGCCCGCTGGATCGCGGGGACCGCGTTGACTGCGGGGATGTGACGGTCGGTCGGCAGTGTGATCGGCACGGGGAGTGCCTCGCAGACGTCGACCAGCAGCGAGTACGTGACCGAGATCGAGTGGGCGAGTGCCCGCATGACCTCGTCGGCGTGTTCAGCCATTTCGACTGTCCTCTCTGGAGTTATCAACTGGCGTCCGGGCGGGGCTCTCACCCCCCGTCCTGACGCATCTAAGAATACAGCATTAACTTCTAGAATTGCAACGTCCTGGGGCGGTGAAAGGGGACGGCCCACAGACCGCCCCCCAGACTCAGGCGCGCTCGAACCGCTTCAGCTCACCGTCGTCACCGATCACCGCCACCAGCTCAGCGCCGGCCAGCTCCTCGCGCGCGATGCCCGTCTCCTTCACCAGGCGCGCCACCGGCACCCGCTCCGGGTCCGAGGCATCCCGGTGCGGAGTCGTAATCTCGGCCTGGTCCCCGAACAGCAGCAGTACCGTCGCGTTCACTCGCTCGCTCATGCCTTCTTGTCCTTCTTCGTCGCGCCCGGGACGGGCTTCGTCGTGGTCTTGAGCCAGCCGCCGCGCGACGCCTGGTAGGTGGTCTCGTGGCCGGCCAACCGGGGATCGTCCGGTGCGGGCGACTTCTTCCAGCCGAGTGCCATGATGGCGCTCCTGTCTCCTTGGTGGGATGGGAACCGGGGCGGCCGGCTAGCTGCCAGGCGGACGGCCGCCCCGGGGTCAGTGGTCGCCGACCGTGTGGTGGCGATGGGTGTCGGCGAGGTCGTAGATGATCAGCCCGCCCTCGGTGCGCTCGATCCGCACACCCGGTTGGTTGGTTGGTTGTCCCTGGTCAACGCCCTCAGCAGGGGTCGCGGAAGGGGGTCGGGGGAGGGGCGGAATGTCGTCCCGGTGTACGCCCACACCCGTGTCGTCACCGTTACGGACAGCACGGCGCACACGGATGTCCAGGGCCTCCAGGACCGCGCGGGCCGCCTCCTTCGACAGACCGCGCGCGGTGGCGAAGTCAGCGAGAAAGACGTGCGGTCCGGCGAGCCGGTGCAGCGCCTCCGGCACGGTCTCGTGCTTCTCGTCGGCCGCGGGCGCAACGTCCGCTCCAGCCTCGGTGCTGCGCCGCCGGCCGAGCCAGGTGACGACGCGCTGCCAGAGGCAGGTGCCGAGAATGCCGACGATGACGTAGGCGATCTCGGGGAACGCGGCGACGAGGCCCCAGGACGCCATCAGGGCGACGGCGGCGAGGATCGCACGCGCTGCGCGATCGCTCATTCCGCCCGACTCCCCCAGCGTCTCGGGCGACTCAGGCTCGGCGGCCTCTGTGGACTCGCTCATCCGAATGCCGCCGTGAACCAGGCACCCAGCACATTCACGGACGTGCCAAGCGGGATGGCGGCGACGCCAGCGACGTTCCCGGACAGGGCCACGGCCACCCCGGAGAAGGAGCCTGCGGCGAGCTTGCCGTTCGAGACGCTCGGCGCCCACTTCCAGAGAGCGATCATCACAGCCGTGAGGAGCAGCACGATCACGTAGCCGCCGGGGGTGAGCACCAACTGGTTCGCGCGGGTGACGTCGGGGGCGGTTCCGCCTACGCCCCAGACGAGGGAGGCGTATCCGGCGACGTTGGCGGCCCACAGGGTGACCCATGTGCCGGCGCCGAGGAGGGACACGGAGCCGAGGGCGGCGAGGGCGGCGAGCATGCCGTACAGGTGGGCGAGGACGAACGGGACGAGGGCGGCCCAGCGGTGTTTCTCCTTGAGCCACCAGCGCAGGAGGAAGACGAGGACGGTGGCGACGCCCAGGGCGACGCCGCCCAGGTTGATGGCCATGTACGGCACGAGAGTTCCTCAGTGGCGGATGGCGACGGCGAGCGCCGCGAGGGTGACGATGAGGGCGCAGGTCCCGGTGATCGGGGGGATGCTGCGGGGAGCCACGAGGGCGAGACCGGCGAGCGCGATGAGCGCGCACGCAGCACAGAGCACGCCGAAGACGGCGGTCATGGCAGCGGTGGCTACGCGCCGATGGCGACGGGGGCCGGCGGCAGGGCAGCGAGGTGCGGCTCGTGCAGTTCGACTTCTGCACGGAGCTGGCCGCGGATCATGCCGTCTGAGCAGTCGTCGAGCCCGGCGGCGATGATCGCGGCCCGCATGGCCTTGGTGCCTGGGCGCAGGCCGGTCTCGTACAGCGGGCGGATGGCGGCGCATCGGGGGTCGCTGTACTCGATCGGCTTCGTGGCGGCCGCGGTGCGGGTCACGATCGGCAGGAAGCGCGCGCCCTGGGGGACGGCCTGCGCCCACACGATGGTGGGTGGGGCGTCGACTGCGGGCGGTGTTGGCGTGGCGGGATCCGTCTTGGGCTCGGCGGGAGCGGTGACGCGCGTCGTACGGGCGCGCACCGGGGTGGCTGCCAGGTGCAGCAGGTGACCGAGCACCAGCGGCGGGATGCAGGAGACCGTGACGACGAGCCAGACCGGCGGCCGCGGGTCAGCGGTCCAGTGGCCGGTGACGAACAGGTGGCTGACGGGCTGGGCGGACATGGCGGCGGCGAGGGACAGCCAGGCGCCGGCCACGGCGGAGAACTTGCCGGGCGCGCCCTTGGGTCGCTTCGAGGCGACGGCGGCCGCGATGCCTGCGTAGGCGGCGAGGACGCCGGCCATGCCCCAGGCGAGGGTGTCGTTCCAGCCTGCGAGCTTGCCGAGGTGGTGTTCACCGGGGGCGCACATGATCATGACCCAGGCGGCCACAACAGGCCGGCCAACGTCGGTGAGGAGGGACACCCAGCGTGGGGTGGGGGTGTCGTACGTGGGCGTGGGCGCACTAAGGTGCAGCTCAGCCATAGGAGGTCACTCTCCTGTGGTCAGAGCCCTGGTGGGAGAGTTCCAGTCTCCGTGCCGGGGCTCGCTCAGTTGGAGGTGACGCCCTACGGGGGGCATCTGCCGGTCCAGACGGTACCGCGCGGGGCACGGGTCGTGCTACGGGGTCCAACGACGGGGCGGCCTGACGGGCGTCACGGACCCCCGAACATCTGGCGACTGGGACGACCGACGTACGGCTATGCCCCGTCGCCGTCTATTCGGCGCGCATGGCGACGGTGAACAGCAGCTCGCGCGGATCGATGCTCCCGGCGGGGATGGGTACGTTGTGGCCGTTGACGCAGGTGAGGGTTACGGGGATGTCCGTGTCTGTCAGGTCGCCGCGGACGGTGTGGGCGTGGGTCGCGTGGCAGGTGGGGCACGACACGGCCTGTGCGTTCTCCTCGCTGGGGCCGTAGCTGAGGGCGCCGTGGACTGGGATCTCGATGTACGTCATGGGGGAATCCTCGCGTTGTTGGGTGGGGGCGTACGAGGGGCGCATGGCGACGCCCCGTCGTCCGCGCCGTCGAGGGCGTCGTCGAAGGGCGTCACGCTGCGCCCGTGACCGTCTCGGTCCAGGTGCGGCCGCAGTCTTCGCACAGCACGATCGGCGGGGCTCCGTCGCCCCCTTCGACTACCAGCTGGCCGCCGCACGGCATCGGGCACGGGTGCGGAAGCGCCTCGCGTCGACGGGCGTCACCGAGGGTGCGCCGGATCAGCTCGGCTCCGGCCGCGGCGACTTCGGCGACGGCCTGGCGCTCGCCCTCGTCCAGCTTCCGGAACGGGCCGCCCATGTCGCGCACCCGGCACGCGAGCCACTCGGCCGCGTCGGGGGCGCTGCGCTGTCCGGTGAATCTCCAGCGGCGCGGGTCGGCTGCGTCCTGCGTGGCGAGGAGGACAGCGGCCCGGTGGACGTCGTCGCTCCAGCCCTGGCCGGTCGGTGCGCGGAAGGCCGGCCGCTGGACGCGTTCGGCGAGCCAGTCCGCGGCCGTCACGACGCCCGTCTCGATGGTCGTCATGACGTCCAGGACGTCGACGTTGACGGGTGCGGGGCGCGGGCCGGGGGCGTCGGGGTTGGTGTCGGCGCGTTCGGCGGCTTGCTCCTGGCGCTCCTCGTCGGACATGAGGCGGGTGATGCCCATGGCGGGGGGCCAGGTGGTGGTGGGGCGCTGCCCGGCGGCCTCCTGGAGGGTGGTCCAGCGTTCGGTGATGGTGTCGAGGTCGTCGGCTGCGGTCACGGCGCTGCTCCTGTGTCTGGGTGGGGCGGTACGGTGATCACTGCCTGGGGCGCGCTGGTCTGGGGAGACGTGAAGCGCGCCCCTTCCGCATGTTCAGCGGCGCCGAGGCGGGGGGCCGTACGGGCTGGCCCAGGCGGGCCGGTCCGGGCGGGCGATGGGTTTGCCATCAGCGTCGATGAGCCCGGCGTCCTGGAGTTGGCGGCCAAAGTCGACGAACGCCTGCGCGGCGGCCTGGAGTTGCGGGATGAGCGCCTGGGCGAACTTGGTGATTGCGGCGTGCAGTTCGGCGACGTTGTTGAGGAGCTGCTCGCGCTGCTCGTCGGTCAGCTCGGGTACGCGGAGGGGCTCGGCGGGGCGCTCGTGCATGGTCACTGCTCCTCGGGCTGGTCAGAGGGCGGGAGGATCGCGTTGTGCAGCTCGACCAGCCGGGCGTCCCACCAGCGGGACATGGACGTGCCGAGCGGCGGCGCTCCGGCCTGCACCCATCGCTCGTAGAGGGCGATGACGCGGGTGACGTCCTGCTCGGCGGACGAGTGGAGCGCGGCGAACAGGCGGGCGGTCTGCTCCAGGTCGGCGCCTTCGTTCGTGGGCGGGGCGGGCGGCTGGTCCTCGGCCTCCTCGGCCGGCCATTCGATGCGGGCGCGGTGGTAGCCCTTCAGCAGCTCCTCCACCGAGATGGCGGCGGAGACCAGGCCGCCCTCGGGGTCGTCGACGACGAGCGCGCGCCCGGAGGGGAACTCGACACCGTCCAGGACCTGGCCGCCGCGCAGGTGCAGCTTGAAGCCGCGGGCAAACTGGGTCACTGCTTCCTCCGGGGTTCGTGGGCGTGGCCGAGGGCGATGTGGGCGACGGTGACGACCAGGACGACGAAGGCGACGACGATCACGCCGATGTGGCTTCCGTCATGACGCCCGTCACTGGGCTGCCGAGAGCAGCGCGGTTGGCTGCGGCCGTGTAGCCCGGACGCAGCTCCCGGTGGTCGCGCGGGCAGCAGTCGCTGTGGATGGCCGCGTAGTAGCGGCGGACCAGGTGCGTGGGCATCGGATGCGGCTCGCTGCTCCTAAGCGAGGCGATCAGCTCGTGCACGGGGTGGTCGGGGCCGGCAGTCCTCGGAGTGCACCTCTCCGGTGCTTCGAGCGCGGCGTGCACGGCGTCCAGCGCCTGGTCCCAGCCGTCGTCCTGGGCGTTCGCGAAGGCGTTGTACGGCGACCTGCTCGGGGACCTCTTGACCAAGCGCACCCGGGCCAGGGCGGCCTTGGCTTCCCCTGCCTCACGGGCGTAGGAGTCGGCGTGACGCTTCCAGCGCGCAGCATCGGCCAGGGCGGTCTGGAGGTCGGCGGCCAGGCGCTCGGTGGTCTCGGCGTCAGTGTCCTTCCCGCGCGTGACTGCGGGGAGAACCGGTTCCGGGTCCTGATTCTTGCGGCGTCGGAATGGCATGGACATGGGGTGCTCCGGTGTGTCCGGGGCGGGTCCCTGCGTGGGGCCCCTGTCCGTGGTGGGTTACTGCGCGGGTTGTGGCAGCTGGTCGAGGGCGTCGCCGATGTCGTTGGCGAGCCAGCGCCAGCGGAGGGCGAGTTCGGGCGCGTGTGCTTCCTTGGCCTCGGCTGCGGTGAGGAGGGCTTCGATGATCTCGGAGAGTTCGTCGGTGCCGGGGAGGCGGACGAGGAGGGCCATCAGAACGGGGGTTCGTCGCTGTAGCCGTTGGCCTTGTCGACGGCCCACGGGTCGTCCTTCGGCGGGCTGGTCGGGCTGGATCGCTGGGCCTGACCCTGGCCCTGCTGAGGGCGTCCGGTGGTGGTGCGCTGTCCGCCGCCCTGGCCGTTCTGCTGGCTCGAGGCGTCCTTCGACACCTGCGCGACGGCGAAGGCGAGGTTCGGGGCGATCGAGCGGATGATGAGGGCCGGCCGCTCGTGCTTCTGGCCGTCCTTCTCCCAGGACTCGGTCCGGATGTCGCCGGTGACCATGACCTCCATGCCCTTGGCGAGGGTCTCGGTGGCGTTCTCGGCGAGGCGTTCCCAGGCGGTGCCGCGGATGTAGAAGACGTCGCCGTCCTCCCACTGCTGGGTCTGCTGGTTCAGTCGGCGGGAGTTGAAGGCGAAGGCCAGGTTGGCGACGGCCTTTCCGGCCTGGGTGAAGCGGAGTTCGGGGTCGGCGGTGAGGCGGCCGACGCCGGTGAGGGTGGGCAGCAAGGTCAGTTCTCCTTCTGGTTGTTGGGCCTGACGCCGGCAGCGTCGTACCAGGCTTGGAATTCGTCCTCGCCGGGGCCGAGTTCGGTGCCATCGACGGTGGCGTGCATGGCGCTAGCGGCGGCGAGGGCGAGCGTTGCGTGGACCTGCGCCTCGGCGACCAGGTACGCGGATCGCTCCGGCGAGCTGTCGTCCTCCCACCCCATAAGCAGTCGGCGTTCGGCTTCGAGGTAGTGCTCGGGTCCGGTCAAGGTCGGTTCTCCTTGCAGATCCCGCTGATGCAGCGGGATTCGTTGCTGGCGACGTAGTGGACGTGGTGGCCGAGAGCGGCGAGGCGCTGGGCGGCTTCCTCGGCGCTGCGTGGGGCGGTGTGGTGGCCGTCGTAGATCGGCACGGTCATTCCTCTGGGATAACGGGCTGGATGGGGATGGCGGTTTGTTCGGGGTGGACGCTTGCCGGGGTGACGGGCGTGACGGGTGTCGTCGCGCGGCCGTGACGGGGCGTTGGCTTGGGGATCAGGCCGAGCTTCTGGCCACAGATGGGGCCGTAGCCGCGGGCCTTGGATTTCTTCGTGCGGAGGGTCCGGGGGCAGTGGCGGCACTTCATCGGCGTCTCTTTCGGCGGTGTTCGGCGAGGCTGGTCACGCCGTCGGGGAGGGCGAGTTGCTGAGTGTGGGTGGGGCAGGTGGCGACGTGCGGCTTGTGGAGCCGCTCCCAGCCGCAGAGCGGGAGGTCCGCGCTCGGGCGGCGGGAACGCCACACGGTGGCTCCGTCGCACCAGACCGCGGTGTTGCCGGCGGGGTCGGGGTCGGGGTCGACGGCGAGGCGCTTCCCGGCCTCGGTGATGGTCCAGAGGACGGGGCGGCGGCAGTCTCGGCACGGTGTGAGTCGTCTCATGGCGCGGTCGTCGTCGGAGTGGAGGCAGCGAGAGCGCGCGCCTGGTGGACGTTGGGTGCGAGGGTGCAGGGCTGCTGGGCTGGGGCTTGGCAGATTCGCTCTGGGCATCGGGTTGACATGACCCTGATCCAGTCGGCGAGGCGGGTCGCGTGTACGTCACGGCGGCGAGCGGAGGTTCCGCGCTGGTTGGTGCACAGCTCGCCGGTGCGCGCGTGGCACCAGGTGCACTGCACGGCCATCGCCGGGAAGCGGTAGGGCCCGCGCTGACGGGGAATCGGGTGCGTCATGACGCCTCGGCCTCCTGCTCCTGGCCGTCGCGGGCGAGGGCGGCGGCGGCCGCGGCCTTGATGCGGGCCTCGGTCGCGTCCAGGTCGATGAGCGGGAGGCCGGCGGCGGCGCGCTGGGTGTCTTCCAGGCGGATCGGGTGGACGTCGCGGCGGCGGCGGCCGGCGGTGGTGCAGCTGTTGCCGGGGGCGGCTCCGCACCGGCGGCAGCCGTGGGCGCGTGGGTCGCTGGAGCCTTCGCGGTTGGACGGCATCTTGCCGATGGAGGCGCGGGCTGCGGCTGCACGGCCCTCGTATGGGCCATGATCGGCGCCCGGAGGCAGTGCGAGGTGATCACCGGTCCCGAGGGCGGCGCGGATGCTGCTGGGGCCTGTGAGGCCGTCTGCGGCCGCTCGGATGAGGGCGCGGCGGGCGGCGGCGGACTCGGCGCCGGTCTCCAGCGGGTTGCCGTCGTAGACGACGTGTGCCAGCTCGATGCGCTCCTCGCGGCGGGCCTTGATCTCGGTGACGATCTCGGCGGGCGAGATGAACGGCTGGCGGCGGGCGACGGTGATCACGGCGGTGCGGGCCTCGTCGACGGCGTACGGCGCGAGGATCTCGCCCCAGACGTCGGGGGTGTACTCGCCGAATCGCTGGGCGGGGCAGGCGGCCTGGACGTACTCGGCGATCTGAACGGCTTCTTCTTCGGTCACTGGGGTTGTCCTTCCTGGCGTGCGGCGGCGCGGGCGGCGGCGCGGGCGCGGGCACGGTCGAAGAGGGTTCCGCCTGCGGGCTGCTGGCCGGGCTGGGCGCCTGCGGGGCCAGCGCTGGCGTTCATGGCCCCGTTGACGACGCTGGCGAGTGTCGACGGGTGGAGGCTCTTGGCCATCCAGGTGGCGATGCCGCGGCGGATCCAGTCGGGGTGGATCTTGTCCTCCTCGAGGAGGATCCGGATCTCCTTGGAGAGCTGGCCGATGACGCGGGAGGGCGGGCGCTCGGTGCACCGGTCCAGCCACTCGCCGACGATCGTCTGCGCGGTGACGGGAGCGTCGGTGGCCGTGGCCTCGGCGTGGTCGATCGGCTCTCCGTCGAGAACCTCGTCGGGTGCGTCTCCTGTGTCACCGGGGGGTGTTGTGGCGGTGGGACCGGAGGCGTCGGCAGGACCCGCGAATGGTTCCTGGTGGTTCTGCTGGTGGTTAATGACGGTTAGGGGGGCACTGAGTGCGTGACGTCCGTACACAGAGTGCGTGACGTCACGGACTTTGAGTGCGTGACTCACGAACTCTGAGTGCGTGACACCTCCGTCTGTCACGTCGTCTGAGTGCGTGACTGTCACGGACTCTCCGGGCGTGACAGTCACGGATTCTGACTGCGTGACACGCTTTGCCCGTGCCCGCCGCTGACGCTCCGCAGCCTGCCGCTTCGCGTCCTCGGCTTCCGCCTCCAGCTCCGCCCAGTCGAACTCCGGACGCTTCAGCTGCATCTGGAGCTTCCACTTCGTCCGGCCGTTCACCGTGCCCTGCTTCCGGATCAGACCGCCGGCCTCCAGACGGCGCAGGGCCCGCTGGACGGTCCGCTCGTCGTAGCCGGTCCGGTACTGGATCCGCAGGACAGAGGGGTGGCTGTTGGAGCCGTCGGGGCGCGCGTGCTCGGCGAGGACCTGGAGGACATGCCGCGCCGTGCTGTCGGGCCGCCCTTTGTCGGTCCGCAGCATCGGGGCGTCGTCCATCGCCCAGGTCACAGCCTCGGTGCTCACGCACTCCTCTTCCGGTAGGTGGGGTGTTGGCCAGTGGCCCGGCGGCCGGTGTCATCCGCCGGGCCACCAGCGCTATCGGGCGGCAGCTACCTGCGAGGAGCCAGTGGCGCGGTAGGCCACCGCACTGACGGCGTTCGCCTCCCGGCACTTCTCGTCGACCGGCTCGCGGTTGCGTAGGTGTCGCTGGTAGGCGGAGCGCGTCCCGCACGGTGCGATTGGCCGTCCCGGCCCTGGGGCCTTCTTGGTCGGCTTCGCGGTCTTCGGTTCCGCACGCTGGGCGGAGGCGAGTTTCGCCCGCTGTGCCCCGGTGAGCCCGGCGACGATTCCGGAACGCATGGTGTCCGGGGTCAGCGCCTCACGGGCGAGGATCGCCTCCAGGCACTCCTCCAGAACCGGGCACTCCTCCTTGCAGAGCCTCTTGGCCTCGGCACATGTCCTCCGCGAGAACCAGGTCTCCGGGTCGTGGGTCCGGCAGAGGGCCTTCAGTTCCCACTCGCGGTCCGTCTCCATCACAACTCCCTCGGGCTAGAAAGCCAGGCATGATCAAACGAATTGAGGCTGGCAGCGGGTGCGTGACGGGTGTCGTTGACGGGCGTCACGCGGCTACCTCCGGGGCACCGACGTACGTGCCGTGCTGCCGGTAGTGGCGTTCAGCGGCCCGTCGGGCCTCCAGGCACGGTTCGCACTGCGGCTCCCCGCGCTTCCGGTGCCGCTGGTTGCCCCGATACGTGCCGCACTTGGCCCGGCGCGGGTTCGTAGCGGCCCCGGCCTCTGCCGCCTCGGACCGGGTCCGGATGCGGGTCAGGGCGTCGCTGAGGGGCGTGTCGTCCGTGGGAAACCACTTCCGCAACGTCGTACCGCTCGCCCCGACTCGCAAAGCGATCACGGAGTAGTCCACGCCCCGCTGGAGGAGCAGGTCTGCCGCGTAGGCGGCTTCGTAGGGCGTGAGCGTCCAGCCCTTGCGCCGGCCATTGACGGCCAGCTCAACGGCGACCAGGTCCAGCGAGACGATCCCGCTGGCGGTGGCCATCCACACCGTCGGAACAGCGAGGGTCGTGACCGGGATCCAGTCCCGCTGACGGCCGACCGGCACGCCAGGGATGCTCGTGGGCGGCCGCTTCATTCGCTCACCGCCGTCACGTCGCGCACCCACGCCAGCGCGCTGTCGTCGAGCTGCTCGCGCGCCCGGGTCACCGCGACGTAGGCGAGCCGGGCTTCCTCGCGCGGCAGGATCACCAGGCCGGTCGTCTGGTCGGGCTTCGGCGCCCGGAAGTCCGCGTGGATGCGGACGGCCGGCCACTCGCGGCCCTTCGACCGGTGCGCGGTCGACACGACCAGCTCGGCCTGCTGCTCGGAGCACAGCCCGTCCGCGGCTGCGACGATCCGGCCCGGCCCGTGCTCATCGATGAGCTTCACCAAGACCTCGAGGGAGCCGTCTTCCTCGGCGGCGTACTGCCGGACGTCGTCCCAGGAGGCGAAGCCGCAGAGTTCGGGGTGGTCGGTCGGCTGTCCGCCCTGGAGGGCCTCGGCGGCCCAGGCGAGGCGCTTGATGTCGCCGCCTCCACCGACGAGCGCGACCTTCCGGCCGTCGCCGAGCGCCTCCATGACGATGCCCATGGCGCCCGCGTTGGTGCGGCAGAGGATCGCGTCGGGGGTGTCGAGCGGGCCGACGGCGGACTCGGCGGCCTCCCAGCCGGTGAGGCGGAGGGGGGCGTCGATGAGGCGGAGCCAGATGTTGGCGCGGGCGGCGATGGCCGGGCCGAACCGGAACGACTGGCTCAAGGTCAGTTGGGGGCAGCTGAGTTCGTGGACGAACTTGTCCAGGGCGTCGTTGGCGCCGCGCCAGCTGTAGATCTGCTGGGCGGAGTCGCCGACGGCGATGCGCTGGGCGTGCTCCTGCGCCAGGAGGACTGCGGACAGTACGTCGTTGGTGTCCTGGGCCTCGTCGAGCAGGACCACGTCGGTCGGGATGCGCGGCGCCGAGAGGGCCCACATCTTCAGGTAGTGGTCGTGGGACAGGTTGAGGACGCTGTCGTCGCGGAGCAGGTCTTCCCACGCGGCCTCGGCCACCGGCAGGACCAGTTCCTCCAGCTCGGCACGGGCTCGCTTCTTCGTGAGGCCGTCGTAGTGCGGGATGTGCTTCGGGGTGATCTCGTCGTCCGCGCTGTGGCAGTAGCGGGTGACGGTGTCCAGGGCCATTCGCATGATGACCTTGCTGGTCATGGCCTTCTGCCCGCCGAGGTCCGTGACGATCGTCGGGGATGAGCCGATGACGCCGAGGACGGAGCGGACGTCGAGTGCCTGCGCGGCCTGGTGGGCGGTCTGGCGCGGTCGCTGGAGACGCTGGCCGTACCGAGGGTCGAAGGCGAGGCCATGTCCGGTCTTGGCCATGACGTTGGACGGGAAGGACCGGCGGGCGTCGGCGGCAATGGCCGAGTTGTAGGCGACGTACGTCATCCTGCGCCGAGGGTCCGACTTCGCGATCATCTTGAGCGTTGCGCTCTTTCCGCAGCCCGCGCCGGCCTGGAGGACCAGGTCCAGCCCGTCGCTGTACGAGGTGATGGCGTCGGCTTGTTCTGGGGTGGGGTTCACCACTGGGGTGCACCTCCTCTCTGGAAGGTGCGGGACCGCCCCGATGTCTAGCGGGGGCGGTCCCGCGGTCAGTGGTGAATCAGGCGGGCTGTGTGGCCAGGCCGTCGACCTTGGCGGCGCCCTCCAGGCCGTCGACCATGAGGGCGAAGTCAGCGGCCCCGTTCTCGCGCTCGCCGTAGTTGGTGAGCGTGTCGAGGAGGGTCTGGGCCTCGTCCTTGGTCAGCTCGTTCGCGGAGCCGATCTGGCGGTCGATGATCAGAGAGGTGGCCCGGAGCCGGGCCTCCCGCGAGTCCTTGTGGCCGAGGCCGACCTTCGCGAAGCAGGCGTGCATCATCCGCATCTGCGGAGCGCTGACGGGCGTCACCGCCTGGTCTTCCCCGGCATCCGGTGAGGTGGCCGACGGGGCGCCCTGGTCCTGCCCGGCGGGAGGCGTGGACGGCGCCGACGGGGTGCCCGTGACGGGCGTCGCGGCGGGCTTGACGGCCTGCCCGTACTCCTTGATCAGGTCCCCGAGCTTCGCAGGCTCGCCGGTCTTCGGGTGGAGGAGATCGGAGCCGAGGAGGTTCCGGCTCCTGGCCTGGGAGTGCAGCTCCAGCGCTCGGTCATACGTCAGGTTCTCGGCGACCAGCGCGTCCACGATGACCTGGACGGGGTCGACGCCCTGGCCGAGCTGCTCCAGGATCACCTCGGCGAACTCCTCGCCCGGGTGGTGGACCGAGATGCCGGCCAGGCCCGTGTACCTGGTCTTGGTCACGGTGCCGGTGCCCTCGATCATGTCGATGACGACGTCGACTTCGTACTCGGCGCCCTCACGCTGAACCGTTTTGACGCCGACCTTCGTGACCTTCTTCCCTTCCATCTCGTAGTCGTTCTTCGTCCGCATGGTGACGATGACGTGGCCCGGGAAGTTCAGGAGGGCGTCCAGCATGTCCTGCTCCAGCTCGTTGACCGGCGCCCATGCGCTGAACTTGCCGCCGCTGGTCTTCTTCCCCTCCTCTTCGACCCTGGCGAGGAGTCCGCCCTTGCCTGCCCAGTAGTGCGACCAGCTGTCGATGATGAGGACGGCGATGCGGGCCTCGATGGCGGCGTTCACCGCGGCAATCAGGTTCTCCGGGGAGCAGAACGCCATGGGCAGGTGGACGAATTCGTGGGAATCGATGTCCGGACGTCCCGGGACCGGGGCGTACTTGAGGGCGGAGCCGCGCTCGGAGTCGACGACGCCGATCGTGCCGCCCTGGGCGAGGCCCTCGGCCAGGCGGAGAGACGTCTTGGTCTTGCCGCTGCCGCCGGGGCCTTGGAGGGCGATGCGGGCTTTGGCCGTTTCGCGGGTGGCGGGGGCGAAGGAGAAGGTGGTCATGAGGTGCTCCGGGTGCGCTGGGGCGGGAGGGTGGTGCGGAGGGGCGATGCGGCGAGCTGCCGGAAGGCGTTCACGACGGCCATCGAGGCGCCGAAGGCCCGGCGCTTGCGGCGGAACGAGCCGTCGGTGTCGGTTGCGGTCCGCCGGTACTGGCCGGACAGCTGCTCCTCGATGGCGTCCGCCAGCTCGGCGCCGGTCTCCTTGCGGAGCTGGGCGAGGAGGGCGGAGGCCTCCTCGGGCCGCAGGGCGCGGCCGCGGGTGAGCGCCTGGTAGGCGCGGGAGTAGGCGCTCATTCGTCGGCCTCCGGGTCGTACCTGGAGGCGACCTCCAGGGCGGTCACGACGTAGCCGGTGGGCCGCTCGTCTTCGCCGAACGCGGCGACCAGCTCGGAGACGCCCTCCTCTTCGTCCTCGATCCAGTTGAAGGAGGCACCCGACAGGTCACGGCGGGCGTGCGCCTCGCAATGCTGGCGCGCTGCATCGGCAGTGGTGTACAGGCCGAAGACGAACGAGTCCCACGACGCCCGATAGGTCGTCAGCAAGGGCGGCTCGGTGCGAGCCTCCTCGCGCAGGGCCTGCGTGGGTGCGAACGTCCGAGTCAACCGGTCCACCGGTTCGTCGGCGCCCTCCAGCACGGCGACCTGGGAGCGCAACTTGCGGCGCCCGCGCTTCGCCGACTCCAACGCCACTCGGAGCCGCTCGTAGGCCAGCTCCTCGCGCGCCAGATCGGTTCGTACGCGCTCCAGTTCCTGAGCCCCGCCCTCCGGCACGAGCATCCCCAAGCCGATCAGAGTCTCGGCGGCCTGCGACGCCAGCTCCTCGGACGACAACTGCCACGCCGCCCACATGTGCCGACGGGCCCGCGACAGCAATTCCTCGTGCTTCACGTGACCTCACCACCAGCGGCGGTGACGGGCGTCGGCGTGCCGTTGACGGCCGTCAACGGGCCCGTCTGCTGCACGATGTTCGCCAGCGTGCACCGCTCCGGCCGACCGTCCATCGACAGCAGCGGCATACCGTCCTGCGCCTGCTGCCCCTGGAAGAACCAGACGGCACCCTCGGCGTCGCGCTGCGGTCGGGCCAGGTCGTACACGATCCCGTCCAGCTGGAACGGGCGCTTCGCGACCTGCGCCGCCCGCGCCCGGACCTGGGGCAGGTCGTACGCCACGACCGACACCCGGACACCGTCCCGGTAGCCGTCACCGGCCACCGCGTACGGCAACGGGCGCTCCCTGTCGTGGGTGATGCCGAACCAGCGGCGCCACTCGGCCCACTGCGCCTGGTCCGTGATGTGTAGCGCGACCAGGATGCGGTCCCCGTCCGTTTCGATGTTCTGGAGGACGGGGTGCCGGCCGATGTGCTGCTCGATGGCGGCGGCGACGAGGCGGGCCCGCTCGCAGGAGGCGTCCCAGGCGAGGGCCTGCTGCTCCAGCTCGGTCGGCTCCTGCTGCGGGAGGTTCCGGTTCACGCGGCAGCCCCTTCGGTCTTGTGCTTGGCGAGGAAGAAGGCGACCCAGACGTGCAGGTCCACGCGGTTCAAGGCGGTGTCGAAGGTGAGCGTCGTTTTGCCGCTGAGAGTGCCCGTGTGGACGTCCTCGGGGGCGACGTTCAGGGCCTCACGCCAGGCTTCGAGCTGGGCCGGGTTGTCCAGCAGTGCGCTGATCTTGGTCGGCTCGTGGTTGCTGGACGTGAGGTACGCGGGCGGGAGCGTCGGGTGCTGCTCGGCCAGGAGGGCGATCAGCGAGAGTGCGCGGGACTGGGCCCCGAGGCTGGCGCCGGTGTGGATCGACTCCGTCATGCCGCTGCCTCCTCGGAGGTGAGGGCCTTCCGCATCAGCTGTGTCGCCCGGAACTGGAGCGTCTTCGTGGCACCGATGCCCTTGCCGAGCGCGGCCGCCGTCTCCGGGATCGACAGCTCGGCCAGGAATCGCAGCTCGATGCACTTCCGCTGGTACGGGGTCAGGGACTGCATGGCCATCACGACCGTCTCGGTCGCCTCGGCGATGTCCAGCTCCCGCATGGCGTACGTCTCGGCGCTGCGGTCGCGGTCGTCCTCGGTGTCGAACATCTCGCCCACCGACAGCTCCAGCCGGGTACGGCTGAGCTTGCAGTGGTCCAGGTGCAGGTTCCGCGCGATGACCGACAGCCACGCACCGAAGCCGCCCCCGGACACGTTCCAGGAGAAGTTTCCGATCTTGTGGAGGGCCCGCGCGAACGTCTCCTGCGTGAGGTCCTCGGCGAGGTGCCGGTCCCTCGTGCGGTTGTAGAGGAAGGCGAACACCTGGTCGCGGTGCGTGGTGTAGAGGGCGGCAAACGCGCTGCTGTCGCCGCCCTGGGCGCGGGAGACCAACTTGGTCTCCGCACCCCTCTGGCTGATCTTGCCGTTAGCCTGTTTGGACACGGCCTGTTTCTCCTTGGCGTAGGGGTGTTGCAGGTGGTGCGGGGGCCGTCCCGGGTCGCATCCGGGGCGGTCCCACGTGTGTCAGGCGGCGGTGCGCTGCCGCATCGCGTCGAGGACGGCGTGCGGGTCGAAACGGCGAGAGCTGCCGACGTAGATCAGGCCGGGCCAGACCTCGCCGCGCTGCTTCGCCTCCTGGATCTGCTTGTCGATCCAGCTCCGGGACTTGCGGAGAAAGCCGGCCAGCTCCTGCTGGTCCATCAGCCGCTCCGGCAGGTCCGACTTCCGCCGTTCGCCTGTCTGCGATCTACGTGTAGATGTAGATTCCGTGAGCATGAGAACCGGCGTGGTGAAGAGGTCGTCGACCTCCTTGCCGAGCGCCGAGGCGATCAGCTCTGCGGCCCGGTCGCTGCACTCGTCGCGGCCGGTCTTCCCGGCTCCGGCGATGAAGCCGACCAGCGCTCGGGAAAGGCCGGCGCCCTCCGGGTCTACATCCTTCGTGCGGGCGGCGAGGCGCGGGATGTCCAGTCCGGCCGCCTTCATGGCGGCCCGCAGCGGGGCACCTTTGTCACGTCGTCGCATGGTAAAACCTCCGGCGCATGGCCGAATTGGGGTCCCGCAGATCCGGTTGACCTGCGATATCTACAATCTACGTGTAGATGCAGATCGCGTCAAGGGTGGCGCACAGGGGCGTGGATACGCTGCGGAGGGGCGCGCGGGGGCGGTGTAGATGCGCCGGTGCACCGTCAAATACAGGTCATCGATCCACGATCTACTTGCGCATGTAGATGCGCATGCCCGATCCTCTGAACGTGACGAGCCCCCAGCACCACCCCGGCGAGCAAGGCCCCGCCGAGGACCACGCCCACCGAGGCGAGGACCTGGCGGCACTACTCGGGCGCCTCCTGGAGGAGGCGCGTCCTGCCGGCAAGACCCAGAAGGACCTGGCCACCGAGGCTGGCATCCCCTACGCAACCCTCAATGCATGGGTCAACCGCACCAGGGGGACGTCGCGCATCGAGCCGGACAAGCTCCGGGCGTTGGTCGGTGTCTTCCGCCGCTGGGGTCTCGAGGTGACGCCCAAGGAGATGTTCAGCGCGATCGGCAAGGCTGTCCCTGGTCGCGCCGGCGACGAGCGCGAGGCCAGGCTGCTGCGGATCTACCGGGAGTTGCCAGAGGAGAGGCAGCGTGACCTGGTGAAGGATGCCGAGGCCATGCTGCGGATTAGTCGTGTCTCGTAACACCCAGTAAGGGTTGCCTAACTGAGGGCATCTTGTTTCGGCCGATTTCCAGACCGACATGAGGGGGTATGTCCAGGTTTTGTTCAGCGGAAAACAAACCACGCTGGATAGGCCAAACGATCTTCGCATTATCTGCACGCACAGGTACGATCGGTCACCCGCTGTCCTCCCGGAGCGGGTAGTTCCGCGTCATACGTACAGCCCTGGGGGGATACCTGTGTGCATCCGCATCGCCGTGGCCGACGATCTCCCGAAGATCGCCACCTGGGACCCGGACGAGGTCACCATCCTCGTAAACAGGGGCACCCACCCCCATGACCTGATCAGAGAACTGCACGCGATCCTCACGGTCGACCTCGGCGCACCGAGCATTCCCGGCGCCGGCCTCCACTGCTTCTGCGGCGACCCCCTGCAACTCCCGCGCGAGTTCACCCCGGTCCCCGCCCTGTCCGGCGCACCCACTCTCTGATCAGGAGTCCAGCACCATGGTGCGCAAGAAGACGGCGGCGGCAGCCCAGGCCGCCTCCAAGAATCCACGCCCCAACCCGTCCATGCGCTGCGGCTGCCCACCGTGCCTGAAGAGGCACCCAGGCGACCGCCCGCCGGCCGAGGAGCACACCGGCAGCTGGGAAGCGCGCTACTTCGACCCCTCCGGAAAGGAACGCAGCAAGACCAAGCCGACCTACGACGAAGCCGTTGCTTTCCTGGAGCAGACCCGCACCGAGATGCGCCAGCGGACGTGGATCGACCCAGCCCGCGGCGAGATCACCCTCGGCGCCTGGTGGCGGTTGTGGTGGCCGACCCAGACCAAGGGGCGCACGCGGATTGAGGACTGGACGCAGTCGCAGTTGCGCGACGAAGCGATGTGGCGTATCCACATCGCGCCCACTCTCGGCAAGTACAAGCTGTACGAGCTGGCGTGGCTGGAGATCCAGACCTGGGTGAACTCGCTGCACGACGAGAACGGCGGCGCGCTCGCGGCCAGCTCGGTGACGAAGTGCTTCCAGGTCCTGGACCGGATGCTGGAGTCAGCGAAACGGGACCGTCGTGTCCCCTATAACGCGGCTGAGGGCGTGCGCTTGCCGACGATCAAGAAGAAGCACCCGGAGGACCGGCGGCCGCCGTCGTACGCACAGCTGTGGCTGATCCGGCAGAAGCTCCCCGCGCACTTCGAGGCGCTGCTGATCGTCGCCCAGGAGACCGGGCTCCGCTTCCAGGAGCTGGCCGGACTCCGCTGGTGCAACGTGGACTTCGAGGGCCGGCGGATCCACGTCCGCGAGGTCCTGGTGGAGCCGCGCGGGAAGATCAAGCGCAAGGAGTACCCGAAGTCGGACGCTGGTCTGCGGTCGGTGCCGCTCACTGGTCTCGCCGCTCGGGTGCTGCGCGAGCTGTGGGCAGACGAGCCGGGCGCCAGCCGGGCTGTGTCGGAGCCGAAGGACGGGCTCTGCGAGGAGGAGCTGGTGTTCCACGGCCGGAACAAGGTCCGTCGCGGGACGAAGAAGATCGATGGTGTCGGCGAGCCGTACCGCGCTCCTCTCCGGCGGTCTGCGTTCCGGCGGGTATGGACGGACGCCATCGAGAAGGCCGGCGTCGTGCGGAAGAAGGTCCGCACCGTCACCGTCCAGCAGCTGGACGAAGCCACCGGCCGGACGCGGCCGGTCGAGGTCGAGCGCACGGACTGGTGGCCCGACTTCCACGACACCCGGCACGCCTTCGCCTCGAGGCTGCACGATCGCGGGGTGCCGGAGGTCATTACGCAGGAGATCCTCGGGCACGAGCGGGCGGGCGAGGTGACGTGGATTTACACGCACGCGGCTGCGGACTATCCCGGGCAGGTGCTCGCCGCGTTGGAGGAGGGCAAGCCGGGCGTCCCCGTACGAAGGCCGGGGCGCAGGCTGCGGGCTGTTGCTGCTGCGTGAGCTACCCCGGAATTACCCCGGGAGGGCGCTAGGGCCCACAGGGGTCGAGTGAGAATGCACAGGGTAGACGGACGTAGATTCGGGGTTGTGCCGCAGGTCAGGTGAGCTGCGGAGATCCACTAGATAGGCCTGAATCCTGATAAGGATGAGGCCACAGGTTCAAATCCTGTTAGCCCCACCAGCGAGAAGACCCCCGGTCCACTTGGGCCGGGGGTCTTTGACATCTACGGGTGACATCAGCCGATGAGCGGATCTTCGAGGAGTTCGGCGAGCATCGTCACGGCCTCGCGTTCCCCGTCGCCCACCACGTGGGTGTAGACGTCCATGGTCATGCTGATCTGGCTGTGCCGCAGGATCGCCTGAGCCACCTTCGGATGCACTTTCAGGAAGGCGAGCAGGGTGCCGCAGGTGTGCCGCGCGAGGCGGACCGTGACGCGGCGGACGCCGGCCCGCTTCACCAGACGGTCGAAGGTCCGGGAGGAGCCAACCGGGTCGATCATGCCGCCGTGCTCCGAGGAGAAGATCAGGTCATGGCCGGGCTCCTGTGCCCAGTGCTCACCGGCGATCTTCCGTTCCACCTCTCTTGCAGCTCCCGACGCTCCTCCAGGACGCGCGCGCAGAACTCCGGCAGCGGGAGCACCGCCTGTGACGACTCGGTCTTGAGGTCCTTGAGGACCAGGCCGACGCCCTTGACCGGCCGACCATGCGCCTCAGAGCGTTCGGTTGGAGATCACGGATCTTGCTGCGCACAGCATCCCCAGGCCGATTCGCTGCCAGATCTCCGTGCAACGGCCGCACTGTGCCCCCCTCTGCGTGTGCCTTCCACTAGGCCACCATGGAGGCATGAGCAGGCCAAGCCACCTATCAGCCATGGAGCTGTTACAGGTTTCTCTACCTTCAAAGGCCCGCGCGAGGCGCGGGCAGGCCCCCTTGGGCCGACCCCTCTGCGTCTTCGGCGCCGGGGTCGGCCGATGGGGCCGCAGCGAAGCAACGGCTCGAAGGTAGAGCCCGCATAGCGTGCGACGGTCAAAGACGATGCCTCTGGCGGGGGATCGGCCGGGCCCTGGGAGGAGGGGGCGCCGTCGCCGACCGCGGGCCCGTAGATGGCGTGCGCGGGAGAGTGGTGCGTCGAGGCAGAGCGGGCCGTTTATGCCGCGAATACATAACGGGACGCAGCGGTCCTTCGGACGGCGGGTCAGCCGCAGTGATGCGAGCCACCGGCAAGCGGGATCGGCGGTGGCTGCCTGATTAAGGCACTGCGCCGGCCCATCCCCTTCTGGGAGAATTCCAGCGCCTCGCTCCTTGAAGATGACAAAGGTGGTTGACCTCATGAGATCGACTCGCGTGATCCTTGCTGTGGCCGCAGGCGCTCTTGCCCCGGCGCTGTTGCTCGCTACGCCGTCCATGGCCGCCTCCATCGCCCCCGCAGTCACTGTCGTGACGGCCAGCTCGCCCTACGACGAGATGAGTGTGGACGACCTGCGGGTGGCGATATCCCGCATCCTCGCCGACCCCGACAGCGGCAAGCGCGTGATCCGGGAGGCGAACGCGCTCCTCGACAGCGGCACCGTGGAGGAGATGCGCGCTTGGCTGGAGACGGGCTATCCCCTTGCCCAGGCCGAGGACGACCGGGTCGCGCTCGCCAGGATCCTCGCCGACCCGGACAGCGGCAAGCGCGTCATTGCGGAAGTCAACCAGCTTCTCGACAACGACAATCCTCAGCAGACGCGCGCTTGGCTGGAGACGGGTTACCGCCTTGCCCAGGCCGAGGACGATCGGGTCGCCATTTCCCGGCTTCTCGCTAACCCCAACATCAGCGACGCCCTGCGCGCAGCGGCCGGCGCTGCCCTCGATGACAACACCCCAGAAGCGCTGCGCCACTTCCTGGAGGTCGGTCGGTACGAGGTCGGCTAGTGGCCGGTCCGACGAATCATGCCTAGCGGGCGTGGGGTGCCCTGCGTCGACTCCTTGTCCGCGAGCCCTCGGTGTTGCCGTTTGCGTTGATACCCATCTCATGGTTTCTGCTTCGGAACGGTCGATGAGCTCGACCGCCCCGGCGCGTGACATCAGCAGCTGACACCAACAGACACGAACCAGCCCGGTTACTGCCGAATCTCGTTGGACGTCCAGCCTGCGGTCAACGGCGAAGATTCGTGGCTGAGCAATGCCTGTGATCTACCTGATAAGGATGAGGCCACAGGCTCAAATCCTGTTAGCCCCACCAGTACGAAGGCCCCCGACCGGTCAGGTGGGGGGCCTTCGGCGTGTGTGCGAAGGGTTGGGCGGAGCCGCATTCGGTGTCGGTGTCGGGGTCGGGTGCTCCGGGTGGGGCGGCCGCCGGGGCTCGGGCTGAGGGTGTCGGAGCGGCCGAGCTGTTGGTGTGCCGTGTGCTGTGGGATGACTGAGGGCGCCGGGCCGGCGGGGTGGTGGACCTGCCGACCGGTGGTGAGTCCGGTGGACGGGCGGTGGGTCCGGTGGGCGGGAGGGACGGTTCGGCGGTGGGCATGGCGAAGGCCCGGTTGCTCCTGGGGGAGCTGCCGGGCCTGCATCGTGCGGCTGTACGCAAGTTCGCCGTTACGTCGTGATCTTGGTGGTGGTGGGGGGGTGTGCCCGGGGTCAGCGCTGGAGGGGTGCGGCGGGCTCGGCGGCCGGGCCGGTCTCGAGGTCGTCGCAGGGGGCCGTGAGGTGGTCGTCCGGTTCCGTCTCGGGGAGCGGGCTGTGGCGGCAGCTGGGGGACTTGCCGTGGGCCTCCGCGTGGATGCGCTGCTTCATCGTGGGGGGCAGGGACCGGGCGAGGACCCAGGCCCAGGGTGAGGCGGCCGCCACGTTCGCGGGTACGGCGCTGTCGCTCTCGCTGCTGTTGCGCGTCGGCTCGCTCTGCGCTACCGCCGCCGTGGCGGTGGTGGTGACGAGTCCGAGCGCCGTGCACAGCGCGAGGAAGGCGGTGACGAGGACGGTCCACAGCTTCATGACCCGGTTGTCGGTCATGGCCCCTCACTTTCGGGTTGGGCGATTTGCGTACTTTCCTCATGATGTGTATGAGGACCGAGAAGTGGTGGACCGACGCTCGTGGCGTGGCGTTGTTCCGATGAACACCACCCGGATGGGCGCAAGTGGGCTGATAGTCCCCCGAAGGCGGGCGAAGTAACCGTCCGTGCGGGTGTGATCACCCTCCGATCCGAGGGTCTGATCCTCTGCCGTCGCCCCGTCTACTGGGCTGTCGAGGGCGGGAGTTGAGGGGCCGACGCAGGTCACCGATCGGTATCGGTCGGTGTGTATAGTCGGGCGCCAGAAGTCCCCTACGCCAAGGAAAGACGAGGTCGCGCGGTGAAGAAGCTTCTCCTGGTCGCACTGGCCGCCATCGGCGGGCTCCTCGTGTACCGCCAGATCCAGGCGGATCGCGCCGAGCAGGATCTGTGGACGGAGGCGACTGACTCCGTGCCCACGGGTTCTTGAGTACCGATACCGAAAACTGATCAGACCCCGGCCGCTCAGCGCGGTCGGGGTTTTGTGTTGCGGAGGACGCCGACCGCGGTTAGAGGCAGTCGACGCGGATCGGAGGCAGCCGTTTCGGACGTTCGTGCGGGATGCGCGGGTGCCGCGTGGGTCGGCAGGGCAGGATGGCCCACGGCCGGGTGCGGACAGGGCCGGTGCCGGCGAGGGCGAGGTGGCGTGTGATGGGCCGGCGTACGGGGTGGGTGAGCGCACTGCGCGAGGTCGTGGTGCGGACGGCCGTCGGGCGGGTCGTCGCGGTGGCGGCGGCGTTCTGCGTGGTCTCGGCCGGGCTGCCGGGGACCGTGGCCGAGGCCGCCGGTGCGGCGGACGCGCCGTCCTACGCCTTCGACCGGAACGCCCGCGGCATCACCGCCGCCAAGGGCACCACCGATGCCGTACGCCTGGAGCCGGGTACCACGTACCGCAGCACCCTCGCGGGCCGCGAGAAGGTCTACTACCGGCTGGAACTCGACGACGTCTCGAACGCGTACGTCTCCGTCACGGCCGTCCCGCGCGAGGGCACGACGCTCGCCAGCGGCGACGGCATCAGGGTGTCCGTGCAGAACGCCGACAGCGGCAGCTGCTCCTACGACACCGTGACCGTGGGCGCCTCCAGGGAAGCGCACCCGATCACGGCCTGGGGGGCGCGCGAGATCCTGGCCGGCAAGGGGCTGTGCCAGGGGGCCGGCACCTACTTCCTGGTGGTCGAGCGCACCGAGACCAGCACCGAGGACGGGCGGCCCTGGGAACTGGAACTCACGCCCGTGTCCGAGCCGCCGTCGGCCGGGGCCGGTGCGACGAGCGTGCCCGAGGTGTGGAACTCCGCGACGCCCGCCCCTCTCGTCGAGGAACCCGTGGACCGTCCGGGCGGCGGTGGCTTCTCCGACGCGACCGCCGTGCGGCAGGGCGTCTGGCGGGACGAGATCGTCCCCGGCCAGACCCTCTTCTACAAGGTGCCCGTCGACTGGGGACAGCAGCTGTACGCCACCGTCGACCTGGACAGCGCGGGCACCGACTCCGGATTCGTGGTGCCGGCCCTGGACCTGACGGCGTACAACCCGGTGCGCGCCGAGATCGCCGACACGAGCATCGGCTACGGCGGCACCCAGAAGTCGACCTCCCTGCCCCTCCTGCCGCCGGTCCGTCACGTCAACCGGTACGCCCCCACGGACCCCACGCAGAGCCTGCGGTTCGCGGGCTTCCACTACCTCGCCGTGTATCTCTCGGCGCACGTCGCCGAACGCTTCGGCGACGGTCCCTACGGGGTGAAGCTGCGCGTCCGGATCGGCGGGACCGCGCAGGCCGGACCGGCGTACGAGGGCGATTCGGTGCCGAGCGGCGTGTTCGACACCGGCACGCGGGCCGGGCCGAGCGCCTCGGCGGGCGGCACGGCCGGCGGCGGTGACGGCGGTGGGGGCGACGGTGCGATGACGGCGGTCGCCGTGGGCGGCATCGGTACCGGCAGCGCGCTGCTGCTGGTGCTCGGCGTGTGGACGGTGACGGCCCGGCGCCGCGCCTCCGCTCAGATCCGGGCCAGTGCCCAGAACCCGACGGCGTAGCAGGCCAGGGCCATCAGCAGGAGCGGCAGCGCGACCTTGGCGGGCGGTCCGGGGCGCCGGGGCGTCCGGGCCCGGCGGTGACCCCGGCGCCGGGCGCGGTCCGGCTCGGCCGGGGGCGGGAGAAGAGGGGCCGCGGGAGGGGCAGCCTGCGGGTCCTGAGCGGTGTACGAAGCGGTGGAGGCATCGACGCGCCGCTCGGCCGCGGGACGGGGCGGCAGCACGAAGGTGGTCTCGCTCGGGGGGCCGGGGGCCGCCGGCCGCGGGGCTGTGCCCGGGTGCAGAGGGGGCGGCAGATGGAAGCTGCCGGTGTCCGACATGGAGCGGCCGGGACCGGCGGACGAGGCCTCCACGGGCTGACGCGGACCGTTCGTCGAGGAGTGCGTGACGCGCTGCGGATCGGATGACCCCGGTAAGGCCTCGTCGGCGCCCGTGCCGTGCGGTACGGCACCTGCACCCGGGTCCGGTCCGGCCGACGGCACGGGAGCCCATTCCGGCGGCGGCACCGGAGCCTGCACGGGGGGTGGTCCGGGCGGCGGGGCCGCCGGAGTCCCGGACGTAACGGAGCCCGTGCCCGGCCACGCCGGGAGGGGGTCCCGGTCCGGCCGGGCGGGAGTGGACCCGGTGGTGTCCTGCTGTGGGGAGGTCCGGCCGAAGGATGAGGGTGTCCCGGCCGTTCCCGGTGGCGGTTTCAAGGGGCCCTGCGGGCCGAACCCCTCCGGCAGGGGCCCGAGTTGATCGAATATCTCGATCTGTTCGTCGTCCGAGCCGGGCTCGGGGAGCAGCTCGACGGCCGCGGCGAGTGCCTTGCGCGCACCTGTGGCCGTGCGGAAGCGGGCTTGCGGGTCCGGTTGCAGCAGCGTGGCCACGACCTGCCACAGCGGCTCCGGAACTCCCTTGGGGGGACCCGGAGTTCCATGCTCCGCGAAGTACTGGAGGAGCGCCTTGGCGTCCGGCTTGGCTCCCTCCAGGAGGTACAGGGCGACCAGACCGACGGCGAACAGGTCAGCGGGGAAGTCGGGTTCGGCGCCCATCATCTGCTCGGGCGCGAGGTAACCGGGCGTTCCCACCACGAGGTTGGTCTCGGTCAGACGCGGTTCGCCCAGCCGCATCGCGATGCCGAAGTCGGACAACCGCAGCCGCGGCCTGGCCGTGCCGGTGGCCTCCAGCAGGATGTTGGCGGGCTTGATGTCACGGTGGACGACGCCCTCCGCGTGGACCGCGGAGAGTCCGGACAGCAGTTGGTCGACGAGGGTGCAGACGAACAGGGGAGGGAGGGGGCCGTAGTCGCCCACGAGGTGGACCAGGGAGCCGCCGGCGACCAGGTCCATGGTGAAGAGGACCTTGTCGTCGTCGGCGGCCCAGCTGGCGGGGGCGAGGACATGGGGATGGTCGATACGCAGCGCCTGCTCGCGCACGAAGCGGAGCAGCGCGTGGGCGTCGCTCTGCTGGAGCACCTTGGCGGCCACATAGCGGCGGCGGCGATGGTCCCAGGCACGCCAGACGGCGCCGACCCCTCCGCGGCCGATCGGGTCGGCGAGTTCGTAGCGTGCGGCGAAGACCTCACCCATGGCGGTGCGTCGCTCCTCCCCCTCGGATTCCCCCTGCTGTCCCCTCGCTACCCGGTGATGAGTGATACGACCCCCGTGGCCCGTCACGATCCGGCTCGCGTCATCCCCCGGCGAAGTGCGCCACCCCTGCGCCCTCCGCGGTCCCGCACTGTGCCGTCGGCCCGGTCGCCGAACCCCCTTCGGTCACCGGGCCAGCGGCTCAGTTCTGGTGGGACTGGTAGTGCGCCACGGCGTCCGAGGTGCGTCCGGCGCCGTAGACCTTGAGGAACTCTGCCAGTTCCGGGTGGGTCGGGGCGAGGGTGTCGGCCGCGTCGATGATGTCGCCGGCGGCGGCCACCGAGCGCAGCAGCGACTGGATCTCACGGACGACCCGCTTGACCGTGGGCGCACCCGAACCGCTCGTCGTCTGCGTGGTGTTGCTGAGCACCGATCCCCCTTGCGACCGCTTGATCTCGTCCATGCGCTCGGTCGCCTCGGCGGCACTGACGCTGCCGTCCGCGACCTGGGCCGCCAGTTCCTGCAACAGCTGTACCCGCTGCACGACCGCCGGGTTGCCGATCTTCGCCCGCTGCCCGCTCATCAGCTGGGACAGCATGGGCGCCGACAGCCCCAGCACCCCCGCGAGACGAGCCTGGTTGAGACCAAGATCGTCGATGAGCTTACGGAAGAGCGCCCCCAGCGGCTCCCCGTACCAGTTCCGCTGCAGTTCCCGCGCTCTCGCGGTGGCTTCCTGCTGTGCGGCGTCCATGTGCGTCTCCCCATCGCTTCCCCAAGAAACCGCGGTTCGCTGTAGCGAACCACGCGGAGCATCTTACGGAGAGTGGTCATCCGCGGGGACCCCCAATCTTTTTGCGAGATACGGGGGGTGACCCGGTACTCTGGTCCTCGGCGCCCGCCCGGATCGTTTCCTCCGGCTGGACGCTTCCCATGAGGGGCCTTAGCTCAGTTGGTAGAGCGCTGTCTTTGCATGGCAGATGTCAGGGGTTCGACTCCCCTAGGCTCCACATCGAAAGAGCCCCTCCATCCGGCGACCACCGGATGGAGGGGCTCTTTCGCGCGCTGTCGGGCTGTCGGGCTGTGGCGCTGTTTCACGTGAAACGTGGGCGGAGGCGCGGAGACGGCGGAGAAGCTCAGCCGCGGTCCTCGCGGTTCGAGGTCTCCTCGTTCTCCTTCGCCTGCACCTCGGGGTCGAGGGCCGAGGCATCGCCGCTGCTTCCGTCCACGGACGTCAGTCCGCCCGCGGCGGGTACCTCGGTGGCGGCGGGCGGCTCGACCAGCCAGTCCGGGTTGGCCTGCTTGTCCCACCACTTCCAGGCGGCAAAGGCACCTCCGGCCACGACACCGGCCAGTGCCAGTGCCTTGGCGATCTTGCCGGCCTTGGCTCGGCGGCGGTGCTTGCGCACCAGCTTCTGGATGTCCTTCGGCGTCACCTGACCGCGCAAGGCGGCCATCGCGGCGACACTGCGGGCGGCGGCCTCGCCCTTCACAGGCCCGGCCGCGGCCACCGCCTGTTCGAGCTTCGGCCGGGAGTAGTCGGCGGCCTGCCGTGCGGCCAGGCGCGTACGGCAGGCAGCTTCATGAGCGGCCTGGTCGACCTTCGGTGGGACATGCGCCCTCGCCTGCTCCAGGCGGGGCGCCACCCGGGCGTCGTACTGGACGCGGGCCTGTTCGGCGGCTTGGGACACCTTGGGCGCGAGCCGTACGCGGGCCTCGTGCGCGTAGAGCGCGGCCCTCTCCTTGGCCGTGTCGGCGTAGGGCGCCACCACTTCCGCGGCGTGCAGCACGCTGTCCTTCGCCGAACCGGTCGCGGCGCGCACGCTGTCGATGCGGGTCACGGGTTCCTCCTCCTCGGTGGCGTACGGTATTTCGACTTTCCACCCTTTTACGGATCATGCCTGCCGATGGCCTCCGGGGCATACGCGGACGGGCATACGGGTGCCGGACGTCCCGGGTTTTCTTGATCGGATACAAGAGCGGATGAATACGGGGCAACGGGAACTTGTCGTCGACAATGCCACGGATCGGCCCGCCTTGCCCCCGTCCCGGACGGGTCCGGCGCTTTTCCGTACGCGAAGTGGGCGGTTCCTGTGCATGCGGCGGCGGCCGGGCGACGGCCCGCCGTGGGCGTGCGAGGATCGATGAGCACAGGAAGACAACGGAAGGCAGATCGTGGCTGAGCAGCTCTACGCCACCCTGAGGACCAGCCAGGGCGACATCGAGGTCCGGCTCTTCCCGGACCACGCGCCCAGGACGGTCAAGAACTTCGTCGACCTTGCCACCGGCGGGCGGGAGTGGACCCACCCCGCCACCGGCGAGAAGTCCTCGGCCAAGCTCTACGACGGCACGGTCTTCCACCGGGTGATCAGCGGATTCATGATCCAGGGCGGTGACCCGCTGGGCAACGGCACCGGTGGGCCCGGCTACCAGTTCGAGGACGAGTTCCACCCGGACCTGCGCTTCGACCGGCCGTACCTGCTGGCGATGGCCAATGCCGGGCCGAACACCAACGGCTCGCAGTTCTTCCTCACCGTCTCCCCGACGGCCTGGCTGACCCGCAAGCACAGCATCTTCGGCGAGGTCACCGACCCGGCGAGCCAGAAGGTCGTCGACGCGATCGCGGGCGTCCAGACCAACCCGCGCACCAAGCGTCCGCTGAAGGACATCGTCATCGAGTCGGTCGTCGTCGAGAAGCGATAGCTCCTCTTCCGAGTGCCGGGCCTTCTGCCCTGGGCGCCGGGCCGCGCATCGGGCCGCACGCAGGTCGGCGCCTGGTTCGCCGCGGGAACCAATTGCCCCGCTCGTCCGTAAGGACGGTCGGGGCACGGCCTTGTTCACGAAGAGATCGGGGGAGCCCATGGATCAGGCGCCAGGCAGCCGGCCGGATGACGCCCAGAGCGGTGTGCCGGTCTGCTACCGGCACGCGGGCCGCGAGACCGGCGTGCGCTGCACGCGCTGCGAGCGTCCGATCTGCCCCGAGTGCATGGTGAGCGCCTCCGTCGGCTTCCAGTGTCCGGAGTGTGTGCGGGGCGGCTCCGGCACGGGGCACGCGCCGGAGGCGAATCGGCCCCGCACCCTCGCGGGCGGCACTGTCGAGGCCGACCCGCACCTGGTCACTAAGGTTCTCATGGGCCTCTGTGTCGCGGTGTTCGTGGTGCAGATGGCCGTCGGGGACCGGTTCACCGACCGGTTCAGCCTGCTGGGGCTGGCGTACGTGCCCGAGCTGGGATCGGTGCAGGGTGTCGCCGAGGGGCAGTGGTACCGGCTGCTGACCTCGATGTTCATGCACCTGGACTACTTCCACATCTTCTCCAACATGCTCAGCCTCTGGTTCATCGGCCGGTACGTGGAGGAGGCGCTCGGCCGCACCCGCTATCTCGCCCTCTACCTGCTGTCCGGTCTGTCGGGCGGAGCGCTGGCCTACCTGCTCAACGAACCCAACGCGCCCTCGCTCGGGGCCTCGGGCGCCATCCTCGGTGTCTTCGGCGCCCTCGCGGTCCTGATGCGCCGGCAGCGCTACGACATGCGGCCGGTCGTCGCGATGCTGGTGATCACGCTGATCATCACCTTCGGGTGGAGCAACATCTCCTGGGAGGCCCACATCGGCGGCCTCGTCGGCGGTGCCGTCATCGGTCTCGCCATGGTCCACGCCCCCCGCGACCGGCGGACCCTGGTCCAGTACGGCACCTGTGCGCTGGTGCTGGCCGCGGTCGTGGTGGTCACGCTCCTGAGGACCGCCCAGCTCACCTGAGCGCGGCGCCGGACACCGGGTTGTCCACAGCGAGTGCCCGATCTTGTGCATACCGTGCGGGAACAACTGTGCCCCCTGTCACCGACCCGTGTTTCCGCAGGTCAGGCAGGGGGCGAACAGGTTTTCGAGTGTTGGCCGTTCTTCACACCGGCGTCAACATCCGAGAGGTTATCCACAGATGGTCGTTCTTTTTCCCCACTGTGGAAAACTGCTGTGGATAACTCAGTGGATACCCCTGGGGAGAGGTGCTCCGAGAGCTATTTCCACTGGGTCGAGACGCCGAAGCCGGCGGCGATGAAGCCGAAGCCGACCACGATGTTCCAGTTGCCCAGAGCGTCGATGGGCAGCGAGCCGTCGGTCACGTAGAACACGACGATCCAGGCGAGTCCGATGAGGAACATGGCCAGCATGACCGGCGCGACCCAGGAACGGCTGTTGAGCTTGATGGCGGTCGCCTGCTTCGCAGGCGGCGGCGTGTAATCGGCCTTCTTGCGGATACGTGACTTCGGCACGAGGGTCTCTCCTGTCGATGCGCTGCGTGGCCGCGCAGGGTACTGGGTCGGGCTCGGGGCAGCGTACAAGGGGACACTGACCTGCTCCCCCGGGCGTCCGTTAGCGTAGTGCTTCTACGGCGCCGAAGGAGATAAGGGTACGTTGAGCAATTCTGCCGACTTCCCCGGGACAGGTTCAACGGGGTCCGCTCCTGGCCGCCGCCGTTCGCGTTTCCGGCCGGTCCGTGTGCTCACCGCCGGTGTCTTCGCCCTCGCCGGTCTCATCTTCTTCACCAGCTTCGACACCGCCAAGGGCACCAATATCCGCACGGACGCCTCCCTGCTCAAGCTGTCCGACCTCATCCAGGAGCGCAGTCACAAGAACGGCCAGGTGGACGAGTCCAACGCGGCCCTGCGCGACCAGGTCGAGTCACTGGCCGAGGCCGACGACGGCAGTACCCGGGCCGAGGACGAGAAGCTCACCCGGCTCGAGGACGCGGCGGGCACCCGCAAGGTCAAGGGCCGCGCGGTCACCGTCACGCTCAACGACGCCCCGCCGAACGCCACCGCCAAACTTCCCGGCTACCCCGAGCCGCAGCCCGACTACCTGGTCATCCACCAGCAGGACCTCCAGGCCGTGGTGAACGCCCTCTGGCAGGGCGGCGCCGAGGGCATCAAGGTCATGGACCAGCGGCTGATCTCCACCAGCGCCGTGCGCTGCGTGGGCAACACCCTGATCCTCCAGGGCCGCGTCTACTCCCCGCCGTACAAGATCCAGGCGGTCGGGGACCCGGAGAAGCTCCAGCAGGCGCTCGCGGACTCCAAGGCGATCCAGAACTACATGGTGTACGTCAACGTCTACGGGCTCGGCTGGAAAGTCACCGAGGACGGCACGGTGACTCTTCCCGGCTACTCGGGCACAGTGGATCTGCACTACGCGAAGCCAGTGGAGTAGCCGGACCAGCCGCCTCTCGGGAGCCGCCGGTGCGCGTGATCGTCAGAACCCTCAGCGAACTGTTCATCACCGTCGGCGCCGTGATCGTCCTCTTCGTCGTCCACGTGCTCTTCTGGACCGGCGTGCAGGCCGACCGCGTCATGGACGACCAGGTCGCCAGCCTCCAGCAGCAGTGGGCGCAGGAGCCCGCCGCCGCGCCCCGCGCCTCCGCGAGCCAGGCGCCGCCGACGCCGTACACGAAGGGGAAACCCTTCGCGATCATGTACATCCCGCGGCTTGGTTTCACGTGGAACAAGCCGGTGCTCGAAGGGACCGCCGCCGGGACTCTGAAGAAGGGGCTCGGCCACTACGCCGGCACCGCGCGGCTCGGGCAGAGCGGTAACTTCTCCGTCGCAGGTCACCGGCGGACCTACGGCGACCCCTTCAAGGACTTCCCGAGGCTGCGGCGCGGGGACGCGGTGGTGCTGACGGACGGCACGACCTGGTTCACGTATCGGATCGATCAAGGGCCGTACAAAACAGTGCCCACGGACGTCGAGGTGATCGACCCTGTGCCACGTAAGTCGGGGTATACGCGTCCTGGACGCTATCTGACGCTGACGACGTGCGATCCCGAGTGGGGGCACAGTCACCGGCTGATCGTCTGGGCGCACCTGGACTCCACACAGCCTGTGGAGGCAGGCAGACCGAAGGCTCTCCGCCGTTAGTCTGGTGACGTACGGCGTGAGTCTGGTGCCGTGGTGCGACGGAAGGGACGGCATGTACGGCTGGATCTGGCGGCATCTGCCGGGAAACGCCTTGTTCAAGGCGCTGATCTCGATCGTGCTGGTGCTGGCCACGGTGTATGTCCTTTTCCAGTACGTCTTTCCGTGGGCCGAACCGCTGCTTCCCTTCAACGATGTGACGGTGGACAACCAGTGAGCGCGCGCATTCTCGTCGTCGACAACTACGACAGCTTCGTCTTCAACCTGGTCCAGTACCTGTACCAGCTGGGCGCCGAGTGCGAGGTCCTGCGCAATGACGAGGTGTCGACGGCGCACGCCCAGGACGGCTTCGACGGCGTCCTGCTGTCCCCGGGCCCCGGCACCCCCGAGGAGGCCGGCGTCTGCGTCGACATGGTCCGCCACTGCGCGAGCACCGGCGTGCCCGTCTTCGGCGTGTGCCTGGGCATGCAGTCGATGCAGGTGGCGTACGGCGGTGTGGTGGACCGGGCGCCGGAGCTGCTGCACGGTAAGACCTCGCTGGTGGAGCACGGCGGCCAGGGCGTCTTCGCGGGGCTGCCCTCGCCCTTCACGGCCACCCGCTACCACTCGCTCGCGGCCGAGCCGGCGACGGTGTCGGCCGAGCTGGAGGTCACGGCCCGTACGCAGGACGGCATCGTCATGGGTCTGCGCCACCGTGAACTGCCCGTCGAGGGCGTTCAGTTCCACCCGGAGTCGGTGCTCACCGAGCACGGGCACCTGATGCTGGCCAACTGGCTGGCGGAGTGCGGCGACCAGGGTGCCGTGGCGAGGTCGGCGGGGCTCGCCCCGGTGGTGGGCAGGGCCACGGCGTGACCGCAGTTCGCCCCGAGCGCGAGGACCTGTACGGCGGCGAGCCGTACGAGGCTCCCATCGACGAGGAGACGGTGGCGCTGCGAGTGCCGCCGCCGCCCGGGTTCGTGTTCGGCGGCGAGTCCATATCCGCTTCTGGAGCCTCAACGGCCCCTCCTCTCACGGGAACCCCGGCAGGGGGCCGTGCGGCCCGCAGAAAGGCCGCCAAGGGCCGCCACGGGCGCCATGGGGGCCATGGCAGGGATCACGGGGATCACGGGGTTCATGGCGGTCCTGAGGGTCCTCCCGGATCGGTGGGAAGGCCGCTCTCGCGGGTGGAGGCCCGCCGGCAGGCGCGGGCGCGCAAGCCGAGCGCGGCGGTCGTCGCCAGCCGGGCGGTCGGCGAGGTGTTCATCACCGCCGGTGTGCTGATGCTCCTCTTCGTCACCTACCAGCTGTGGTGGACGAACGTCCGGGCGCACGCGCAGGCGGACAGGGAGGCGAGCAGCCTCCAGGACGACTGGGCGAGCGGCAAGCGCAACCCGGGCACCTTCTCGCCGGGACAGGGCTTCGCCATCCTGCACATCCCCAAGCTCGACGTGGTGGTGCCGATCGCCGAGGGCATCAGCAACAAGAAGGTGCTCGACAAGGGCATGGTCGGGCACTACGGCGAGGACGCGCTGAAGACCGCCATGCCCGACGCGAAGACCGGCAACTTCGGGCTCGCGGGCCACCGCAACACGCACGGTGAGCCCTTCCGGTACATCAACAGGCTCGAACCCGGCGATGCGATCGTCGTCGAGACGCAGGACGAGTACTTCGTCTACAAGATGGCGTCGATCCTGCCGGTGACCTCGCCGAGCAACGTGAGCGTCCTCGACCCGGTGCCGCCGGACTCCGGATTCACCGGGCCGGGCCGGTACATCACGCTGACGACGTGCACGCCGGAGTTCACCAGCAAGTACCGGATGATCGTCTGGGGCAAGATGGTCGAGGAACGGCCGCGCAGCAAGGGCAAGCCGGATGCGCTCGTCGAGTAGGCGTGCAGTCGAGTAGGGGCAGAGTGAACGTGGCAGCGACCACCGGCGACACCGAGCACGAAGAGCACAGCGGCGAGCGGGCCGCCTCCTCCCCGCCCCCGCGGCGGCGCGGCGGCCGGATCGCCCTGGCGGTCAGCGTCTTCGGGGAACTCCTCATCACGGCCGGGCTGCTGCTCGGCCTCTTCGTCGTCTACTCCCTGTGGTGGACCAACGTGGTCGCCGACCGCAAGGCGGACCGGCAGGGCGACAAGGTCCGCGACACCTGGGCGCAGGAGAACACCGGACCGGGCGCGCTCGACACCAAGGACGGCATCGGCTTCCTGCACGTGCCCGCCATGAAGAACGGCGAGGTCCTGGTCGAGAAGGGCACCACGTCGAAGATCCTCAACGACGGCGTCGCCGGCTACTACACCGACCCCGTCAAGGCCACGCTCCCGACCAGCGGCAAGGACGGCAACTTCTCCCTCGCCGCGCACCGCGACGGCCACGGCGCCAAGTTCCACAACATCGACAAGCTCGACGAGGGCGACCCGATCGTCTTCGAGACCAAGGACAACTGGTACGTCTACAAGGTGTACGCCGTCCTCGCCGAGACCTCGAAGTACAACGTCGAGGTGCTCGGCGCGGTCCCGAAGGAGTCCGGCAAGAAGAAGGCCGGCAAGTACATCACCCTGACCACCTGCACGCCCGTCTACACGAGCCGGTACCGGTACGTGGTGTGGGGCGAGCTGGAGCGCGTGGAGAAGGTGGACGCGGACCGGACGCCGCCGGAGGAACTGCGCTGACGCGGAGCGCCCGGATCTGCTGAGCATGAGCAGAGGCCTCGGGCCCTGCCGGACGGACGGTCCGGCAGGGCCCGAGGCCTCTTTGCTTGGAGCCCGCCGGCTATCCGGATGTCCCGCCGAAGAAGACGGTCCCTCCGTTGTTGCCCCCGTTGTCGTTCCCGTTGTTGCCGCCGAGGGTGACCAGGTTGACCGTCTGGCCCTTGTTCACCGTGCTGCCCGGGGCCGGGTCGGAGTTGATGACGGTGGCGTTGTCGTCGTTGGAGCCGGTGATGTTGCCGACGTTCAGTCCCGCGTCCTGGAGCGCCTTCTTGGCGTCCTTCAGGCTCTGACCCTGGAGGTTGCCCGGCACCTGCGTCTGCTGGTTCGCGGGCGCCTTGCCGATCTGGATCTGGACCTGGGAGCCCTTGGTGGCCTTCGAGTTGGCCTCCGGCGTGGTCCCGAGGACCTTGCCGACCAGGTTCGGGTCCTGGGTCTCGACCTCGACGCAGTTGCCGACCAGGTTGTTGGCCTCCATCTGGGCCTTGGCCTGGTCACAGCTCTGGTTGAGGACGTCGGGGACGGTCGCCTTGTCCTCCGCCTTGGCGATGGTGAGGGTGACCTTCGAGCCCTTCTCGACCTCGGAACCCAGCTTCGGGTCCTGGTCCAGGACGGTGCCGGGCTCCTCCGTGGAGATCTCGTCCTTGGTCTCGACGACCAGCTGGTACTGGTCGCCCTCGAGGAGCGTCTTGGCATCGTCGAGGCTCTTGCCGAGGACGCTCGGCACGGCCACCTTCGGCGCCCCCGTGGACACCACCAGGTTGACGGTGGAGTCCTTTGCGACCTCTGTCTTGGGGTCGGGGTCCTGGTCGCAGATGTTGCCCTTGGCCTGGTCCTCGCAGGGCTTCTGCGTGACGGTCCCGACCTTGAGGTCGACGTTGGTCAACTGCTGGGTGGCCTCGGCCTGGGTCTTTCCGATCAGGCTGGGCACCGACACCGTGTCATTGCCCGCGCCCTTGCCGTCGAACGCCCACTTCCCGATCAGGATCGCGCCCACGAGGACCAGCACGGCGGCGACGACCAGCAGGATCGTCGAGGTGTTGGACTTCTTCTGTCGGCGCCGGTCGGGACGGTCGTCGTAGCCGAAGCCGCCGTCGTCCGGGCTTATCGGGGGCAGCATCGAGGTCGCGCCGCCGTCCGCGGAGCGCAGCGCGGTCGTCGGCTGGTCGTCCGGGTAGCCGCCGTAGCCGACCGCGCCCATGGCCGCCGTGGCCGCGACGGGCTGGCCGTCGAGGCAGGCCTCGATGTCGGCACGCATCTCGTCGGCGGACTGGTAGCGGTAGTCGGGGTCCTTGACGAGGGCCTTCAACACGATCGCGTCCATCTCGGGCGTGATCTCGGGGTCGAAGACGCTGGGCGCCTGGGGCTCCTCGCGGACGTGCTGATAGGCGACCGCGACCGGGGAGTCGCCGACGAACGGCGGCCGTACGGTCAGCAGCTCGTAGAGCAGACAGCCCGTCGAGTACAGGTCGGAGCGGGCGTCGACCTGCTCGCCCTTGGCCTGCTCCGGCGAGAGGTACTGGGCGGTGCCGATGACGGCCGAGGTCTGCGTCATCGTCATGCCGGAGTCGCCCATGGCGCGGGCGATGCCGAAGTCCATGACCTTGACCTGGCCGTTGCGCGTCAGCATGACGTTCGCCGGCTTGATGTCGCGGTGCACGATGCCGGCCCGGTGCGAGTACTCAAGGGCCTGGAGGATGCCGATGGTCATCTCCAGCGTCCGCTCCGGCAGCAGCTTGCGGCCGGAGTGGAGCAGTTCGCGGAGCGTGGAGCCGTCGACGTACTCCATGACGATGTACGGGATCGAGACCCCGTCCATGTAGTCCTCGCCGGTGTCGTAGACAGCGACGATCGCGGGGTGGTTGAGCGAAGCGGCCGACTGGGCCTCCCGGCGGAACCGGGCCTGGAAGGAAGGGTCGCGCGCGAGGTCCACACGCAGCGTCTTCACCGCCACGGTGCGGCCGAGGCGGATGTCATGCGCGAGGTAGACCTCGGCCATGCCACCACGGCCGAGCACATGGCCCAGCTCGTACCGGCCGCCGAGGCGACGCGGCTCTTCCATAGCTACCTACCAGCCCTCTCCGTCGGTCCCGACCGGCACACGTGTGCGGTCGGCGGCTGCCGTCCGGGCATACCGTACCCGGACGGCGCTGTGTGACCTGGCCAAGCCCGTCACCCGATACCGGACCGGTATCGCAACGTGCACCGATGTGTAGGCGACGTGATGGGGGTCACTTGTTGCTGTCGATGACTGCCTTCATCACGTCCCGCGCGATCGGGCCGGCGAGACCCCCACCGCTGATGTCGCCACGGTTGGCCGCGCCGTCCTCGACGACGACCGCGACGGCGACCGGCGAGCTGCCGTCGGCCAGTTTCGCGTAGGAGATGAACCAGGCGTACGGCTTCTCGCTGTTGTTCAGGCCGTGCTGGGCGGTACCGGTCTTGCCGCCGACGGTGACGCCGGAGATCTTGGCCTTGCCGCCGGTGCCCTGCGGGTCGTTGACGACCGTCTCCATCATCTGCTGGAGCTTCTGCGCGGTCTCCGAGGACACCGCCTGGGACAGCTCCTCCGGCTCGGTCGTCGCGATGGTGTCGAGGCTCGCGGCCTTGAGCTGGTCGACCATGTACGGCTTCATCAGCTTGCCGTCGTTGGCGATGGCCGAGGCGACCATGGCCATCTGGAGCGGGGTGGCCCGGTTGGAGGCCTGGCCGATGCCGGCCATGGCGTTCTGCGGCTCGTTGTCCTGGGGGTAGACGCTCTCGGAGGCGCGGACGGGGGTGTCCAGCTCCTTGTTGTTGAAGCCGAACTTCTCCGCCTGCTCGATCATCTTCTCGTTGCCGACGCTGTCGGCCATCTTCGCGAAGACGGTGTTGCAGGACACCATGAGCGCGTACTTCAGGGTGGCGTTCTCGCAGTCACCGTGCTCGTTGGTGAGATCGGTGGTGGTCTTCGGCAGCTGGTACGGGTCCGGCGTCTTGGTGGCGTCGTCGATGCCGGACACGAGCTTGTTCTCCAGCGCCGCGGCCGCGGTGACCACCTTGAAGGTGGAGCCCGGCGGGTAGACCTCGCGCAGCGCCCGGTTCAGCATCGGGTCGTCGGGGTTGTTCTTCTTCTGGACCGCGTTCCACGCCTTGGCGTCCTCGTCAGACGTTCCGGCGAACTTCGACGGGTCGTACGACGGCGTCGAGACCAGCGCGAGGATCTTGCCGGTGGCCGGGTCGATCGCGGCGACGGCGCCCTTCTTGTCGCCCAGACCCTTGTACGCGGCCTTCTGCGCGGCGGCGTTGAGGGTGGTGACGACGCTGCCGCCCTCCTTCGCCTTGCCCGTGATCATGTCGAGCGTGTTGCGGAAGAAGAGCCGGTCGTCGTTGCCCGTGAGGATGCCGTCCTCGAGCTTCTCCAGCTGGTTGGCGCCGAAGGCCTGCGAGGAGTACCCGGTGACCGGCGCCCACATGGGGCCGTTGGTCCAGGTGCGCTTGTACTTGTAGTCGCCGCTGGTGTTCTCGACCGAGCCGGTGATGGCCTTGCCGTCGACGATGATGTCCCCGCGCGGAGTGGCGTAGCGGGCGATGTTGACGCGGCGGTTCTCGTCGTCGGAGGCCAGGGTGTCGGCCTTGACGTATTGAAGCCAGTTGTCGCGGATGAGGAGGGTGAGGATCAGGAGTCCGCAGAAGATCGCGATCCGGCGCAGCGGCTTGTTCATGACGGGCGGACCACCTGGGTCATCTCGGCGTCGGGGTTGGATACGGGCGCCGGGGCAGGACGGCGCGCGGTGTCGCTGATTCTGATCAGGATGCCGATCAGGGCCCAGTTGGCGATGACGGAGGAACCGCCGTAGGCCAGGAACGGCATCGTCATGCCGGTCAGCGGGATGAGGCCCATCACACCGCCGGCCACGACGAACACCTGGAGGGCGAACGCGCCGGACAGACCGATGGCGAGCAGCTTGCCGAACGGGTCACGGGCGGCGAGGGCGGTGCGTACACCGCGCTCGACGATCAGGCCGTACAGCAGCAGCAGCGCCATGAGACCGGCCAGGCCGATCTCCTCGCCGAAGGTGGCGAGGATGAAGTCGGAGTTGGCGGCGAAGCGGATCAGCTCGGAGTGGCCCTGGCCCCAGCCGGTGCCGAGGGTGCCGCCGGAGCCGAACGCCCAGAGTGCCTGCATCGCCTGCTCGGAGTGGCCTGCCTGGCCCTGCCGGGAGAGCGTGTACTCCTTCATCGGGTCGAGCCAGGCCTGGACACGCTGCTGGACGTGCGGCTCGAAACTCGCCACGCCGACCGCGCCGACCGCCGACATCAGCATGCCGAAGACGATCCAGCTGGTCCGCTCGGTGGCGACGTACAGCATGATGACGAACATTCCGAAGAACAGCAGTGAGGTACCGAGGTCCGTCTCGAAGACCAGGATCAGGATCGAGATGAACCAGACGACCAGGATCGGGCCGAGGTCGCGGCCACGCGGCAGGTACAGGCCGATGAAGCGGCGGCTGGCGAGGGCGAGCGCGTCCCGCTTCACCATCAGGTAGCCGGCGAAGAAGATGGCCAGCACGATCTTGGCGAACTCACCGGGCTGGATGCTGAAACTGCCGACCTGGATCCAGATCTTGGCGCCGTAGATGTTCCGGCCGAGACCGGGCACCAGCGGCAGCAGCAGCAGTACCAGCGCGCCCACCATGGAGATGTAGGTGTAGCGCTGAAGGACGCGGTGGTCCTTGAGGAAGATCAGCACCACGACGAAGAAAGCGATGCCCATCGCCGTGTACATCAGCTGGCGGGGCGCCGCGTTGCCGGCCTGCTGGATCGACTGGAGCAGCTTCGACTGGTCCAGCCGCCAGATGGCCACGAGTCCGAGGCCGTTCAGCAGAGTCGCCAGTGGCAGCAGCAGCGGGTCGGCGTACGGCGCGAACTTGCGGACGACCAGGTGGGCGACGCCGGCCAGCAGGCCGAGGCCCAGACCGTAGCTGAGCAGGCCGGACGGCACCTCCTCGTTGATGGCGAGGCCCACGTTGGCGTAGGCGAACACCGTAATGAGGACGGCGAACACGAGCAGCGCCAGCTCGGTGTTGCGCCGGCTCGGCGTGCCGATCGAGCCGATCGTGGACGTGTGGTGCGTCGGCGAATTGGTTGTACTGCTCATCGTGTGTCGGGGCCTCTCACGGCTTGCCTACTGCTTACCGCACAGCGAGACGACCTTCTGCTCATCCTCCGAGAGGCTGGGGCCGGGGCCGGGAGTGGCGGTCGCTGACGTGGACGGAGACGTGGACGGGGACGGTGCCGATCCCGACGGGGTCGGGGTCGGCGTTGCCTTGGACGTGAGGGAGACGGGAGTGGTTCCCGTGGTGCCGCCTGCCTCGCCCTCATCGGCAGTGGAACCGGCCGAACTGGGGGCCGCGGTGGTCGACTCCGCCTGCTTGCGGCATGCGGACGCCTGCACGGCCAGTTCGTCGATTTTCTTCTGGGCGGTGGACAGGCCGCCCTCGGCGATCGTCGCCTCGACCAGCTTCTGCTGGTACTGCGGCAGGTACTTGAGTTCGATCTCGGGGTGATCCTTCTCCACCTTCGAGAGCGAGACCCAGGCCAGGTCCTGGCTGATGCCCCGGTACAGCGCGACGTGTTCGCCCCTGGTGCCGACGTAGTACTGGGTCTGCGTCCAGCGCCACCCCGCGTAGAGCCCGCCGCCGATGACGGCGAGCGCGAGGGCGCCGTACAGGGATCTCTTCAGCCACCGGTTGCCCTTGCGTGGCTTGACGAAGTCGTCGTCGGTGTAGTCGCCGAAGCCGTCGGTGGGGATGAAGCCGGTGACGTCGCCGGAGCCGGGCGGGCCGAACTCGCCGCCACCGCCCTGCCCGCGGCCCTGACGGCCGAGGCCGGAGGCGCGGCCGGCCGGGGTCTGCATGATGCCGTTGTCGTGCAGCTGGAGCTGGTTCTCGGCTACGGCGCCGACCACGACCGGGGTGTCGGACAGCTGCCCGGCGAGGGTGTCCCCGGTGTCCAGGTCCAGAACGTCGGCGACGATCACGGTGATGTTGTCGGGGCCACCGCCGCGCAGTGCGAGCTGGATCAGCTCCTGCACGGTCTCCTGCGGGCCCTGGTAGCTGGCGAGGGTGTCCTCGAGCGTCTGGTGCGAGACGACGCCGGACAGGCCGTCGGAGCAGATCAGATAGCGGTCGCCGGCCCGGACCTCACGGATCGACAGATCGGGCTCCACATGCTCACCGCTGCCCAACGCGCGCATCAGGAGCGAGCGTTGCGGGTGGGTGGTGGCCTCTTCCTCGGTGATCCGGCCTTCGTCGACGAGGCGCTGCACCCAGGTGTGGTCCTGCGTGATCTGGGTCAGTACGCCGTCCCGCAGCAGGTACGCGCGCGAGTCGCCGACGTGCACGAGCCCCAGCCGCTGACCGGTCCACAGCAGCGCGGTGAGCGTGGTGCCCATGCCTTCCAGCTGCGGGTCCTCCTCGACCAGCGAGCGCAGCTGGTCGTTGGCGCGCTGTACGGCCGTACCGAGCGAGGTGAGGACGTCGGAGCCGGGCACGTCGTCGTCGAGGGCGACGATGGTGGAGATGGCCTCCGAGGAGGCGACCTCACCGGCGGCGGCGCCGCCCATGCCGTCGGCGATGGCGAGCAGGCGCGGACCGGCGTAACCGGAGTCCTCGTTGCCCTCCCGGATCATGCCCTTGTGCGATCCGGCGGCGAAGCGCAGTGACAGGCTCATGCCCACCTCGCCCGTCGGCCCCGGGTACAGCCGGTCGTGTCGAGCCACACTGCCCACCCTCCGGTCGGGAGCGCGCCGGGGCCCTGGGTGCCGGCCGACCTGGCGTGCTCGCTCCGCTCGCGCTCACTCATGATGTAGCACTACTTCCGCAGCTCGATGACGGTCTTGCCGATACGGATCGGCGCGCCCAGCGGGATCGGTGTGGGAGTCGTCAGCCGCGTTCGGTCGAGGTACGTGCCGTTGGTGGAGCCCAGGTCCTCGACGATCCACTGGCCGTCGCGGTCCGGATAGATCCTGGCATGGCGGCTGGATGCGTAGTCGTCGTCCAGCACGATGGTGCTGTCGTGCGCGCGGCCCAGGCTGATGGTCTGGCCCTGGAGCGCGACGGTCGTGCCGGTGAGGGTGCCCTCGGACACGACCAGCTTCGTCGGTGCGTTGCGCCCCCTGCGCCCGCCCCCCGCCGCGGGTTGCTGGCGCTGTGGTGGGGGCGCCTGGCGCTGGGCCTGCTGCGGTCGGGCCGCCTCCCGGCGCGCACCGCGCTGGGTGACACGCGTACCGAACAGGTCGCTGCGGATGACCTGCACGGCCACGATCACGAACAGCCACAGTACGGCCAGAAAACCCAGCCGCATGACCGTGAGGGTCAGCTCTGACATTGCCCCCGCTTCACCCTTCGGCTTGCCGGTAAATGATGGTGGTGTTGCCCACGACGATCCGCGAGCCGTCGCGGAGCGTAGCGCGGGTGGTGTGCTGCCCGTCCACCACGATGCCGTTGGTGGACCCGAGGTCCTGGATCGTCGAGGGTGTTCCGGTCCGGATCTCGCAGTGCCGGCGCGAGACGCCGGGGTCGTCGATCCGCACGTCGGCCTCGGTGCTGCGGCCCAGCACGAGCGTCGCGCGGGAGATCTGGTGGCGGGTGCCGTTGATCTCGATCCAGTGGCGGGTACGGGACCCGGGCGCCGCGGCGCCCGCCAGTCCGCCGCCCGCCGCGGGGCGCTGACCGCCGGCCGCGGGCGGGTAGCCGTATCCGCCGGGGCGGGCGGGCGCGCCGGGCGGGGGTGCGGCAGGCATGGGGGGCGCGGCCGCCGCTCCGCCGGCCGCGGGCGGATAGCCGTAACCGCCGGGCCGCTGCCCGCCGGCGGGCGCGCGCTCGGGCGCCTGCGGGCCGCTGGTGGAGGAGGCGAGTGTCCGGCTTCGCACGCGGTACAGACCGGTGTCGAGATCGTCCGCCTTCTCCAGGTTGACCTTGATCTGTCCCATGAAGGTGTAGCGCTGCTGCTTCGCGTAGTCGCGAACCATGCCGGCCAGTTCGTCGCCGAGCTGGCCGGAGTAGGGGCTGAGCCGCTCGTAGTCCGGCGTGCTCAGCTCCACGATGAAGTCGTTGGGTACGACGGTCCGGTCGCGGTTCCAGATGGTCGCGTTGTTGTCGCACTCGCGTTGGAGCGCTCCCGCGATCTCGACGGGCTGCACCTCGGACTTGAACACCTTGGCGAAGGTGCCGTTGACCAGACCCTCGAGACGCTGCTCGAACTTCTTCAGGACTCCCATGGGGCACCTCCTCCGTCGTGACTTGCGTCCCGTGTCGTGCTGCTTACCTGGTACTGCTTACTGATCGTATCCACGCGCCGGTGAATCGGCTGGTTCCCCCTGTCGGCCCCGCCGACGGGTGTCGACGGCGTCCTCTCCATCCGGTTCTGTACGGGCCTCTCCACGTGCTTCCGATATGTGCATCGGTTACGCGCATCAGCTGTGTGCATCAGCTATGTGCCTCCGATGCATGCTTCCGATGCCGCTTCCGACGCGTGCTTCCGTACGGGCTCGCGCTCGTACGTCCGCTCGCACATCCGCTCGCACGTCCGCTCGTACTTCTACTCGTCCTTCTGCCCAGGATCGTAGAGGTGGCCGAGGACCAGTGTCCCGCACCTGACTGTGGAGCTGGCCCGGCTCCTGGGGAGACGGCCGCCATAGGTACGAGGTTGATACGTGAACCGGTCGTCGCCGAGACCTACGGAGGTTGCCGCGGGCCTCTCGCGGTGACCTCTGCCCCGGAAGAAGGGATGTGAACGCACCCTGGCCCGCGTGCTAATGTTCTGCGTGTCGGAAGGCGCCAGGCCACAAGGCCCACAGCACGAAGACACACCCAATGCGCGGGTGGCGGAATAGGCAGACGCGCTGGATTCAGGTTCCAGTGCCCGAAAGGGCGTGGGGGTTCAACTCCCCCCTCGCGCACAGTTGAAAGCCCCGTAGGCTCCGGCCTCCGGGGCTTTCGCATGTCCGGAGGCGTTCTCGCGCGCGTGAGGTATCTCACGGATGGCGGGGAGGGGCAAGAGGGCGCGAGGTGCGGACGCGGTGACGGAGCGCGGGCCGGGCCGGTGGCGCGGGGTGTAGCGCGCCACACCGTGGGGCCGAGGTCTGCACTCCTGCGGCTGTCCCTTGCGTGACCCAGCGTGAGACGGATGGGACAAACCATCCGGCGGGCCGGGCGAGCCGGGCGGCCCGGCGGGCCATCGGCAGTCTGGCGCTCGCCGCGGCGATGACCTTCGGCTCGCTTCTGTTCGCCACCGTGCTGTTGCTGACGGCCGTCGGCACCCCCGCCGTCGTCGGCGCGTGGCTGCGGCCGCAGACGGTGCTGCCGCTGCGGCGCATCGCCGGCGCCAAGCGCCGCCAGGCCGTCCGCCCGGACCGGCCGGGGCGGGCGATCCTCGAGGCCTACGAGCCGCTCACCGGACCGCTGCGCCAGCGTCTGCGCACGGCCGTCCGCGATCCCGGAACGCTCGCCTGCGTCCCGTCGTGCAGTTCCCGTTCGATGCGGCGCAACTCGGCACTGTGGGCGGCGATCGCGTCCCGCCCGCGTCTCGGTGAGGGCACGCACGCGTGCCGCCAGCCGGGCTTTCGGGGCGGGCCTGAGCAGTGCGGACGACCACCGCGCCTCCAGGTCCGTGACCGCACGATCAGCGACAGCACGAGGGAGCTCCGGCGCAGCAGCCCGCACCCGACCGCGTCGACGCCAGCCCGAGCGGCCACAACAACGGCAGGACGCGGCTGATCGCCCTCTCGGTGCGGATCGGGCTTGCCCGGCGGGCGCGCGCAGGTCGATGTCCGACGCGCAGGAGCAGACGGAGCAGACGGAGCAGGCGCTGATGGAACTGCGGCACGTGGTGCGGGGGGTCCATCCGCCGATCCTCACTGACCGGGGGCTGGTCGGGGCGGTGCGGGCGCCGGCCGGGAGCTGTGGGCCGGTGGGGGTGGAGGTGCAAGGGCTGGAGGGTCGTGGCCCGGCGGGCCGCGGGCGCCGGCCGTGGTGGAGGCGGCCGTGTACTCCGCGGTGGCCGAGGCGTTGACGGACGTCGCGAAGCACGGTGGGGCGTCGGGCGCGACGGTACGGCTGGAGCGGCTCCGGGCGGTGGTGCGGGACGAGGGGGTGGGCGGGGCCGCGGGGAGGGACGGGAGTGGGGGTGTAGGTGATGGAGGGTCGGGGTTGTCGTGGGTGTGGCGGCGGGTGGCCGCGCTGGACGGAGCGCTGCGGGTGAGCAGTCCGGTGGGCGGGCGACGGAGGTGGTCGTGGAGGTGCCTCGTGTGTGGTGAGCGGGGATGGCGGCCGCGGGCGGTGTGGGGTGGTCCCTGGTTATCCACAGGGTCTGACGGGATTCGGCCGGCGGCGGTACGGTCTGCACGAGTTGATGTTCGTCCGTGGGCGGGGGAGGCGGTCGTGGTGACAGAGGTCGGTGCTGGGGTGGGCGGGACGACGGGCGCGGACGGGATGTCTGATGCGGATACGGATGCGCGGGTGACCGCGGGTGCGGGGCGGCGACTTCCCCGGGTGCGGGGGTTCGCCGAGTGGCCCGCCCCGGGGTCGCCGAAGGAGGAGGGCAAGGCCCTGCGCCGCGGGGTGCCGCGCGCGTCGCACGCCGGGCTCGACCTGGACGCCTCCCGCCCGGACGCGGTGACGGCCGTCGAGGAGTCCAGCCGTGGCCGTATCCCCGAACTCAGGCCGATACGGGTGGGGCGGATGGCGGCCACCCCGTTCGCGTTCCTGCGGGGCTCGGCGGGGCTCATGGCGTACGACCTGGCCCGCACCCCGATGTCCCGCATCACGGCGCAGATCTGCGGCGACGCGCACGCGGCCAACTTCGGCCTGTACGGCGACGCCCGCGGCGGCCTGGTCATCGACCTGAACGACTTCGACGAGACGGTCGACGGCCCCTGGGAGTGGGACCTCAAGCGGCTCGCCGCGTCCCTGGTACTCGCGGGCCGGGAAGCCGGCGCCGACGAGGACACCTGCCGCCAGGCGGCGCACGGCGCGGTCGGCGCCTACCGCCGGACGATGCGCCTGCTGGCCACACTTCCGGTGCTGGACGCGTGGAACGCCATCGCCGACGAGGAACTCGTCTCGCACACCGACGCCCACGACCTGCTGGGCACGCTGGAGCGGGTCTCGGAGAAGGCGCGGGCCAACACGAGCGGCCGGTTCGCGGCGAAGTCGACCGAGCCGACCCCGGAGGGCGGGCGCCGCTTCGTCGACGCGGCGCCGGTGCTGCGGCGGGTCCCGGACGCCGAGGCCGCGGCGGTGGCCGTGTCACTCGAGCAGTACGTGACCACGCTGCCGGAGGACCGGCTGCCCCTGCTGGCCCGGCACGCGGTGCACGACGTGGCCTTCCGCATAGTCGGCACGGGCAGCGTGGGGGCGCGGTCCTACGTCGTCCTGTTGCTGGACCACCGGGGCGAGCCGCTGGTGCTCCAGGTGAAGGAGGCTCGGGGCTCGGTGCTGGTGCCGCACCTGGCGAGCGCCGGCTTCGGGACTCCGGCCGTCGAGCACGAGGGACGGCGCGTGGTCCTCGGGCAGAAGCGCATGCAGGTCGTCAGCGACATCCTGCTGGGCTGGACGACGGTCGAGGGCCGGCCCTTCCAGGTCCGCCAGTTCCGCAACCGCAAGGGCAGCGTCGACCCCGCCGCCCTCGCCGCCGACCAGGTCGACGACTACGGCCGCATGACCGGCGCACTGCTGGCCCGTGCCCACTCGCACAGCGCCGACCCGCGGCTCATCGCCGGCTACTGCGGCAAGAACGAGGAACTGGACGAGGCGATGGCGTCCTTCGCCGTGGCCTATGCCGACCGCACGGAGGCTGACCACGCCGAGCTGGTGACGGCGGTACGGACGGGGAGGATCGCGGCCGAGGTGGGGGTGTGAGCGCGATATGAGGGGTGTGCGGTGAAGTACGTCGAGCTGGACGGGCGGGCCGGTGACCTCACCGGGATCCTCGATCCGGGTCCGTACCTGGAGCGGTTGCCGGTGCTGGGCGGGCGACTCCCGCCGGGGGCACGCGCGTTCGCCACCGATCCGGACCACTACGACTTCTCCGGCAGGCGGTGCGTGAAGGATCTTCTGCCGCGGGAGGCCCGCCGGACCGGTGACGAGGACCTGGAGATCCGCTTCGGGCACAACTGCTGGAAGCACGACGAGGACCTGGTCGTCCGTTACTCGGGCGTCTCCCGCTTCCGGGCCGACGCCCTCGGCGTCTGCTCCCTCGACGACTGTGCCCTCGACGACCTCGGCGAGGTGATCCTCGACGAGATCCTCCCCCACCCCGCCGGCTGCGCCCACGAGCTGGCCTGCCGCCCTGGCACGCTCATCGTGGTCTGCCGGGACCTGGAGGCGGAGTGGGTGGCGGTGGACTGCCCGGAGGGCCGGGGAATCCCACGGTGAGCGGGGTCCGCCTCGGGGGTGGCCTACGCTGGTCGGGTGACGACCCCCGAAGCTGAGCAGTCGCGGCCCGAGGAGCGGCTCGAGCAGGCCGTGCGGGCCGCTGAGCAGGCGTTGATCGAGTTCGAGATCGCGGTGGAGACCTTCCGCGTCGAGGTCGAGAACTTCTCGCGGCTCCACCACCAGAAACTCGGTCCGATGTACGCCCGGCTCGACGAGCTGGAGGCGCAGATCGCCGAGGCCACGGCCGCCCGCACCGGCGACCCGGAGGACCTGCGCAAGGCGGCCGAGGCGCGGGCCCGAGTGATGCCGATGCCCGGGGTCGAGGAGCTGTTCCACGGCTGGATGGACGAGAACGGGCTGTTCCCCGAGGCCGAGGCGATGCTCACGGACCAGTCGGTGCGGCCCCCGCAGCGGGTGCGGCCCAGCGACGAGGCCCGCAAGCTCTACCGCGAGCTGGCCCGCAAGGCCCATCCCGACCTGGCACAGGAGGACGCGGAGCGGGCCCGGCGCGAGGAGTTCATCACGCGGGTCAACGCCGCCTACGCCCGGGGCGACGAGGCCTTGCTGCGCGAGCTGGCCGACGAGTGGGCGGCCGGTCCGGTCCCCGCGGAGCGGCGGCCGAGCCCCAGCGAGGAGCTGTACGCCCGCCTCGAGTGGCTCGCCGAGCGCAAGGAGATGCTGGCGCTGGTGGCCCGGGAGCTGGAGGAGGGTGCGATCGGCGCCATGCTGCGGATGGCGCCGGACGACCCCGACCGGCTCCTTGAAGAGATCGCAGACCAGCTCCTGGCCGAGGTGGCGAAGCGGGAGGCCGAGCTGGCGGAGCTGGTGGGCTAGGCCTGTCGTCACATTCCCGTCGTGCGCCCGGAGGGCGGGCCTCGCGGCGTCAGGCGCTTGCTCTGGGGGTTCCCCCGCGCCGAAGGCTGGGGGAGCGCCGGGCTCAGGCCTTCGGACTGGTTGTACGTGGGTCGGTACCAGGTGCGGCGAGTGGGGGCACCTCACCTCCCACGTCCTTGAGGCAGTGAGAGAGCGTGCGCGTGCATGGCATCGCGAGGCGGACGGGAATGTGACGACAGGCCCAGGTCCGTCGGTTCTGGGCCGTCGTCGGCCGGCAGGGTCTGGCAGTGGGGTGTGCGGTGTCCGGTAGCGTCGGGGGTATGAGTTTCGGAGCTGGTGTGCCCACGGTCGGGGTCGAAGACCTCAAGGACGGCGACTTCCTGCTGGACGTCCGTGAGGACGACGAGTGGAAGGCCGGCCATGCCGAAGGGGCACTGCACATCCCCATCAGCGAGTTCGTCGCCCGCTACGGCGAGCTGACCGAGGCGGCGCCGCAGGACGGGCGGGTCCATGTGATCTGCCGCTCCGGTGGGCGTTCCGCCCAGGTCACCATGTACCTGGCCCAGCAGGGCATCGACGCGGTGAACGTGGACGGCGGCATGCAGCACTGGTCCGCCGTGGGCCGCCCGGTCGTCACCGACGACGGGCAGCCCGGCTTCGTCCTGTAGTCACGCAGGCCCCTGCGGCCCTACGGACGGGCTCAGCTGAGAGCGTGGGCGGCCAGCAGGTCGCCCAGGGCCTCCTCGTGCGCCGCCGCGGGGCCGAGGGACAGCTCCAGGTGTTTGGCCCAGGCGTGGTAGCGGTGCAGCGGGTAGTCGACGTCGGCGCCGAAGCCGCCGTGCAGATGCTGCGCGGTCTGCACCACCCGCCGTACGCCTTCCGAGGCCCAGATCTTGGCCACGGCGATGTCGCCGGAGGCGGGCAGGGCGCCCTGGGCGCCGGAGTCGAGCCGCCAGGCGGCCTGCCACAGGGTGGCCTCCATCGCGCGCAGGTCGATGTACCGGTCGGCGGCCTGCACGGCGACCGCCTGGAACGTGGCGATCGGGTGCCCGAACTGCTCCCGCTGTCCGGCGTAGTCGCTGGTCATCCGCAGGACGCGTTCGCCGAGACCGAGTGCCAGGGCGCAGGTGCCGGTGGTCAGCAGGCCGCGCAGCCACTCCCAGGCGCCGTCGGTGGTGATGACGTCCCGGCCGGGGACGCGCGCCGAGTCGAGGCGCAGTTCGCCCAGGCGCTCGCCGGTGGTGGAGATCTGCTCGGCGAGCGAGGTTCCCTCGTGTCCGCGGGGGACCAGTGCGAGGACGCTTCGGTCGTCCCCGGTGTGCGCGGGCACGAGGACGAGGTCGGCGTCGTACGCCCAGGGCACCGCCGTCTGTACCCCGTCCAGCACCCACTCCGCGCCGTCCTGCCGGGCGGTCACGGCGAGTTCGGCGGAGTCGTGGCCGGTGCGCCCGTGCGCGGCGACGGTCAGGACGGTCTCGCCCCGGCCGGCCCGCGCGAGGAGCGCCGACTTCGCCTCGGACCCGCCGTAGGCCTGTACGGCGGCCGCGGCGGCGCTGCTCTCCAGGAGCGGGACGCGGGCCAGGACTTTTGCCGACTCCCGCAGCACGAGGCAGAGGGCGACGGCGTCCAGGCCGGCCCCGCCGTGGTCCTCGTCGAGCAGCAGGCTCAGCAGGTCCGCGTCGGCGAGCCTGGCCCACAGCGCCCGGTCGAAGTCGTCGGCGACGGCGCCCCTGGTGAAGGCGGGGCTGGGTACGCCGTCCGGTGCGACGCCGGTGAAGACGCCCCGCGCGGCCTCGGCGGCGGCCTGCTGCTCCTCGGTGAAGGTGAAGTCCACGGCCTGTCCTCCCGACGGGTCAGCTGATCTGACGGTCCGTCAAGATAGAACAGGTTCCAGAAGAAGGGAACGGGAAAGGCGGGCGCCGTGCCACCTTCGCCGGTTCCGCGGTTGCCGCCGGTTCCGCCGGTTCCCGGTTCACCGGTTCACCGGTCGAAGTCCACCTCCACCGTCTCCGTCAGCGGATGCGACTGGCACGCCAGCACGAAGCCGGCCTCCGTCTCCTCCGGTTCCAGCGCGAAGTTGCGGTCCATGCGCACCTCGCCGGAGACGAGGAAGGCCCGGCAGGTCCCGCACACCCCGCCCTTGCAGGCGTAGGGCGCGTCGGGCCGGTTGCGCAGCACCGTCTCCAGGACCGACTCGCCGTCCGCCACGGGCCAGCTGCCGCCCCGGCCGTCGAGCCGGGCGGTCACCGTGCTGTGCGCGGGGGCGGAGGTGGTGGGCGCGGTGGCGGTGACGTCCACGTGGAAGATCTCCTCGTGGATGCGGGAGCGGGGGACGCCGATGTCCCGCAGTGCCCGCTCCGCGCCCTGCACCAGCCCGAACGGCCCGCACAGGAACCAGCCCGCCACGTCCGCCACGGGCAGCAGCGCCGGCAGCAGCGCGGTCAGCCGTTCCTGGTCCAGGCGCCCGGACGGCAGCCCGGCCTGCTGCTCCTCGCGGGAGAGCACGGTGACCAGGTGCAGCCGCTGCGGATACCGGTCCTTGAGGTCGGCGACCTCCTCGAGGAACATCGTCGACGCGGCCGTACGGTCGCTGCGGACGAGGCAGAACCGGGCCGCGGGCTCGCGCGCCAGCAGGGTGGCGACGATCGACAGCACCGGGGTGATTCCGCTGCCGCCGACGATCGCCGCGTACAGCCCGGGTGCGGGGTCGAGGGTGAACCGGCCCGCCGGGGTCATCACCTCCAGCTCGTCCCCGATGTTGATCTCCTTGAGCGCGTACGTCGAGAAGGCGCCGCCCTCGACCAGTCGCACGCCCACCCGCAGGGTGCTCGGTCCTGCGCCGCCGGGTTCGGGCGCGGGCGAGCAGATCGAGTACGTCCGCCGGATCTCGGTCCCGTCGGTCCTGCGCCGCAGGGCGAGGTGCTGGCCCGGCGCGTGCCGGTACTCCTCGCGCAGCGCGGCGGGGACCGTGAAGGTGAGGGCCACCGAGTCGTCGGTGAGCGCGTCCACCGCGGCCACGGGGAGCGGGTGGAAGCGGGCCATCACAACTCCTTGAAGTGGTCGAAGGGTTCACGGCAGGTCAGGCAGCGCCGCAGGGCCTTGCAGGCGGTGGAGGAGAAACGGCTGAGCAGTTCGGTGTCGGCCGAGCCGCAGTGGGGGCAGCTGACCGGGGCCTGCTCGGCGGTGCGGGTCGGTCCCAGGGTGACGCCGACCGGTCCGGCCGTTCGCTGGGCGCGGGGCGGCGCTATGCCGAACTCCCGCAGCTTGCGGCGGCCTTCGGCGGAGATGTCGTCCGTGGACCAGGCGGGGCTGAGCACCGTGCGCACGGTGACCTCGCGGACGCCGTGGTCGCGCAGTGCCCGCTCGATGTCCATGGACATCGCCTCCACGGCCGGGCAGCCGGTGTAGGTCGGGGTCAGCTCGACCTCGACGGCGTCGGTGTCCCGCACATGGACCGCGCGCAGGACGCCCAGCTCCTGGAGGGTGAGCACGGGCAGCTCGGGATCGGGCACGGAACCGGCGACCGCGAGGAGTTCCGCCTCCAGCGGGGTGAGGGTCACCATGACGCCCCCGGGTGGCTGCGGTGCAGATGCTGCATCTCGGCGAGCATCCGCCCGAAGGACTCGGTGTGCAGGCCCTGGCGGCCCGCGCCCGCGCGCCACGACCCGGTCCGCGGTCCTTCGGGCGTCTCCAGTCCGGCCCGGCCGAGCACGGCCCCGACCGATTCCAGCCAGGGCGTCTCCAGGCCGGCCAGGTCCGTGCCGACGCCCTCCACCGGCTGGAACATCTCGCCGGTGAACCGCCACAGGGCGTCGCAGGCCAGTCGCATCCGCTCGTGGCTGACCTCGGTGCCGTCGCCGAGGCGCAGGGTCCACTGCTCGGCGTGGTCACGGTGGTAGGCGACCTCCTTGACTGCCTTCGCCGCGAGCCCCGCGAACGGCCCGCCCCCGGTGGCCAGTCGGTCGTACAGCAGGTGCTGGTAGGTGGAGAAGTAGAGCTGGCGGGCGATGGTGTGGGCGAAGTCGCCGTTGGGCTGCTCCACCAACTGGAGGTTGCGGAAGGCGCGTTCCTCGCGGAGGTAGGCCAGTTCGTCCTCGTCGCCGGCCATCGACAGCAAGATGCGGGCCTGGCCGAGCAGGTCGAGGGCGATGTTGGCGAGAGCGACCTCCTCCTCCAGGACGGGTGCGTGGCCCATCCACTCGCCCAGGCGGTGGGAGAGCACCAGGGCGTCGTCGCCGAGGGCGAGCGCGGCGGTGTCGGTGTGCGCGGACGTGGTCACAGGTGCTTCACCCCCTCCGGGATCTCGTAGAACGTGGGATGCCGGTACGGCTTGTCGGCGGACGGATCGAAGAACGGGTCCTTCTCGTCCGGTGACGAGGCGGTGATCGAGGCGGAGGGCACGACCCAGATGGAGACGCCCTCGCCGCGCCGGGTGTACAGGTCGCGGGCGTTGCGCAGGGCGAACTCCGCGTCCGGCGCGTGCAGGCTGCCGGCGTGGGTGTGGGAGAGGCCGCGGCGGGAGCGCACGAAGACCTCCCACAGGGGCCAGTCGGTGTTCGTCATGCCTGCTTCGCTCCTGTCCCGCGGCTCTCACGGTCCTCGCGGCTCTCACCGCTGTGCTTGGCCGCGTGGGCCGCGGCGGCCTCCCGGACCCAGGCGCCCTCTTCGTGCGCCCGGGTGCGCTGGGTGATCCGCTGCTCGTTGCACGGACCGTTGCCCTTGAGGACCTCCTTGAACTCCGTCCAGTCGATCGGGCCGAAGTCGTGGTGGCCCCGCTCCTCGTCCCACTTCAGGTCCGGGTCGGGGAGGGTCAGGCCGAGGGACTCCGCCTGCGGGACGCAGATGTCGACGAAGCGCTGGCGCAGTTCGTCGTTGGAGTGCCGCTTGATCTTCCAGGCCATCGACTGCGCGGAGTGCGCGGACTCGTCGTCGGGCGGGCCGAACATCATCAGCGAGGGCCACCACCAGCGGTCCACCGCGTCCTGGGCCATCGCGTGCTGCTCCGGGGTACCGCGGCTGAGGGCCAGCAGCAGTTCGTACCCCTGGCGCTGGTGGAAGGACTCCTCCTTGCAGACGCGGACCATGGCGCGCGCGTACGGGCCGTAGGAGCAGCGGCACAGGGGGACCTGGTTGGTGATCGCGGCGCCGTCCACCAGCCAGCCGATCGCGCCGACGTCGGCCCAGGTCAGAGTGGGGTAGTTGAAGATCGAGGAGTACTTCTGGCGGCCGGTGTGCAGCTTGTCCAGCAGTTCCTCGCGGCCCGTGCCGAGCGTTTCGGCCGCGCTGTAGAGGTACAGGCCGTGGCCCGCCTCGTCCTGGACCTTCGCCATGAGGATGGCCTTGCGGCGCAGGGAGGGCGCGCGCGTGATCCAGTTGGCTTCCGGCTGCATGCCGATGATCTCGGAGTGGGCGTGCTGGGCGATCTGGCGGACCAGCGTCGCGCGGTAGGCCTCGGGCATCCAGTCGCGGGGCTCGATGCGTTCGTCGGCGGCCACCGCGGCGTCGAAGGCGCGCTGGTAGGCGTCCTGCTCGCCGGCGGCGGCCTCCCGGCCGCCGTACCGCTGTGTGCGGGCCGTCTGGTGCGCGGCTGCTGTCGCCATGCGGTCCCCCTCGACCTCGGGCTCTGCGTGAGCCATCTCCCGACCGATCGTTCGGTCCGTGCGATTCCATGGTGAGACGGCCGTCGTAAGGTGTCAACCGCTGTGGACAACCTCTCGGCCTCCCTGTGGAAAACTCGGGCGGCCGGTCGGTGGTGGGGCCTCGGGGCGCGCTCGGCAGGGTCCGCTCGGGGGGAGGGCTGCGCGGCGCGGGCCGGGCTGAGTACCGTTCCGTGCGACGACTGTGCGACGGCCGTGCGAAGGCTGTCCCGCCCTGTGCTTCGCGCACGGGTGCGTGAGAGCGGGTCGACGTGAGGCGGTGGCGCGTGCGAACGGTCGCCGCGGAGCGGCCGAGCAGGCGCAAGACGGACCGGAATCGGGGAACGGGGCGGAATGAACGCGTACGACGGAGGCGCCGGGCCCCCCCGGGGGGCCGAGGCGCCACGGGGGCCGGAGGCGCCGGTGGACGAGTCGGCGGTGGAGAATTCGGCGGATTCGGCGGAGGCGCCGCGGGCGGAGGGCGGTCTACCGCGCGCCCGGGTCGAGGCCGCGCAGGCCGGGCCCCCGGCCGTGCCCGATCCCCGCAGCGGTGTGGCCGCTCTCTCCCCGCGCTACCAGGTCGTCGCCGCCCTGGCGCTCGCCGTCGTCGCGGTCGCCGTCTGTGTGCACGTCGGCATGGTGTTCCTGCACGTCGCACCGTCCAACACGGTCACCAAGACGCACGGCGAGGCGATCGACGAGTACATCTACCCCGAGTTCGAGCAGAACTGGAAGCTCTTCGCGCCCAACCCGCTCCAGCAGAACATCGCCGTCCAGGTCCGCGCCGACGTCCGCACCGCCGACGGCACGGCCCGCACCACCGGTTGGTTCGACCTGTCCGCCCAGGACGGCCGCAGCATCGACGGCAACCTGGTGCCGAGCCACACGCAGCAGAACGAACTGCGCCGCGCCTGGGACTTCTACGTGGGCTCGCACGACTCCGACAACCGCTCGGCGGGCCAGCGCAGCGCCCTCTCCGAGGCCTACCTGCGCAACATCGTGGTGCTGCGGCTGGAGCGCGGCGACGCGGCCGGCCGGGGTGGCGTCATAGAGCGCGTCCAGGTCCGCTCCCGCACCACCAACGTGCCGGCGCCCGAGTGGGGCACCGACGAGGTCACGTCGAAGCCGGTCTACCGGGTGCTGCCCTGGTGGCCGCTGCCCGCCGGTGAGACCGAGGGAGGCACGCAGTGAACCGGTTCTCCCTGTCGATGTCCACCGTCATCGCGCGCGTCACCGGGTCCGCGCTCGGGCCGTACCAGAGCGCCGTGGTCCGCATCGGGTTCAGCCTGACCTGGCTGCTGTTCCTGCTGCGTGAACTTCCCCACCGCGCGGAGCTGTACGGCCCCGACGGCCCGTGGAGCTGGGAGCTGGCCCGGCAGCTGATCGACGACAACGGCGCCTTCACGGCACTGATGTGGTCGGACGGCCGGATCTGGTTCGAGGCCGTGTACGCGCTGTCGGTCCTGTCGAGCCTGCTGCTGCTGCTGGGCTGGCGCACCCGCACCATGTCGGTGCTGTTCATGGTGGGCGTGCTCTCGCTGCAGAACCGCAGCGTCTTCGTGGGTGACGGCGGCGACAACGTCCTGCACCTGATGTCGATCTACCTGGTCTTCATGCGCTGCGGCCGGGTCTGGTCGCTGGACGCGCGGCGCGAGCGGCGCGCGGCCGAGGCACGCGCGCGCGGGGAGCGGGTCACCGACCGGGTGGGGCCCGCCCTGTGGAGCGTGTTCGGCGCGGTGCTGGTCGCGGCGACCGCGGGGGGCCGGCTCGACGGCGACTGGACCGTCCCGGTGATCCTTTGGGCGGTGTGGGCCACGCTGGGCGTGCGGTGGGCCGTGGGGCGCCTCACGGCGACCGCGCAACCCCGGATCCTGCTGGACGTGATCACCGACATCCTGCACAACGGCGCCCTGCTGGTGATCATGGCCGAGGCCTGCCTGATCTACGCGACGGCCGGTTGGTACAAGATCCAGGGCTCCCGCTGGCAGGACGGCACCGCCGTCTACTACCCGCTGCACCTGGACTACTTCTCCCCCTGGCCGGCGCTCGGCGACCTGCTGTCCGCCAGCGGCACCATGGTGATGCTCGTGACGTACGGGACGGTCATCGTGCAGGTCGCCTTCCCGTTCACCCTGTTCAACCGGCGGGTGAAGAACGTCCTGCTCGTCGCCATGATCGCCGAGCACATGGCGATCGCGGTGCTCCTCGGGCTGCCGTTCTTCTCCCTGGCGATGATCGCGACGGACGCGGTCTTCCTGCCCACGCCGTTCCTGCGGTGGCTGGGCGGATGGGCCACGCGCGTGTGGGAGGCGTTCCTGCCGCGGCGCGGCGCCGCCGTACCGGAGCAGCGGGGGGTGCGCGAGCCCGAGGAGGCCGAGCCCAGCCGCGTAGGCTTCACGGCATGACCGACCCCGATCCGCTCGGCCTGTGGCGCCGGCTCGCCGACGCCTCGGTGCTGCTCGACGGCTTCCACGCCGTCAAGCACGCCGTGCGTTTCGGGGCCGACGTGCCGGTGGCCGTCGCGGTGGACCGGCGGGCGGCGCTCGCCCTCGCCGACGATCTCGCTCCCGACGTACGGGCGACGCTGGAGGCGCTCCTGACGGAGGTGCCGGAGGCGACGTACACCTCGCTGGTGCCACGGCCGCATCCCACCGCCGTGGCCGCCCTGGCCGTACGGCCCTCCCGGGAGGCCAATCTGCGGGCGCTGGCCCGCACGCCCCGCACCGCGCCGGTCGTGGTCCTCGACGATCCGCGCAACCTGGGCAACGCGGGGGCCGTGATCCGGCTGGCCGCCGGCTTCGGGGCGACCGGCGTGGTCACCACCGGAACGCTCGATCCCTGGCACCCGACCGTGGTGCGCGGTGGGGCCGGGCTGCACTTCGCGACGGCCGTGGAGCGGCTGACCGCCGACGAGCTGCCGGCCGGGCCGATGTTCGCGCTCGACCCGGAGGGCGAGGACATCCGGGGCGTGAAGCTCCCGGACGACGCCGTCCTCGCCTTCGGTTCGGAGCGCAGCGGGCTGTCCGGGCCGCTGCGCGCGCGGGCCGACCATCTGCTGGCCCTGCCGATGCGCCCCCAGGTCTCCAGCTACAACCTCGCGACCAGTGTGGCCATGACGCTGTACCACTGGAGCGCGACCGGGGGCGCCACGCGCGTGTAGGCCTCAGGCCTCGCGGCGGACCTCGACCACGCGGAAGCGGTTCGCGACGAACGCGCCGTCGGTGAGGGCCGCGTTGGCCGCCGGGTTGCCGCCCGATCCGTGGAAGTCGGAGAAGGCGGCCGTCTGGTTGACGTACACCCCGCCGGTGAGGTTCAGGGAGAGCTGGGCGGCCTCCTCGAAGCAGACCTCCTGGACGGCCCGCTCCACCTCTTCGTCGGTCGTGTACGCGCCGACCGTCATCGCGCCCTTCTCGCGGATCGTGCGCCGCAGCAGCTCCACGGCGTCCGCCGCCGAGTCGACCGCGACGGCGAAGGAGACCGGCCCGAAGCACTCGCTCATGTAGGCCGCCTCGTCGTCGGGCTTGGCCCCGTCGAGCTTGACGACGAGGGGCGTGCGCACGACGGCGGCCGGGAACTCGGGGTTGTTCACCTCGCGGGAGGCCAGCGCCACCTCGCCGAGACCGGCCGCGGCCTCCAGGCGCGCCTTCACGTCCGGGTTGACGATCGCGCCCAGCAGGCCGTTCGCGCGCGCGTCGTCACCCAGGAGGCCGTCGACCGCGCGGGCGAGGTCGGCGACGACCTCGTCGTAGGTCTTGGGGCCCTCGTCGGTGCGGATGCCGTCGCGGGGGATCAGCAGGTTCTGCGGGGTGGTGCACATCTGGCCGCTGTACAGGGACAGCGAGAACGCCAGGTTGGACAGCATGCCCTTGTAGTCGCCGGCGGACTCGACGAGCACCGTGTTGACGCCGGCCTTCTCGGTGTAGACCTGTGCCTGGCGGGCGTTGGCCTCCAGCCAGTCGCCGAAGGCGGTCGAGCCGGTGTAGTCGATGATCCTGATTTCGGGGCGGGTGGCCAGGGTCTTGGCGATGCCCTCGCCGGGCCGCTCGGCGGCGAGCGCGACCAGGTTCGGGTCGAAGCCGGCCTCGGCGAGCACCTCGCGCGCGAGGGCCACGGTCAGCGCGAGCGGCAGCACCGCGCGCGGGTGGGGCTTCACCAGCACCGCGTTGCCGGTGGCGAGCGAGGCGAACAGGCCCGGATAGCCGTTCCACGTCGGGAAGGTGTTGCAGCCGATCATCAGGGCGATCCCGCGCGGGACCGGCGTGAACTGCTTGGTGAGGGCCAGCGGGTCGCGCTTTCCCTGCGGCTTGGTCCACTCCGCGGTGTCGGGTGTGCGGACCTGCTCCACGTACGCGTACGCCACCGCCTCCAGGCCGCGGTCCTGCGCGTGTGGGCCGCCCGCCTGGAAGGCCATCATGAAGGCCTGGCCGGAGGTGTGCATGACCGCGTGCGCGAACTCGTGGGTCCGGTCGCCGATGCGCTTGAGGATCTCCAGGCAGACCACCGCACGGATCTCCGCGCCCGCGTCCCGCCACGCGCGCTGACCGGCCTTCATGGCGGGCAGCAGCTCGTCGATGTCCGCGTGCGGATACTCGACGCCGAGTTCGATGCCGTACGGCGAGGTCTCGCCGCCCACCCAGCCGTCGGTGCCGGGCTGGCCGAGGTCGAGGCGGGTTCCCAGGACCGCGTCGAAGGCCGCCTTGCCGGCCGCCGCGTCCAGGCTGCCGTCCGCGCCGTAGGCCTTGGGGTGCTCGGGGTGCGGGGACCAGTACGCGCGGGTGCGGATCGCTTCCAGGGCCTGGTCCAGAGTGGGCCGGTGCTTGGCGATCAGATCGTGAGCGGTGAGTTCGGCGGCCATGCGGGACCAACTCCTCGTCTGGAGAGCTCTTCGTCGAGCTCCGGACCTGGACGGAAACAGGGACAGGAACGGGCAGTCAGGGTTAGAGTAACCGAACGATCGGTCGGGACAAGGGGGTCCGCCGCATCTGTGGAAAACCCCGTGCGGGAGGATCGCGCACATGACAGCACTCGACCTCAGCAGCCCCGTGGCCGTCGTCGGCACCGGCACCATGGGCCAGGGCATCGCCCAGGTCGCGCTGACCGCGGGCCACCCCGTGCGGCTGTACGACGCCGTCGCCGGGCGCGCCGGGGAAGCGGCCGACGCGATCGGTGCCCGTCTCGACCGGCTCGTCGAGAAGGACCGTCTCACCGCCGCCGAACGGGACGCCGCCCGCGCCCGCCTCACGCCCGTGGACACCCTCGCCGGACTCGCGGACTGCACGCTGGTCGTCGAGGCCGTCCTGGAGCGGCTGGACGTCAAGCAGGAGCTGATGCGCGCCCTGGAGGACGTGGTCGGCGAGGACTGTCTGCTCGCCACCAACACCTCCTCCCTGTCGGTGACGGCCATCGGCGCCGCCCTGCGCAACCCGGGCCGCCTCGTGGGCCTGCACTTCTTCAACCCCGCGCCCCTGCTGCCGCTGGTCGAGGTCGTCTCCGGGTTCGCCACCGACGTCACCTCGGCCACGCGCGCGTACGAGACCGCCCGCCTCTGGGGCAAGACCCCCGTCGCCTGTGCCGACACCCCGGGTTTCATCGTCAACCGCATCGCCCGGCCCTTCTACGCGGAGGCCTTCGCGGTCCATGAGGCGCAGGGGGCCGATCCGGCCACCATCGACGCGGTCCTGCGCGAGTCCGGCGGCTTCCGGATGGGCGCGTTCGAGCTGACCGACCTGATCGGGCAGGACGTCAACGAGTCCGTCACGCACTCCGTGTGGCAGGCCTTCTTCCAGGACGTGCGCTTCACCCCCTCGCTGTCCCAGCGCCGCCTGGTCGAGTCCGGTCATCTGGGGCGCAAGACCGGGCAGGGCTGGTTCGACCATCGCGACGGCGCCGAGCGCGCCGAGCCGCACACCGCGGAGAAGCGCCGGCCGCCCGCGTACGTCATCGCCGAGGGTGACCTGGGGCCCGCCTCCGAGCTGCTCGCGATGATCCGCGAGACGGGCATCCCCGTGCGCGAGGAGGACGAGGACAACGGCATGCGCCTGGTGCTGCCGAGCGGCGGCCAGCTCGCCCTCGCCGACGGCCAGACCTCGGTGGAGTTCCGGGACGTCGTCTACTTCGACCTCGCCCTGGACTACCGCAAGGCCACCCGCATCGCCGTGTCCGCCTCCCAGGACACCCCCCAGCAGACGCTCTCCGAGGCCATCGGGCTCTTCCAGGCGCTCGGCAAGGACGTCAGCGTCATCGGTGACGTCCCCGGCATGATCGTCGCCCGTACGGTCGCACGGATCGTCGACCTCGCGCACGACGCCGTCGCCAAGGGCGTCGCCACCGAGGAGGACATCGACACCGCGATGCGCCTGGGCGTCAACTACCCGCTCGGCCCCTTCGAGTGGAGCCGCAGGCTCGGCCGGGTCTGGGCCCACGACCTTCTGGAGGAGCTGCACCTGCGCGAGCCCTCCGGCCGCTACGCGCCCTCTCTGGCGCTCTACCGCCACGGGCACTCCGCCGACAAGCGGGAGGGCACCCCGTGACCACTGCCAAGCGCGACACGTACACCCCGGAGACCCTGCTGTCGGTCGCCGTGCAGGTCTTCATCGAGCGCGGCTACGACGGCACGTCCATGGAGCACCTCTCCAAGGCGGCCGGCATCTCCAAGTCGTCGATATACCACCACGTCAGCGGCAAGGAGGAGCTGCTGCGGCGGGCGGTGAGCCGGGCGCTCGACGGCCTCTTCGCGATCCTCGACGAGGAGCCCGCGCGCGTGGGACGCGCGGTGGAGCGACTCGAGTACGTCGTGCAGCGCATGGTCGAGGTGCTCATCTCCGAACTGCCCTACGTCACGCTGCTGCTGCGGGTGCGCGGCAACACGGGCACCGAGCGGTGGGCCCTGGAGCGGCGGCGTGACTTCGACCACCGGGTCGCCGCGCTGCTGAAGGCGGCCGCCGCCGACGGAGACGTACGCGGCGATGTGGAGGTGCGGCTCGCGACCAGGCTCGTCTTCGGGATGATCAACTCGATTGTCGAGTGGTACCGCCCCGACGGGCGGGGCATGGGCGAGCGCGAGGTGAGCGAGGCGGTCGCCCGGCTGGTCTTCTCCGGGCTGCGGCAGGCCTGAGGTCAGCCCTGCGGCTCCAGGTCCTCCTCCTCGAACACCAGCAGCGTGCGCGTGCTGAGCACCTCGGGGATCGCCTGGAGGCGGGTGAGCACCAGCTCGCGCAGTGCCCGGTTGTCGGGGGTGTGCACCAGGAGCAGGACGTCGAAGTCGCCGCCCACCAGGGCGATGTGGGAGGCGCCGGGCAGCTGCCTGAGCTGCTCGCGCACCGTGCGCCAGGAGTTCTGGACGATCTTCAGTGTGACGTAGGCGGACGTTCCGTGGCCCGCGCGCTCATGGTCCACGCGCGCGCCGAAGCCGCGGATGACGCCGTCCTCGACGAGCCGGTTGATGCGCGCATAGGCGTTGGCGCGCGACACGTGGACCCGTTCGGCGACCGACCGTATCGAGGCGCGGCCGTCCGCCTGGAGCATCTGGAGGATGTCCTGATCGATGGCGTCGAGCGGGCGGGGCGGGGTGCTGCCCTCCGGGCGGGACGCAGCCGTGGTTCCCGCGCGCGGCGCGGCCCTGCCTTCCGCGCGCGGGGGCGCGCTGCCGTCCTGGCTGTCGGCCATTTGTTCAGGCGTCATGTCCCCCCGCCTCTCCGCCGTGGACGTACTGCGTCCATCTCAGGCTGTGGAGAACCGTTTGTCCACAGCCTGAGGGGGCCGGTAGCCAAAATGTGCCGGCGACCGAACAATCGGTAGGTGAGGCGGGTCACAGCCGACCCGTCTCCCGTAGCCACTCCCACGAGGAGGTGCCGTCATGACGGTCATGGAGCAGCGGGGCGGATACCGGCCGACACCGCCGCCCGCCTGGCAGCCCCGCGCCGACCCCGCGCCGCTGCTGCCCGACGCCGAGCCCTACCGCGTCCTCGGCACCGAGGCGGCCGCACAGGCCGACCCGGAGCTGCTGCGCCGGCTCTACGCCGATCTGGTGCGCGGCCGTCGGTACAACGCGCAGGCCACCGCCCTGACCAAGCAGGGTCGCCTCGCCGTCTACCCCTCCAGCACCGGCCAGGAGGCCTGCGAGGTCGCCGCCGCGCTCGTCCTCGAAGAGCGCGACTGGCTCTTCCCGAGCTACCGCGACACCCTCGCGGTCGTCGCCCGCGGCGTGGACCCGGTGGAGGCCCTCACGCTGCTGCGCGGCGACTGGCACACCGGCTACGACCCCTTCGAGCACCGCGTGGCCCCCCTGTGCACGCCGCTCGCCACCCAGCTCCCGCACGCCGTGGGCCTCGCGCACGCCGCCCGCCTCAAGGGTGACGACGTGGTGGCGCTCGCCATGGTCGGCGACGGCGGCACCAGCGAGGGCGACTTCCACGAGGCGCTGAACTTCGCCGCCGTCTGGCGGGCGCCGGTCGTCTTCCTCGTCCAGAACAACGGCTTCGCGATCTCCGTCCCGCTCGCCAAGCAGACCGCCGCCCCCTCCCTGGCCCACAAGGCCGTCGGGTACGGCATGCCGGGCCGGCTGGTCGACGGCAACGACGCGGTCGCCGTGCACGAGGTGCTCGCCGACGCCGTACGGCACGCGCGCGCGGGCGGCGGTCCCACGCTCGTCGAGGCGATCACCTACCGCGTCGACGCCCACACCAACGCCGACGACGCGACCCGCTACCGCGGCGACGCCGAGGTCGAGACCTGGCGCGGACACGACCCGATCGACCTCCTGGAGCGGGAGCTGACCGCACGCGGAATCCTCGACGAGGAGACGAAGCAGGCCGCCCGGGACGCCGCCGAGACCATGGCCGCCGACCTGCGCGCCCGCATGAACCAGGACGCCCCGCTCGACCCCATGGACCTCTTCGCCCACGTGTATGCCGAGCCCACCCCGCAACTGCGGGAACAGCGCGCCCTGCTGCTGGCCGAGATCGAGGCGGAGCAGGGAGGAACGCACTGATGACCACCGTCGCCGTCAAGCCCGCCACCATGGCGCAGGCCCTCACGCGCGCACTGCGCGACGCGATGGCCGCCGACCCGTCCGTGCACGTCCTCGGCGAGGACGTCGGCACCCTCGGCGGCGTCTTCCGGGTCACCGACGGACTCGCCAAGGAGTTCGGCGAGGACCGCTGCACGGACACCCCGCTCGCAGAGGCCGGCATCCTCGGCACCGCGGTCGGCATGGCCATGTACGGCCTCCGCCCGGTCGTGGAGATGCAGTTCGACGCCTTCGCCTACCCGGCGTTCGAGCAGCTCATCAGCCATGTCGCCCGTATGCGCAACCGCACCCGCGGCCGCATGCCCCTGCCCGTCACGATCCGCGTCCCCTACGGTGGCGGCATCGGCGGCGTCGAGCACCACAGCGACTCCTCCGAGGCCTACTACATGGCCACTCCCGGACTGCACGTCGTCACGCCCGCCACGGTCGCCGACGCCTACGGCCTGCTGCGCGCCGCCATCGCCTCCGACGACCCGGTCGTCGTCCTCGAACCCAAGCGCCTGTACTGGTCCAAGGACTCATGGAACCCGGAGGAGCCGGCAGCCGTTGAACCCATCGGCCGCGCGGTGGTGCGGCGCTCGGGCCGGAGCGCCACACTCATCACGTACGGGCCGTCGGTGCCCGTCTGCCTCGAAGCCGCCGAGGCGGCTCGGGCCGAGGGCTGGGACCTCGAAGTCGTCGACCTGCGCTCCCTGGTGCCGTTCGACGACGAGACGGTCACCGCCTCGGTGCGACGGACCGGGCGTGCGGTCGTCGTCCATGAATCGGGCTCCTTCGGAGGTCCGGGCGGGGAGATCGCGGCCCGCGTCACGGAGCGCTGCTTCCACCACCTGGAAGCGCCGGTGCTGCGCGTCGCCGGGTTCGACATCCCCTACCCGCCGCCGATGCTGGAGCGCCACCACCTGCCCGGCGTCGACCGCATCCTGGACGCCGTGGCGCGTCTGCAGTGGGAGGCCGAGAGCTGATGGCACAGGTGCTGGAGTTCAAGCTCCCCGACCTCGGGGAGGGACTCACCGAGGCGGAGATCGTCCGCTGGCTGGTCGAGGTCGGGGACGTCGTCGCCGTCGACCAGCCGGTCGTCGAGGTCGAGACGGCCAAGGCGATGGTCGAGGTGCCCTGCCCCTACGGCGGTGTGGTCACCGCCCGCTTCGGCGAGGAGGGCACGGAACTGCCCGTCGGCGCCCCGCTGATCACGGTCGCGGTCGGCGCACCGGCCTCCGGCGGCCCGACGGACGCCGCGGAGGCCCCGGGCACCCAGGACGCCCCGGCCGCCGCGGGCAGCCAGGGCTCGGGCAATGTCCTCGTGGGGTACGGCACCTCGGAGGCGCCCGCGCGACGCCGCAGGGTGCGACCGGACCGGCCGGCCCCCTCCACCGCGCCCCTGGCGCCGACGCTGGCCGAGCCGACGAACGGGCGGGCCCGGACCGCCGAGTCGGCGGACGGCCCCGTGGCCGTGATCTCTCCCCTCGTGCGCAGGCTGGCCCGTGAGAACGGCCTGGACCTGAGGGAGCTGACCGGATCCGGGCCCGACGGGCTGATCCTGCGGGCTGACGTGGAGTACGCCCTGCGTGCCGCCGCCGTGCAGGGCCGGACCACGACGGCGACGCCCGCGCCGCACCCACGCGTGACGGCACAGCCGACGGTCACCACCGCCCCCGCGGCGGCCTCCGCCGGCACCCGCGTCCCGCTCAAGGGCGTCCGCGGTGCCGTCGCCGACAAGCTGTCCCGCAGCCGTCGCGAGATTCCCGACGCGACCTGCTGGGTCGACGCGGACGCGACCGAGCTGATGCGTGCCCGTACGGCGATGAACGCGGCAGGGGGGCCGAAGATCTCCCTGCTGGCGCTCCTGGCGCGTATCAGCACGGCGGCCCTGGCCCGTTTCCCGGAACTCAACTCCACCGTCGACCAGGACGCCAGGGAGATAGTCCGGCTGGACCACGTCCACCTCGGGTTCGCCGCGCAGACCGAGCGGGGTCTCGTCGTACCCGTCGTCCGCGACGCACACGCCCGCGACACCGAGGGCCTCAACGCGGAGTTCGCCCGGCTCACCGAGTCGGCCCGCACCGGGACCCTCACGCCCGGCGAACTGACCGGCGGCACGTTCACGTTGAACAACTACGGCGTGTTCGGGGTCGATGGTTCCACGCCGATCATCAACCACCCCGAGGCCGCCATGCTCGGCGTCGGCCGCATCATCCCCAAGCCGTGGGTGCACGAGGGCGAACTGGCCGTGCGCCAGGTCGTGCAGCTCTCGCTCACCTTCGACCACCGGGTGTGCGACGGCGGCACGGCGGGCGGCTTCCTGCGCTATGTGGCGGACTGCGTGGAACAACCGGCGGTGCTGCTGCGCACCTTGTGACCGTATGGGCACTGCGGCGTTCCCCGCGTGACCGCGTGACCGCGTGACCGCGTGACCGCGTGACCGCACCGGCGTTCCCCGTGGTCGGGGTGCCGCGCATACTCGGGGGGTGACTCCGAACGAGCCGCGGGCGGTCACCTTCGGTGATCGCCCCGACCAGGACACCGTCGTGCCCTCCGCTCAGCGCGTCGACGGGCCCCTCGCCCATGATGCCGTCGTGCTCGCCGGTGGCGGGGCCCGCCGGCTCGGCGGCGCCGACAAACCCGGTGTGCGGATCGGCGGGCGGGCGCTGCTCGACCGGGTTCTCGGCGCCTGCGCCGACGCGCGCACGACCGTGGTCGTCGCCGACCCACGGCCGACCGCCCGGCCCGTGCGCTGGGCGCGAGAGGACCCGCCCGGCGCCGGCCCCGTGGCCGCACTCGGCGCCGGGCTGCGCCACACCACCGCCGACACCGTCGTCGTCCTCTCCGCCGACCTGCCGTTCCTCGTGGCGGACACCGTCCGGCGACTGCTGGCCGCCCTGGACGGGCAGGGCGCCGAGGGCGCGCTGCTCACCGACGCCGACGGCCGCGACCAGCCGCTCGTCGCCGCCTACCGCACGCACGCCCTGCGCCGCGAACTGTCGGCGCTGGGCGAGGAGCACGGCGGCCTCACGGGGCTGCCCCTGCGCCGGCTGACCGCCGGGCTCGACCTCACCCATGTCCCCGACCCTGTCGCGTCCTTCGACTGCGACACCTGGGACGACATCGCCGCCGCCAGAGCACGGATCAGGGAGCATGGCCACGTGTTGGATGAATGGATTTCCGCAGTCAAGGACGAGCTGGGCATCGATCTCGACGTCGACACCGGCGTTCTCCTCGATCTCGCACGCGACGCCGCCCACGGAGTGGCGAGGCCCGCGGCCCCCCTGACCACCTTCCTGGTCGGTTATGCCGCCGGGCGGGCCGGAGGGAGCCCCGAAGCCGTCGCCGAGGCGGCCCGCAAGGCCACCGCCCTGGCGATCCGCTGGGCCGACGAGACCAGCGGGGCCGACAGAACCGCCGACAAGGCCGACGGGACCGCCCCCGGTGTCGCCCCGGCCGCCGGACAGCCCGAAGTGGCCCCCGACGCCACGCCCGACACCCGCCCGGACGCCGGATGACCGCCCCCGGCATCCGGGACGGCCAGGACGCCGAGGACCTCGACGTCGAGGAGGTGCTCGCCCTCGTGAACGACGGCAACCGACCCGCCCGCCCGGCGGCCGACGCGACCCCCGACCCGGCAGCCACACACGGCCACGGCCACCGGCAGGGCCACGGCTCCCACGCCGCCCCCGCCCCCGAAGCACGGCACCGGAAGACCTCCGCGACCCCCTGGGCGGACGCCCGCACCCGCGCCGCTCGTGCCGCCCGCTCCCTCGCCGCCCGCCGTACGCCCGTCTCCGTCACCCTTGAGGACGCCCTCGGCCTCGTCCTGGCCGCCCCTCTCACCGCCCTCACCGACCTGCCCTCCTTCGACACCTCCGCGATGGACGGCTGGGCGGTCGCCGGGCCCGGCCCCTGGGCCGTACGCGACGAGGGCGTTCTGGCCGGCCAGGACGGGCCCGTGCGCCTCGTCGACGGCGAGGCGGTCCGGATCGCCACCGGCGCCCGGATCCCTCCGGACACGACCGCGGTGCTGCGCAGCGAGCACGGGCGTACCGACGAGAAGGGCCGACTGCACCCCGACCGGGACCTCCAGCACGGCCAGGACATCCGTCCGCGTGGCCAGGAGTGCCGTAGCGGCGATCAGTTGCTGCCCGCGGGAGCGTTGGTGACCCCGGCCGTCCTGGGACTCGCCGCGGCCGCCGGATACGACACGCTCGCCGCGGTCCCCCGCCCCCGCGTCGAGGTGCTCGTCCTGGGCGACGAACTGCTCACCGAGGGCCGCCCGTACGACGGGCTCATCCGTGACGCGCTCGGCCCGATGCTGCCCCCGTGGCTACGGGCGATGGGCGCCGAGGTGGTGGCCCTGCGCAGGCTCGGCGACGACGCGAAGGCCCTGCATCAGGCTCTCACCACATCTTCGGCCGACCTGATCGTCACCACCGGCGGCACGGCCGCGGGGCCCGTCGACCATGTCCACCCGACCCTGAGTCGCGTCGGCGCCGAGCTGCTGGTCGACGGCGTCGAGGTGCGTCCAGGGCACCCCATGCTGCTGGCCAGGATCGCGGAGGACCGGTACCTCGTCGGCTTGCCGGGCAACCCGCTCGCGGCCGTCTCCGGGCTGCTCACGCTTGCCGAGCCCCTGCTGCGCACCCTCGCCGGCCGACTCGCTCCGGAGCCGTACACGCTGCCTCTGCGGGATGCGGCACATGGTCACCCGCATGACACCCGGCTCGTCCCGGTCGTCCTGCGCGGCGATCACGCTGTGCCGCTGCACTACAACGGCCCGGCGATGCTGCGGGGGATCGCAGCGGCCGACGCCCTCGCCGTCGTACCGCCCGGTGGTGCGCGGGTCGGTCAGGAGGCGGAGCTGCTCGATCTTCCGTGGGCCGCAGCCGGGATCGATGCCTGTTTCACGTGAAACATCCGAAGGGGTGTAGTCATCCCGTTGTTTCACGTGAAACACCCGGATAGGCCAGCTCGGCCTGTTTCACGTGAAACATTCCGTGAAGCGTCCGAGTTGCCCGGCACCCGGCACCCGGCACCCGGCACCCGGCACCCGGCACCCGGCACCCGGCACCCGCGTCACGCCTGTTCGGCCGCGACCGCCTTCGCCCGGCTCACGGTGATCACCCGGTCCCCGGCCTGGAGCTGTGTGAGGCGGGCGTCGGCGAAGTCCAGGAGGTCCTTGCCGCGGACGACGGCCACGACGAGGTCCGCGGAGGCGCGCGGCGACTGGCCGGCCTCCTGCTTGGTGACGGGGCGTTCGATGAGGTCCAGGCCGCTGCCGAGGGTCATGAGGTCCTCCAGGGTCCTGGCCACGGTGGGGCTGACCATGGCGACGCCCAGCAGCCGTCCGGCGGAGCTGGAGCTGGTGATCACGGTGTCCGCGCCGCTCTGCTTGAGCAGCGGCACGTTCTCGTCTTCCCTCGCGGCGACGACGATCGTGGCGCGCCGGTTCAGCTGGCGGGCGGTGAGCGTGACCAGTGCGGCGGTGTCGTCGCGCTGCGGGGCCACGATCACCCGGGAGGCGTGGGCGACCTCCGCCTTGAGGAGGGTCTCCGAGCGGGTGGCGTCCCCGATCACCGACACCAGCCCGTCGTCCCCGGCCGCGTGCGCGGCCTTGCCCTGGACGTCGACCACGACGATCTGGTCCTTGGGGATGCCCTGCCCGACGAGCGTCTCCACCGCGTGCCGGCCCTTGGTGCCGTAGCCGACGACCACGACATGCCGGTGGGTGCGGCTGCGCCAGCGGTGGATGCGGACCTGCTGGCGGGTGCGCTCGGTGAGGACTTCGAGGGTGGTGCCGACCAGGATGATGAGGAACAGCACGCGCAGCGGCGTGATGACGAGGATGTTGACGAGCCGGGCGGAGTCGCTGACCGGGGTGATGTCGCCGTAGCCGGTGGTGGAAAGGGTGACGGTGGCGTAATAGGCGGCGTCGAGGAAGTCGAGGGTGCCGTCCGAGTTGTCGTTGTAGCCGTCGTGGTCGAGGTAGACGATCAACGTGGTGACCAACAGCACCAGCAGGCCCAGGGAGAGGCGGCGCAGCACCTGCTGGAGCGGGGGGAGGGCGCTCTGCAGGGGCATCGTGATGGAGCGGCCCGCCTCGGCGTCGTCCCGTGCCTCGGCGCGCGAGCGGTACCACAGCGACCGGAGGAGTGAGAGCCGTCCCGGCCCGGCCGGGTGTCGTTCTTGGTCTCGCATCGCGTGGCCCCCTGTGGTGGTGATCCGATCGGTGGGCACCATGGTTCCCGGCGGAGTCGCACCCGTCAGGACGCGACACCCGTTGCGTACAGAGCTTTCGCCCAGCAACCCGGAGGTCCCCTTGCGCGACCACACTGTCGTCGTCGGCTTCGGCACGAAAGGCCGGTCCGCGATCCGGACCGCCTGTGCGTCGGGCCTGCGGAAGGAGCAGGTCATCGTGATCGACCCCGGCGCCAAGATGATCGAGGCGGCGACGGCCGAGGGCTACGAGGGCGTGGTCGGTGACGGCACCCGTAGTGACGTGCTGCGGCGGGCGGAGGTGCAGCGGGCCGGGCGGATCATCATCGCGACGGAACGCGACGACACGGCCGTCCTCGTGGCGCTGACGGCCCGCCAGCTGAACCCGCGGGCGAAGATCGTGGCCGCGGTGCGCGAGGAGGAGAACGCGCCGCTGCTGAAGCAGTCCGGCGCAGACGAGGTCATCACCAGCGCGGGAGCGGCCGGGCGGCTCCTCGGCCTGTCCGTGCTCAGCCCCGCGGCGGGCCGGGTGATGGAGGACCTCATGCACCAGGGCAGCGGTCTCGACATCGTCGAACGGCCGGTCACCAAGGCCGAGTCGGGGCGTACCCCACGCGAGACGGCCGACCTGGTGGTGAGCGTCGTCCGCGGTCACCGGGTGCTGGCCTACGACGACCCGGCCGTCGGCGTGCTGGAGCTGACCGACCGTCTGGTCACCATCGTGCGAGTGCCTCCGGAACCGCCGAAGGCACTGCGCTTCTGAACCGGTCCGCAGGCCCCTACTTGCGGTTGTACAGCCGCATCGTCACCGGCCCGAAGACCAGCACGAACAGGCCCGCCCATCCCAGGGACCAGGCGACCTCGGCGGCCGGCCAGTCGCCGGCCATCAGCCCGCGGACCGCGGAGGCGAGGTGGGTGACCGGGCTGTTGTTGACGAACGCCTGGAGCCAGCCCGGCATGGTCTTCGGGTCGACGAACACGTTGGACAGGAAGGTCAGCGGGAAGATCACCATCATGCTGACGCCCATCACCGACTTCTCGGTGCGCAGCAGGAGTCCGAACATCGTCCAGACCCACGAGAACGCGAACGAGAAGACGATCAGCAGGGCGATCCCGGCGACGACGCCGAGCACCCCGCCGTCCGGCCGGTAGCCGAGGATCATGCCGACGGTGAGCATCACCACGGACGCGATGGTGTAGCGCAGGGCGTCGCCGAGGAGATAGCCGACCATCGTCGACGGCCGCCAGATCGGCAGCGAGCGGAACCGGTCGAACACGCCCTTCTCGATGTCCGTGTTCACCGAGACGCCCGTGTACATCGTGATCATCACGACCGACATCACCAGGATGCCCGGCAGCAGGAACTGGATGTACTCCTTCGGCGACCCGGCCAGGGCGCCTCCGAAGAGGTACGTGTACATCAGCACCATCATGATCGGGAACGCCGTCACGTCGAACAGCTGCTCCGGCACGTGTTTGATCTTGAGGATGGCCCGCCAGCCGAAGGTGAGGGAGGCCGACCAGGCACTCGGCCGTGGCGGGCGCTCCTTGGCGACCAGCAGTGCCGCGAGGGAGTCGGCCCGGACGGGCGCGAGGTCCTGGGTCTCGTTCGTCGTCACGGTGCTCATGCGGCCACCTCGTTCTTCACGGCGTCGTCCGCCTGGGTGTCGTGTCCGGTGAGGGCGAGGAAGACCTCGTCCAGGCTGGGCTGACCCAGCGAGAAGTTGTCGACGGTGATCCCCGTCCTGGCCAGCTCGCTCAGGGCCCGTGCGGCCTGCTCGGCGGCCGTGTCGCCGGATGCGGCGGCCAGCCGGGCCGTCAGGGCCACCGGGTCGGGGTCGTGCTGCACCTGCGCGTTCAGCACCCTGCTCAGCACCTCCGCGGCCTGTGGACGCTGCTCGGCGTCCCGCAGCCGCAGATGGACGGAGCCGGCACCCACGGACGCCTTCAGCTCGCCCTTCGTGCCCTCGGCGATCACCTTGCCGCGGTCGATGACGGCGATACGGGACGCCAGCTGGTCGGCCTCGTCCAGGTACTGGGTGGTCAGCAGCACGGTGGTGCCCTGCGCGACCACCGCCCGCACGATGTCCCACACCTGGTTGCGGCTGCGCGGGTCGAGCCCGGTCGTCGGCTCGTCGAGGAAGAGCAGGTCGGGCGTGCTGAGGATGGACGCGGCGATGTCGATACGGCGGCGCATGCCGCCCGAGTAGTGCTTGACCTGCTTCGAGGCCGCGTCGGTGAGCCCGAAGGCCTCCAGCAGCTGTGCGGTCCGCTCGCGCGCGGCCTTCTTGGCATGTCCGAGCAGCCGGGCCAGCAGCACCAGATTCTCGGCGCCGGTGAGGTCCTCGTCCACGGACGCGTACTGCCCGGTGAGGCTGACCAGGCCGCGCACCGTGTCGGCCTCGCGGACCACGTCGTGGCCGAAGACGTGGGCCTGGCCGCCGTCGGGCCGCAGGAGGGTGGCGAGCATCTTCACGGTGGTCGTCTTGCCGGCGCCGTTCGGGCCGAGGACGCCGTAGACGGTGCCGGTGGGGACGGCGAGGTCCACGCCGTCCACGGCCCGGGTCTCCCCGAACGCCTTCACCAGGCCCGCGGTCTCGATCGCCAGGCCGGCGGTGTGCTGGCTCATGGTGGGGTGTCCTTCCGTGCATTTGGGTGATGCATGGGCAGACCTTTACCGTTGCGCGAATTCATCGGTCGCGCACAGGGTTTTCGCCGCGGATCAGCCCAACGACCGAGAAGGCTGCGACCAACGACCGAGGGGTAGCGTCCCTCTCATGCATGCGATCACGATTCCCGAACCTGGTGGTCCCGAGGCGCTGGTGTGGGACGAGGTCCCCGATCCCGTGCCCGGCGAGGGCGAGGCCCTGGTCGAGGTGGTGGCCAGTGCCGTCAACCGTGCCGACGTCCTTCAGCGGCAGGGCTTCTACAACCCGCCGCCGGGCGCCTCGCCCTACCCCGGCCTCGAGTGCTCCGGCCGGATCACCGCGCTCGGCCCCGGCGTCTCCGGCTGGGCCGTCGGCGACGAGGTGTGTGCCCTGCTCGCGGGCGGCGGATATGCCGAGAAGGTCGCCGTGCCGGCCGGACAGCTGCTGCCCGTGCCGGAGGGGGTCGACCTCGTGCGGGCCGCGGCGCTGCCCGAGGTGGCCTGCACGGTCTGGTCGAACGTCTTCATGATCTCCCACCTCCGCCCCGGCGAGACGCTGCTGGTGCACGGCGGCTCCAGCGGTATCGGCACCATGGCCATCCAGCTGGCCAAGGCCGTCGGCGCCACGGTCGCCGTCACCGCGGGCAGCAAGGAGAAGCTGGAGCGGTGCGCCGAACTGGGCGCGGACATCCTGATCAACTACCGCGAGCAGGACTTCGTCGCCGAGATCAAGCAGGCCACCGCCGGCGCCGGCGCCGACGTCATCCTCGACAACATGGGCGCCAAGTACCTGGACCGCAACGTCCAGAGCCTCGCCGTCAACGGCAGGCTGGCGATCATCGGCATGCAGGGCGGCGTCAAGGGCGAGCTGAACATCGGCGCGCTCCTCGGCAAGCGCGCCGCGATCAGCGCGGCCTCGCTGCGGGCCCGCCCCCTCGGCGAGAAGGCGTCGATCGTCGCGGCCGTACGCGAACACGTCTGGCCGCTGCTCGCCGCCGGCCATGTCCGTCCCGTCGTGGACCGCGAACTCCCGATGAGCGACGCGCCCGCGGCGCACCGGGTCGTCGAGGACAGCGGGCACGTCGGCAAGGTCCTGTTGGTCGCGCGGTGAGACGGCGCCGCCGTTCCCGCTAGCCGCGGCGCAGCCGCAGGCCGACGAAGGCGAGGCCGAGGCCTAGACCGATGAGAACCAGACCGCTGCCGAGGGGCAGGATCCGCAGCATCCGTCCGACGGGCTGCTCCTCGGCGGCGTCGGCCCGCCGCGCGGCCTGCGGCGAGGCGGACGGGGCGAGCCCGGCCTCGCGCGGAGCCTCGGCCGCCGACTCCTCGGCGGGCTCCTCGTCGAAGCCCGCTTCCTCGGCGGCGTCCGTCTCCTCGTCGAGAACCTCCGGGTCCTCCTCGGCCGCCCCACCCGTGCGACCGGGCCGCACCCGCCCCTCCCCGGCCCGGCTCCCGGCCCGCCGATCGGGGCCACCGGGAGACACGGACGGCGAGGCGGACGAGGAGAAGGAGGCGGAGGAGGCGGACGCCGACCCGGCCGGGGAGGTCGATACGGGGATGGACGACGGATCCCTGGGATACGACGGGGTGCGTTCGTGCCCCGGCCCCTGCCCCGGCGAGAGCGTCGAACCGGGACGTCCGTGCGCCCGGCCGGGCCCGTCCGTCGCTCCAGGGCTGCGCGTGGAGCCACGGTCGTACGCCTGCCCGCTCCCGTACGCCGACACGTCGCCGTACGCCGATACACCCCCGTACGCCGATACCGCCGCCGCGTCCGCCGAGACGCCCCCGTACGGCAGCACGGCCACCAGCAGTCCCGTCCCCACACCCACCCCGCACAGCCCCCGCCGCCATGGAGTCACGCCCGTGACCCCCTCCCGGTGTTCAGTCGCCAGAAATTGAGGCCACAAGCCTCACATGCCGGAATGAGCGTCGCATTCCGGACTGCGCCGAACGGGAAAACGGCGGATCGGCCTTCACGGGGGGCACCACGGTGATGAGGTGTACGGGTGCGAGAGAATGGCGGCATGGAGATGCCGAGGAACGAACGGTCGCCGGAGAACGCCCAGAAGATCCTGGTCGTGGGCCAGGACGGCATGGCACTCGGCGGCATCGACGCGGACGACGACTCCCGCGAGATCCCCGTGACCGAACAGGTCGAGCAGCCGGCGAAGGTCATGCGGATCGGAAGCATGATCAAGCAGTTGCTCGAGGAAGTGCGTGCGGCTCCTCTCGACGAGGCCAGCCGCGTCCGGCTCAAGGAGATCCACGCGAGCTCGGTGAAGGAGTTGGAGGACGGCCTGGCGCCGGAGCTGGTCGAGGAGCTGGAGCGGCTCTCCCTGCCGTTCAACGAGGATTCGACCCCGAGCGATGCGGAACTGCGCATCGCACAGGCCCAGTTGGTGGGCTGGCTGGAAGGCCTGTTCCACGGCATCCAGACCACGCTGTTCGCCCAGCAGATGGCCGCGCGCGCCCAGTTGGAGCAGATGCGCCGCGCGCTGCCGCCGGGCGTGGGCGGCCAGGAAGGCGCCGACGACCCGCGCGCGGGCGGCCGTTCGGGCGGCCCGTACCTGTAGAGCCGCTTTTTTTAGAGTCTTACCTGTAGACCCGTACCGACCACACCTGTACCGACAACAACCACCTTTTTTGTACCGACGAAGAGAAGGGCCCGGCGACCGACGCCGGGCCCTTCTCGGTTGCTCCGGGTCAAGACGGCGGGTTGCCCGTGGAGACGCTCAGCTCGATCTCCGGCATGTCCTCCGGGTCGACGTCCGTCCCGGCGGACGGGAACTGGTTCATGACCGTGCCGTCGCCGTAGGTGTTCTCGTCCAGGTCCTTTTCCTTGATCGACCAACCGGCCGCCTGGAAACACGCCTTGACCGAGTCGATGTTCTTGAACTTGAAGTCCGGGAGCCGGATCTTGTCCGGGTCGTTGTACGCCTCCTGCGGCTCCGTGCACTCGGACGTGTCGATCGTCTTCGACGTGTCCGGGCCGCGGTAACCGGCGGCCTGCGTCGGCGCCGCGGAGGAGGTGGTGGGATCGCCGCCCTTGTCGTCGTCACTGCCGCTGTTCGCGAGGGTCCCGATCAGGGCGCCGACGGTCGCGATGGCCACGATCGCCGACCCGACGAGCGCTCCCGCGTTGTTCCTGCGGCCGCCGCCCGGGGTTCCCGCGGCCGAGGCCTGCGGGCTCATGTTGTACGCGGGCGGGGTGTTCGGCCCCTGCTGGTGGCCGTACGCCGGAGCGGGCGTCTGGTAGCCCTGCTGCGGATAGCCGTACGACGGGGCGGGCGTCGAGGGAGTGCCGTACGGGTTGGGCGTCGGGGCCGACTGGTACGGCGTCTGGACGCTGCCCACGGAGGGCTGGGAGTTCTGGCCGACCGGAGGGAACACGGCGGAGCCGACGCCCGAGCCGCTCTGCGAGGGGGTGCCCGGCACGATGCTCGGCGGGGCCGGCTGGAAGGAGGTCGCGACGCGCAGGCACTCGTCGCGCATGGCGACGGCGGTGGGGAAGCGCTCGTTCGGGTTCTTCTTCAGCGCGCGGGCGACGAGCGCGTCGACGGCCGGCGGCAGCGCGCGGTTGATGGAGGAGGGAGCCACCGGCTCCTCCTGCACATGCGCGTACGCGATCGCCAGCGGCGAGTCGGCGTCGAACGGCAGCCGCCCGGTGACCAGTTGGAACAGCATGATGCCGACCGAGTACAGGTCGGAGCGCGCGTCCACGGCGCGGCCGAGGGCCTGCTCGGGCGAGAGGTACTGCGGGGTGCCGACGACCATGCCGGTCTGCGTCATCGAGGTGACGCCGGACTGCATGGCGCGCGCGATGCCGAAGTCCATCACCTTGACGACGCCGCGCTTGGTCATCATCACGTTGCCGGGCTTGATGTCGCGGTGGACCAGGCCCATCTCGTGGCTGATCTCCAGAGCGGCCAGCACGTCCGCGGTGATCTTCAGCGCCTTGTCGGCGGGCATCGCGCCCTGCCGCCGTACGTCCTCGTCGAGCACCGAGCCGAGCGGGCGGCCCTCGATGTACTCCATGACGATGTACGGGGTGGTCATGCCGTCGACATCGTCCTCGCCGGTGTCGAAGACCGAGACGATGTTGGTGTGGGTGAGCTTGGCCACGGCCTGGGCCTCGCGGCGGAAACGCTCGCGGAAGGCCTGCTCGCGGCCCAGTTCGGTGTGGAGCGTCTTGACCGCGACCTGCCGGTCGAGCACCGAGTCGTAGGCGAGGTGCACCGAGGCCATACCGCCCTCGCCGAGCAAGTCGCGCAGCTGATAGCGGCCGCCGGCGAGCGCCCGCCCCGCGTACCGGCCCTGCGCGCCGTCCTGGCTCATTCTCTGCGTCCCCCGTCAGCCCACCGGCGCTGCCGCTCGCCGTGGCTTGCCATTGATCGAAAGTGCTATTCCCGGCCAAGTCTGCCCCAGGGCACTGACACGTCAAGCTCGGTGCCCGTTCCGTGACCGTACGCGAAAGAAGAGTCGCGTAAGCGTTACAGGTGCCGTACGGCCGGTACACAGAATTTGCACGCCGGCGCGGAGTGCGGGTTTGATGGCCGATCCGTCTCCCTCCGATACCCGGGCTGATCCCGGACCGGCGGCTTGCGCGGAGGCTGTAGCGTGGCCGACGGAGACCGTGACAACACCGCGCGCACCGCGGGCAGAAACGACGGCGAGGACTGATGGCACAGCAGCAGCGCGCTCAGGGCCCGTCCGACCCCGAGGCGACTGGCGGCGGTATGTCAGATGCGCCGGAGATGTGGGGTAACGGCGGACTTGTCGGGGACGGCCGTTACCGGCTGACCGGCAGACTCGGGCGGGGCGGCATGGCGGAGGTGTTCGCCGCCGAGGATGTGCGTCTCGGCCGTACCGTCGCGGTCAAGCTGCTGCGCGCCGACCTCGCCGAGGACCCGGTGTCCAAGGCCCGCTTCACGCGCGAGGCCCAGTCGGTGGCCGGCCTCAACCACCACGCGATCGTCGCCGTGTACGACTCCGGCGAGGATGTCGTCGGCGGCCAGAGCGTGCCGTACATCGTGATGGAGCTGGTCGAGGGGCGGACGATCCGCGACCTGCTCCTCAACGCCGAGGCGCCGGGCCCCGAGCAGGCGCTGATCATCGTCTCCGGGGTGCTGGAGGCGCTCGCCTACTCGCACCAGCACGGCATCGTGCACCGCGACATCAAGCCGGCGAACGTGATCATCACGGACAACGGCGCGGTGAAGGTGATGGACTTCGGCATCGCGCGCGCCCTGCACGGCGCGTCGACGACGATGACGCAGACCGGCATGGTCATGGGCACCCCGCAGTACCTCTCCCCGGAACAGGCGCTCGGCAAGGCCGTCGACCACCGCTCCGACCTGTACGCCACGGGCTGCCTGCTGTACGAACTGCTCGCGCTGCGCCCGCCGTTCACCGGTGAGACCCCGCTGTCGGTGGTCTACCAGCATGTGCAGGACATCCCGGTGCCGCCGTCGCGGACCTCGGAGGGCGTGTGCCCGCCGGAACTCGACGGCCTCGTCATGCGTTCTCTCGCCAAGGACCCCGACGACCGGTTCCAGACCGCGGAGGAGATGCGCGGCCTCATTCAGTACGGGCTCCAGATGCTGTACGAACAGGGCGCCCACACCGGCACCTGGAACACCGGCCCGGTCGGGGCGGGCACCGGCGCGGGTGCCGCCGCGGCGGGCTTCGCGAGCACGACCGCGCTGTCGCACGGCGCCGACGGTTCCCACACCTCGCAGATCCCCCAGCCGATCCTGCCCGCGGGCTACGGCAACGGTGACGACGGCGGGTTCGAGGGGGGCGGCAACCGGGGCAGCGGCCGCGGCAAGCTGTGGATCCTCGCCGTCCTCGCGGTGATCGCGATCGCCGCGGGCGTCGCGCTCGCGCTGAACAACCAGGGCACGGGCGGCGGCGGGAGCGGGACCACGAAGTCGCCGAGCGCCACACCGTCCGCGTCGGACGACCAGGCGAGCGAGTCGCCGAGTCAGTCGCCGACCGACGAGTCGTCGGAGGACACCTCCGACGGCAGCACCGGTTCGAACTCCGGGTCCAACTGGACGCCGTCCTACACGCCGTCGTACTCACCGTCTCCGAGCTACAGCAGCGAGCCGTCGGACGAGCCGTCGGACCCCCAGACGAGCGACACCGTGTCGGAGGAGCCGAGCGACCCGGAAACCGAGCCGAGCGATCCGGTGACGGAGCCCGAGACCGACGGCGGTGGGGAGAACGGTGGCGCGAGCGGCCTGGGAGGCCTCACCACCCGCTGACCACGACGTACCGACGCACCGCACGCGCGCGTGACCCTCTGACGGGGCCTCACGCGCGCGTAGTCGTTTCCAGGGGCGCCCCTTCAGCAGCCCTCGGCCTCAGTCCGTGAACGCGTCGCACACCGCGTCGTACTCCCGTGTCCACCACACCGCGAGGGCGGAGGCGGCCGGGAACTGCGGGTCGGCGCGGGTGTCGCCGCGCTCGTAGTGCCAGCGCAGCATCCAGAAGTCGTTCAGGCGCTCCCACCACACCCGGTGCACGGCCGCCGCCAGCTCGGAGGGCGTGGCCCCGGCGGCCGGCCGGTACGCGCGCGCGTACGCCCGTGCCTTCGGCAGGTCGAGGGTGCCGTCGGGCCGGACGAAGAAGATCGCGGCGGCGCGTACGGCCTCCTCCGCGCGGGGCTGCACGCCGAGCCGGTCCCAGTCGACGATGGCGGCGGGGGCGTCCCCGCGGTAGAGCAGGTTGAAGGGGTGGAAGTCGCCGTGCACCCAGCCGACCGGGCCGCTGTGCGGAGGGCGGCGGTCGGCATGGCGTTCCAGCAGGATGCGGCGTTCCAGGAGCCGGTGGCGGGCCAGCTCGTCGAAGGAGTCGGCGGGGCGGTGCTCGCGTACGCGTGCGAGGAGGTCGTCGATCAGGGCGAAGGTGTCGGCGGGAGCGGGGCTCTCGGCTGGAGTGGCGCGTGCCCGCGCGTGGGCGGGCATCACGCGCTCCAGGCTTGCGTGGACCACCCCCAGCAGCGCCCCCAGGCGTCCGCACGCGCCGGGGGTGAGCTGGGCTCCGTGGCGGTGCCGGCCGTCGACCCACGGGTGCAGGGCGTAGGCATGGCCGCCGACGACGGCCACCGTGCGCCCGTCGCGGCCGGGCAGCGGGGGCGCCACCGGCACGCCCAGGTCGGCCAGGCGCTGGGTGGCCCGGTGCTGGCGGACGATCGAGGCCGGGTCGGCGGTGTCGGGGTCGAAGTGGTGCTTGAGGAAGTAGCGGCCGCGGGTGGTGCGCAGCCGGTAGCCGCGGTTCAGCAGCCCCTGGTCGACGGGCTCGCAGGCGAGCGCGGAACCGGCGGCGTAGCGCCGGAGCAGAGCGCCCAAAGGGGGCGCGTGAGGCATGAGGGGTGGTACACAGGAGCGCGGCACGCGCCGATGTTAGGGCACGCAGCGAGGCTGTGAGCTGGGCGTTGTCACAGATCGTCACTGACTGTCACAAGTGATCTCGGGCGGTCGGCTTGGGATGCACCTCCGCTGCGAAGTGGTCCCACGGGGTGTCGTCCACCGCGTGGGCGTTCATGTGTCGCAAGGTGACCGGCAGGTGGTACTCGTGAAGAAATGCCTGGGTTGTCCTGTTACGCGTGCGGAGGCACTCCCGAGCGTGAAGTCTTCCCGTGGCCTGGGTGCGCGGGATAACGTGCCGTTGCTCCGGCCTCCTGCAAGGCTGTGACCAGGCTCCTTCCCGACTTTGCCGATTTACTTGGAAATCCAAGCAAAAACGCAGGTCAGGTGGGGTTTCACAGAAATGTGGCGCACTGGGTAACGTGAGGCTTGCAGGGCGCTCGCCGGGGCACCTGTCACGCCTGTTCCGGCCGAGGGCACCCACCCCGTGCACGGGTTTCGGAACAGGTGAGCCGCACTGGTCACCCGGCAACCCCGGGGGCCGGACCGACGGAGGAGCACACGTGACCGTGGAGAGCACTGCCGCGCGCAAGCCGCGACGCAGCGCCGGAGGCAAGGCCGGCGCCACCGGCACCGGCACCGAGACGGCGGCCGAGGCCACCGGCGCGGCGGCCAAGGCCACCGGCACCGGCGTCAAGCGCGCCCCTCGCACCACCCGCGCCGCCGCCAAGAAGGGCACCGCCGAGCCCCAGCTCGTGCAGCTGCTGACGCCCGAGGGCAAGCGCGTGAAGAACGCCGAGTACGACCCGTACGTCGCCGATGTCACGCCCGAGGAGCTGCGCGGTCTCTACCGCGACATGGTGCTCACCCGCCGCTTCGACGCCGAGGCCACCTCCCTCCAGCGCCAGGGCGAGCTGGGCCTGTGGGCCTCGCTGCTCGGCCAGGAGGCCGCCCAGATCGGTTCCGGCCGGGCCCTGCGCGACGACGACTACGTCTTCCCGACCTACCGGGAGCACGGCGTCGCCTGGTGCCGCGGTGTCGACCCGGCGAACCTGCTGGGCATGTTCCGCGGCGTCAACAACGGCGGCTGGGACCCCAACGGCAACAACTTCCACCTCTACACGATCGTCATCGGCTCCCAGACGCTGCACGCCACGGGCTACGCGATGGGCGTGGCCAAGGACGGCGCCGACTCGGCGGTCATCGCCTACTTCGGCGACGGCGCCTCCAGCCAGGGCGACGTGGCCGAGTCGTTCACCTTCTCCGCGGTCTACAACGCGCCGGTGGTGTTCTTCTGCCAGAACAACCAGTGGGCGATCTCCGAGCCGACCGAGAAGCAGACCCGCGTGCCGCTCTACCAGCGCGCCCAGGGCTACGGCTTCCCCGGCGTCCGCGTCGACGGCAACGACGTCCTCGGCTGCCTCGCGGTCACCAAGTGGGCGCTGGAGCGGGCCCGCAGGGGCGAGGGCCCGACCCTCGTCGAGGCGTACACGTACCGCATGGGTGCCCACACCACCTCCGACGACCCGACCCGCTACCGCCACGACGACGAGCGGGCGGCCTGGGAGGCGAAGGACCCGATCCTGCGCCTGCGCCGGTTCCTGGAGGCGTCAAACCACACGGACGAGGGATTCTTCGCGGAACTCGAGGCCGAGAGCGAGGCGTTGGGCAGGCGAGTGCGCGAAGCGGTCCGTTCCATGCCGGACCCGGACCACTTCGCCATCTTCGAGAACGTGTACGCGGACGGGCATGCGCTCGTCGACGAGGAGCGGGCCCAGTTCGCCGCCTACCAGGCGTCGTTCGCGGACGCTTCCGAGGGGGGTAACTGAGATGGCGGAGAAGATGGCCCTCGCCAAGGCGATCAACGAGTCGCTGCGCAAGGCCCTGGAGTCGGACCCGAAGGTTCTCGTCATGGGCGAGGACGTCGGCAAGCTGGGCGGCGTGTTCCGGGTGACGGACGGCCTCCAGAAGGACTTCGGCGAGTCCCGCGTCATCGACACCCCGCTCGCCGAGTCGGGCATCGTGGGCACGGCCATCGGCCTGGCCCTGCGCGGTTACCGCCCGGTGGTGGAGATCCAGTTCGACGGCTTCGTCTTCCCGGCCTACGACCAGATCGTCACCCAGCTCGCGAAGATGCACGCGCGTGCGCTCGGCAAGATCAAGATGCCGGTCGTCATCCGCATCCCCTACGGCGGTGGCATCGGCGCCGTCGAGCACCACTCCGAGTCCCCCGAGTCGCTCTTCGCGCACGTGGCGGGTCTGAAGGTGGTCTCCCCGTCGAACGCCGACGACGCCTACTGGATGATGCAGCAGGCCATCCAGAGCGACGACCCGGTGATCTTCTTCGAGCCCAAGCGGCGCTACTGGGACAAGGGCGAGGTCGACCCCGAGGCGATCCCCGGCCCCCTGCACAAGGCACGGGTCGTCCGCGAGGGCACCGACCTGACCCTCGTCGCCTACGGCCCGATGGTGAAGCTCTGCCAGGAGGCCGCCGCCGCGGCCACCGAGGAGGGCAAGAACCTGGAGGTCCTGGACCTGCGCTCGGTCTCCCCGCTCGACTTCGACTCCATCCAGGCCTCCGTCGAGAAGACCCGCCGTCTGGTCGTCGTCCACGAGGCGCCGGTGTTCTTCGGTTCGGGCGCGGAGATCGCCGCCCGGATCACGGAGCGCTGCTTCTACCACCTGGAGGCCCCGGTGCTCCGGGTCGGCGGCTACCACGCCCCGTACCCGCCGGCCCGCCTGGAAGACGAGTACCTGCCGGGCCTGGACCGGGTACTCGACACCGTCGACCGCGCCCTGGCGTACTGAGGAGAGGGTCGTGACGACGATGACGGAAGCGTCCGTACGCGAGTTCAAGATGCCCGACGTGGGCGAGGGACTCACCGAGGCCGAGATCCTCAAGTGGTATGTCCAGCCCGGCGACACGGTGACCGACGGCCAGGTGGTGTGCGAGGTCGAGACGGCCAAGGCCGCCGTGGAACTGCCCATCCCCTACGACGGTGTGGTGCGCGAGCTGCGGTTCCCCGAGGGCACCACGGTCGACGTGGGCACGTCGATCATCGCGGTGGACGTGTCGGGCGGGTCGGCCCCGGCCGCCGCTCCCGCCACCGCTGTGGAGGAGCAGCCCGAGGAGCCGAAGGCGCAGGGGTCCGGCCGCCAGCCGGTTCTCGTCGGCTACGGCGTGGCCGCGTCCTCCACCAAGCGCCGCCCGCGCAAGGCCGCCGAGATCCCCGCCCAGGAGTCCGCGTCGGTCTCCGCGGCCGTCCAGGCGGAGCTGAACGGACAGGGGACGGTCCCGGTGGCCACCCCCGTCCCGTCGGCGCCCACCTCCGCCCCGCCCATGGCCGCCGACCGGCCGCGTCCGCTGGCCAAGCCGCCCGTGCGCAAGCTGGCCAAGGACCTGGGCGTGGACCTCGCCTCGGTGGCCCCGTCCGGCCCGGACGGCATCATCACGCGCGAGGACGTCCACGCCGCCGCGGCGGCCCCGGCGCAGGCTCCGGCCCGGCCGACGGCACCGCAGCCCCTGCCGCCGGTCACCTCCGCGTCGGTCACCTCCGCGTCGGTCACCTCCGCGTCGGTCACCTCCGCGTCGGCCACCCTCGCGGCTCCGGCCCCGGCGGCCTCGTACGACTCGGGCCGTGAGACGCGTATCCCGGTCAAGGGCGTGCGCAAGGCGACGGCCCAGGCGATGGTCGGCTCGGCGTTCACGGCGCCGCATGTCACCGAGTTCGTGACGGTCGACGTCACGCGCACGATGAAGCTCGTCGAGGAGCTCAAGCGGGACCCCGACAAGTACGGGATGGCGGGCCTCCGGGTCAATCCGCTCCTGCTGATCGCCAAGGCCCTGCTGGTCGCCATCAAGCGCAACCCGGACGTCAACGCGTCCTGGGACGAGGCCAACCAGGAGATCGTGCGCAAGCACTACGTCAACCTGGGCATCGCGGCCGCGACCCCGCGCGGGCTGATCGTGCCGAACATCAAGGACGCCCACGACAAGACGCTGCCCCAACTGGCCGAGGCACTCGGCGAGCTGGTGGCGACGGCGCGCGAGGGCAGGACGTCCCCGGCGGCCATGCAGGGCGGCACGGTCACCATCACCAACGTCGGCGTCTTCGGCGTCGACACCGGCACGCCGATCCTCAACCCCGGCGAGTCCGCGATCCTCGCGGTCGGCGCGATCAAGCTCCAGCCGTGGGTCCACAAGGGCAAGGTGAAGCCGCGTCAGGTCACCACCCTGGCGCTGAGCTTCGACCACCGCCTGGTCGACGGCGAACTGGGCTCCAAGGTCCTCGCCGACGTGGCGGCCGTCCTGGAGCAGCCGAAGAGATTGATCACCTGGGGCTGAGACCCCACCCCGTCCGGGGAGGCCGCGTACCCGGTGACAGGTACGCGGCCTCATCCGAAGGCGAAGGCCGATGCGAAGGCCGATGCGAAGGCTGAGCCTGATGCGGGTGAGGGCGGGACACACCGCCTCACCTCCCCCCGGCACCCCCCGGCCCGCGCATCCAATGCCCTCCGGTGCTCCACCCCAGCAGCCGTCGGCCCGCCCCGGTGTCCGCCGAGCCGCCCTCGGCGACCTGGCGCAGACCCGTGAGTGCCGGGGCCAGACGGTCCGTGACATGACCCGGCTGGCGTCCGGCCTCCTCCGCCACCCAGGTCAGGGCGCGGGCCTGCTCCTCCGCCGTGCAGAGGGACAGGTGGAACAGCATCTGGCGCCAGGCGTAGGCAGCGTCCTTGATGGTGGTCAGGGGCCACGGGTTGCCCTGCATCCGGGCGGTCAGCCGGCACACCGTGCCGAAGCTGCGCCGGGCCAGGTCCTCCCAGCCGGTGGCGGGGGCGATGCCGACCCGGTGGACCAGCGTGGCGAGGTTGTGCGTGGTGAGGATCTGCGCCTGCTCGATCACCGTGCCGTTGGCGGCCGTGGAGCCGTCGTACCGGCGGCTGGACGAGGACGACGCGGCCCGTTCGGCGCACAGCTTCGCGAACCCCGGGGAGGTGCGCGACCGGTTTCGCCGGGTCTGGGCCTCGGCGGCCTCGGTGATCGCCATGGTGCGGATCGCGCGGTAGTCGATGGCGTAGTAGCGCTCGTACAGCGAGCCCCCGCCGAGGAGTTCCGCCGCGACGCGGGCCGCGGCGAGGTACTTCGGGGTGAACGTGCCCATGAAGATGTCCGCGGCCAGCTCCTCCACCAGGGGAGCGCCCAGCTCGGCCTCGCGGGCCAGCACGGACAGCTCGCGGACCAGCGGGTTGGGCAGGACGGTCGCCGGGAACGCCTGCACGGCCAGCTCACCCAGCTGCCGCAGGGCGAGCGCGGACTCCTCGCCCGCCTCGGTGGCGGAGCGCTGCCCGGCCACCGCCTTCACCCAGGGCAGCTCCTCCGCCCGCACCTGCCGTTCGAGGTTGAGCAGCAGCAGCGAACGGCGGTTGCGGAAGGCCCGGTAGCCCGCGGCGGCCAGCGTCCGCAGGGCCTCGTCCGGGTAGGCCTGCGCGGTGGTGACGGCGACGAGCTGCGGGACCAGCTCGGCCAGCACCTCCGCGGACGGCACGAGACCCTGCTCCACGAGGGTGCCGACGGGCGCGCTCAACGCGGCCTCGACGGGCCGCCGCAGGGCGGCCGGGACCGCGGCGCCCACGGGCAGCCCGGTCTCCCGGGCCTCGTCCTCGCTCACCGGGAGCAGGAGCGGCGCCACCTCCGCGACCCCCACCTCCTGCGGCAGCCCGGCCAGCCGGCGCAGCACCAGCTGGGCGAGCGCGTGGTGCGAGGGCAGCGCCGCCTGAACGGCCTGCTCCCGGCGCAGCGCCGTCAGCCGCGCGGAGCCGGGCAGCCCGCGCCGCCGCACCATGGAGGTGACGGCGTGCCGCAGCAGCCCGGTCCGGCGCGTGTCCAGCTCCCGCCCGCCGACGGTCTCCTCCAGCGCGTCTCGCAGGATCGTCAGGTTCTGCCCGGGCCGGAGGTGCTTGGTGCAGTACGTGTGCCGGCGCGCCAGGTCGGCGTAGCGGCGCAGCAGCTCGGCGCCCCGCTCGCGCCAGCCGGCGTCGGGGGTGCGGGCCAGGACGAGGCCGTCGTCGTCGGCGGTCTCCAGCCAGAGGGCGAGCAGTTCGTCGCCGAACGGCTGCCACACGGTCAGCGCCTCGCGCTGTGTCTCCACGGCCCGGCTGGGCGTGCGCCGCACGAGCGTGTCGACGGCCTCGCCGACGGTACGGCGGTGCACGGCGCCGGGGTCGGGCGCCGGAAGGTCGGACGGGTGCGGCGCGAACCGCAGGCGGTCGGCGAACGGGGCGAGTTCCTCGACGAGGTCCAGGGCCGCGTCCGTCTCCCCGGCCCGCGCCAGCCACGCCACGGTGAGCAGGGCGGCCTCCTCGGGCACGGTCACCTCGTACCGGCCCGTGTCGAGCAGCTCGTAGAGCCGGCCGAGGCCTTCCTCGGACAGCCAGTACGCGAACAGGTCCCGCCGGTTCTCCGGGACGCCCGCCCGGCGCGCGGCCTCGGTCTCGTGGGCGAGCAGGGGTCCGCCGGCGGCCGGCTGCCCGGTGGCGAAGCCGCCGCGCACGACCTCGGGCGTGACCCAGGCGGGCAGACCCGCGACGGGCGTGCGGGAGCCGATCGTCAGCAGTCCGCCCGTCATGCCCGACAGGACGTCACGCCAACGCCGGCCCCGTTCCTCCGCGCGGCGGCGGGTCTCGGGGTACTGGTGGGTGCGGGCGGTGGTGAGCGCCTTGGCCAGTTGGCCGGACGCGTGGCCCGGGTTCGCCTCTACGAGGTGCTGCTGGTCAGCGTCGTGATTCATAAGCCGGCGTGACGGGTTCTGCCCCCGTGCCCTCCGGGATAAGAGCCCGGTGCTCTCCTGCTGAGCTACACGCCGATGCGCCGACGTGGCGGGTTCCGCCCCCGCGCCCTCCGGGTCTCAAGCCCGGTGCTCTGCTACTGAGCTACACGTCGTAGGCGATCACGCTAGATCCCGAACGGGCGTGCGGACAACAGGATTTGCCCGCCGTGTCGGCCGGCCTCGCGTGCTACGCGGGCACATGTACGGAGGACACCCGGCTGGCGACCAACCGCTCCTTCTCCCGTCGAGCCGCGCGCGAGCGCAACCGCAGGATCTGGCTGACCCCGAGCGCCTGGAGCACGAACACCGAGGAGAAGGCGATCCGGTAGTCGTTCCCGGTCGCGTCCAGCAGCACGCCGATCGCGAAGAGGGTCGTCATGGAGGCGACGAACCCGCCCATGTTGGTGATCCCGGACGCGGTGCCCTGCCGCTCGGGCGGATTCGCGGGCCGCGCGAAGTCGAAGCCGAGCATCGACGCCGGTCCGCAGGCGCCCAGCACCGTGCACAGCACGACGAGCAGCCACATCGGGGCGTGTTCGCCGGGGTAGGCCAGCGTGGTCGCCCACAGCAGCGCGGTCGCCCCGACGGTGCCGAGCGCCAGCGGAAGCCGCGCCCCGTGGTGCCGGGCGACGACCTGGCCGTAGACGAGTCCGACGGCCATGTTGGACAGGACGACCAGGGTCAGCAGTTCGCCGGCCGTGGCGCGGGTGAGGCCCTGCGCCTCGACGAGGAACGGCATGCCCCACAGCAGCAGGAACACCATCGCCGGGAACTGCGTGGTGAAGTGCACCCACAGCCCCAGCCGTGTGCCCGGCTCCCGCCAGGACGCGGCGATCTGCCGCCGTACGTAGGCGGCGCCCCGGTGCGGGAACGGCTCGGGCTCGTGTCCCTCGGGGTGGTCCTTGAGGAACAGCAGGAGCAGGACGAACACGACGACACCGGCGAGCGCGCTGCCCGCGAACGCGGCCGTCCATCCGATGCCGTGCAGCAGCCGGGCCAGGAGCAGGGTGGAGACGAGGTTGCCCGCCATGCCGGCCAGGCCCGCGAGCTGTGCGACCAGGGGGCCGCGCCGGGCGGGGAACCAGCGGCTGCCGAGCCGCAGCACGCTGATGAACGTCATCGCGTCGCCGCAGCCGAGCAGCGCGCGCGAGGCGAGGGCGGTGCCGTACGTGGGGGAGAAGGCGAAGCCGAGCTGTCCGGCGGTGAACAGGACGACGCCGATGGCCAGCACCTTCTTGGTGCCGAGCCGGTCGACCAGCAGGCCGACGGGTATCTGCATGCCGGCGTAGACCAGCAGTTGGAGGATCGAGAAGGTCGACAGGGCCGAGGCGTTCACGTGGAAGCGGTCGGCGGCGTCGAGGCCGGCCACGCCCAGCGACGTACGGAAGATGACGGCGACGAAGTAGACGGAGACGCCGATCCCCCACACGGCTGTCGCGCGCCGCCCGCCGGGCGGGTCACCCGGCCGGGTGATGTTGCTCATCGGACCTCACCCCGCGCGAGGTGCGAGAACCAGCCGACGTGCCGGTGGACGATGCCCACGGCCGCCTCCGCGTCCCCGGAGCGCAGGGCCTGGAGGATCTCCTCGTGCTCGGCGAGGGTCTTGGCGATCCGGTCGGGGTGGGAGTGCATCACGGCGACGCCCATCCGCAGCTGGCGGTCGCGCAGTTGGTCGTAGAGCCGGGACAGGATGTCGTTGCCGCCGCTGCGGACGATCTCGGCGTGGAAACAGCGGTCGGTGACGGCGGCTCCGGCCAGATCACCGGCGGCGGCCTGCGCCTTCTGCTGCTCCAGGAGTTCTTCGAGCCGCCGGATCAGCCCGGCGGGCGCGGGGACGGCCTTGCGTGCCGCGTGCTCCTCGACCAGCAGCCGGGTCTCGACGACGTCCTTGATCTCCTGTGCGGAGACCGGCAGGACCAGGGCGCCCTTCTTCGGATAGAGCTTGATCAGCCCCTCGGCCTCCAGACGCAGCAGCGCTTCGCGCACCGGCGTGCGGGAGACCCCGACGGCCTCGGCCAGCTCGCCCTCGGTGAGGAGGACGCCACCTTCGTAACGACGGTCCAGGACACCCTGCTTGACGTGTGCGTAGACGCGGTCGGCTGCGGGGGGCTGCTTGACGGGCGCGGGCGCGACGGGAGGCATGCGGACAGGATAGATACAACACGTACGCAAGGGGGAGGCGGGTCCAGCATATGGTCGCCGGGGGGTCGGACGGGCGGGTCCGAGGATTTCCTCGCAGCGGGCGCACAACTATCTGTGCTACTTACGTGTCACACACATGCGGCCCCTTCTGTCTTCCCCTCCAACTCGGCCGCATCGCAGGGGCATTCGACGTAATCGGGGTATTTCAGTTGATAACCGCCACCAAGGGCTTCCGTGTTCCCAGAGCCGCCGCCGTCGCCGTGACGGCCGGCGCGATGTTCTCCACGGGAGTTCTCTTCGCGGCACCCGCGCAGGCTGTCACGGTGCCGACGATCACCGCCAAGAGCGGCTTCGTGATGAACAGCGCCACGGGCACGGCCCTCTACGCGAAGAGCGCCGACACCAGGAGGCTCACCGCCTCCACGACGAAGATCATGACCGCGAAGGTGGTGCTGTCGCAGGCGAACCTGAACCTGGACGCCAAGGTCACGGTCCAGAAGGCGTACAGCGACTACATCATCGCCAACAACTACGCCTCCAACGCCAAGCTGATCGTCGGTGACAAGGTCACCGTCCGGCAGCTGCTCTACGGGCTGATGCTCCCGTCGGGCTGTGACGCGGCGTACGCGCTCGCCGACAAGTTCGGCACGGGCACCACGCGCGCCGCGCGGGTGAAGTCGTTCATCGGCAAGATGAACACCACGGCCAAGGCCCTGGGCATGAAGAACACGCACTTCGACTCGTTCGACGGCATCAGCAAGGGCTCCAACTACTCGTCGGTGCGCGACCTGACGCTGCTCGGCCGCAGCGCGATGAAGAGCTCCACCTTCCGCGCCGTGGTCAAGGCCAAGTCGTACACGGCGAAGACGATCACGAAGACCGGTTCCACGCGCACGATGGCGCCGTGGACCAACACCAACACCCTGCTCGGCTGGAACGGCACGCTCGGCATCAAGACCGGCTCCGGCACCGAGGCCAAGTACTGCCTGGTCTTCGCCGCCACGCTCAACGGCGAGTCGGTGATGGGCGCTGTCCTCACGTCGTCCTCGGCGGCCAACCGCACAGCGGACGTGCAGAAGCTCATCAAGTTCGGCTACGCGAAGATCAGCTGACGCCGGCAAGGACACGAGAATGAGCCCGCCGCGATCATCGCGGCGGGCTCGCCCGTTCTCCACACCTGGTCGGCGTTACCGCGTCACCGCGAAGTTCCGCAGGATCGCCGCCGTCAGCTCCGGCTCGCCCTCGGCCTTCACGCGGTCCGCCACCGCCTCCGGGGTCACCCGGCCGCAGGCCAGACGGACGTACGTCTCCCAGTCGAGGGCGAAGGCGGCGGCGGGGCCGAGCGCGGGGGCCGTCTCCAGGGTGCCGCGGCCCTGGATGTCGACGCGGATCGTGCGCAGGAACTCGATGGGCCCGTGGACGTCGAAGACGATCGCGGAACTGCGCGGCGCGTCAGCCTTCTCGGCGACGACGGCCGGCAGCGCGTCGAGCAGCACGTCACGGGCGATGTGCGCGCCGGGGGAGTCGAGGTTGCCGGGGCGGCCGAGGGCGGTCCGGAGGTCCTGCTCGTGCACCCACACGGCGAACGCGTGGTTGCGCATCGACTCCTCGAGGGTCAGCTCGGTGCCGAGGGGGCCGCGGACCAGGGTGTCCGGCTGACGCGTCTCGTTCCGCAGCTGGCGGTTGCGGCGGATGATCGAGAGTTCCAGCTCGGAGGTCATCTCGGGCGCCGTGTGGTGGCGGCGGACGTCGACCTGCATCTCCATGTAGCGCTGGAAGTCGTTGGTGACGTGGAAGAGGTCGCGCGGGAGCGTGTGGATGGGGCGCGGATCGCCGTACATCTCGCTGTCCAGGCCGATGACATGCGAGACGAGGTCGCGGACCGACCATCCGGGGCACGGCGTCCGCCTGTTCCACTCACCCTCGACAAGCGGCTGCACCAGCTCGGATATCGCTTCGATGGAGTGGGTCCAGGCGTCGGCGTAGGGCTGGAGGGTGGGATGCAGACTCACGGAACGGGACCCCTCGGCGGTCGGTACACGGGCGGTGGCGGGTTTGCCAGCGGGAGGTGGCTCTCGGCGGTGTCTTGGAACTCCCCCAGTTCTCGCCTGCGCTCGAGGCTGGGGGGACCCCCAAGTTACGCTGCTGTGAGGCACCCCGGCAGTGCTTTCGTGTGACGATCGTAGGCCCGTGTGAACGGCTCGAATGCCAGGACGGTGGTAGTGTGCGCGCCTCTTTGATCCAGATCGCCGTAGATGAGGGTGAATCGGTCGAATCGCGGCGGGGTCGGGTCGCGTCTCTGGTACGGGACCAGGCCGGTGTCGCCGACCTGGTGGTCCTGCCCGAACTGTGGACGACCGGAGCCTTCGCCTACGAGGAGTTCGCCGCCGAGGCCGAGCCGCTGGACGGCCCGACGCACGAGGCGATGGCCAAGGCCGCGAGCGAGGCGGGCGTGTGGCTGCACGCGGGCTCGATCCCCGAGCGCGACCCTGACGGTCCCCTCTACAACACCTCGCTCGTCTTCTCCCCCTCCGGTGAGCTGGCCGCCGCCTACCGCAAGATCCACCGCTTCGGCTTCGACAAGGGCGAGGCCGTGCTGATGGGCGCGGGGCGGGATCTGGTGACGGTACGCCTGCCCGAGACGACCCTGGGTGTGGCCACCTGCTACGACCTCCGTTTCCCCGAACTCTTCCGCGGTCTCGTCGACGCCGGCGCCGAGACCCTGGTCGTCCCCGCGGGCTGGCCGGAGCGCCGCCGGGCGCACTGGACGCTGCTGGCTCAGGCGCGGGCGGTGGAGAACCAGGCGTTCGTGCTCGCGTGTGGAACGGCCGGGACGCACGCCGGAGTTCCGCAGGCCGGTCACTCGATCGTGGTCGACCCCTGGGGCGAGGTGCTGGCCGAGGCCGGGCCGGGCGAGGAGATCCTCACCGTGGAGTTCGACCCGGCGAAGGTCGCGACGACGAGGGAGCAGTTCCCCGCCCTGAAGGACCGGGTACTGGGCCTCGAGCCGCCCCGCCGCTGAGGCCCCCGGCCTTCCGGCCTTCCGGCCTTCCGGGCCTCCGGGCCTTCCGGCCTCCGGGCCTCCCGGCCTCCTCAGCCCTCTCAGTCCCTCAGTCCCTCAGTCCTCCCGTTCCTTCTCCGCCAGGTGGATCACGCACACCGCGACCGCGATCAGCAGCGCCGGATCGGCGTCGTCCCGGACGACGTCCACGCCGTACGTCTCGCGCACGTGCAGCCAGCGCCGGGAGATGACGGCCAGCAGTTCACCGTCGTACTCGACGGCGAACTCGCGGTCCAGGATCTTGCCGCTGACGTCCAGGACGGTGCGGCCGTCCGCGAGGGCGACGCGGTAGTGGTTGCGCAGCAGGGACAGCCGCTTGCGGCGGATGGTGGCCAGGGGCTCGCCGTCCCGTTCGATCACCATCGTGTCGCGCAGCGCGAACATCTTCTGGTGGATGTCGATCAGCACCCGCCCACGGGTGTCCTTCAGCTCGAAGGTGTCGCGCAGCCGGATCGCCTTGCCGTCGACGAGGAAGACCTTGTTGCCCTGGTCGTCCTCGATCCAGTAGTCGTCACCGAAGCCGAGGATGCGGTCGCGCACGAGGAATCTCATGCCATCACCGCTTCCCCGGCGGGCGGTCCGAAACGCCGCCGGTAGGCCGATGGGCTGAGCCCGGTCTCGCGCCGCACGCGCGCGCGGAGGTTCGCGGCCGTCCCCAGCCCGCTGCGGGCGGCGACCACGTCGAGCCGCTCCTCACCGCGCTCGATCAGCCGGCACGCCAGCGCCACCCTCTCCCCCGTCAGCCAGGCCAGCGGGGTCGTCCCGAGCTGCGCGCGGAAGCGCCGGTGCAGCGTGGCGGGGGAGAGGGCCGCCCGCGCCGCCAGGTCCGCCACCGTCAAGGGCTCCCCCAGCCGCTCCTGCGCCCAGACGAGCAGCGGGCCGAGCGAATCGTCGGGCACGTCCGGGACCGGCCGCTCCACGAACTGCCGCTGCCCGCCGTCCCGGTGCGCGGCGAACACGAGCCGTCGGGAGACGTGGTTGGCTGCCTCGGCGCCGTGGTCGCGGCGCCAGATGTGCAGGCCGAGGTCCAGTGCGGCCGCGCTGCCCGCCGCCGTCAGCAGGTCGCCCTCGTCGACGAACAGCACGTCCGGCTCCAGCAGCACCTTCGGGTGCAGCTCCCGGAAGGCGTCCGCCCACAACCAGTGCGTGGTGGCCCGCCGCCCGTCCAGCAGCCCGGCCTCGGCGAGCGCGAAGCTGCCGGTGCAGAAGCTGAGGACGCGGGCTCCACGCGCGTGCGTGCGGCGGATCGCGTCGAGTACGGCGGTCCCGCGCGGGACGACGTTGTCCGGACGGCCGGGCACGACGAGGGTGTCGGCCTCGTCCACGGCTTCCAGCCCCGGCACCCCGGTCAGGGTGAAGAAGCCGTGGTTCATCCGCACCCCGGGTGTCGGCGTGCACAGCGTCACCTCGTACGGCGGCCGGTCCAGCCCCAGTTCGGGGCGAGGCAGCCCGAACAGCTCGGTGGCGACACCGACCTCGAAGGGATTGGTGCCCTCGTCGACGATCACGGCGACCCGGTGCGGACGGCTCTGCGAGGATCCTTGCGGCATGTGCGATTTCTAGCACTCGTACGGCGTCCCGGTACCCCGCACGATGAGCCCATGGCACCCGTCTCCCTCCCCCAGGCCCTCGCCTCCTTCACCGACCGGTGGAGTCCCCGCATCGTCACCGCCGTCAACGACTACGACGTCCGCGTCGCCAAGGCCGAGGGCGAGCACGTGTGGCACGTCCACGACCACACCGACGAGTTCTTCCTGGTCCTCGACGGCGAGCTGCACATCTCCCTGCGGGAGCCGGACGGCGAACGAACTGTCGTCCTGCCCAGGGGCAGCGTCTTCACGGTCCCGCGCGGCATCGAGCACAAGCCGTACGCCCCGGTCCCCACCGAGATCCTCCTCTTCGAGCCGACCGGCACGTCGACCGTCGGCGACCACCACGACGACGTGCCGGCCCACGTGGACGCGACGACGGGACACCCACTGACCTGACGCGTCACCGAGCAGAGGGGACGCCCGACGTCGGCCCGATTGTCGGACCCGGGTGGCACCCTTGGCCCATGACCGACTCCGCACCCCGTCGCGTCCGTGTCCGTGCCCCCGAACTTGTCGGCAAGGGCGGCTGGCTGAACACGGGCGGCAAGCAGTACAGCCTCGCCGACCTGCGGGGACGCATTCTGGTGCTGGATTTCTGGACGTTCTGCTGTGTGAACTGTCTGCATGTCCTGGACGAGCTGCGGGAGCTGGAGGAGAGGCACCGGGACACGGTGGTCGTCATCGGCGTGCACTCGCCGAAGTTCGTGCACGAGGCCGAGCACGAGGCCGTGGTCGACGCCGTGGAGCGGTACGGCGTGGAGCATCCGGTGCTGGACGATCCGGAGCTGGTCACCTGGAAGCAGTACGCGGTGCGGGCGTGGCCGACGCTCGTGGTGGTCGACCCGGAGGGGTACGTGGTCGCGCAGCACGCCGGTGAGGGGCATGTGCACGCCATCGAGCGGCTGGTGACGGAGCTGGAGGCCGAGCACGGCGCGAAGGGCACCCTGCGGCGCGGCGACGGGCCGTACGTGCCGCCGGAGCCGGAGCCGACGGACCTGCGCTTCCCCGGCAAGGTGGTGGTCCTGCCGTCCGGGAACTTCCTGGTCAGCGACACCACCCGGCATCAGCTGGTGGAGCTGGCGGCCGACGGGGAGACCGTCGTGCGCAGGATCGGGCAGGGCGACCGAGGGTCGACCGACAGCACGTGGTTCCGCTCACGCTTCGACGAGCCCCAGGGGCTGGCACTGCTGCCGGACGGATCCGTGGTCGTCGCCGACACCGTCGGTCACCGCATCCGCCGCTTCGACCCGGAGTCCGGCCGCACGACGACCCTGGCCGGCACGGGCCATCAGTGGATGCGGGGTGACGACACCTCCGGCCCCGCCCACGAGGTCAGCCTCTCCTCCCCCTGGGACGTGGCCTGGTGGCAGGGCAAGGTGTGGATCGCCATGGCGGGCATCCACCAGCTGTGGACGTACGACCCCGCCGAGGGCACGGTCTCCGTCGCCGCCGGTACCACCAACGAGGGGCTGGTGGACGGTCCCGCCGCCGAGGCCTGGTTCGCGCAGCCCTCGGGGCTCGCGGCGACCGCGGACCGGCTCTGGGTGGCCGACTCGGAGACCTCCGCCCTGCGCTGGCTGGACCGGGACGGCGTCGTCCACACCGCCATCGGCACCGGCCTGTTCGACTTCGGCCACCGCGACGGCCCCGCCGGCCGGGCCCTGCTCCAGCACCCGCTGGGCGTCACCGCGCTGCCGGACGGCTCGGTCGCCGTCTCCGACACCTACAACCACGCCCTTCGCCGCTACGACCCGGCGACGGGCGAGGTCACGACGCTGGCGACCGACCTGAGGGAGCCCAGCGGTGCCGTCCTCGTCGGCGACGACATCGTGGTCGTGGAGTCGGCCCGGCACCGGCTGACCCGGTTCGGACTCCCGGAGGAGGCGGTGAAGGTCGACGCCGTCGCCCACCGCACGCGGCGTGCCGCCACCGAAGTGGCGCCGGGTCGGCTCCGGCTGGACGTGATCTTCCAGGCGCCCGCCGGACAGAAGCTCGACACACGGTACGGCCCCGCCACCCGCCTGCTGGTCTCCGCGACCCCGCCCGAGCTGCTGCTGGCCGGCGAGGGCGCGGACACGGACCTGTCGCGCACGCTGGAGCTGAACCGGGCCGTGCCGGAGGGGGTGTTGCACATCTCCGCGATGGCCGCGTCCTGCGACGACGACCCGTCCGGGGGCACCTCCCGGTCGAAGACCGGGGGAGAATACCCCGCCTGCCATGTCCACCAGCAGGACTGGGGCGTCCCGGTGCAGCTCACCGAGAACGGCGCCGACCGCCTGCCACTGGTGCTGGCAGGCCTCGACGCCTGATCCCGGAGAGCCGTCACACGCCGTACCCGTCGCCGTACCCGTCGCGGTGACGATGGTGTCGGTCCGTCTCCACGACGGTCGAAGCCGGGGGGACCATCACGCGACGGCGCCGGGCGATGCTGCTGAAGGTCGTCACGCCGATCAGGCCGACGATCATCAGGATGACGCCGACCAGGTCGAGGTTGACGCCCTGCATGTGCCAGTCGGTCGCGAATGTGAGGATGGCTCCCACGGCGATGAGGATGATGCACCCGCCGAGGCCCATGAGTGTCGCCTCCCTGCTCGGTGTACCGGCCGTTCCGGTCACCGAGACCGGGTACCCCGGCAGGCAACTCCCATGCGTGAGCATGCGTTTGACGACCGGTGACTAGCCCTCCAGGAACGCCACCAGCGCGTTGGCCAGCAGGTACGGGTCGTCCGCGCCGCACAACTCCCGTGCGCTGTGCATCGACAGGATGGCCACGCCGATGTCGACGGTACGGATGCCGTGCCGGGCGGCGGTGATCGGGCCGATGGTGGTGCCGCACGGCATGGAGTTGTTGGAGACGAAGGACTGGAAGGGCACGCCCGCCTTCTCGCAGGCGGCGGCGAAGACGGCCCGCCCCGAACCGTCCGTGGCGTACCGGTTGTTGACGTTGACCTTGAGGATCGGGCCGCCGTTGACGCGCGGGTGGTGCGTCGGGTCGTGCCGCTCCGCGTAGTTGGGGTGGACCGCGTGCCCGGTGTCCGAGGAGAGACAGACGGTGCCCGCGAAGGCCCTCGCCCGGTCCTCGTACGACCCTCCGCGCGCGAACACCGAACGCTCCAGCACGGTGCCGAGCAGCGGACCGTCCGCGCCGGTGTCCGACTGGGAGCCGTTCTCCTCGTGGTCGAAGGCTGCGAGCACGGGGATGTACGGCAGGGCCGCGCCGTTCGTCGCGACGGCCGCCAGGGCCGCCGTACCGGCGTGCACGGAGAGCAGGTTGTCCATGCGCGGGCCGGCCAGCAGTTCCTCGTCGCGGCCGAGGTAGGCGGGCGGCTCGATGGAGTGAACCATCAGGTCCCAGCCGGTGACCTCGCCTGCGGACAGCCCGGACTCCTCCTCCAGGAAGGCGATCAGATCGCCGTCCCGGACGTCCCCGCCGAGGCCCCAGATGGGCTGCATGTGCCGCTGCTTGTCCAGCTTGAGGCCGTCGGTGTTGACCGCCCGGTCCAGGTGGATGGCGAGCTGCGGCACCCGCAGCAGCGGCCGGCCGACGTCGACCAGGCGGGTCGAGCCGTCGCGCAGCGTCAGGCGGCCGGAGAGGCCGAGGTCGCGGTCGAGCCAGGAGTTGAGCAGCGGACCGCCGTAGATCTCCACGGCGACCTGGCGCCAGCCGTGCGCGCCGGTGTCGGGCAGCGGTTTGACGCGGAGGTTGGGCGAGTCGGTGTGTGCGCCGACGATCCGGAAGGGGGTGTGCGGCGCGGTGCCCTCGGGGACGTACCAGGCCACGATCGCGCCACCGCGCAGCACGTACTTCCCGCCGCTCGTCCCGTCCCAGGCGTCCGTCTCGGCGACCTGCCGGAACCCGGCCTTCTCCAGCCGCTCGGCGGCGGTCGCCACCGCGTGGTACGGCGAGGGGCTCGCCGTCAGGAAGGACATGAGGTCGTCGGTGTGGCCGCGGTCGAAGCGGGAGGGTTCGCTCATGGGGTTCACCTTAACGACGTACGAAAGCCCGCTCCCGGTGATCGGGAGCGGGCCCTCGTAAGGACGGTGTGGAGGTCGGTGCCGCTGACCGGATGTGTCCCGGAACGCGGCTTCGGCCGCGCCTAGAACGCGGCCTCGTCCAGCTCCATCAGGTCCAGCTCGATGCCGGTCGCGATCTTGCGGGCCAGCGTGACGCCCGGCAGGACGTTGGCCGCGAAGAACTTCGCCGCCGCGATCTTGCCGGTGTAGAAGGCCGCGTCCTTGGGGGAGGCCGTCTCCAGCTTCTCGGCGGCGATCGCGGCGCCCTTGAGCAGCAGGTAGCCGACGATCACGTCACCGGAGGCCATCAGCAGCCGGGTGGTGTTGAGGCCCACCTTGTAGATGTTCTTGACGTCCTGCTCGGTGGCCGCCAGGTCGGTCAGCATCAGGCCGACGATGGCCTCCAGTTCGACGGCGGCCTTGGCCAGGTGCTCACGGGCGCCCGCCAGCGTCTCGCCGCCTGTGCCGAGCTCCAGGAACTTCTTGATGTCCTCGGCGAGGGAGTTCAGCGCGGCGCCCTGGTTGCGGACGATCTTCCGGAAGAAGAAGTCCTGGCCCTGGATCGCCGTGGTGCCCTCGTAGAGGGTGTCGATCTTGGCGTCGCGGATGTACTGCTCGATCGGGTACTCCTGGAGGAACCCGGAGCCACCGAAGGTCTGGAGCGACTGCGCGAGCTGCTCGTAGCCCTTCTCGGAGCCGTAGCCCTTGACGATCGGCAGGAGCAGGTCGTTCAGCGCGTGCTCGGTCTTGGAGTCCTCGCCGTTCGCCTCCTTGACGGCGATCGCGTCCTGGATCGAGGCGGTGTAGAGGACGAGGGCGCGCATGCCCTCCGCGTACGCCTTCTGCGTGATCAGCGAGCGGCGCACGTCGGGGTGGTGGGTGATGGTGACCTTGGGCGCGGCCTTGTCCATGAAGTTTGCCAGGTCGGGGCCCTGGACGCGCTCCTTGGCGTACTCGAGCGCGTTGAGGTAGCCGGTCGAGAGGGTGGAGATGGCCTTCGTGCCGACCATCATCCGCGCGAACTCGATGATCCGGAACATCTGCCGGATGCCGTCGTGCTTGTCGCCGATCAGCCAGCCCTTGGCGGGGTGCTGGTCGCCGAAGGTCATCTCGCAGGTGTTGGAGGCCTTCAGGCCCATCTTGTGCTCGACGTTGGTGGCGTAGACGCCGTTGCGCTCGCCCAGCTCGCCGGTCTCGAAGTCGAAGAGGTACTTGGGCACGAGGAAGAGGGAGAGGCCCTTGGTGCCGGGACCGGCGCCCTCCGGACGGGCGAGGACGTAGTGGAGGATGTTCTCCGACATGTCGTGCTCGCCGGACGTGATGAAGCGCTTCACGCCCTCGATGTGCCAGGAGCCGTCCTCCTGCTGCACGGCCTTGGTGCGGCCGGCGCCCACGTCCGAGCCGGCGTCCGGCTCGGTGAGGACCATGGTGGAGCCCCACTGCTTGTCCACGGCGATCTTCGCGATGTGCTTCTGCGTCTCGTTGCCCTCGTCGAAGAGGATGCCCGCGAAGGCGGGACCCGAGGAGTACATCCACACGGCGGGGTTGGCGCCGAGGATCAGCTCCGCGTACGACCAGATCAGCGACGGCGGCGCGGTGGTGCCGCCGATCTCCTCGGGCAGGCCGAGGCGCCAGTACTCGGAGTCCATGAAGGCCTGGTAGCTCTTCTTGAAGGAGGCGGGTACCGGCGCGGTGTTGGTCTCCGGGTCGAAGACCGGCGGGTTGCGGTCGGCGTCCGCGAAGGACTCCGCCAGCTCGTTCTCCGAGAGGCGGGTCAGCTCATCGAGGATGCTTTTCGCGGTCTCGGTGTCCATCTCCTCGAAGGGGCCGGTGCCGTACAGCTTGTCTCGCCCGAGTACTTCGAAGAGGTTGAACTCGATGTCGCGGAGATTCGACTTGTAGTGCCCCATGGCGACTGCGCTCCGTAGAGAGGGATCGGCGAGGCACTTGATCCTCGCGCTAGTTCACGTACCAACAAGTAGCTCCGATGATGCTACCCGTCGGTAATAAGACGCAACCCCAACTCGGTCAAGTGTGAGAAGGGTCTACCCCACAGCCCGCGGGGGTGAGGCTCGGTACGCTTGCGCCATGTACGGCTACGACCAGAACGTTGGCGCTCAGCAGCAGTACGCCCAGCCGCAGCAGCAGATGCCCGGCGACCCCGGCGGATACGGTCAGCAGCCGCCTCTGTACCCCGAGCCGTCCCCGCCCTCGCTCGCGGACGCGGTGCGGGCCTTCACCACGGGGCAGATGGCCGCCGAGGACTTCCAGCAGGTCTTCGCCACCTCCAAGGTCTACTGCCCGCGCGGCGACAACCCCGGTTTCCTCGCCCTGCACAACACCCAGCAGCCGGTGATCCCGATGTTCACCACGCTCAAGGAGCTGCGCCGGTACGCGGGCAAGGAGTCCAAGTACTTCGTCATCACCGGTGCCGAGGTGCTCGACCTGCTGCCCACCGGCTACGGCTTCGTCCTCGACATGGAGGGCGAGCACCGGATGGTCTTCGACGCGAAGGCGGTCGAACAGATGGTCGACTTCGCGATGCGCCGGATGTACGGCTGACCCACCTGCGCGGACGTGCGGCTGACGGCCGACCGGCGGTCCTCCCGGCGGCCGAAAACCCCACCCCATTTGTCACAGGCATGCCATAGGCTTCCCCCTGGCAGCCGCGCCCCGCGCATCACCGCTTTCACGGTGGGTGCGGGCGCCGCGCGGCGCTCTCATCACCCGGTCGATCACCGGGTTCCTTCGTGGGGGTTCATCACTGTGCGTATGCGCAGCACTTCGGTCGCGACTTCGCTCGCGGTCCTCTTCGGTTCCGCGGCGCTGAGCGTCGTGTCGGCGGGTACCGCCTCGGCGGCCGCCACCACCGTCACCAACACCGGCGGCTTCGTCGTGAACGGCGCCCTTCAGCGGGTCTTCGTCGGCGACGCCGCGAACGGGCGGATCCTGGCCGCCGACTACAACGGCACCCTCGTCGACCTCAACGTCGGCTTCGGCAGCGTCAGCGACCTGGCCCTGTCCGACGACGGCACCACCCTGTACGCGGCCCTGCCCAACAGCCACGAGGTCGTGGCCCTCGACGCGGCCACCCTCGACGTCCGGACCCGCTACGCCATCCCCACCGGCACCGGCCCGCGCCACATCGCCTTCGCGGGCGGCAAGGCGTGGTTCTCGTACGGCGACCAGTGGGACGGCGACCTCGGCTCGGTCGATCCGGCCGTGGACCCGGCGAGCGGGGCCGCCCCCGTGGCCATGGCGCAGTTCCCGACCGAGGGCACCTCCAGCGGCCTGTGGGGCCAGGCGCTGCTGGACACCGACCCGAACCGGCCGGGCGTGCTGGCCGTCGCCCAGACCGGTATCTCCACGGACTCCATGGCCGTCCTGGACGTGACCGACGGGACGGCGAAGGTCACCGCCTGGTACGGCGGTGACTACACGCTGAACAACGGCATCGGCGACATCGACCTCGTCGCCGGAGCCGACGAGGTACTCGTCAACGGCACGGACCGGGACGCCTACGCGGACGGCCGTTTCAGCAAGGCGGGCTCCTACCCGCGCGGGAACGGCGCCGACATCGCGGCGAACGGTCTGGTCGCCCAGGCCGTCGGCAACAAGGTCGCGGTCTACCGGCCGAACGCCACGCAGCCGCTGCGCACCTACACCGCCGGCGCCGTGTCCTCCGACCACGCTCCCGTGACCGTGCGCTGGGCGCCCGACTCCTCGCGGATCTTCGCGCTCGTCCAGGCCGGTGGCGCCTACACCCTGAAGGCCCTGACGCAGCCGACCCTCAACGTCCCCACCCTCACGGTCAACGCCCCCGCCTCCGCGCCCCGCGCGAAGAAGCTGACCGTCACCGGCAAGCTCTCGGCGACGGTGCCGCTGCCGGCCGGGGTGCGGCTGACGGTCACGCGCACCGACCTGGAGAGCCCCAAGGGCAAGACACTTCCTGCCGCCACGGTGGCTTCGAACGGCAGCTACTCCTTCGCGGACACCCCGCCCGCCGGCGGCACGGTCACGTACAAGGTGACGTACGCGGGCGACACAGCGCACACCGCGGCCTCCGCCACCGACAAGGTCGCGGTCTCCCGTGCCGCCACCGCGCTGACCCTGAACAACAACGGCAAGCTGTACAACTACGGCACCGACGTCAAGTTCACCGCGCACCTCGGGACGACGTACAAGAACCGCACGGTGCAGATCTGGGCGGACCCCTTCGGCGCCGACAAGCCGAAGAAGCTGATCAAGACCGGCACGGTCAACTCCAGCGGGAACATCAGCGCCTTGGTGGACATGACCCGCGACACGGCCGTCACCGCCGTCTTCGCCGGTGACGCCCGGTACGCGCCCAAGTCGGTGAAGGCCACGGCGTACGCGCGGGTCAAGGTCTCCACCGCCGTTTCGCGGCACTACAAAACGGCCAAGATCGGCTCGACCTCGTACGCCTGGTTCCACAAGAACACCGACCCGCTGCTCACCACCACGATGACCTACTACCCGGGCCGGCAGCAGCGCTTCGACCTCCAGGTCTACTACCAGGGCGCCTGGTACACCACGGGCTCGGAGTACTTCCCGGTCGGCTCGAACGGCAAGTCGGCCGTGAGCCTCGGCGCGCCCGGTGAGTCCGGCGTCCGGGCACGCATGCGGTCGGTGTACGTCAACGGCTCGTCCGGTGACTCCGTGAACTCGACGACGTACGGGGCGTGGAAGTACCTGTACTTCAGCAACTGACACTGATCGCCCAGACGGCGCGGACCCGGAGGGAATGTCCTCCGGGTCCTCGTCGTTCTGGGTGGCAGAAAGTTCAACGCTCAACTAAAGTGGGACGCACGCCGCCCAAGGAGGTACGGACATGCCTGCAGTGACCGTCGAGAACCCGCTGACCCTGCCCCGCGTGGCCGCGCAGGCCGACGCCGTGGCACGTCCCGTGCTCACCGTGACGACCGCGCCCAGCGGCTTCGAGGGCGAGGGCTTCCCGGTGCGCCGGGCCTTCGCGGGGATCAACTACCGTCACCTCGACCCGTTCATCATGATGGACCAGATGGGCGAGGTGGAGTACGCGCCGGGAGAGCCGAAGGGCACCCCGTGGCACCCCCACCGCGGCTTCGAGACCGTCACCTACATCATCGACGGGATCTTCGACCACCAGGACAGCCAGGGCGGCGGAGGCACCATCACCAACGGCGACACCCAGTGGATGACGGCCGGTTCCGGTCTCCTCCACATCGAGGCGCCGCCGGAGCAGCTCGTCATGTCCGGCGGTCTCTTCCACGGCCTCCAGCTGTGGGTGAACCTCCCGGCCAAGGACAAGATGATGGCCCCGCGCTACCAGGACATCCGCGGCGGCAGCGTCCAGCTGCTCACCTCCCCCGACGGCGGCGCGCTGCTCCGCGTCATCGCCGGCGAGCTGGACGGCCATGCCGGGCCCGGCATCACCCACACCCCGATCACGATGGTCCACGCGACACTCGCGCCGGGTGCGGAGATCACCCTGCCGTGGCGCGAGGACTTCAACGGCCTCGCGTACGTCATGGCGGGCAAGGGCTCGGTCGGCGCGGAACGCCGCCCGGTCCAGCTCGGCCAGACCGCCGTCTTCGGAGCGGGCTCCTCCCTGACCGTCCGCGCGGACGAGCGGCAGGACTCCCACACCCCGGACATGGAGGTCGTCCTCCTCGGCGGACAGCCCATCCGTGAGCCCATGGCCCACTACGGCCCGTTCGTCATGAACACCCGCGACGAACTCCAGCAGGCGTTCGACGACTTCCAGAAGGGCCGGCTGGGCACGATCCCGGCGGTCCACGGAATGTCCGAGGGCGGCCCGCGGGGCTGAAACTCCGGCTAACGTACGAGAGGGCCCGAAGTCGCAACTTCGTTTTGCGACTTCGGGCCTTCTCTCGTCGGGGCGCCCCCGCTACGGCAGTACGTAGATGGGCGCCCCGTCCGCGGCACAGCCCGTCTGCCGCATGCAGCCGCGTTTGAGTAGCGTGCGGAGGCAGTCGTGGACGCGGGCAAGGGAGAGCCCCGTCCGAGCGGCGATCTCCTCCATGCGGTAACTGGCCTCGCCCCGGACGAGTGCGGGCGCCAGGTAGGCCGCCACCGCGTGGATGTCCTCGGTAAAGACGAGGTTCTTCGCCTTCCAGGTGGCCAGGAGCTGCTGGGGTGTCAACTTCGGCTCCGGGTGGCGGAACCTGAGGGACTGGGCGATGTCCTGGAGCGCATCGGCGATCGTGCGTTGGCTGTCGGCGATGGCGCTTTGGTCACGGGCGATCGTGCCCTGGCTGCGGGCGATTGCGCCCTGACTGCGGCTGATCTCTCGTAGGAGTTCGGTCTGCTCCCTCTGGAAGGCCGCCATGATCTCGTCGGCCTGGATGTTCCTCACTTCGAGCCGCACGATCGCGTCGGCGACCTGTTGGGGCATGGCGTAGGCGGCGGTGCCGGTGGGGGCGGGTTGTACGGGGGCCGGTTCCAGGGAGTAGGAACCGTCGCGCTGGATGGTGGCGATGACTTCGGAGACCCAGTTCCTGAACGGCTGCGACTCCGGCTTCGTGCACCTCTGAACGAGCTGGATGAGACCTTGTAGGTTCACCAACTTCATCGTTGTGCGGAACCCGTGACCTGCGGTATTGCTCCTTGCGTCGCTCAGACCGACGCTTCGTGCAATATCGCCGAACGTCGTTGTGTGATGTTGCGACACCGCGCTCTGCATGGCGTCCCGTGTATTCGCGTAGCCGAGTTGCTTCGCCACATCCATCGCTGGGAACCAGTGTTCCCCACTCCGAGTCGTCAGCCTCCGTACCCGCGCCCCCGTGGCCGCGAACACGAAGTCGTTGATGTCGATCGCGTCCCGCTGTGTCGTCGTCTCGTCGGGCGGCGTGTTGTTGTGCTCGTACATCGAGCATCACCTCCACCTCGGACGCTAGGCATATGCCTGGGGGGTTCGGACGATTGTCGGAGATGTTCATTCCCCAGGGGACTGAGGCATCGATTCTGCTGAGGGGGTGTGCCGATGCCGGGGCGTCACCCGGCCGGTCGTCCGCGCAGGACAACCCGTGTGGGGCGTGATCCGCTGGAGGGGTGCCGTCGCTGCTTCCCGCTCCCGTTCGTCGTCTGGCCGCCTGGTGTGTGGTGATCCTGCTGGTGTCGGGGGTCGTGTACGTCGGGATCCGGCTGTGTGTGGAGTTTCGTACGGCGGTCGTGCCGGTGTTGCTCGCGTTGCTCGGGACGGCGTTGCTGGGGCCGTTTCACCGGCGGCTCGTCAAGGCGCGCGTCAACCGGTCGGTGGCCGCGGGGGTCACCTGTGTGGCTGTTGTCGCAGTGGTGGGCGGGGCGGTGTACATCGTGGTCGCCGCGCTCGTGAACAGCGGTGACGAGATCGTGGCCTCGCTGAAGGACGCGGCGCGGGGGCTCACCGAGCATTTCGGGGCGGCGGGGACCTCGCTGGACGACATCGCCTCAAACGCCCGGGAGTTGCTGACGAAGTTCGGCGGGACGGCCGCCTCCGGGGTGATCAGCGGGGTGAGTGTGGTGGGCGAGGGCATCGCCATGGCCGTACTGGCGCTGCTGCTGGTCTTCTTCTTCCTGCGGGATTCCGACCGGGCCGTGGACACGCTGCGGGCCCTTGCCCCGGACGGGACGGCGGACGGGCTGGAGGCCATGGGGCGGCGGGCTTTCCAGGCCGTCGAGGGGTTCATGCGGGGGACCTCGCTCATCGCGTTCATCGACGCCGTGTGCATCACCGTCGGGCTGCTGGTGCTCGATGTCCCCGGCGCGGTGGGACTGGGGGCGCTCGTGTTCGTCGGCGCGTACATCCCGTATCTCGGTGCGTTCCTCTCGGGGGCCGTCGCCGTGCTGGTCGCGCTGGCCGACCGGGGGTTCGTCATCGCGTTGTGGGCGCTCGGGGTGGTGCTGGCCGTGCAGGTGCTGGAGGGGCATGTGCTCCAGCCGATGATCCAGAGCCGGACGGTGCAGATGCATCCGGCGGTGGTGATGCTCGCGATCACGGCGGGGGCGTCGGTCGCCGGGATCCTCGGCATGCTGCTTGCCGTACCGCTGACGGCGGCGGTGTTCGGGGTGCTGCACGAGCTGCGGCAGCGTTACGCCGCACCCGACTCCGACTCCGCCTCCCCGGGCAGCTCGCCGCACTCCGCCGGCTCGTAGAGCTCGAACCAGATGGTCTTGCCCTCGCCGCGCGGGGACACGCCCCACTCGTCGGCGAGCAGTTCGGTCAGGACGAGGCCGCGGCCGGACGAGGCCAGTTCGCCGGGCCGGCGCTTGTGGGGCAGGGAGTCGCTGGTGTCGGTGACCTCGATGCGCATCCGGCGTTCGCCGGGGTCGCCGGCCACTTCCGCCACCAGCAGGGCGTCGTCGTCGGTGTGCACGAGGACGTTGGTCAGCATCTCGGAGACCAGGAGGACGGCCGAGTCGACCTGGTCGTCGCTCGGCCAGTCGTGCAGCAGTTCGCGGAGCTGTGCGCGGGCCTCGGCGATCCGCTCGGGTTCGGCCTGCGCGATGGTGAGCATGGAGCGCCGTACGGCCGGGCGGGCCGGTACGGCGGCGCCGAGACCTCCGCAGCCCGCATCGCCCTGGCGGCAGACGAGCAGGAGGGCGATGTCGTCCTCGCGGCGGTCGGCCAGTGGACCGGTGGTGTGGTGCGAGGACGGCCCGTGCACCGCTTGGACAAGTGCGTCCGCCAGCTCCTCCAGGCCACCGTCGTGCTTCTCCAGGATCTTGCGGATGCGCCGCCAGCCGGTGTCGAGGTCGTGGCCGCCGGTCTCCAGCAGGCCGTCGGTGCACAGCATCAGGGCCTCGCCGGGTTCGAGGGCGAGGCGGGTGGTGGGGTAGTCGGAGTCCGGGTCGATGCCGAGGGGCAGTCCGCCGGCGGTGGCGTGGACGAGGACCGTGCCGTCGGCCATCCGGATCGCCGGGTCGAGGTGTCCGGCGCGGGCGGTTTCCAGGACGCCGGTGACGGGGTCGACCTCGATGTACAGGCAGGTCGCGAAGCGGAGGTCGGCGTGGGCGTGGGCGTCCCCGGTGTGGGTGAGGCCGTAGAGGAAGCGGGAGGCGCGGGAGAGGACGGCGTCGGGGCCGTGGCCCTCGGAGGCGTACGCCCGCAGGGCGATGCGGAGCTGGCCCATGAGGCCGGCCGCCCGCACGTCATGGCCCTGCACGTCCCCGATGACCAGCGCGAACCGTTTGTTCGGCAGCGGGATCATGTCGTACCAGTCGCCGCCGACCTGGAGGCCGCCGCCGGTCGGTATGTAGCGGGCGGCGAGGGTCATGCCGGGGATCTCGGGGCCGAGTGTGGGCAGCATGGAGCGTTGCAGCCCGTCCGTCAGCTCGCGCTGGGTCTCGGCGGCGCCGGCCCGGGTGAGGGCCTGGGCGAGCATGCGGGCCACGGTGGTGAGCACGGACCGCTCGTCGGGGGTGAACGCGACGGGGTAGGCGAAGCCGGCCATCCAGGCGCCCATGGTGCGTCCGGCCACCGTCAGCGGCAGGAACGCCCAGGAGTGGCGGCCGAACTGCGCGGCGAGCGGCCAGGTGAGCGGGTAGCGGGACTTGTAGTGCTCGGGCGAGGAGAGATAGACGGCCCGGCCGGTGCGGACCACCTCTGCCGCCGGATAGTCCGTCTGGAGCGACATCTGGGTGAAGGGGTTCTCGTCGCCGGGCTGCTGTCCGTGATGCCCGATGATCGTCAGCCGGTCGCCCTCCACGCCGAACACGGCGAGGCCGTCCGGCGAGAAGCCCGGCATCGACAGATTGGCCGCGACCCGCAGCACCTCCTCGGTGGACCGGGCCTCCGCCAGCGCCCTGCCCGCGTCCAGCAGGAACGCCTCGCGGGAGCGCCGCCAGTCGCCGGTGACGGCACTGCGGCCGGCCGGGGTGCCCGGTGAGGGCTCGGTGACCTCCTGGAGGGTGCCGATCAGCTCGTACGCCTTCCTGACCGGGTCGAAGGACGGTTTGGATCTGCTGCGGACGACCCGGACGATCCGCCCGCGCTCGTCCATGATCCGGATACGGACCTCGGCGAGGGTGCCCTCGGCGACGGCCAGCTGGACCACGCCGGTGATCTCGTTCCAGTCGACGGGGTGCAGTCGGGCCCGGGTCTGGGCCTCCGTGAGGACGGCTCCCTCGGTGGGCAGCCCGAGCAGCCGGGCCGCCTCGGCATCGACCGTGACCAGGCCGGTGGAGGTGTCCCAGTGCCACAGGCCGGTCGCGAGGGAGGCCAGGACATCCCCCACGGCGGGCAGAGGCTCGCCAGTGCGCATTGCCCCACTTTAAGAACAGACGATCGAAGAGTGCCACTGATCGCCGGGTTCGTAATGGTGGGAGCCGATCAATGGTGGGAGCCGATCATGGCTCGCCCGGTACCCTGGGGGTTGTTTCACGTGAAACATGCCCCCGATCCGCGAAGACTGGATGAACGACGATGCATCGGTACAGGTCCCACACCTGCGGCGAGCTCCGCGCCTCTGACGTCGGCACCGACGTCCGGCTGAGCGGCTGGCTGCACAATCGGCGCGACCTGGGCGGCATCCTCTTCATCGATCTGCGCGATCACTACGGCATCACGCAGCTCGTCGCCCGTCCCGGCACGCCCGCGTACGAGGCCCTCGACAAGCTGACCAAGGAGTCGACGGTCCGCGTCGACGGCAAGGTCGTCTCCCGGGGCACCGAGAACGTCAACGCGGACCTGCCCACCGGTGAGGTCGAGGTCGAGGTCGGCGAGGTCGAGCTGCTCGGCGCCGCCCAGCCGCTGCCCTTCACGATCAACACCGAGGACGGGGTCAACGAGGAGCGGCGCCTGGAGTACCGCTTCCTCGACCTGCGCCGCGAGCGCATGCACCGCAACATCATGCTGCGTACGGCGGTCATCTCGGCGATCCGTCACAAGATGGTGGCGCTCGGCTTCAACGAGATGGCGACCCCGATCCTGACCGCGACCTCCCCCGAGGGCGCGCGTGACTTCGTGGTCCCCTCGCGCCTCCACCCGGGCCGTTTCTACGCCCTTCCGCAGGCGCCGCAGCAGTTCAAGCAGCTGCTGATGATCTCCGGCTTCGACCGCTACTTCCAGATCGCGCCCTGCTTCCGCGACGAGGACGCCCGCGCGGACCGTTCGCCGGGCGAGTTCTACCAGCTCGACGTCGAGATGAGCTTCGTCGAGCAGGAGGACGTCTTCCAGCCGATCGAGAAGCTCATGACCGAGCTGTTCACGGAGTTCGGCGGCGACCGTGAGGTCACCTCGCCGTTCCCGCGGATCCCGTTCCGTGAGTCGATGCTGAAGTACGGCTCCGACAAGCCGGACCTGCGCGCCCAGCTGGAGCTGGTCGACATCACCGACATCTTCGAGGGCTCGGAGTTCAAGGCCTTCGCCGGCAAGCACGTGCGCGCGCTGCCGGTGCCGGACGTCTCGGCGCAGCCCCGCAAGTTCTTCGACCAGCTCGGTGACTACGCCGTCTCGCAGGGCGCCAAGGGCCTGGCCTGGGTCCGCGTCGCCGAGGACGGCTCGCTGTCCGGCCCGATCGCGAAGTTCCTCACCGAGGACAACGTGGCCGAGCTGACGAAGCGGCTGTCGCTGGCCGCCGGTCACGCGGTGTTCTTCGGCGCGGGCGAGTTCGACGAGGTCTCGAAGATCATGGGCGCGGTGCGCGTCGAGGCCGCCAAGCGGGCCGGGCACTTCGAGGAGAACGTCTTCCGCTTCTGCTGGATCGTCGACTTCCCGATGTACGAGAAGGACGAGGAGACCGGGAAGATCGACTTCTCGCACAACCCGTTCTCGATGCCGCAGGGTGGCATGGACGCCCTGGAGAACCAGGACCCGCTGGACATCCTCGCGTGGCAGTACGACATCGTCTGCAACGGTGTCGAGCTGTCCTCCGGCGCGATCCGGAACCACGAGCCGGACATCATGCTCAAGGCGTTCAACATCGCGGGTTACGACGACGAGACCGTGGAACGCGAGTTCGCCGGCATGCTGCGCGCGCTCCGCTTCGGCGCCCCGCCGCACGGTGGCATCGCCCCCGGTGTCGACCGCATCGTCATGCTCCTCGCGGACGAGCCGAACATCCGCGAGACGATCGCCTTCCCGCTCAACGGCAACGCCCAGGATCTGATGATGGGCGCGCCGACGGAGCTGGAGGAGGCGCGGCTGCGTGAGCTGCACCTGACGGTGCGCAAGCCGCAGCCGAAGTAGCCGGTGCGACCTGAGTGGCCCGGAACCGACGCCGGTTCCGGGCCACTTCCGCGTTTCCAGGACCGGCCCTCTTCCAGGGCGACCTCACCGGCGCCCCACAGGAGCCCCGGGGCCCGTCCACAGCGGGGCGGCGTCTCATGGGAGGCGCAGGTCGGTGGGGCAGCAGGGTCGGTGGGGCGAGGAGGAAGCCAGCATGGGGTTCATGGTCGTGTTGTCGGTGCTGCTGGTCGTCGGCGCAGTCGGTGGGGTGGTGGCCCAGCGTCGCTCGCGGCGGGACCGGCACCCGTCCGGCCTGGACGCGGAGGCCGAGGCCAACCAGTGGCTCGTACGGCTCGGGGGAGGCCTGGTCCCGCCTGACGTGCGGGCCTGGGCGGGGGCCGGTGAGGACACGGCACGGGCGTTGACCAGCGCGGCGGACTGCCATCGCGAGGCACGGGCACGGCTGGCGGACGCCCGTACGGCGGCGGAGTACGCGGAGGTGACGCGGACGGCGCGGGAGGGACTGGACCATCTGCGGAGGGCGCGGGCGGGGCTGGGCAGGGAGACGGCGTCGGCGTCACCGGCGGCGGGCTGAAGGCGGGCGGAATCACGGACGGGGCGTACGACCGCACGCACGCGCGCGTGGCCGAACGCCCCGACATCGTGAAGGCGTTTGATCGTGTGGCGGCGAGGGCTGGAGAAAAAGTTCTCGTGACGCGGCAACTCCTCATGGCACGGCGACCACTGACAGGGCGTAACCCCGCTCCCCCCTGTAAGGATCCCCCGTGGCAGCTCCCTCCCACCGCCGGTCCCTCCGCTCGCGCCGCACCCTCGTCGTCACCGCCGCCGTCGTGGCCGCGGGTGTCGGCGCCGGTGTCGTCGTGATCAACGCCAACGCCGGGACCGTCGACCTGTACCACCAGACGCTCGCCGCCAAGGGCGGCTGGGCGTCCTCCGGTACGGGCACCACCGGTGGAACGAAGGCCGACGCCGCTCACACCTTCACCGTCTCCACCCGCGCCCAGCTCGTGAAGGCGCTCGGTTCCGCGACCGACACCACGCCCCGGATCATCAAGGTCAAGGGCACCATCGACGCCAACACCGACGACGCGGGCAAGAAGCTGACCTGCGCCGACTACGCGGCCGGCACCGGTTACTCGCTGGCGGCCTACCTCAAGGCCTACGACCCGGCCACCTACGGCCGCTCCGCGCTGCCGTCCGGCACGCAGGAGAAGGCGCGCGCCGCCGCCCAGTCCAAGCAGGCCAAGAACATCGTGTTCAAGGTGCCCGCCAACACGACGATCGTGGGCGTCCCCGGCACCGGCGCGGGCCTCACCGGCGCCATGCTCCAGGTGCAGAACGTGGACAACGTCATCGTCCGCAACATGAACTTCGCCGCCACCGAGGACTGCTTCCCCCAGTGGGACCCGACCGACGGCGACGACGGCAACTGGAACTCCAACTACGACTCGGTCACCCTGCGCGGCGCGACCCACGTGTGGGCGGACCACAACACGTTCACCGACGCGCCCCACCTGGACAGCTCCAACCCGAAGTACTACGGCCGCGAGTACCAGATCCACGACGGCTCCCTCGACATCACCAAGGGCTCCGACCTGGTGACCGTCTCGCACAACCAGTTCACCAACCACGACAAGACGATGCTGATCGGCAGCAGCGACACCGACAGCGTCGGCAAGCTGCGGGTCTCCATCCACCACAACGTGTGGAAGGGCATCATCCAGCGCGCCCCGCTGGCCCGCATCGGCCAGATCCACATCTACAACAACTACTACGACGTCACGCCCCTCAACGGCTACGCGACGCAGTACAGCATCAACTCCCGCGCCAAGGCCCAGGTCGTCGCGGAGAACAACTACTGGAAGCTCCCGTCCGGAGCGAAGGCCGCCAAGCTCCTCAGCGGCGACGGCACCGGCTCGGTCAAGGGCTCCGGCAACCTGGTCAACGGCACGACGACCGACCTCGTCGCCGCCTACAACGCCGCCTCGTCGAAGGACCTGAAGACCACGGTCAACTGGACCCCGACCCTCACGTCGGGCCTGGAGGCCTCGGCGAAGAACCTGCCGATGTCGCTGGCCACGACGGCGGGCGCGGGCGTGCTCAAGTAGTACCCACGCAGCGCGGGGGCCCGGGAGACATACGGTCTCCCGGGCCCCCGTGCGTCAGCGGCCGTGGGCCGAGGCTTCCGTCATGTCCGCTTCCTCCCAAGCGGGCGGCCAGCGGCTTGATGTCGATGGCGGCGCCGGTGCGGAGTGACTGGCTGTGGCAGCCCAGTCCGATCGCCAGCAGCGGCAGGTCGGGGTGCTGGGCGAGGTGGTTGCCGATCACCGTGAAGCGGGTGGTGTGGCGGGTGTTGTCGTGGGTGACGCCACCGGGATGCGTGTGCGCGTTCGCGTGGTCACGCCGGAGGGGGCCGGTTTTCCCACCGATATGGGACTGGGCGTGCGGGCGCACGCTAGTGTTTTGGGTATCCATCGGGAAGGGTCTGACTTCCTTGGTGGTCAGGCCCTCGCACTGGGATTGGCGTCCCGGCGAGGGCCGTTTGCATGTCTGGGCTTGTGCCGTGCTGCGCTGAGCGTAGAGCTGGCAACCAGCCATGAATTCGGCCCAGTTGGCGATGTTCACTCCCGCGAGTGAATGTGCGCCGTGGGCGGAAGGGGTGGGGCTTGGCGGGGTTTCTTTCCCTCTGGAGGAGTTCCTTGGGGAAGAACGCCGAGGGCACCGGAACACACGCGGTCGGGTTCCGGTGCCTGAGGACGTTGCGGCACGACACGGGAACGTCCTGCTGCCTGTGATGCCGCTGCATTCCGACACACATTCCGGGCTGGACGGTCGAATCGAGCTGGTGAGGTTCCCGGACGGTACGGCGGTGGGCCGCTCCGACGGTGCCTACGCGGCTACTGCGTGACGAACTGCGTGAGGATCGCCTGCACCTCGTAGATGTCCACGCCCTTGGTGAACGTCTTCTGGATCGGTGTCGGTGTGCCCGACACCCAGATCTTCAGTTCGGCGTCGAGGTCGAAGGTGCCGGCGGTCTCGACCGCGAAGTGCGTGATGCTGCGGTACGGGACGGAGTGGTACTCCACCTTCTTCCCGGTGATCCCCTGCTTGTCGACCAGCAGCAGCCGCCGGTCGGTGAACAGGATCGTGTCCCGGATCAGCAGATACGCGGCATGCACCCGCTCGCCCTGCCCGAGCAGCCGCGCGTAGTCCTGCTGGGCCGTCCCCGAGTCGATCGTGTGCGCGTTCCCGAACAGCGCCATGAAGTCCCCCTGTGTTGTCGGTGTCGCAGAGGGGGACGCCGTCGGGGTGTGGACAGTTGCGCGGCGCGGGTGGTCCCGTCAGGTGTCGTACGTGCCGTCCCACGGGGCACCGAAGCCGAGCTGGTCCGGGTACAGCTCCGCCCAGTCCTCGTCGTCCTCCTCGTCCTTGCGGATCACGAGCCCGAAGAGGACGTTCTCGTGGGTGAGTTGGAAGGGGCGGATCGCGATGTCCGTGTACGAGCGGCGGGGCAGGCTGCGCAGGAGGGTGGCCAGGCGGGCGCGGGCGCGGTTGAGGACCGAGTCGTCGCCGTGGGGGTTGCGCTGCTGCTGCGCCCAGGTACCGGCGCACCAGATGTCCGAGTTCCGGTAGCGGCCCTCGGCGTCGAAGGTGTGCAGCACGGTGTAGAGACGTTTGTGCTCTTCCCAGCCGTCGTCGAGACGGAAGCCCTGCGGGAACGCGTATGTGACCGATGCGAGGAACTGACCGTCCGCGTACCGACCGATGGACTCGGTGCGGTGCTTCGGCTCGTAGGCGATCGGGATGACCTGGGGGACTGCCATGGCGGAAACCATACGGCTTGGCGGGAACATGCCGAAGCCGGGGCCCCCGCGTCGGTGGGAGGGACGGGGGCCGCCCCTCCCACCGACGCGGTGCGTCACTCGTCGACGCCGCCGAAGCGCTCCTTGTACGTGGCGAGGTCCTCGTCCGTGAGCTTGGCGAAGAGGACCGGCGGGATCGTGAAGCGGGTGCCGGCCGGGACCGCGGTCAGGGCCTTCGCCTCCGCCTCGGTGACCCAGGTCGCCGTGTCGTCGGCCAGGGAGAACGCCTCACGCATGACCTTCGCCGTCGCCGGGATGAACGGCTCCGAGACCACCGCGTACAGGTGGATCAGGTTCATCGCCGTACGCAGCGTCAGGGCCGCGCCGTCCTTGTCGGTCTTGATCTCCAGCCAGGGGGCCTTCTCCTCCAGGTAGGAGTTGCCCGCCGACCACAGCGCGCGCAGGGCGGCGGCCGCCTTGCGGAACTGGAGGGCCTCCATCTGCTCCTCGTACTCGGCGATGAGCCGCGCGATCTCCGTGCCGAGCTTCGCCTCGGCCTCGCCGGGCGCGCTGCCCGCCGGGACCTCGTCGCCGAAGCGCTTCCTGGAGAACGACAGGACGCGGTTGACGAAGTTGCCGAGGGTGTCGGCGAGGTCCTTGTTCACCGTGGCCGTGAAGTGCTCCCAGGTGAAGGACGAGTCGTCCGACTCGGGGGCGTTGGCGATGAGGAAGTAGCGCCAGTAGTCGGCGGGCAGGATGTCCAGTGCCTGGTCGGTGAAGACGCCGCGCTTCTGTGACGTGGAGAACTTCCCGCCGTAGTACGTCAGCCAGTTGAAGGCCTTGACGTAGTCGACCTTCTTCCACGGCTCGCGCACGCCCAGCTCGGTGGCGGGGAACATCACCGTGTGGAACGGGACGTTGTCCTTCGCCATGAATTCGGTGTACCGGACCGGGTTCTCACCGGTGTCGGCCTCGTACCACCACGACTTCCAGTCGCGGGCCTCGCCGTCGGGCGCCGCGTCCGCCCACTCCTTCGTCGCGCCGATGTACTCGATCGGGGCGTCGAACCAGACGTAGAAGACCTTGCCGTCCGCCGCCAGCTCCGGCCAGGTGTCGGCCGGGACCGGCACGCCCCAGTCCAGGTCGCGGGTGATCGCGCGGTCGTGCAGGCCCTCGGTCAGCCACTTGCGGGCGATGGAGGAGGCCAGCTGCGGCCAGTCCGCCTCGTGCCGCGACACCCACTCCTCGACCTCGTGCTGGAGCTTCGACTGGAGGAGGAAGAGGTGCTTGGTCTCGCGGACCTCCAGGTCCGTGGAGCCGGAGATCGCCGAGCGCGGGTTGATCAGGTCGGTGGGGTCCAGGACCCGGGTGCAGTTCTCGCACTGGTCGCCGCGGGCCTTGTCGTAGCCGCAGTGCGGGCAGGTGCCCTCCACATAGCGGTCCGGGAGGAAACGGCCGTCGGTGGGCGAGTACACCTGGCGGATCGCCCGCTCCTCGATGAAACCGTTCTCGTTGAGGCGGCGGGCGAAGTGCTGGGTGATCTCGACGTTCTGCTGCGAGGAGCTGCGGCCGAAGTAGTCGAACGCGAGTGCGAAGCCGTCGTAGACCGCCTTCTGCGCGTCGTGCGCCTGCGCGCAGAACTCCGCCACCGGGAGGCCCCGCTCCTTCGCGGCCAGCTCGGCCGGCGTGCCGTGCTCGTCCGTCGCGCAGATGTACAGGACGTCGTGGCCGCGCTGGCGGAGGTACCGGGAGTACACGTCCGCCGGGAGCATGGACCCCACCATGTTGCCCAGGTGCTTGATTCCGTTGATGTACGGAAGGGCGCTGGTGATGAGGTGTCGAGCCATCGGGGGCTGCTCCCAGGTTGCTATGTACGGAACCTTGAAATCGTAGCCGACATGGGTACGCCGCCCGCTCCCCGTTTTATGGGATGAGAAGCGGGCGGCGTGAGCACTGGGCCTTCGGTGGGGGCTACGGCCGCCAGGTGGCCAGTACGCCCTCGTACAGCTCCTGGTCCGTGAGCTCCCGGGGAGTCGGGCCCGCGTGGAAGAACGCCGTGTTGCCGGTCTTCAGCTTGCGGAGGTAGTCGAACGCCTTGTTCTCGTGCTCACCGAAGGCGACGAACGAGAAGAAGAGGGACGGGTGCCGTTCCGCGGCATCCGCGAGGGACTGGGTGGCGGGGGTCTTCGCGTCCGGGGCACCGTCCGTCTGGAAGACCACCAGGGCGGGGGACTCGGAGGACGCGGCGTGCTTCTCGTGGTGCGCTACGACCGCCTCGACGGCGGCGTGATAGCTGGTACGGCCCATGCGGCCCAGCCCTGCGTGCAGGTCGTCGATCCTGTTCTCGGGGTCGGTGAGGGTGAGGTCGGCGGTGCCGTCCAGCTCCGTCGAGAAGAAGACGACGTGGACGGTGGGGGGCTGGGTGAGGTGGGCGGCGAGGGCCAGGGTCTGGTCGGCCAGAGCCTGGACGGAGCCGTCCTTGTAGTAGGAGCGCATGGACGCGGAGCGGTCCAGGACGAGGTAGACGTCCGCGTGGGTGTCGGTGAGGTTCAGCTTGGTGAGGGTGGCTGCGGCTGCCCTGTGGGCGGTGAGGAGGTGGGACGGGGTGCTGGTCGGCTCCGCCGGCTGGGGGGTGGTCTCCGTGGCGGGCTCGGCCGGTGCGGGGGTGGTCTCCGCGACGGGCTCCGCCGGTGCGGGGGTGGTCTCCGTCTCGGCTTCGCCTTCGGCGGGGTTGTTCCCACCCGCACCGCCCGTGCGGGTCTCGGTGTCGTCTGCGGGTGGCCCCTGTGGGGCGTCCTCGCCGTCGGCGGCGACGGGCTCCGCCGGTGCGGGGGTGGTCTCCGTCTCGGCTTCGCCTTCGGCGGGGTTGTTCCCACCCGCACCGCCCGTGCGGGTCTCGGTGTCGT